>DASRFM010000070.1:0-16165 GCA_035651575.1 Burkholderiales bacterium | reverse complement strand
CTCGCCCGAGGCGATGCAGCTGCTGGTGTCGGCGCCCTGGCCGGGCAACGTGCGCCAGCTCCTGAACGTGATCGAGCAGGCGGTGGCGCTCGCCGCCACCGAGGTCATCCCCGAATCGCTCGTTCGCCAGGCGCTCGACGTCGCCGACACGGCGCTCACTCCCCTGGACGAGGCGCGCAAGGCGTTCGAGAGGGACTACCTGGTGCGAATCCTCAAGATCACCGGGGGCAACGTGACCAAGGCGGCGCGCCTGGCGGGGCGCAACCGCACCGAGTTCTACCGCCTGCTCGAGCGCCACTCGCTCGAGCCCGGGATGTTCAAGGGTTCGCAGAAGGAGAAGGAAAAAGCCAAGGAGGCCGCATGACGCGTCTTTTCGTCTTTCTTTTCACCGCAGCTCTGGGATGCAATGCGTTCGCGCAATCCACGACCGGATCGAACGCGCCCGCGCCGAGCGTGACGGCGCAAGCGCAGAACCTCAAGCCCGACGAGCTGGTGAAGAAGGTGACCGACGACGTGCTCTCGTCCATCAAGAGCGACAAGCAGCTCGCCGCCGGCGACAAGGAGAAGGCGCTGCAGCTCGCCGAGCAGAAGGTGCTGCCGCTCATCGACTTCGACGAGGCCACGCGCCTCGCGGTCGGCCGCGCGTGGAAGGAGGCGAGCAAGGAGCAGCAGCAGCAGCTCGTCGAGCAGTTCCGCCGCATGCTGGTGCGCACCTATTCCAACGCCCTCGGGCGCTACGAGGGCCAGACGATGAAGGTGCTGCCCTCGCACTACAAGCCCGAGGACACCGACGTCACGGTGCGCAACCAGTACATCCGCCCCGGCCAGCGGCCGGTGCAGCTCGACTACTCGATGCACAAGACCGACGAGGGCTGGAAGATCTACGACATCGTCGTGGAAGGCGTGAGCCTCGTCCTCACCTACCGCTCCGAATTCGACGCGGTGGTGAAGCAGAAGGGCATCGACGGGCTCATCAAGGCGCTCGCGCAGAAGAACACGCCCGCACCGGTCGGCGCCGCGAAGTGATGCGGCTCGCAGCCGCCGGCCTGTGCATGGCGCTCGGGCCGCTGGCGGCGCACGCCGAAAGCCTGGACGCCTACAAGGCGGACGTCGCGCGCCATATCCACCGCGCCAGCCGCGGCGAAACATTCGACGGCGCGGCGCCTCCGCTGCTCAAGTCGGTCGTCGTCCTTTCCGTAACGATCGAGGCGAGCGGCAGGGCCCGTGCGCGGGTCGTGCGCTCGAACGGCTTCCGCTCGCTCGACGCGAAGGCCCTGCGCAGCGTGCGGCGCGCCTCGCCGCTGCCTCGCTGGAGCGCGGCCGGCGGACGGCCGGTCCATTACTACGAGACCTGGCTTTTTCGCAAGGACGGGCGCTTCCAGATCCGCTCGATCGCGCCGCCGCAGGCAAGCGCCTAGCGGCCGGGCCGATTCCCGCATAATCCGGGCGCATGGATCCGGCCGGATCGCCGTCCCGGGCGCCGAGCATCCGCCGGCGCCTTGCCACGCTCGTCATCGCGAGCGCGGTTCCCGCCGTCTTGCTGACCGCCTGGCTGCTCGCCCTGGACTACGAGGGCGACCGGCAGACCGTCGAGCACGACTCCATCGCCACGGCGCGCGCCATGGTGCACGCGGTGGACCGCGAGCTCGTCAGCCTCACGCTCGCCGCGCAAGTCCTGAGCACCTCGCCGCACCTGCAGACGGGGAACCTGCGCGCGTTCCACGCCCAGGCGCTCGAGCTCGTCCATCGCGACGTCGCCGTGAACGTGGCGCTGAGCGACCGGGACGGGCGCCAGCTCCTCAACACGCTGCGGCCTTACGGCGATCCGCTGCCCAGGCGCAGCAACGCGTTCCACCTGGGCGCGGTGTTCGAGGACGGGCGTGCGGCCATCTCCCATCTCAACACCGGCTCCGTCGGCGGAACTGCGGCGATCGCCGTGGACGTGCCGGTGCTGCGCGCGGGCAAGGTTGTGTACTCGCTCGCGCTGGTGCAGCGGCCGCCGCGCTTCCTTGCGCTGCTCCAGGAGCAGCGGCTGCCGCAGGGGTGGATCGGCGCGGTGTTCGACACGACCGGCACCATCGTGGCGCGCACCGCCGAGCACGAGCGCTTCCTCGGCAAGCCGGGCGCGCCGGACCTCGTGCGGCGCATGCACGAGGTGGAGGAGGGCGCGGTGGAAACCCTCTCCCTCGAAGGCATCCCCGTCCTGTCCGCGTTCAGCCGCTCGGCCACGACGCGCTGGGCCGTCGCCATCGGCATTCCGCGGCGCGCGCTCGTCGCGAGCCTGTTCGAGTCGATCTGGCTCGCCGCGGCGGCGGCGGTGTTCACGCTCACGCTGAGCTTCGGCCTGGTGTGGTATCTCGGCGGCCGCATCGCGCAGTCCATCCGCGCGCTGGCCGAGCCCGCCTCGCGCATCGGGCTGAAGGAGGAAATCGTGGTGCCGCCGCTCGGATTGCGCGAGGCCGATGAAGTCGGGCAGGCGCTCGTGCGCGCCTCGCGCATGATCGCGAACGCGGAGCATCGCGCGCACCACGACGGCCTCACCGGCCTCGCGAACCGCGTGCTCTTCGAGGAGCTCGCCTCCAGGCAGGTCGAGCTCGCCCGGCGCGAGGAGAAGCCGCTCTCGGTGCTTTTCGTCGACCTCGACGGCTTCAAGAAAGTGAACGACACCTTCGGCCACGACTACGGCGACAAGCTCCTTTGCGCCGTGGCCGAGCGCCTTACGAAAGCCGTGCGCGGCTCCGACGTCGCCGCGCGCCTGGGCGGCGACGAGTTCGCCGTGCTCCTCGTTCATGCCGATGCTCCGGCGGCGGCGGCGGTCGCCGGCAAGCTGGTCGAGGAGATCTCGGCACCGTACCCGATCGACCATCACCGGCTCGAGGTCTCGGCGAGCATCGGCATCGCGACCTTCCCCGGGTCCGGCGACTCGGCCGAGGAGCTCCTCAAGCGCGCCGACGAGGCGATGTACGCGGCGAAGACGGGCGGCAAGCGCGGCTACCGCGCTGCGTAAGGCAGTTATGTAAGCAACTTGCCTTTCTGAATTGCCTATCAAAGCGACCATAGATTGCGCTTTGTCCGCGGCCGGAGAAACGGTACCTTGAACGGCCGGACTAAAAGATAAAACCCGGTGAACAGGGGAGACGTGCGGGTTTTCGAGCGGCTGCGCGCCTTGAGGACCTTCGAGAAGCAGCACCTCGGCTTTCTCAGGACCATAGAGGACCACGACCTGGTACGCGAGATCGGCTTCCATCAGGCCGAGGGCAAGCCTTTGACCCTGAAGCAGCTCTTCCTCCTCGACGTCGGGTCGGTCGCCACCGTGCAGCGCCGCCTGCGGCGCCTCAAGCAGCTCGGGATCGTGCACCAGCATCGTTCCGCGCTCGACGGCCGCGCGGTCGAGCTCACGCTGACGCCGAAATGCCTCAAGCTCTTCGAGAAGTACGAGCCCCTGCTGCGCTTTCCCGCAAGAGGCGAGCGCCGCTCCTAGCTTGCGTTCGTGCCCAGCAGCTCGCCGTACCGGGCAAAAGCGGCAAGCACCTTTCCGCTCGCGACAAACTCTACGGCACGACGGTCGTGCTGGCAGCGCTGCTGCTGGATCGCGCCGAGGCGGCGCAGCCTGCGCAGACGACGCTGGACGGTGGCGACCGAGCCGAGATCGAGCAGGAAGAGCTGCTTCTGCGCGAGCGGCCGGCCGGTGAGCTGGTGGTAGCCGATCTCGCAGAGCAGGTCGCGGTCCTGCACGGTACGGCAGAAATCCAGGTGCCGCCTCTCGAACTCCCGCAGGGTCCGTAGCGCGCCGAGGCCGCGCAGCGCCGCGGCATGCCTGTGCCGGCTGAAGTGGAAATGCGAATCGTGCGCCACGGGATCAGTCTCGCGCTGCGCGCCCGCGGCTCATTGACGCAGCGCAAGCGACAGGGAAAAACTTAGCCTGGTCGATCCGCGGCGGCGTGCCGGTGCTTGGCGTCGGCGCCGGCAAGCAGCGATGCGTACCGGGAATAGGCCTTGTACATCTTCGGTGCCAGGGTGAGCTGCATGACGCGGCCGTCCTCGCCGGACTTGGTCGTGACGACGGCGCCCGCTTCGCGCAACTTCTTCAGCCGGCGCTGGACCGTCGCGACCGAGGCGAGGCCCAGTAGATAGAGCCCCTTCATCGTGAGCGGCCTACCGCGCTCTTGGTGAAAGCCGATTCCTCGATCAACCGGTAATCCGTGACCGTCTGCAGGCGATGCAGATGCTCGTCCTTGTAGGCGCGGACGGCGCGCATCTTTGTCCTATTTTGCGTGGGGTTAACAGTCTCTGACAAAGTGAATTAGGCGCCACTTTTGACGTGCTTTATGACCTAGATCAATCGTGGTGTTGCGACATCCGCTTCAATGCGTCGACAGGGGGCGAGTGGGGGACACAGTGGGCAAATTGATTGAAGCGCATTCAAACGTTCTGAGGTCCGCAATTCTTGAGGCGGGCTTTCGATGGATCCCCTCGCCGCGCTGCCTCGCCGCGTTTCTCCTGTTGGGCGCATTCGGCTGCGGCGTGCCAGACACGCCCTCGGGCCCGCCGTTGAAGCTCACGATCGCAGAAGCGTCGCAGCCGGTATTTGCGCTGGTTTACGTCGCTGACGCCAGGGGTTTCCTGAAGGAGGCCGGGCTTGATGTGACCTTCAATTCGTTCAGCCTGGGGCGCGATGCGCTGACCAGCGTGCTTGAGGGCAAATCCGACCTGGCGACGGTCTACGAGACTCCGGTAACGCAAAGGATCTACGAGGGCAGGGACCTCGCGATCGTGTCGATGCTCCACACGTCGGCCCGGAACCAAGGGGTTCTCGCGAGACGCGACCGCGGAATATCAGGTCCCGCCGATCTCAAGGGAAAGAAGATTGGCTTGAGCCTTGGCTCTGGCCAAGAGTACGTACTGTCCGTTCTCCTCGCGACCGAGGGTGTTCCGCCCGAAAGCGTCACCAAAGTGCAGGTTGAGCCCGACCAGTACGAGAAGTTGTTGCTCGGAGGCGGCATCGACGCCGTGCTGGTTTTCAATCCTCTTCAATTCAGCCTGGGTCGGGCGTTGGGCGAGCGCGCGGTGATGCTCTACAGCGACGCCTACACAGAGGCTTCTATGTTGGTCGGCATGCGGGAGATTGTCGCCGGCAAGCGCGAAACGATGACACGGTTGTTAAAGGCACTGGTTAAGGCGCAGGACTTCGTCGATCGCAACAGGGACGAGGCCATCCGCATCGTAGCGGCGAGGCTTGCCGGCCGGTTCGAGGAAGCCTTCATCCGCGAGGGATGGAACGATTTCGCTCCCGCAGCGAAGCTGGACAACGTGCTGCTTACGACCATGACCCTGGAAGCCCAATGGATGAAGGACTCGGGGAAATTTTCCGGGCCCACGCCGGATTTCCGCAAGGCGATCTTCGTCGATTACATGATGGCGGTGAGGCCTGGCGCCGTCACCGTCCAGACAGCCGAGACAGCGAGGTAGCGCGTGAGGCTAGGCTACAAAATCCTTTTGCCGCAAGCGCTGATGATCTTGCTGCTCCTGATTGCCAGCGCGGCACTACTTCGGGACCTCAAGCAGCAGGAGGAGGGCTTGCGCGCGACCAGCCAGCGCCTTGAGCGGGATACCCGTCTCGCGGGTCTGGTGAAGGACGTGCACACGGAAACCGCGGTGGAGGTCCTGTCATACCGGATCGATAAGAAAGCCCGCCGAATCGAGGCGACGCTATCGGCAGACCGGGAAGCGGAAAATGCGCTAAAGCGTTATGCAGTCGACGTCACCGATCCGCTGCAACATGCGCTTATGGACGCGGTCGTCGAATCGCGCGACCGCATCCGTCGCAGCAGGCTCGCCTTGATCCAAGCTATCGACGCGGGCAAAGAAGGCGAGATCCAGGCTGCTTTCGACCGCTGGCGCATCCACCGGCGGTTGCTCGATGCCAGCCTGAACGACTGGTCGGCGCTCAGCCTGTATCGGTTCGCTTCCGCGAGCGAAGAGGCGATTCGCGGGAGGGCGGCGATTGTCCGGCTCCTTCTTTACGGCGTCGCGCTGGCGATTGCCATCGCGGCAGCGGCTTTTTTCTATGTGCGCCTCACCGTCAGCCGTCCTCTGGGGATGCTGGTGAACGGGATCGCGTCTTTTGGCGGCGGCAAGCTCGGCGTTCGCATTGACCCGCGCATCCAAGATTCGAGCGACGAGGTCGGCCAGATGGCGAAGGCCTTCAACAAGATGGCATTGGACATCGAAGACCTGAACCGCGGACTCGAGCTTCGCGTGCATGAGCGCACGGCCCAGCTTGAGGCGGCGAACAAGGAACTCGAGTCTTTCGCGTACTCGGTGTCGCATGACCTGCGCGCGCCGCTGCGCACCATAGACGGGTTTTCGAAGATTCTCGAGGAAGATTATTCCGAAAAGGTCGACGAGGAAGGCAGAGATTCGCTGCGCCGAGTGCGCGCAGCGGCACAGAAGATGGGGCATCTCATCGACGACATCCTGAAGCTCTCACGGTTGTCGCGCTCGGATATGACCTATGAGCAAGTGGATCTAGGCGCGCTCGCTGATTCGATCGTGGCGGAGCTCAGGTCGACCGAATCCACCCGGCGAGTGACATATCGCGTCGCTCCCGGGCTCGTCGCGCGCGGAGACAAGACGCTCATAAGGATATTGCTCGAAAACCTGCTCGCGAATTCCTGGAAGTTCACATCCAAGCATTCCACGGCGCAGATCGAGGTCGGCGCCGCGCAGAAAGAGGGCGAATTGGCCTACTTCGTGCGCGACGACGGTGCCGGTTTCGACATGGCCCACGTGGGCGCCCTGTTCGCGCCGTTTCAGCGCCTCCATGGCATGAGCGAGTTCCCGGGGACTGGGATCGGCCTCGCCACTGTTCGGCGCGTCGTCCAGAGGCACGGGGGCCGCTGCTGGGCCGAAGGCGAAGTCGAAAAAGGCGCGACCTTCTATTTCACCTTGGGTGCGCAAGAACCCACGCTGCGCCTGCAACAAACACAACACCCTCCACACGAGCGCGAAGCTTTGCCCGCCTGACAACCTGCTAACGGAGACCACAATGAACGAAGGAACGATACTTTTGGTGGAAGACAACCCCGACGACGAGAAACTCACGCTTCGGGCCCTCAAGAAGAACAATATAGCTAACCCGGTGAAAGTGGTGCGCGACGGCCAGGAGGCGCTGGACTATCTCTTCGCGCCAAATTCAAAGCTTCCGTCGGTCGTGCTCCTCGATCTCAAGCTTCCCAAGATCGGCGGCCTCGAGGTTCTGAAGAGGCTGCGTGCCGATGCGGCACGGAAGGTGGTTCCGGTCGTGATCCTGACTTCCTCCAAGGAAGAGTCGGATCTCCTCGGCGGCTATTCGCTCGGGGCCAACAGCTATATCCGCAAGCCGGTGGACTTCGGGCAATTCTCCGAAGCAGTGCGCCAGCTCGGCATGTACTGGCTAGTGCTCAACGAGGCGCCGCCGCAAGACGGCCTGCGCGCTGCGCAAGCGAAGGCCTGATGTGAAGCCCGGGTCGCCACTTCGCGCGCTAATCGTCGAGGATTCGCCCGACGATGCGGCGCTGCTCGTGCGTGAGCTCCGCAGGAGCGGCTACGAGGTGGTCTCGGAACGCGTGGAGACGGCGGCGGCGATGCGCGCTGCGCTGAAAGACAGGGCCTGGGACTTCATCTTCTCGGACTATATGATCCCGGGCTTCGGCGGAAAGGAAGCCCTGAAGATTGCGAAGGAGCGCGACAGGGATCTGCCGTTCGTCATCGTTTCCGGCAAGGTAGGCGAAGAGGAGTTGGTCGAAGTCATGAAGTCCGGCGCCTCGGACTTCCTCATGAAGGGCAACCTCGGCCGCCTGGGCTCCGTTGTCAACCGGGAGCTGAACGATGCAGCCGCGCGCCGCGGCGTGCGGCAGGCGCAATTCCAGTGGAAAGCCGCATTCGACTCGGTGCAGGACGCGATCTTCTTCCACGACGCCGATTATCGGGTGGTGCGTGCGAACCTGGCCTATGCAGCGCTCGGGAAAATGCCGATCAAGGAGGTGATCGGAAAGCGCTACTGGGAAGTGTTTCCGAGGCGCGACGGGCCTCTGCCGGGGTGCGCTGGCGCCACGGTGGAGCAACGCCAGGGAGGAAAGGAAGAGGAATTCACGCTGCCCGGCGGCGAGTGCTATTCGTCTCGCTCGTTCTCGGTGAAGAACGACCAAGGTGAATACATCTATTCGCTGCACGTACTGCAGGACATTACCGAGCGCAACCGCGTCCGGGAGGCCGTGGAAGCGAGCGAGCGCCGCTTCCGCTCGCTGATCGAAAATGCGTCCGATCTGCTGGTGGTCGCGGACGCGCGGGGCACGGTCACTTACATCAGCCCCTCCATCCGCGCGGTGGGCGGGTACGCAGTCGAAGAGATGCTCGGCAAGAGCTATCTCGACTTCATGCATCCGCACGATCTGCCCGCCGCGCGCTCTAGCCTGTCGGACCTCCTGCGCGAGCCCGGGGGCGTACACGCGACCGAGTACCGGTTCCGGCGCAAGGACGGCGAATGGGGGGTGCTGCAGTCGATTGCGCGCAACTCGCTTGCCGACCCGGCCGTGCGCGGGATCGTGATCAACTCACGCGATGTTACCGAGCAGAAGCGCTCGGAACGCGCGCTGAGGCTCTTCCGCACGCTGATAGAGCATGCCGGCGACGCGATCGAGGTGGTCGATCCTGAGACATTACGGTTCCTCGACTTCAACCAGGCGGCCTGCCGCTCGCTCGGCTACAGCCGGGAAGAACTGCTGTCGATGCGCGCTTCCGATATCGATCCCAACCTTGATGCTTCCGCCAGGGCAAGCGTCGATGCACGCTTGCGCGAGTCGAAATCTGCAGTTTTCGAGACCGTCCACCGCAGGAAGGACGGCTCGACCTTTCCGGTCGAGGTCAGCATACAGCGCGTCGAGCTGGATCGCGCCTACCACCTCGTCAACGCCCGTGACATTACCGAACGCAAGCGCAGCCAGGCGGCCCTCGAGCGCAGCGAGCGCCATTTCCGCAAGTTGATCGAGGGCGCCGGGGATGCCTTCTTCGTGCTCGATGAAGCAGGGCGGATCGTCTATCGCAGCCCGACAGGGAAGCGCCTGACGGGCTGGGACGATGAAGACGTATTGGGAAAGAGCATTACGGACTACGTTACGCCGGAGTTGCTACCGCTGGCGCGTAAAGTGTTGGCGGAGACGCTGCGCAATCCCGGCAAAAACGGCCAGCGTAGAAGTACGCCTGCTGCGCAAGGACGGCGTGGCTCTGGATGCGGAGGCCACGGGAAGAAATCTCCTCGCCGACCCGGATGTAGGCGGCATCGTGGTCACCGCGCGCGACATTACTGAGCGCAAAAAGGCGGAAGCAGTCCTGCATAGAGTCAACCGGGCGTTGCGTACGCTTAGCGCCGGCAACGAAGCGCTCGTGCGCGCCCGCGATGAAACCGCGCTGCTCACCGACATGATGCGCATCCTGCACGACGTTGGGGGATACGAGATCGCCTTCGTCAGCTACGCGCTGAACGATGCGGCTTTCTCGATTGACCGGAAAGCATCGGCGGGCATCGATCTCGACGCGCTTGCAAAAATCCAGGCGAGCTGGGGCGACAACGGTTTCGGGCAGTCCATGAGCGCCCGCGCCATACGCCTTGGCCGAACGCAGATAGTGCGCGATCCGGTATCCGATCCTGGCCACGCGGCCTGGCGCGACCTTCTGCAGACGAGAAACATCCGGTCATTGTTGGGTTTGCCGCTGCGTCTGGCGATCGGGGAGCAGCCTTTCGGCGCGATCGGCATCGCGGCCACTGCTGCGGACGCGTTCGATCTAGACGAGTTGAAGCTATTGGAGGAACTCGCCGGGGATCTTGGCTATGGCATTTCCAATTTGCGAAACGAGCATGCCCGCCGCCTGGCGACGGAGAAGCTGCAGCGCGGCCTTGAAGGCATCATTGGCGCCATTGGTGCGACCATGGAGTCGCGCGACCCGTATACGGCGGGGCATCAGCGCCGCGTGGCGACGCTCGCGGCGGCGATCGCAAAGGAGATGGGTCTCCCGGAGCAGCGTGTCGAGGGCGTCCATTTCGGCGCACTGATCCACGATCTTGGCAAGATCCAGGTTCCGGCCGAAATTCTCTCCAAGCCGACCAAGCTGACCAAGCTGGAGTTCGAGCTGATCAAGACGCACCCGCAGGCAGGCTACGACATCGTCAAGGGGATCGAATTTCCATGGCCAGTTGCGCAGATGGTGCATCAGCATCATGAGCGCCTCGACGGCTCCGGCTATCCGCAGGGCCTCAAGGGCGATGCGATCGCGCTCGAGGCCCGGATTCTCGCCGTCGCTGATGTCATCGAAGCGATGGCTTCGCACCGACCGTATCGGCCCGGGCTTGGCATCGACGTCGCGTTGAAGGAAATCACGGACAAGCGCGGGACTTGGTTCGATCCCGCGGCCGTGGACGCCTGCCTGAGGCTCTTCCGGGAGCAGGGCTACTCCCTCGAGAGGCCGTGACCCGGATTGCGTTGGCTTGAGATGGATCAACGACGGCCGGCGCCAATGCTTAATCCTTTTGTACGATGAAGACTCTTAGCCAGGATCTGATTACGCGCTTCCGGCAGTTGCCGATGCGGTACCCATGGCTGCGTTGGGCGGCGCTTGCTCTAGGGCTGGGTTTCTCCGTCGGCGTCACGTATTACTTCCACGTCCAAGTGCAGCAGGAGGCCTATTCCAGGGTCCAGGCCGAGGCGATCGGCATGGCCGATGCAGTGGAATCGCGCATCCGCGCCTACAGCGATGTGCTGTTTGCATTGCGCGGCTTCTTCAACGCTTCGGATAACGTCACGCGGGACGATTTCCACCAGTTCGCCGAGGCGCTGTCGCTGAACGAACGCTATCCGGGCGTCACGAACATTTCGCTGGCTGTCCGCGTTCCGCACGCCCGCAAGCTGGAATACGAGCGCGCAGTGCGCGCCGAGACGAGCCCGTTGGTCAAGGATTTGCCGCCATTCGCGATCAAGCCGCCCGGCGAGCGCGCGGAGTATGCCGTCCTCAGCTTCATCGAGCCGATGGGCAAGAACCTCCCGGCGTGGGGGCTCGATCTCAACGCCGACCCGATTCGCCGGGCGGCCATGGATCACGCGCGCGATTCGGGGCAGCTGGCGTCGACGACCGGCGTCACGCTGCTAAGAGACAGCAATTCCAGCATCAGCAGCACGCTGCTCCGCCTTGCGTTGTATCGCGGCGGCAGCGTGCCTCAGTCCGTTGAAGAGCGCAGGCGGCTGTATTGGGGCATGGCCGGCTCGACAGTGCGTATCAGCGAGATGATCGCGGCCACGCTGCCCAAGGACACGTTGTCTCGCGTGCACGTGCAAGTGCATGACATGGGCACGGGATCGGTCATTGAGGCGGGCGAAGGAACGCTGCTCTACGACAGCGCGGCGCCGGAAGGCGGAGCGCCCGCGCAAACGCCGCACGAATTCTCCGAATATAGGGCCGATCATCTCGTGAGCGTCGCCGACCACGCATGGCGGGTGCGCGTCACGCCGCGGGAGGACCCAGTCGACGTCCTCGACAAGATCGGAACCGGCGCGACGCTGATTGCCTTGCTGGCGGCAACCGTCCTGCTTTTCTGGCTCGTGAGCTCCATTGCGACGTCCGAGTCGCGCGCCGTCGAGCTCGCGCGCTCGAACGTCGCGCTGAAGGCCCTCAGCGAATCCAACCAGATCGCCGCGGCGGTGATCCGGAACTCCGAGGAGGGCGTCATGGTGGTCGCGGCGGACCTCACCATCAGGGCGGTGAATCCGGCCTTCGAGAAGATCACCGGGTTCGCCGCGTCGGCGGCGATCGGCAAGACGCCACGGATCCTCTTTTCCGGCCGCCACGACGACGCTTTCTTCGAGCAGATGCATCGCGAGCTCGACCTGCACGGCACCTGGCGCGGAGAGATCTGGAACCGGCGGCGCAGCGGCGAGCACTATCCGCAACAGACTTCGCTCAGCGCATTGCGCGCGTCCGACGGCAGCATTGCGCACTATGCCGCGGTTTTTCACGACCGGACCGCCGAATACGAGGCCGAAGCGAAGCTGCGCGAGCTCTCGTCGGTGGACGGGCTGACCGGCATCGCCAACCGGCGCATTTTCGATGAGACGCTGGCGACGGAATGGGCGCGCGCGCTGCGCGAGGCGCGGCCGTTGTCGCTGCTCATGGCGGACATTGACCACTTCAAGGCCTACAACGATTTCAACGGGCACCTCGCCGGCGACGGCTGCCTGAAGGAGGTGGCCGCCACGATCGCCGCGACGGTGCGGCGCGCGGGCGACCTGGCTGCCCGCTACGGTGGCGAGGAATTTGCGGTCATCCTGCCGGCCAGCGACGCTGCGGCCGCGGCGGCGATGGCGGAGAAGATCCGCGCGAGCGTCGCCGCCCTCGAGGTGCCGCACGGTGGCTCGCCCGTGGCCCCGGTCGTCACCCTCAGCATCGGCGCCGCGACGCTTGTCCCGGCCCGGGCGTCGCAAGCGGCGGGCCTGATCGCCGCCGCAGACGCGGCGCTTTACGCAGCCAAGCACGCAGGGCGCAACCGGGTCGTTTGCCGGACTGGGGAGATCCCAGCCGCGAGAGCGGCATGATCGCGAAGCCCCTTTGGGCGCAGTGGCTGAGGACCGCCGTTGTTGCGCTGGTCACCGCGCTGCTTGGCGGCCTGCTCGCGGCGACGCTCTATTGGACCTATTTCGATCCGCGCTGGATCACCTTCCTCGGCGGCGTGCTGTTTGCGGCCGTGCTTTCGGCGGCCAGCCAGATGTCGCGCGCGGAGTCGCGCGCGGCGCGCAGCGCGGCCGAAGCGGGGCGGCTCCAGGTGCGCCTCGACGAGGAAACCGCGCTGCGCCGCAAGGCCGAGGCAGCTTTGCGCATGGCCGAGGAGCAGCTCAGCGTGCTGCAGGGCGCAGTCGAAGCCGCGACACCGAACGCGGCCGACGATGCGCTCGTCGTCGAGTCCCTGACGGAAGGGAAGGGCTGGGAAGACCCGCGCGCGAAGCTCGCCGAGGCGCTGCGTCAGGACCAGTTTCTTCTGCTGCAGCAGCGGATCGAGCCGCTCAGCGGTTCCGCGGAGGCGATGTACGAGATCCTGCTGCGGCTTCGCGAGGAAGAGGACAACCTGCTGCCGCCGGGCGGGTTTTTCCCGGTGGCCGAGCGCTATGGAATGATGGAGTCGCTGGACCGATGGGTGGTGACGCACCTCATGAAGCGCTGCGGAGAGCGCCGGCTCGGCGAGCGCGGCTGGAAGCCGCCGGTCTACTGCGTCAACCTGTCGAGCGCAGCCGTCCTCAGCCCGGACTTCGCGCAGTTCGTGCGCGACGAGATCCAGGCACGCAATTTCGACGGCGGGCGGCTGTGCCTCGAGATCGCGGAGCCCGAGCTGATCGCGAGGCCGAACGACGTGCGCCGGCTGGTCGCCACGCTCAAGCCCGCGGGCTGCCGGTTCACCGCGGATGCCTTCGGCAGCAGCAAGGCCTCGTTCGCGCCGCTGCGCGGCCTCGCGCTGGACTTCCTCAAGATCGATGGCGTGATCGTCCAGAACCTGCTTCGCAATCCCGCGGAGCTCGCGCGTGCTCGAACGATCGCCGCGGTGTGCCGCAAGATCGGAGTACGAACCATCGCGGAGTTCGTCGAGGACGAGGCGACGCGCGCCAAGCTCGCCGAGATCGGCGTGGATTACGTGCAGGGGTTCGGCGTCGCCCGGCCGGAACCCTGGGGTATTGCGCAGTCTGTTGATTCATGTCAACTCGCTCGCGCTGCGGCGTGATGCAATGGCGCATGGATACCGAAAAAGACGTGATCGAGATCGTAGACGCCCTCTGTGACCTGTTGCAGCGCGTGCACTTCGATGCGCGCGACCAGCAGCAGTACGCGCCTGAAAGCGGCAAGGAGACCATCCCGGACCAGCTGCACCGCATCCGGATGCTCACCATGCAGCTGAGGACGCTGCTCGCGCGCCACGCTGCGACGGCCTAGCGCCGCAGCTGCTGCTTCACCAGCGCGAGGAGCTCCTTCGGCACGACCGGCTTGGAGAGCAGCGGATAGCCGAGCGTCTTCAGCGCCAGCTCTTCGTCGGCCTCGTGGGCGGTGACGTAGATGAGCGGCAGGCGCGCAAGCTGCGGATCGTCGCGCAGCGCGGCGGCGAAGTCGATGCCGCTCGCCCCGGGAAGGTTGATGTCGGCGAGGACGAGCGCCGGCCGCCGCTTCGCCACGCTCGCGCGCGCAGACTCCGCGCTCTCCGCGGTTGCGACCTCGTAGCCCGCGCCGGAAAGCAGGCGCTCCAGGAGCGCCCGCATGTCGGGGTCGTCGTCCATCACGAGGATCAGCGGCTTGGCGCTCATGGAGGGAGCGTAGCGGGGCAAAGCCCCCCGGGCTTGATGCAGGTCAACCCCGTTGTTGCGCTGCATGAGAGGCTGGCGTCATGACTACGGCCACCGTTTCGAGGACGTCGGTCGCGCTCGGCAAGGACCGGCGCGAGTACATCGAGAACAGGACCTTCGACGAGATCAAGGTCGGCGACAGCGCGAGCCTGCAGCGCACGCTCGGCACCAAGGACATCCAGCTCTTCGCGGTGATGTCGGGGGACGTGAACCCGGCCCACGTGGACGCCGAGTACGCCGCGAGCAGCATGTTCCGCGAGGTGATCGCGCACGGCATGTGGGGCGGGGCGCTCATCTCGACGGTGCTCGGCACGATCTATCCCGGGCCGGGCACGGTGTACATCGACCAGACGCTGCACTTCTCGCGGCCGGTGACGATCGGCGACACGATCACGGTCACCGTGACGGTGAAGGAGAAGTTCGAGCGCACGCGCCACGTGATCCTCGACTGCACCTGCACCAACCAGGAGGGGCGCGTGGTCATCCGCGGCACGGCCGAGGTGCTCGCCCCGGCGGAGAAGGTCCGCCGCCGCCGCACGAAGATGCCGGAGGTGCGGCTGCACGACACGGCGGCGCGCTACCAGAAGCTGATCGACCTCACCAAGGGCTGCGCGCCGATCACGATGGCGGTGGTGCATCCCTGCGACGCGCAGTCCCTCGGCGGCGCGCTCTCGGCGACCGAGGCGGGGCTCATCAAGCCGATCCTCATCGGCCCGCGCGCGAAGATGCTCGCGGTCGCGAAGGAGCTCGGGGTGGACCTCTCTTCCTACGAGCTGGTGGACGTCGAGCACAGCCACGCCGCCGCTGCGAAAGGGGTGGAGCTCGTGCGCGCCGGAAGAGCGGACGCGCTGATGAAGGGCAGCCTGCATACCGACGAGCTCATGGGCGAGGTGGTGGCGAGCAGCACCGGCTTGCGCACCGCGCGGCGCATCTCGCACGTCTTTTTCATGGACGTGCCGGCGTATCCGAAGCCGCTCCTCATCACCGACGCCGCGGTCAACGTCGAGCCCGACCTCGATGCGAAGGTTGACATCATCCAGAACGCGATCGACCTTGCGCTCGCGCTGAACATCATCGAGCCGAAGGTGGCGATCCTCGCGGCGGTGGAGACCGTCAACTCCAAGATGCGCGCGACGATCGACGCCGCGGCGCTCTGCAAGATGGCCGAGCGCGGCCAGATCCGCGGCGGCATCGTCGACGGGCCGCTCGCCTTCGACAACGCGGTGTCGTTCATCGCCGCCAAGACCAAGGGCATCACCTCCGCGGTCGCCGGGCAGGCGGACATCCTCGTCGTGCCCGACCTCGAGGCGGGCAACATGATCGCGAAGCAGCTCGAGTACCTCGCCGACGCGGCGAGCGCCGGCATCGTGCTCGGCGCGCGCGTGCCGATCGTGCTCACCAGCCGCGCCGACCACGTCCCGGCGCGCGTCGCCTCCTGCGCCATCGCGCTGCTTCTCGCGCACAGGAAGGCAGGCGCCGCGTGACCGAAGCAGTCCTCGTCCTCAACGCCGGCTCGGCGACCCTCAAGTACGCCCTGTACTCCGAGTCGCTCGAATGCCTCGCGCGCGGGCTGGAGGAGGGCGCCAGCCACGATGTGATGCTGGCGAGGATTCTTTCTGACGTGGAAGCGAAGAAAATGCGGATCGCCGCCGCCGGCCACCGCGTCGTGCACGGCGGCGACAAATATGCGCTGCCGGTCCTTCTCGATGCTTCGGTGATGCAGGAGCTGGAGGCGCTGTGCCCGCTCGCGCCGCTGC
>DASRFM010000069.1:0-107624 GCA_035651575.1 Burkholderiales bacterium | reverse complement strand
CTCGCCCGAGGCGATGCAGCTGCTGGTGTCGGCGCCCTGGCCGGGCAACGTGCGCCAGCTCCTGAACGTGATCGAGCAGGCGGTGGCGCTCGCCGCCACCGAGGTCATCCCCGAATCGCTCGTTCGCCAGGCGCTCGACGTGGCGGATGTGACCTTGACGCCGTTGGATGCCGCGCGCCGCGCGTTCGAAAGGGAATACCTCGTCCGGATTCTGAAGATCACCGGGGGCAACGTGACCAAGGCGGCGCGCCTGGCGGGGCGCAACCGCACCGAGTTCTACCGCCTGCTCGAGCGCCACTCGCTCGAGCCCGGGATGTTCAAGGCGGCCTGACGCGCATCCGCAGGCTCAGGCGGCCCGGGCGCGGAACGCCCAGTGCCGCGCCCACGCGATGAACAGCGCGCAGGCAAGACCGAAGGAGCCGACCGCGTAGAAGCCCGTGACGATGCCGTAGCGGTCGGCGAGGAAGCCCATCACCAGCGGCGTGGTGAAGTGCGAAACGCTCCAGCCGAGCCCGCCGAGCGCGAGCGCCGAACCGCGCTCCTCGACCTTGCTCGCCTCCGAGATCGTGATCTGGAAGTAGAGCGTCATCGCCGCCGAGCCGACGCCGACAAGGACCATCCAGAAGGCGATCGGCGCGACATGGTTGACGATCGGCATCAGGCCCACCGAGGCCGCCACGGCGAGCCCGCACACGACCGGCCAAAGCGTCTGCGGCCCCGTGCGCACGAAGCGCCCGACGATCAGCCCGGCGGCGATCGCGCCGAGCGCCCGCAGGGCGAGGAGCAGCCCGGAGCTGTCTTCCGCATAGCCGAACTGGGCGAGCAGCAGGGGGTAGAACGACACGGAAAGGGAGAAGGGCAGCGCCGAAAGGTAAGCGCACAGCATGGAGTAGGGCACCACGCGCTTGCGCAATAGCGGCAGGTAGGCGGCGAGCACGTGCCGGTCCGTGGCGGCGGCCCTGGGACGTGCGCTGCGCGTGCCCAGGCCCGTCAGGAAGGCCGCCAGGCCCATTGCCGACAGGGTGGCGAAGGTGGCGGCGAAGCCGGCCGAGGAAAGCAGGAAGCCGCAGAGCGCGGTCCCCGAGATCTGGCCGACGTTGGTCACCGCATTCAGGCGGCCGAGCTGCACACCCCGGTCGCCGGGCAGCTCGCTCGCCATGGCCCAGGTCGCCGGCCAGAACGAGGCCCGCGACAGGATGAGCCCCAGCTGGCCGAGGATCAGCATCCAGAAGCCGTTCGCGAAGACCAGCCACAGCGCCGCGCCCGCCATGACGCAGCTCGAGGCGAGCATGATGCGCCGCCCGCCGATGCGGTCGGAGTAGGCGCCGCCGGCGAGGTTGAGCGGCATCTGGGCGAGCACCGGAAGCGAGATCAGGGCGCCGATCTGCGCGTTGCTGAGCCCCTGGTGGCTGGCATAGAGCGGCAGCGCGAGCCAGGTCATCCCGAGGCCGAAGTTCCAGGTGAGCGAGGCAAGGAAAAAGAACCCGTGCGCCACGGCGAATTATGGAAGCAGGGGGTAAGGTAAGGGCCTGCATTTCGACAAAGCCGCCATGCGCACCCTCTCCACGCTCCTCTGCCTGACACTCGCATCCCCCGCCCTCGCGGCGCCTTGCGCCTCCAGCTCCGGCCCCGCCACGGCGGCGCTGGTCGAGCTCTATACCTCGGAGGGCTGCAGCAGCTGCCCGCCCGCCGACCGGTGGCTCTCGACGCTCGGCAGCCATGCCGGGCTCGTGGTGCCGCTGTCCCTGCACGTCGACTACTGGGACTACATCGGCTGGAAGGATCGTTTCGCCAAGGGCGAGTTCTCCTCGCGCCAGCGCAAGCTGACGACGCTCCAGCGCCGCGCCCTCGTCTACACGCCGCAGGTGCTGCTGCAGGGACGGGAATTCCGCCGCTGGGGGAGCGCCGAATTCGACGCCGCGGTGGCGGCCATCAACGCGCAGCCGGCGCGGGCGAGCCTGCACCTGGAGATCGAGGCGCTGCGACCCGAGCGCATGGACGTCGCGCTGCGCGCCGCGCTCGCCGATCCCGCCGAGGCGGACGCCGTGCTCTACGTCGCGGCGTACGAGAACAAGCTCTCGAGCGAGGTGGCCGCAGGCGAGAACCGCGGGCGCAAGCTCGCCCACGACTACGTCGCGCTCGAGTGGCAGGGGCCCTTCGCCGTCGGGGCCGGTGGATTCGCCGAGCGGCGCGCCCTGCCGCTGCTGCCCAGGGCGGTTCCTGCCAATTCCGGGGCCGCGGCTTTCGTGCAAAACCGCCGCACCGGAGAGGTGCTGCAGGCCCTGATGCGCCCGGCATGCCGGGGCTAGGGCGTTTTTCGCTTCGCCCATCCTCGGGTATATTCGCGGCCTCAGCCCACCCCTAGCGGGGGGTTCCGGGAGGGAGCGCGTACATGCAAGCGACGCAGATCCGCCAAAAGGACGGCGTCTTCTATTTCGTCAGCTATCCCGCCAAGGAGCTGCTGGCGAAGGTGCGTTTCATCAGCCGCTTCTACGGCGAAGGGGAGGAGATCGCCCCGAGCCGCATCTCGGAAGACGACGACATCGCCCAGTTCATCGCCAAGATCGAGCGCAACGACCAGGCGTTCCAGCGCTCCATTTCCCGCGGCAAGGTGCGGCAGCTGAAGAACTTCTACGAGACCGCGGTCTCGCAGCCGCCCATCCCGGGCACGGTGCTGCTGTTCACGCCGGAGCGCCTCAACTTCCGCGCCGGCGGCGACGGCGGCCAGGGCTCCATCAGCGACCCGGGCGCCAAGTTCCTGATCATCGACGGGCAGCACCGCCTCGCGGCGCTGCGCTTCTATCTGCAGGAGCGCCCCGAGGAAGGCGCCTCGATCCACGTGCCGTGCATCATCTTCGACGGCCGCAGCGAGGACTTCGCCACCGAGATGTTCGTCATCATCAACTCGACGCCGACGCGCATCAACAAGAGCCACCTCGTCGACCTCTACGACCGCGTCTCCTTCGCCGCGCCGGACCGCAAGTTCGCGGCGCGACTGGTGGAGAAGCTCTACGGCGAGGGCGACAGCCCGCTGCGCTACCGCATCAACCGCCTCGGCGGCCGCAGCCAGCGCGACAAGTGGGTGCTGCAGGCCGAGCTCTTCAACGAGCTGCACCGCTGGGTGCGCGGCCGCTGGCGCTCGATCCAGCTCGCCGGCGGCAGCTCGAAGGAAGTGCCGCGCTACTACGGCATCATCCGCGACTTCTTCAAGGCGGCGCGCGCCGTCTTCGGCGACGCCGTGTGGGGCAAGGAGAACTACATGGTCACCAAGCCCGTGACCATCAAGGCGATGGTCCGGGTCTGCGCCGACCTCGCGCGCGACGACGCCGAGCCGGAATCCGGGCGCCTCGCGCGCTGGGAGGGCCGCCTCGCGCCGTGGGGCGAGATGGCGCGCCAGTTCCGCGACGAAGGCTTCTACGAGCGCTTCCCGGCCAAGGGCGAGGTGGAGCGGGTCGCCCGCATCCATCGCGACCTCGCCCGCGCCGCGGGCATCGAGGCCGGCAAGAAGGCCTAGACCGCGCCTTCCGCAGCGAGGCGCTTCGCGTCCGCTGCGCTGTAGCCCAGCTCCTGCAGGATGGCATTCGTGTGCTCGCCAAGCGCGGGCACCGGTCCCATCGCGGGCTCGACATCCTCGAAGTTGAAGGGCGGCTTGAAGAGCTCGAGCTCGCCCGCGGGCGAAGCGACCTTGGCCCAGCGCCCCCGCGCCGCGAGCTGCGGGTGGGCGCGGAATTCCTTCATGTCGTTCAGCCGGGCATTGGCGATTCCGGCGGCCTCGAGCTTCCCGACGAGCTCGCTTGCGGTGATCCCGGCAAAGGCGCGCTCGATCTCGGCGTGCATGGCGGCGCGGTTCTTTTGCCGCGCCGGCCCGGTCGAGAACCGGGCGTCGTCCTTGAGGCTCTTCCTGCCGAGGACGATGTCGCAGAAGCGGCCGAACTCGCGATCGTTCTGCACGCTGAGGAAGATGCTCGCGCCGTCGCCCGCCTTGAACGGACCGTAGGGCACGATGGTGGCGTGATAGGCGCCGGAGCGCGGCGGCGGCGTGCCGCCAAACGCGCTGTAGTACGCGGGGAAGCCCATCCATTCGCCGAGCGACTCGAGCATCGTGATGTCGAGCGTCGCCCCTTCGCCGGTGCGGCTGCGGCGGAAGAGCGCCGCGAGGATGGAGGAGAACGCGTACATCCCGGCTGCGATGTCCGCCGCGGGGATCCCGGCCTTCGCCGGGGCATCCGGAGTGCCGGTCACGGAGAGCAGCCCGGCCTCGCACTGCACGAGAAGGTCGTAGGCGCGCTTCTGCGCATAAGGACCCGCGGGCCCGTAGCCGGAGATGCCGCACCAGATGAGCCGGGGATGCGTCTTGCGGAGCGCCGGGCCAAGGCCCAGGCGCTCGGCGGCTCCCGGCGCGAGGTTCTGTACGAAGACATCGGCCTCGCCGAGGAGCTTTTGCAGGATGTCGCCGGCGCGCGGATGCTTGACGTCCAGCGTCAGGCTCTCCTTCCCGCGGTTCACCCAGACGAAGTGCGAAGACAGGCCTTTCACGGTCGTGTCGTAGCTCCTTGCGGCGTCGCCGGTCCCGGGGCGCTCGACCTTGATGACGCGCGCGCCGAGGTCGGCGAGCTGGCGCGTCGCGAACGGCCCGGCGATCACCTGCTCCAGCGCGACGACCGTGATGCCGTCGAGTGGTCTCATTCGAAGCGTACGGTGAGCCCGGGGAGCGGCACTCCGGAAAACGCGGTGCTCCAGATCTCGCCCGGATGCACCGGATGCGCGTCCGTGAGGGTCCCGGTGGTGACAAACTCGCCCGGTGCGAGCCGGGGCGCCTGCGGCTGGCGCGCCAGCACGGAGACGAGATGCGAGAGCGCGAGCAACGGGCTGCCGAGCACGTTCTCGCCGCGCCCGCGGTCGACGAGCTCGCCCGCCTTCCTGAGCTCGACCGTGCAGCCCGGCAGGCGCTCGGCGAGGTCGGGGATTTCGCGCACCGGGATCTGCTTTCCGACCACGAGGCGGCCATGCAGGCCGTTGTCGGCGGTGCAGTCGGCGAGAGCCACCTTCCAGGCGGGGTGGTGGCATTGCACGATCTCGATCGAGTGCGCCACCCATTCGGTCGCGTCGAGCGGCCGCTCGGCCGTGGGCGGGACTTTCAGGCCGAAACAGATCTCGGGCTCGATGCGCGGCTGAACCAGGCCTTCCAGCGAAACGGTTGTCGTGTCGCCTTCGGCCAGCGATACGGTGCGGTCGTAGACCATGCCCCACATCGGCTCGTACACGCCGTAGCGCGGCCAGATCGTGCGGTTGGTGAAGCCGATCTTGCGGCCGAGGAGCTTCCAGCCGAGGGTGAGGCGGTGCTGGTGAAGCGCCAGCGCCGCCGCATACCCCGCCTCGGGCGTCAATCCTGGATAGCGGGCGCTGAACGAGGCCACTTCCCGGGGATTCGCGTGCAGCTCGATCAGGTCCTCGGCCAGCATGGCCGGGATTCTATAGTCCGGGCGGACTACGGCCCGGCATTGCGGATGCGACGCGCAAGTCGCATCATCCTGACCCGTGTAGAGCGCAATCTACACACGGTCGGCACCGGCCAGCACGCTGTTAGCAGCCCCACGTCGGATTCCGCGCGATGCGCCGAATGCGAACAGCAGGGCCAAACAAAGCGCAGTCAGTCGTCTGATCGCCGCTAGAGCATCACCGAGGGCACGGCTACCGGCCGTGCCCTCTTCATTTCTGCACTCCAAGCGCATCGTACGGACCTGGCGCATCGCGCGCTATCGGCGCCTCTCGCTGCCGCATGTCGCGCCCTCCGGCGGCGTGCCGTGGCAGGGCAACGACGTCGTGCGACGGCGTCTGAATTAATTCACGCGCGATGCCGCGCCCGCAGCGGTGTGCCACCACAGGGCAAGGGGCGCGCCAATCCCGAGAAGCCAATGTGCCGCGCTCGCGAGCGCGCGCGCGGCTTCGTCACCGACGTAGTAGAGGAGATATCCGGTGATCGTAAGCGCGAGCAGCGCTGCGGCGAGCGCGACGCCGGAGGCGATGTTGCGGCGTTCAATCCACGCGGCCTTGACGTGCAGCGCGGTCACCGCCCCGATCAGTGCGAGCGCGGCCATTGCTGCCGCGCCGTGGATGCGCATGGACACGGTCAGCACGCCGCGCGGCCTGGAGTCCTCCGGAATGCCATAGCGCACATAGAGCCAGGCCGCGCCCGAGGCGAGCAGCGCGAGGCCGGTGCCGTACAGGCTCCAGCGCAGGCTAGCCGCGAGGCGTATGGAGCGTTCCATGGCGGTCCACGAGATAGGCCTGTGCCGCGAAGCGCTCGAGGAGCGCGCGCTGCGGCCCGAGCGCCGCCACCGCCTTGGTCAGGGCGTCGGCGACCATGCAGGATCGCGCGCTCACGGTGATGCTGTGCCCGATGCGGAGGCGACGCCGGTCGCGGGGATCCACGAGCTCGTCGCTGAAATAGCTGCCCGAGGTGGCGAACGCGCGCGCGCGGCTCCGTGCGAGGGGCACGGTCTGGTGCGGATCGCCGGGCACGCGAACGCGCACGAGCTGGGGCCGCTTGCCGAAGATCGCGAGGTCCCCGCCCGCATTGACCGAGCCGTGCGCTGCGCCGCTTTTCTGCAGCGCAGCCACGGCGACATCGACCGCGAATCCTTTCGCAATGCCGCCGAGGTCGAGCCGAGCCCGCCGGGCGAGGCGAACCTTGCGCCCGGGCAGGAGCTCAATGTCTTCCCAGGTTGCGCCGCGGCCGAGGGTGGGATCGAAAGCCCCGTCGCTTGCGCGGCTTACTGCACGCGACGTGCGCAGCACCCGGTACGTCCAGGGATGCACGCGAACGGCGCGGCGATGGCCGAGGCGGTTGATCCTCGCGAGGTCGCCTTCATCGGAATGAGCGCTCATGAGCCGATGCGCCTGCGCCACGAGTGCGAACGCATGGTTCACGGCCTCCTCGTCGCCATCGGTGCGGATCGACACGAGTGTGCCGAGAAGCGGGCGGGCGCGGGCAATCATCTGGCCTGGGCCGTGCGCGCGTACGCGTCGAGCAGCCGCCGAACGCCCTCGGTGATATGCCGGCACGAAAGCGTCGCCCCGCTGATGTTCTGGATGTCGTCGTCCAAGGTCAGCCTGGCGCCGTTCCGCTTGCCGACGAATTGCGAGCGCCAGCGCGGGTCGCGCACTTCTCCACCGCGCGGCTCGCGGTAGTCGAGGATTTCGAGCCCCCGCAGCGCTCCGTCCGTCCCGATGCCGACGGCATACGTGATGAGCTCCTCCTTGCCGATGACCTCGTCGACAACGACCAGGCCGAGCCGCGCGCCGCCCTTGGACGCGGACCATGCGCGCCGATCGGCGAGCACTGCGGGCGCGAAGCCGTCGGCTTGCGGGAAAAGCACGCGCTGCGCCTGCTCGACCGTGAGGTACTGCGTCGCATGGACCGGCGCCGCCGCGCAGGCGAGCGCAACGGGCGTCCACAGTCGCAGGTCGATACGCGCCATCAGAACATGTAGCCCAGGCCGATGTTGAAGCGGTCCTTCGAGCGGTCGGTGCTGTAGCGCTGGTAGTCGGACTTGATCACGACCTGCGGGTGCACCCGGAAGTTGAATCCGACGGTTCTGACGCGTTCCAGGTTGTTCGGGTCCTGAAGCAGGCCGTTCGCCGGATCCTCCTGCTGCCGGATCTCATAGCGCTCCAGGCGCACGAATGGGGCCAGGTCGAAGTCGCCCTGTCTCCAGACATGGTAGGCGGCCTGGCCATACCAGCCGCTCAGCGAGCGCGGAGCGGCGAACGGGGCGCTCGAGGTGGCGAGGATAGCGGCATTGACGCGATCCGCATCGCCGATGCGCCCCGCGGCATACAGCGCCTGCAGATCCCATCCTCCGCCGGTGTACTTGGCGTGCACGTCCCAGAGCGTCAGGTTCGCGGAGACTCCCTTGAGCAGCGCATTGGACTGCCCGTTCTGTCCGGTATTGCCGGTGAAGAGGCCTCCGCCGAGCAGCAGGCCGGGCGTGCGGTAGTTGAGCGCGCCGTAGACGGAGAGGTCGCGCGCGTCAGCGAGCTGGCCTTCCTGATGGGCGCTGCGCACGCCGAACGCGGGGTCATCCAGCTTGCCGATGTTGAATCCCGTCGTAAGGCCGACGTCATAGCGCAGGCGCTGGCCGAGGAGCCCGTGCACCCCGACGCCGAGCTCGCGCCATGTGGTGGGGATGATGCGCGTCTCGACTTCGTTGCGCTCCACGCCGTAGTAGGTGGGCGGCTCGTGGGTCTCGTTCAGGAGGCCGAGCGGAATCAGGAACAGCCCGCCCTTCACGTTGAGCGCGTCGCTGACCTCGTAATTGAGGTAGGCCTGCTCGACTTCCACTTCGCCCTGGTCGCTCGCGCTCGCCACGGCATGCTCGAGCTCGACTTCCGAATTGAACGTCAGGCGCTCGTTGAAGCGATGGCC
This sequence comes from Burkholderiales bacterium, assembly GCA_035651575.1. Classification (GTDB taxonomy): domain Bacteria; phylum Pseudomonadota; class Gammaproteobacteria; order Burkholderiales; family SG8-39; genus SCGC-AG-212-J23. The sequence goes on along the minus strand of DASRFM010000069.1, from coordinate 99,196 downwards.
GAATCCGAACACGAAGCGCCGCAGGTCGGCGCGGCTCGTGCGCTCGCTGTCGCGATAGCGGTTGTAGTTGAATTCCCCGTAGCCGAAGAACGATGTCGCGCGCTGTGCAGGCGCGGCGGTTGCCGGCCGCGCCGGCGGCGCATCGGGCGGCGCCGGAGGTTGCGCGGAGCGCAGGCGCGAGACTTCGGCTTTCAGCTCCTCGATCTGCTGCTGCAGCGCATCGATCTTCTGGTCGATGCTCGATTGCGCGGGCGCACGCAGCGGCGCGCACAGGCACGCCGCGGCCAGGACGATGATCTTGTCTTTCATGGATCAGCCAGCTCCTCTCTCGGAAAACGAACAAGGGCTGGCTTGCGCCGCCCCCGGGAGGGCGGTCGCTGGCTGGCGGAAGGACTACGCGGTCTGGCTGCGCCCGGGCGCGCTCACGCGGCGATTCGCCCACGCTGCCCACGCCAGCCAGATGGCCGGTACGAGGACCAGGGCGTAGGTGAGCATCGCGCCATATTCGCCTTCCGGGCCGTACGGCTCGGTCGCAGCGTGCCAGTAGGCATTGTCGATCGGCAGCAGATTGGCCTCGGTCGACTCGTGGAACGCGTACACGACGAGCTGGACAGCGAACAGGACCAGGAAGATGGAGGTGACCCGGAAGAAGAGCTGCAGATTCACGCGCTGGCCGTACTGCGACCAGGCCCACGCCAGCCCGCCTGCGAGCGCCAGGCCGACGAGCGCGCCCAGGACGAAATGCGACGTTTCGGTCTGCCGGAAGAGCGATGCCGTGATGAACGCGGTTTCCATTCCTTCGCGCGTGATCATCAGGACGACGAAGAGAAACACCCCGAGCCACGCGCCGCGGCCGGTGCGCGCGGCAGCCGCTTCGAGCCTGGCGCCGATGTCGCGGCGCAGGTGGCGCGCGACCCTCAGCATGTAGATCACCATCGAAGTGACCAGCACCGCCGCAATTGCCGCCAGCGCCGCTTCCCATTTCGGCTGCACCGCGTTCTCGGCAAGCCAGGTGCCGAGGATCACGGACATCCCGATCGCGGTCCCGGTACCCCAGGCAACCGCTGGAACCAGGGAAATGCGGCCGGTCTTGCGCAGGTAGGCGGCGGCGATCGCGACGATGAGGAACATCTCGATCCCCTCGCGCAGCGTGACAAGAAGCATCTGGCCCATGAGTCGCTCTTTCTATGCGGTGAGGATCAGCTTTCCGCTCTGCGTCTGGCGCAACCGGTACTCCCTGCCGTTATGCACGATCACGACCTCCTTGCGCTCGCCGAGCAGCGCGCGACTCGCAATGCGGGCAGGCGCTGTCAGTGCGTCCGTACGGGGTGGAGAGCCGTCAGCATGGACTTCACGGATGCGATCCATTGTTTGACGATAATCGTTCTCATTAACTATGTCAATCTGGGTCCTTAGCGAGTTTGAGATATATCAAAGGATGTCCAGAAAGTGGTCGCTAACATCCAGCGTCGGAGTTGCAAGGCGGCCCGGTTCATTTGATAATCATTCCCAACCGATAAGGATTATCGTGTACATCTGCATCTGCAATGCCATCACGCAGCGCCAGGTCGAGGAATCGGCCCGGGCCGGCGTGCGCTCCGTGGACGAGCTCGCTTCGAGCCTCGGCGTGGGGACGGGGTGCGGACGCTGCCGGGAATGTGCCAAGGAGCTGCTGCGCGAGGCCTGCGGCGCGCTTTGCCCGCAGCCGGCGCTCGACTAGCGCGGGCCCGAGGCGAGCCGCCCGGGGTGGCCTTAGACTAAGCGGCATGAAGGGCGATCCGAAGGTCATCGAGCACCTGAACAAGGTGCTTTTCAACGAGCTCACCGCCATCAACCAGTACTTCCTCCACGCGAGGATGTTCGGCAACTGGGGCCTCTCGAAGCTCGAGGACTACGAAAAGAAGGAGTCGATCGACGAGATGAAGCACGCCGATCGGCTGATCGAGCGCATCCTTTTTCTCGAAGGCCTGCCCAACCTCCAGGATCTGGGCAAGCTCCTCATCGGCGAGAACGCGAAGGAGGCGCTCGAGGGCGACCTGAAGCAGGAGCGCATCGCCCGCCCGGTGCTGCAGGAGGCGATCGCGCATTGCGAGACGGTCAAGGACTACGTCTCCCGCGAGCTGCTCGAGGACATCCTCGAGTCGGAGGAGGAGCACATCGACTGGCTCGAGACGCAGCTCGACCTCATCGGACAGCTCGGCCTGCAGAACTGGCTGCAGTCCGCCGCGGGCGCCCCCGCGAGCTAGACCACCCGCGTCAGGACGGGCTTGCCGGCGAAGTGCCGGCGCAGGTTCTCGATCTGCAGGTCGCCCATCGCCTTGCGTGTCTCCTGCGTCGCGCTCGCGACGTGCGGGAAAAGCACCGCGTTGTCCAGCGTGAAGAACGCCGGCGGCACGCGTGGCTCGTCCGCGAATACGTCCAGCCCGGCGCCCGCGATCCGGTTTTCCTGGAGGTATCTGAGCAGAACCGGCTCGTCGATCACCGAGCCGCGCGCGATGTTGACCAGGTAGCCGGTCGGGCCGAGCGCATCGAGGACCGAGGCGTTCACGAGGGCACGCGTCTCGGCGCCGCCCGGAGTCACCACCATGAGCACGTCGCTGTTGCTCGCCAGGGTCACGGGGTCCGGGTCGTAGGGGTACGGCACGTCTTTCTTCTTGCGGTTGTGGTAGCGGATCTTCATGCCGAACGCCATGGCGCGCTTCGCCACGGCTTCGCCGATCCGGCCCAGGCCGAGGATGCCCATCGTCTTGCCGCCGAGCGAGGCGGTGAGCGGGTAGGGACCCTTCTCCACCCAGTGGCCGGCCCGCAGGTGCTTCTCCGACTGCGGGAACCGGCGCAGCGTGTTCAGCACGAGCGCCATGCCGGTGTCGGCGACGCATTCGTTCAGCACGTCGGGGGTGTTCGTGACGATGATCTTGCGCGCCTTGGCGTCATCGAGATTGATCTGGTCCACGCCGACGCCGAAGTTCGCCACGATCTCGAGCTTGGGCAGCGCGTCCATCAGCGCGCCGTTCACCGGCATGAGCCCGAAGCTCGCGATGCCCCGCACGCGCTGCGAAATGGACTTGAGGAAGGCGTCGCGTTCCTTCGCTTCGAAGAGCTTGTGGACGGTGAACTCGGATTCGAGGGTGGCCTGCGTGCCGGCGTGGCCCTTGCCGGTGAAGACGATGTCGGGTTTCATGACTTGAATTTTGCCGCAAGCGCTTCCGCGCCGCGCGCGAGGATGCCGACGTCGGCCCCGACGGCGACGAAGAGGGCGCCGCAGCCGAGCCAATGGCGCGCGTCGGCCTCGTTCGGCGTGAGGATGCCGGGCGCCTTGCCCGCCTTGCGGATGCGCCGGATGGCGTCGTCGATGAGCGGCTTCACCTTGGGATTCGCGATCTCGCCGGGAAACCCCATCGAGGCATGCAGGTCCGCCGGCCCGATGAACACGCCGTCGATCCCGTCGACGGCGCAGATCTCCTCGATGTTGGCGAGCGCGCCCTGCGTCTCGACCTGGACGAGCAGGCAGAGCTCCTCGTGGGCGCGGCGCGCGTAGTCCTGGACGCGCCCAAAACGCGTCGCGCGCGTGGTCCCCGCGACGCCGCGCACGCCCTGCGGCGGGTAGCGCGTGTGCGACACGGCGCTGCGCGCCTCGGCCGCGTTGCAGACATACGGCACGAGGAGGGACTGCGCGCCGACGTCGAGCACGCGCTTCATCGTCACCATGTCGTTCCACGGCACGCGCACCACGGCGTGCGCCGGATAGGGCGCGGCCGCCTGCAGCTGGTGCAGCAGGTTCTCGAGATCCGCGGGCGAGTGCTCGGTGTCGAGCAGGATCCAGTCAAAGCCCGCGCCGGCGATGACCTCCACGCTGTAGCTCGAGGAGAGGCTCGACCACAGCCCGATCTGGGCTTTGCCGGCGGCGAGCGCGCGCTTGAAGCGGTTCGGTGGCAGGTCCATCGCTAGTGGATCTCCGGCTCTGGCGTGGCCGCGGTGCCTTCGAGGAAATCGAAGTCGCAGCCTTCGTGCGCCTGCTTGATGTGCCGCGCGAAGAGCGCCCCGTAGCCGCGCTCGAACTTCGCCGGCGCGGGCTTCCAGGCGCTGCGGCGCCGCGAGAGCTCGGCGTCGTCGATTTTCAGGTTGAGCTCCCTCTTCTCGACGTTCAGCTCGACCGGATCGCCGCTGCGGACGAGCGCGAGCGGGCCGCCGACGAAGGATTCCGGCGAGACGTGCAGCACGCAGGTGCCGTAGCTCGTGCCGCTCATGCGGGCGTCCGAGATGCGCACCATGTCGCGCACGCCCTGCTTCAGCAGCTTCTTCGGCACGGGCAGCATCCCCCACTCGGGCATGCCGGGGCCGCCGAGCGGGCCCGAATTCCTCAGGATGAGCACCGAGCTCGCGTCCACCTCGAGGTCGTCGCGGTCGATGCGCGCGGCCATGTCGTTGTAATCGTCGAAGACCACGGCCTTGCCGGTGTGCCGCAGCAGCGCCGGCGTGGCGGCCGCGGCCTTGATCACGGCGCCGTTCGGGGCCAGATTTCCGCGCAGCACGACGAGGCCGCCCGAATCCTTCAGCGGATTGGCGCGCCGCCGGATGACTTCCTCGTTGTAGATGCGCGCGCCCTCGATGTTTTCGCCGAGCGTCCTGCCGTTCACGGTCATGCAGTTCAGGTTGAGCAGGTCCTTGAGCTCGGCGAGCAGGGCCCTCAGGCCGCCCGCGTAATAGAAGTCCTCCATCAGGAACCGGTCGCCCGAGGGCCGCACATTGGCGAGCAGCGGCGTCCTCGCCGAGAACTCGTTGTAGCGCTCGAGCGGCAGCTTGACCCCGGCCCGTCCCGCCATGGCGATGAGGTGAATCAGCGCGTTCGTCGATCCGCCCATCGCCATCAAGGTCACGATGGCGTTGTCGAAGGCTTCCTTCGTGAGGATGTCGCGCGGCTTCAGGTCTTCCCACACCATGTCGACGATGCGCTTGCCCGTCAGGCTCGCGAGCTTGGAATGATTGGAGTCGGGCGCCGGGATGGACGAGGCGCCCGGCAGGCAAAGGCCGAGCGCCTCGGCGATCGACATCATCGTCGCCGCGGTGCCCATCGTCATGCAGGTGCCCGGAGAGCGCGCGATGCCGTCCTCGATCTCCTGCCAGTCGCGCTCGGTGATGGTCCCGGCGCGCAGCTCCGCCCAGTATTTCCAGGTGTCGGAACCGGAGCCGAGCGTCTGGTTGCGCCAGTGCCCGGAGAGCATCGGCCCTGCCGGCATGTAGATCGCCGGCAGGTTCATGCTGGTCGCGCCCATGACGAGCGCGGGCGTCGTCTTGTCGCAGCCGCCCATGAGCACCACGCCGTCGGCCGGATAGGAGCGCAGCAGCTCCTCGGTCTCCATGGCGAGGAAATTGCGGTACATCATGGTCGTCGGCTTCTGCAGCTGCTCGCCGAGCGACATGGCGGGCATCTCCATCGGGAAGCCGCCCGCCTGCCAGATGCCACGCTTGATCTCCTCGGCGCGCTGGCGGAAATGCGTGTGGCAGGTATTCGCGTCGGACCAGGTGTTGATGATGCCGATGACCGGCTTGCCGGCGTAGTCGCTGCGGTCGTAGCCCATCTGCGCGGTGCGCGAGCGGTGGCCGAACGCGCGCAGGTCCTGGACGCCGTACCAGCGGTAGCTGCGCAGCTCCTGCGGCGCTTTCTTTTTCATCGTCCTTATATACCACGGCGAAAGCCGTAAACTCCGCTTCCGCTATGGACCACACCTTCCAGAAGGGCCCGCTCGAGCGGGCGATCGAAGCCCTCGCGCTCGCCGGCGGCAGTCACGCGGAGGAAGCGCGCAGGGTGGCGGAAAATCTCGTCATGGCGAACCTGTGCGGGCACGACTCGCACGGCATCGGCATGATGCCGCGCTACGTCGAGGCACTGCAGGAGGGCGGCCTCACCGTCAACCAGACACCCGAAGTCAAGCTCGACGGCGGCGCGCTGCTCCTGCTCGACGGCCGCCAGGGATACGGCCAGACGATCGGCCATGCCGCGACGCTGCTCGCAATCGAGCGCGCGAAGAAGCACGGCTCGGCCATCGTCGCGCTCGGCAATTCGCACCACCTCGGGCGCATCGGCCACTGGGCCGAGATGGCGGTGGCTGAAGGCTTGATCTCGATGCATTTCGTCAACGTCCAGTCCTTCGCCCGGGTCGCGCCGTTTGCCGGCGCCGACCGGCGCTTCGGCACCAATCCGGTGTGCATCGGCATCCCGCTGCCGGGAGAGGCGCCTTTCCTGCTCGACATGGCGACGAGCGCCGTGGCGCAGGGCAAGCTGCGCGTCGCGCACAACAAGCGCGCGAAGATACCGCACGGCTGGCTGATCGACGAGCAGGGCAATCCGACCGAGGATCCGCGCTGGGGCGTGGTCGCGCCTCTCGGCGCGATGCTGACCTTCGGCGAGCACAAGGGCTACGGCCTCGCCGTGGCTTGCGAGCTCCTCGGCGGCGCGCTCACCGCGGGCGGCGTGACCGACTACGACAACAAGACGCGGCGCCGCGTGCTGAACGGCATGCTCTCGATCCTCATCGATCCGCGGCGCCTGGGCACGCAGGACGCCTTCGCGCGCGACGCGAAGAGCTTCCTCGCCTGGCTGCGCGCCTCGCGCGCGGCGCCGGGCGCGGACAAGGTGCGCATCGCCGGCGAGCCCGAGCGCGAATGGCGCGAGCGCCGGCTGCGGGAGGGCATCCCGGTGGACGAGGAAACCTGGAACGAGATCCGCGCCGCGGCGCGGAAGGTGAAGCTCGAGCCGGAGCGCATCGACGCGCTTGCCCGCGGCTAGAGCGGCGCGATCTCCAGGCTCGCAGCGAGCGCGTTCAGCTCCGCGAGCACGCCTTCGCCGACGGGCACGCCCGCCTTTGCGCGCGCGCGCGCGCACGCGCGCTCGGGGTCGCCGGGCGCAAGCGGCGGGCGCTGCGGGTCCGAGGGCTCCTGCCTGCGGATCTCGCGAACCAGGGCGTCAATCTGCGCGCGGAACCCCGCGGCGCCGGTGAAGCGCGCGACGTCGAGCGCGAGCATGAAATGGCCCAGGTTGCGCGGCTTGTCGAGCTCGCCGTACATCTTCGTGACGTGCGGGCCGAACGGCACGCCGGCGAGCTGTGCGCAGAGGATCTCGATCATCAGGGCGAGCGCGTAGCCCTTGTGGCCGCCGGTCGGCGCGAGCCCGACCGCCTGCGCCGCGTCGGTCGTCGTGCGGCCGGCGGCGTCGAGCGCCCAGTCGGGCGGGATCGGCTTGCCCTCCTGGCGCGCGACGATCACCTTCCCCCAGGCCGCGTGCGTGGTCGACATGTCGATCACGATCGGCGCCTCCTCCGTGCCCGGCGCGGCGAATGCGATCGGGTTCGAGCCGAGGAAGATGCTCTTCATCCCGGGCGGCACCATGATGGAGTCGGTGTGCGTGAGCGCAATGCCGATCATGCCCGCCTTCGCCGCCATTTCCACGAACCATGCGCACGCGCCGCAGTGCGAGCTGTTGCGCGCAACGACCGCGCCGACGCCCGTTTCCTTCGCGAGCGCGATCGCTTCCTGCATCGCGCGCGTCGCCACGAGCTGTCCCATGCCGGCGTCGCCTTCCACCCGCGCGGTCGACGGACCGGTGCGCTCGACGCGCAGGTCGGGGCGCGCCTTGACCGTCCCGTTGCGCAGCCGTGCCGCATAGTGCGGCAGGCGCACGATGCCGTGGCTGTCCACGCCGCGCAGGTTCGCCGCGACCAGCGTCTCGGCGACGAGGCGGGCGTCCGCGGCGGCGAGCCCGAGCTTTTCGAGGCAGGCCGCTGCAAACGCGGTAAGCTTTTCGTGTGCGATTGTTTTTTCGCTCATCCGCGGATTCTAGATGACGCGCGCAGCGAGCCCCGCGACGCGCTCGGCCGGCGCCTTCCTCTTCCGGCGGCGCAGCTGGCAGCGGATCGTGCGCTTCGCGGGGATCGCGATCGTCACCGCGCTTTCTCCCGCGAGCTACGGCGAGCAGGGGCGCGAGCTCGCCGTGCGCCAGATCTACTACACCGCGTGGCAGATCCTGCCCGGCTATGCCCTCGTGTGCGCCCTGCTGGGCCTGCTGCTGATCGAGGTCGTGGAAGTCCTGGCGCGCAAGTATGGCGTCGAGCGGTTCTCGCTCGAGTTGGTGCTGAGCGTCCTCGTCCTGGAGCTCGTGCCGCTCATGACCGCGCTTTTCGTCGCGCTGCGCTCCGGCGCCGCGATCGGCGCCGAGATCGCGCTCATGAGCGTGCGCGGCGAGCTCGAGGACAAGGCGGGCGCCGGAGCGAGCCCGCTGCACGCCGAGCTCGTGCCGCGCATCGCCGGCGCGGCGCTTGGCGTCACGGCGCTCACGACCTTCGGCTGCGCGATCACCATCTGGCTCGCCTATAGCGCCTTCTTCGGCTTCAGCTCCGCCGGCGTGCCGGAGTTCTCGCGCATCGTGATCAACGTGTTCGACGGCCCGGAGCTCGGCCTGTTCTTCCTGAAGTGCCTGCTGTTCGGCCTCGCCGTGGCGATCATCCCGGCGGCCGCGGCGCTGGAAGCGGAGCGCGGCGTGCTCGAGTCCCTGCCCGCCGTGGTGCTTGCCGGCCTGCTGAAGCTCTTCTTCGTCGTCGCCGCCATCGAGGCCGTGACTTTGGTGGTGAAATACGTCTGATATGGCGGACGAGGACGACAAGCGGGCGCAGGCGGAGGAGGGCAGGCGCTCGCTGCCGGGCTTCGCCCAGGTGCTGCTGCCGCGCAGCCTCGGCATCAAGGTGGGCATGCTGCTCGCCTTCACGATCATGCTGATCGGCGGCTTCATCCTGTACGTGCTCTACGAGCGCGGCACGTTCGAGGAGACGCAGCGGCTGCGCCTCTACGCGGACAACGCCGAAGGCATCACCGTCGGCACCGACCTCACCTTCGCGGGCTTTCCGATCGGCCGCGTGCGCCGCATCACCCTGCGCGAGGACGGCAAGGTGCGCATCAGCGTGCGCGTGCCGGTGAGCGAGGCGAAATGGCTGCGCGAGTCGAGCGTCTTCGTCATCGACGTGCCGCTGGTGGGCGCGGCGAAGCTGCGCGTCATCACCGCCAACCTGCAGGACCCGCCGCTCGCCGATCTCGCGGAGCGGCCGGTCCTGCGCGGCGACACCGCGCAGGAGATCCCGCGCATGGTGGCCACGCTGCGGAGCGTGCTGGAGAACATCGAGGAGATGACGAAGGCGGGCGGCAGCGTCCAGGCGACCCTCGGCAACGTGCGCGCGGTGAGCGAGCGCCTCGCCGGCAAGCGCGGCGCGCTCGCGGCCGTGCTGGGGAGCGAGGAGGATGCGCAGAAGATCGTCGAGACCGTCGAGCGCGCAAACGCGCTTCTCGCCTCGGTGTCCGGCGTATCGAAGCGGCTCGACGAGCTGCTCGCGAAGACCGACCAGCGCGTGTACGGCGAGGGCGGCATGATGGACGCTACCCAGCGCGCAGTCGGCCAGGCGAATGCGCTCCTCGGGGAGGTGCGCGAAAGCCTGAAGAAAGTCGATGCCATCCTCGCCGACGCGCAGGTCGTGAGCGGCAACGCGAAGAGCGCGAGCGCCGATCTCGCGGGGCTGCGCGCCGAGGTGGACGCGAGCGTGCGCAAGATCGGCGGCCTCATCGACGAGATCAACCGCAAATGGCCGTTCGAGCGCAAGACGGACATCAAGCTGCCGTGAGAAGGATGCTCGCCGTCTGCGCGCTCGCCGCGGCGGGGTGCAGCTCGTCTCCGCCGGCGACCGACTGGCAGCTGAATGCGAGCCAGTCGCTCGCCGCCTTCCAGCAGAGCTATCTCCTCGGCAATACGGCCGGGGCGGAGGCGGAATTCGCCCGCGCCCGCTCGGAGCTTGCGAGGACCGGCCGCGCCGACCTCGTTGCGCGCGCGGAGCTCGTGCGCTGCGCAGTGCGCACGGCGAGCCTGGAATTCGACGATTGTCCCGGCTTCCAGGCGCTGCGCGAGGGCGCGGACGCAGAGGAGCTTGCCTACGCGGACTACCTGGCGGGCAAGGGCGCGCACGCCGCGGCGGACGAGCCGCTGTCCCGGCTCGTCGCTGCGGGCGTGTCTTTGCGCAAGACGAGCCTCGCGCCGGCGCAGATCCAGGCCGCCGTCGACATCGCCTCGGCGCAGGGCTGGCGCCGACCGCTGCTCGCGTGGCTCGGCGTGCAGGCGAAGCGCGCCGAAGACGCGGGCGACGGCGAAACAGCGGCGCGCCTGAGGCGCCGGATGGCGCTCATCTCCGGCTAGAATCCCCTCCCCGAGGAGATCCCATGGCGAAGCAGAGGCGGCGGCCGGAGCCGAAGATCGTCCGGCCCGACGACATCGACCCGCACCACAACTGGAGTCGGCCGCTGCAGGCGCCCGGGCGCACGCAGGTGGACTTCGAGGAGCGCGTCGACTTCCGCCGCCTGCATCAGTACCGCCTCGCGCGCGTGCGCGCCGCGCTTGCGGGCTCCGGGCTCGGGGCGCTGCTCTGCTTCGACCAGCACAACATCCGCTACACGACGAGCACGGTGATCGGCGAATGGGCGCGCGACAAGCTCACGCGCTATTCGCTGCTCACGGGCAACGGCGATCCGTACATCTGGGACTTCGGCAGCGCCGCGAAGCACCACAAGCTCTACGCGCCGTGGCTGCATACCGACCACTGCCGCGCGGGGCTGCTCGGCCTGCGCGGCGCCACGGGCTCCGATCTGGTCTTGTTCAAGCAGGCGGCAAAGGAAATCAAGGCGATCCTCGAGGAAGAGGGCGTGGCCGGCATGCCGCTCGGCCTGGACGTGGTCGAGCCGCCGATGCTCTTCGAGCTGCAGCGGCTCGGCATCAAGGTGAAGGACGGCCAGCAGGTCATGCTGCAGGCGCGCGAGGTGAAGAACATCGACGAGCTGACGCTCCTCAACATGGCCGCCGCCATGGTGGATGGCGTCTACCAGGACATCGCCGAGGCGCTCAAGCCCGGCGTGCAGGAGTCGCAGATCGTCGCGCTCGCGACCAAGCGCCTCTACGAGATGGGCTCCGACTGCGTGGAGGCGATCAACTCGATCTCCGGCGAGCGCTGCTCGCCGCACCCGCATAACTTCACCGACCGCCTCATCCGTCCGGGCGACCAGGCGTTCTTCGACGTCATCCAGTCGTTCATGGGCTACCGCACCTGCTACTACCGCACCTTCAACGTCGGGCGGGCGACCTCGGCGCAGCGCACCGCGTACCGCAAGGCGCGCGAGTGGATGGACCGCGCCATCGAGCTACTCAAGCCCGGCATGTCGAGCGACAAGATCGCGCTCGCCATGCCGGAGGCGAAGGAGATCGGCTTCGCGAGCGAGATGGACGCCTTCGGCCTGAACTTCTGCCATGGCCTCGGCCTCGGGCTGCACGAGCGCCCGCTCATCTCGCGGGTCAACTCGCTGCGCGAGCCGATCGAGCTCAAGGCAGGCATGGTGTTCGCCGTGGAGACCTACTGCCCGGCAAGCGACGGCGTGTCCGCGGCGCGCATCGAGGAAGAAGTCATCCTCACGCCGAAAGGCGCCAAGATCATTTCGCTTTATCCCGCAGAGGAACTGCCCATTGCCAATCCCTACTAAGCTGAAGCTCGGCTGGATCGGAACCGGCCGCATGGGCTACGCCATGGCGGAGCGCCTGGCGAAGAACGGCTGCGACATCAGCGTCTGGAACCGCACCGCGGCGAAGGCGCAGCCGCTCGCCGAGCACGGCGCGAAGATCGTGCGCATGATCCCCGACCTCGCGGGCTGCGACATCGTGTTCTGCATGGTGTCGACCTGGGAGGACGTGAAGGAAGTGATCGGCAAGCTGCTCTCCGGTCCGGACAAGCCGCGCATGGTGGTGGAGTGTTCCTCCATCTCCCTGGAGGGATCCGCGGAGCTGCGGGGCATGCTGAAGAGCAAGAACGTCGAATACCTCGCCGCGCCGGTGAGCGGCAACGCCAAGGTGATCAAGGCCGGGAAGCTGACCTTCGTCGTTTCGGGGCCGAAGGCGGCCTACGAGGCGGCGCGGCCCTACCTCGACATGATGGGCACCGGCTCGAGCTATGTCGGCGAGGGCGAGCTCTCGCGCATCGCGAAGATCTGCCACAACGTGATGCTCGGCGTGGTCATCCAGAACCTGTGCGAGATCACCGTGCTCGCCGAGAAGGCCGGCATGCCGCGCCACGCATTCCTCGACTTCCTCAACAAGAGCGTGATGGGCTCGATGTTCACGCGCTACAAGACGCCGGCGCTCGTCAACCTCGACTTCCACGTCACATTCACGCCCAAGCTGCTGCGCAAGGACCTCGACCTCGGCCTCGAGGCGGGGAGGAAATTCGAGGTGCCGATGCCGCTCACGTCGCTCACGCGAGACGTCCTGCAGCAGATGATCGGCCGCGGCATGACGGAGGAAGACTTCTCGACGCTCCTGCTCATGGAGGCGCAGAACTCCGGCCTCGACATCAAGGCGGAGAACGTCAAGGTCGGCGACGGGCTGTCCTGATGTACACCGCGACCGCCGAGCTGAAGCTGCCGACGACCATCATCGGCTCGCTGCCGCGGCCATCGTGGTACACGCAGAACCTGGGACGGCGCGAGTTCCGCGAGGCGATGGTCGACCGCGCCTACCGCGAGCAGTACCTCGACGCCGTGTCGACCTACCTGAGGGACCAGGAGGTCGCGGGCCTCGACATCGTCACCGACGGCGATTGCCGCTTCGACGCCGACGTCGCCGGCCACAACTGGTTCTCCTACGCGCCGCTGCGCATGAGCGGCTTCTCCGGCACCTCGTACTACCGCGCCGGCGGCAAGGCGGGCTTTCCGCACAAGCCCGGCCATATCCTGCACGATGTGCTCGAGACCCGGATGATGCCGGACCTCACCGGCCCGGTCGGCCGCGGCACGCTGCAATACACCGAGGTGTGGAAAGCGGCGCAGCGCCTCACGACGCGCCCCGTCAAGTTCGGCACCATCATGCCCGAGCTGATCGCCATGGCGGTGCGCGACCTGCACTACAAGGACCTGCGCAAGGCCATCCTCGCCATCAGCGACGCGCTGAACGAGGAGCTGAACGAGCTCGCCGACGCCGGCTGCAAGGTGATCCAGATGGAGGAGCCGCAGATCCATCTGCTCGCCGCGAAAGGCCTCTCCGACCAGGTGCTGAACGTGGACTTCATGGTCGAGGTGTTCAACAACACGGTGCGCGGGCTGCGCGGCAAGACCGAGGTGTGGTGCCATACCTGCTGGGGCAATCCCGCGGCGCAGCGCCTCTTCGCCAGCACGCCGAGCTACGCCCCGGCGCTCGCCGCGCTCTCGCGCATCGACGCCGACGTGATCACCTTCGAGACCTGCAGCTCGGGCGGCATGGACCTCGAGGCGATCGGCGCCGCGATCCGCGACAAGAAGATCTGCATCGGCGTGGTCGACCACCACACGCTCCAGGTCGAGACGCCGCAGCAGGTCGCGGAGCTCGCGCGCAAGGCGCTCAGGCACGTCCCGCCGGAGCGCCTGATCCTCGGCTCCGACTGCGGCATGGGACGCGAGGGCATGAGCCGGCGCCACGCGTTCTACAAGATGGTGTCCATCGTGCGCGGCGCGAACCTGGTGCGACGCGAGCTCGGCCTGCCCGAGGCGGCGTGCCTCGCCGCCGACGAGCGCTTCTCCATGGTTGGAACCGACGCCTAAATGGCGTAAGGTAGTGCCGCCCTACTTGGAGGAGGACGGCACAATGGCTTTCAATCGCAGGAAATTCATCCAGGCGGCGAGCGCCGCCGCCGGCGCTTCGGCGATCGGCTTCCCCGGCATCGTGCGCGCGCAGTCCGAGCCGATCCGCATCGGCCTCCTGACGATCAAGACGGGGGCGCTCGCCTCCGGCGGGATCGACATGGAGCGCGGGCTGACGATCTTCCTGAAGGAGAAGAACTACACCATGGGCGGCCGCAAGGTCGAGCTTACCGTCGCCGACTCGGGCGGCGTGCCGGCCCAGGCGCGCACCAAGATGCAGGAGCTCGTGGAGCGCGACAAGGTCCAGGCGGTGGTCGGTCCGCTCGCCGCGTTCGAGGCGCTCGCCATGGACGACTACATCCGCACGGCGCAGATTCCCACGCTGCCGGTGGCGGGCGCGGAAGACATGACCCAGCGCAAGGCGAACCCGTGGTTCGTGCGCGCCACCTCCACGTCGGCGCAGTGCGCGCACCCGATGGCCGACTACTGCGCCAAGCACCTCAAGTGGAAGCGCATGGCTGCGATCGCGGACGACTTCGCCTACGGTCACGAGATGCTCGGCGGCTTCCAGAAGGTGTTCGAGGACGCCGGCGGCACGCTCGCGCAGAAACTGTTCTCGCCGCTCAACGCGCCGGACTACGGCACCTACATCGCGCAGCTCAAGACGGACATCGACGGGGTGTTCCTCGGCTTCGCCGGCTCGAACGGCTTCCGCTTCCTCAAGCAGTACAACGAGTACGCGATGAAGACGCCGGTGGTCGGCGGCATGACGGCGTTCGACGAGGTGGCGGTGCGCAACATGGGCGACTACGCCCTGGGCAGGCTGTCGAGCTGCTGGTACACGGCGCAGCTCGACAACCCGATCAACAAGCGCTTCGTCGCCGCGTACCGCAAGGAGAACGGCTACGATCCGGGGCAGTACGCCTCGGGGACCTATCTCTACGGCGAGGTCCTCTACGCCGCCATCGAGGCGCTCAAGGGCCGCATCGAGGACAAGCAGGCGTTCATCAAGGCGCTGCGCGCGGTGAAGGTGGACACGCTTCGCGGGCCGATCGCATTCGACGAGTACGGCAACGTGGTGGGCAACATCTACATCCGCAAGGTGGAGAAGAAGGACGGGCAGCTCGTAAACACGCCGGTGTACACCTACTCGAACGTGAGCCAGTTCTGGACCTATCCGCCCAAGGAGTTCCTCGCGCACCCGGTGTACTCGCGCGACTGGCCGCCGATGAAGGCGGGCGCTTAGCGGATCGCCGGACCGGGCGCTAAAGGGACTACAGGGCGGCCACCAGGAGCAGGCCGCCCACGACTCCCGCGTTCACGAGCAGGTTGCCGATGTGCAGGTGCCGCAGGAGCGGGTCCTGGATGCGCCACCAGCGATGGAAGATCGCGCTCGCGGCGAGCGTGAAGAGGACGAGCAGCCAGGCGCCGAGGGCGCGGCGGTAGTCGAGCGCGAGGAGCGCCGCGCCGCCGAACTGTAGGACGAATCCCACGATCAGCACGCCGCGCGCCCAAGGCACGCCCAGCGCCCGCATGCGCTCCTCGTGCTGGCGGAACATCCAGCCGAGGTTGCGCACGCCGCTCGCCAGGAACGCGAATGCGAGCAGCAGCTGCCCGGCGGCCTGGAGCGCGGAATGATCCTGGTACACGCGGAGATGTTAAATTCACGGTCCGGAGGAGTACAGCCATGACCGGCAAGCAACGCATCAGCTACATCCCGCTCGAGCAGATGGACGAGGACATGCGCAAGGAGATGGAGCGCTGCCAGCGCGAAGGCACGCCGCGCCCGGAAAGCTCCGCGGTCCGCGCGCACGTCAAGGCCTGCTTCTGGTTCTTCGCCAACTCGTGGCGCGACGTCTTCAAGAATGGCGTGCTGCACCACCCGATCAAGGAGCTCTGCCGCCTCTACGTCTCGCGCGCCGTGACCTGCGAGTATTGCGGCAACCAGCGCTCGATCAAGGCCGCGGCGAAAGGCATGGTCGAAGACGATGTGCGCGACCTCCTGCAGTTCGAGAAGTCCAAGCGCTACGACGAGCGGCAGAAGGCCGCGCTCGCGTACGCCGAGGCGATCGTGTACCGCCTGGACACCGACGACGCGTTCTGGGAGCGCATGCACCGGCATTTTTCGGAGCCGGAGCTCGTGGAGCTCGGCTGCGCCATCGGCCTCACCCTCGGGCAGCAGAGCTGGCTGCGCCTGCTCAACATCGAGCATCACCAGGTGATGGCGGGGACCGACGCTTCGATGGCGCCGGGATTCAAGACCGCCGACGAGCTCGCTCGCACCAAGGCGGGCGAAGGCTACTGGGCGCGCAAGAACAAGGCTTCGAAGGCTGCCTAGGCCGCTCGACGCGCGGCTGCGCGCCATCCTCGCGCAGCCGTACCCGCGTTTCTCGAGCCGGGAAATGCAGCGCCGCCGCGCGGCGGCCGCGGCGCTCGCCGAACGCGCCGGGGCCGACTGCCTGCTCGCCTGCGGAGAGAACCGCTCGGGGAGCGCGGTCGGCTGGCTGACGGGGTGGCCGGTGACTGCGGAGGCGGTCGCGCTTCTGCAAGACGGGCAGCCCGGGGCGCTCTTCATCCAGTACCACAATCACGTGCCGCTCGCGCGGCGCATCGCCGCGGAGTTCGACGTGCAATGGGGCGGGCCGGCGACCGTCGACGCGCTGGAAGCGCAGCTCGACGCCAGGCGCGCCAGGAAGATCGCCGTGATCGGCGTTCTCGGCGCGGCGAAGCAGCGGCGCCTCGCGCGGCGCTTCGAGCTCGTCGACCTGAATGCCGCCTATGCCGAGCTGCGGCTCGTCAAATCTGCGGAGGAGATCGATTGGACGCGCATCGGCGCGTGGCTCTCGGACCTCGCGATCGACGCGCTTCGCGAGCAGGCGCGGCCGGGAATGGACGAGCGCGGGCTGTGGGCGCTTTGCGAGCAGGCCTACGTGCGCGAGGGCGGCAGCACATGGATCCACTACTTCGGCGCCACCTCGATGGCAGCGCCGGACTGCTGCGTGCCGGCGCAATATCCGTCCACGCGCAGGCTCGCGCAGGGCGATGTTCTCTTCTGCGAGATCAGCGCGCAATTCTGGGAATATCCCGGGCAGGTGTTGCGCAGTTTCACGCTCGGCGCGCCGCCCACAGCGCTTTACCGCGATCTCTACGGGGCCGCCGAGGCGGCGCTCGATGCCATGCTCGGCGTGGTGAAGGGCGGCGCGAGCGCAGCGCAGCTCGTCGCCGCTTCGTGCGCGATCGAGCAGGCGGGTTTCACCACCTGCGACGACCTGGTGCACGGCTTCGTCGGCGGCTACCTGCCGCCGGTGCTCGGCAGCGCCAGCCGGCCTGCGGGACCGCTTCCCGACTTCACCCTGCAGCCGGGGATGATGCTCGTGCTGCAGCCGAACGTGGTCACGCCGGACGCGCGCGCCGGCGTGCAGGTCGGCGAGCTCGTCGTCGTCACCGAAGCGGGTTGCGAGCGCCTGCACGATGCGCCGCGCGAGTTCTTCCGGTTATGATCTCGCCCTAGGAGGATACAAATGAAAAGGATTCTTCTCTGCGCGGCGCTTTGCGCTGCCACCCTGCAGGCGTTCGCCCAGGATTTCCCGAACAAGCCGGTGCACGTGATCATCTCGTTCACGCCCGGCAGCTCGACCGACATCGTCGGGCGCATCGTGATCCAGAAGCTCACCGAGCTGTGGAACCAGCCCGTCGTGCCCGAGAACCGCGCCGGCGCGGGCGGCTCCATCGGCTCCGCGGTGGTGGCGAAGGCGGCGCCCGACGGCTATACCCTGCTCATCAACTCCAACGCGCATACGGTGAACCCTGCGATCTATGCGCACCTGCCGTACGACACGCTGAAGGACTTCAGCGACATCGCGCCGCTCGCGATCCAGCCGAACGTGCTTACCGTGCGGCCGGACGGCCCCTACAAGACGGTTCAGGACCTGGTGAACGCGGCGAAGGCGAAGCCGGGCGCGCTCAACATCGGCCACGCCGGCATCGGCAGCGGCACGCACCTCACGACCGAGCGCTTCATCGCGGCGACCGGCATCAAGGTGGTGCAGGTGCCCTTCAAGGGCACGCCGGAGGTGATCACGGCGATGTTCAGCGGCAACGTCGACGCCTACTGGGCGCCGATCTCCGCCGCGCTCGGCAGCATTCGCGGCAACAAGCTGCGCCCGCTCGCCGTCAGCACGGCGAAGCGCAACCCGCAGCTCCCGGACGTGCCGACTCCGGCGGAGGCGGGCATCAAGGGAACCGAATCGCCGCTGTGGTTCGGGCTCTGGGGCCCGGCGGGGATGGACGCGAAGCTGGTGACGAAGATCAACGCCGACGTGCGCAAGGCGCTCGCCGACACTCAGACCAAGGCGCGGCTCTTCACCACCGGCAACGAGATCATGGACATGTCACCGCAGCAATTCTCCAAGCTGGTGCGCGACGAGATCGCCTCCAACAGGAAGATCCTGACCGCGGCAGGCGTCAAGCCGCAGTAGCGAGCTTCTTCAGAGGCACGCCGGTCAGGCGCTGCAGCTCGTCGAAGGACAGGCCCTCGACGAGGTCGACGACGTGGAGCCCGTCGGGCTTCACGTCGATGACGGCAAGATCGGTGTAGATGCGGTCGACGCAGCGCGCGGCGGTGAGCGGGTAGGTGCAGCGCTGCACGATCTTGCTTTCGCCCTTCTTCGTGAGGTGCTCCATCATCACGAGCACCTTCTTCGCGCCGACCGCAAGGTCCATCGCGCCGCCGACCGCGGGGATGGCGTCCGCCGCGCCGGTGTGCCAGTTGGCAAGGTCGCCGGCGACCGAGACCTGGAAGGCGCCGAGCACCGCGAAGTCGAGATGGCGGCCGCGGATCATGGCGAACGAATCGCCGTGGTGGAAATAGGCGCCGCCCGCAAGCAGCGTCACCGGCTCCTTGCCGGCATTGATCAGGTCCTCGTCCTCCTCGCCCGGCGCCGGGCGCGGGCCGATGCCGAGCACGCCGTTCTCGCTGTGCAGGATGATCTCGCGCCCCTTCGGCAGGTGATCCGCCACGAGCGTCGGCAGCCCGATGCCGAGGTTGACGTAGGCGCCCTCCGGAATATCGCGCGCCACGCGGGCGGCCATCTGGTTGCGGTCGAGTTTCTTCATCAAGCCGCTTTCTTCAGGGAAGGGGCAATGCGCACGATGCGCTTCACGAAGATTCCGGGCGTCACGACCTGCTCCGGATCGAGGGCGCCGAGCTCGACCGTCTCGCGCACCTGCGCCACCGTGCACCTCGCCGCCGACGCCATGATGGGCGCGAAGTTGCGCGCGGTCTTGCGGTAGACGAGGTTGCCCCAGCGGTCGGCGCGGTCCGCCTTGATGAGGGCATAGTCGGCGTGGATCGGATACTCGAGGACGTAGTCGCGTCCCTCGATGCGGCGGGTCTCTTTTCCCTCGGCGAGCCGCGTCCCGAACGCCGTCGGCGTGTAGAACGCGCCGATGCCGGCGCCGGCGGCGCGGATGCGCTCGGCGAGCGTGCCCTGCGGCACGAGCTCGAGCTGGATCTCGCCCGCGCGGTAGAGCGCATCGAAGTGCCAGGAATCGGCCTGGCGTGGGAAAGAGCAGAGGATCTTGCGCACGCGCTTCGCCTTCATGAGCGCCGCGAGTCCGGTATCGCCGTTGCCGGCGTTGTTGTTGACGATGGTGAGCTCCCGCGCGCCCTGGGCGATCAGCGCGTCGATCAGCGCGGCGGGCATACCGGCGTTTCCGAAGCCGCCGATCATCACCGTGGCGCCGTCCGGAATGTCGGCGAGCGCGGCCTCGGCCGAGGCAACGAATTTGTCGATCATGCGAGCAACGATTATCGCATCGCGCCTCAGGCCGGGCAGCGGCTGGCAGCCTAGAACTGACTTTCACTATTTGGCGCAACCTACGGAATCGTAAGGACATTCGTGGGCCTCTATTTCGTGTAATAAAGCCGCGCTAAGTGCTTGTCCCGCTTGGATAAATCGGCTTGACCAGAAAGCCATTTATCCGTAAAGTGGGGAAAGGTAGAAAAAAGTGGTGAAACAGGCATGGACGGAGGGTTTCACGGCGCGGCAGTGGTTACGCTGGACGCGAAGGGGCGCATCGCCATCCCCACGCGCCACCGCGAGCCATTGCTCAACGGGGAAAAGGCGTTAGTGCTCACTGCGCACCCGGACGGCTGCGTCCTGATTTACCCCATGGGCGCGTGGCAACCGGTGCGCGAGCGAGTGCAGGCCTTCCCGAGCTTCGATCCGCAGGCGAGCTGGTGGAAACGCCTGCTCCTCGGCCTCGAGGAGCACGTCGTGCCCGACGGCTCGGGCCGCGTCCTTCTCTCGCCCGCGCTTCGCCAGCACGCGAAGCTCGAGCGCGAGGCGATGCTGGTGGGGCAGGGCCGCTACTTCGAGCT
Organism: Burkholderiales bacterium; assembly: GCA_035651575.1. Taxonomy (GTDB): domain Bacteria; phylum Pseudomonadota; class Gammaproteobacteria; order Burkholderiales; family SG8-39; genus SCGC-AG-212-J23. The sequence goes on along the minus strand of DASRFM010000069.1, from coordinate 79,131 downwards.
GTGGGACTCGGCAGTGTGGTCCACCAAGCTCTCCCAGGCGCTCGCGTCGAGCGGCATGCCGCCCGGCATGGAAGATTTCTCGCTGTGAGCGAGGACCGTGCACCAGCCGGTTCTCCTCGCAGAAGCGCTCGATGCCCTCGCCATCCGTCCGGAGGGCACGTACGTGGACGGCACGTTCGGCCGGGGCGGACACTCCATGCAGATGCTGCAGCGCCTTGGCGCGCAAGGCCGGCTGGTGGCGCTCGACCGCGATCCCGAGGCGGCCTCTTCCGCGGCGGCGATCCGCGATCCGCGCTTTCGCTTCGTGCGCAGCAATTTCGCTCGGCTCGAGGCGGCGCTCGAGGAGGCGGGCGCCGGACGGGTGAACGGCATGCTGTTCGACCTTGGCGTCTCTTCGCCGCAGCTCGACGACCCGGCGCGCGGCTTCTCGTTCCGCGCCGACGGCCCCCTCGACATGCGCATGGACCCGGACTGCGGCCCGAGCGCCGCTGAGTGGCTCGCCCGGGCAGAACAAGAAGAAATCACGGAGGTCATCCGCGACTATGGCGAAGAACGGTTTGCTAAACAGATTGCAGCGGCGATTGTTGCTGCTCGGGGCCGCGAGCCGATCCTCCGCACCCGCCAACTGGCCGATCTCGTGGGTCAGGCGGTCCGCACACGGGAGCCGGGCAAGGATCCGGCGACGCGCACCTTTCAGGCTCTACGGATTCACGTCAATCGGGAGCTTGAGGAAGTGTCGCTGATGCTGCCGCAGGCGCTCGCGCGCCTCGCCGAGGGCGGCCGCCTCGCCGTGATCAGCTTCCATTCGCTCGAGGACCGCATCGTGAAGCGCTTCCTGCAGGACGCGTCGAAAGCGCGCCTGCCGCGCCGGCTGCCGCTGCGCGCCGCCGAGCTGCCGCAGCCGCCGCTGCGCATCGTCGGCCGCGCCGTGCGCGCCTCCGACGCAGAGACAAGAAGAAACCCGCGGGCGCGAAGCGCCATCCTCCGGGTGGCCGAGCGCACCGCGGGCCCCGTTCCCAAGGACCTTCTCCCCAACAACCGAATCGAGCCCGACGCGCGGTGGCGAAACTGAACCTCCTCCTCCTCGCAGTTCTCGTCGCCTGCGCGCTCGGGCTCGTCACTTCGCAGCATCGCTCCCGCAAGCTGTTCTCCGACTTCGAGCGCGAGCAGGCCCGCGCCCGCGAGCTCGACATCGAGTACGGCCGCCTGCAGCTCGAGGCGAGCACCTGGGGACTGCACCAGCGCGTGGAGAAGATCGCGCGCAGCGCGCTCGGCCTGCGCGCGCCCGACCCGCGCCGCGTGCGCATCGTCCCGGCGATCGTTCCCCCGGAGCCCGCGCGGTGAGCGCGGCGACGCAGGGACTCGTCCGGCTGCCGCCGTGGCGCGCCCGCGTCGTGCTGCTCGTGCTCTTCGCGGCATTCGCCGCGCTCGGCCTGCGCGCGCTCTATCTCCAGGCCCTGAGGACCGACTTCCTGCAGGAGAAGGGCGAGGCGCGCTACTCGCGCGTGCTCGAGATCCCGGCGATCCGTGGGCGCATCCTCGACCGCAGCGGCGAGGCGCTCGCGGTCTCGACGCCGGTGAAATCCATCTGGGCGATTCCTTCCGATGTCGTGCTCAGCGCGAAGGAGCGCGCGAAGCTCGCGGCGCTCCTGCAGATGCCGGCCGCCGAGATCGACCGCAAGCTCGCCGAGGCCGGGCGCGACTTCGTCTATCTCAAGCGCCAGGTCGCGCCCGACGTCGCCGACGCGGTCGCCGCGCTCGGCATCAAGGGCATCTCCGAGCAGCGCGAGTTCCGGCGCTACTACCCGGGCGGCGAGGTCACCGCGCACGTCATCGGGTTCACCGGCATCGACGACTCCGGGCAGGAGGGCGTGGAGCTTGCGCACCAGCAGACGCTCGGCGGCAAGGCGGGCAGCCGCCGCGTCATCAAGGACCGCCTCGGCCGCATCGTGGAGGACGTGGAGTCGATCCGCGCCGGCCAGGACGGCGCCGACCTCACGCTCGCGCTCGACGCGAAGATCCAGAGCCTCGCCTTCGGCGCGCTGAAGAGCGCCGTGGAGCACCACCACGCGAAAGCTGGCGGCCTGGTCGTCGTGGATGTGCAGAGCGGAGAAATCCTCGCGCTCGCCAATGCGCCCTCGTTCAATCCCAACAACCGCGCCCGGCTCACGGGCGCGCAGCTGCGCAACCGCGTCATTACCGATCTCTTCGAGCCCGGCTCGACGCTGAAGCCCTTCACGATCGCGCTCGCGCTGGAGAGCGGCCGGGTGTCGCCCTCGACGCTGATCGAGACCAGCCCCGGGCGGATGACGATCGCGAACTACACCATCCACGACGCCCATCCATCCGGCGCGCTGACGGTGGCCCAGGTGCTGCAGAAGTCGTCGAATGTCGGCGCGGCCAAGATCGCGCTCGGCCTGCCCCGGGAGGCGATGTGGGACCTCTTCCGGCGGGTGGGCTTCGGCACCGCGCCGGAGCTCGGCTTCCCGGGCGCCGCCGCAGGCCGCCTGCGCAACTACCGGACCTGGCACCCGATCGAGCAGGCGACGATGGCCTACGGCCACGGCATCTCCGTGAGCCTGCTGCAGCTCGCGCGCGCCTACACCGTGTTCGCCCGCGACGGGGAATTGGTGCCGCTCACGCTGGTCAAAGCCGGAGCGCCCGCCGCAGGCGAGAAAGTGCTCTCCACCGAGGCGGCGCGGGAAGTGCGCGCCATGCTCGAGCTCGCGGTGCAGCCCGGCGGCACCGGGCCGCGCGCCCGCATCATGGGCTGGCGCGTCGCGGGCAAGACCGGCACGGCGCACAAGCAGGAAAACGGCAGCTATGCGGCCAACAAGTACATCTCTTCCTTCGTCGGCTTCGCCCCGGCGTCGGCGCCGCGCCTCGTGATAGCGGTGATGCTGGACGAGCCCTCGGCGGGCGAGTACTACGGCGGCGCGGTCGCGGCGCCGGTCTTCGCACAGGTGATGCAGGGCGCGCTGCGCCTGCTCGGCGTGCCGCACGACGCGCCGCTCGAGCCGCTCGAGCTGCCTGGCGAGGAAGCGAAAGAAAGCACGTGAGGGGGCGATGGACGGCGCACCGGAGCTCTTCGCCCGGCTCGCTTCGCAGGGCGCGATGATCGAGCGACTCTCCTCGGACAGCCGGCGCTGCGCGCCCGGCGTCGCGTTCTTCGCCTACCCGGGCGAGCAGGCCGACGGCCGCCGCTATATCGGCGACGCCGTGCGCCGCGGCGCGTCGGCCGTGGTGTGGGACGACCGCGGGTTCGAGTGGCCGGCGGACCTGCGCCTGCCGAACGCGCCGCTGAGCGGCCTCAAGGAGCGCGCCGGGTCGCTCGCCCACGAGTTCTACGGCCGGCCTTCGGAATCGCTGTGGGTCTGCGGCGTCACCGGCACCAACGGCAAGACCTCCTCCAGCCAGTGGATCGCCGCCGCGCTCGGCGAGTGCGGCACGAAGGCCGCGGTCCTCGGCACGCTCGGCAGCGGATTCCCGGGCGCGCTCGCCGCCGGCATGAACACCACGCCCGACGCGCTTGAAGTGCATCGGCTGCTGCGTGAGTTCCTGCGCGCCGGCGCGCGCGCCGCAGCGATGGAAGTCTCCTCGCACGGCCTCGTGCAGGGCCGCGTGAACGCGGTGGCGTTCGACTGCGCGCTTTTCACCAACCTCACGCACGACCATCTCGACTACCACGGCTCCATGGAAGCGTACGGCGAGGCGAAGGCGCGCCTCTTCGACGCGCCGGGGCTTTCCGCGGCGGTCCTGAATCTCGACGACGTATTCGGCGTGCAGCTTGCCCGCCGGCTCGCCGCGCGCGGCGTGCGCACGATCGGCTACAGCCTCTCTCCGGCCGGCGCCGCGCCGGGCGGCGTGAGCGAATTCATCGCGGCGCGCGCCATCGCGGCGGATCGCCTGGAGCTCGTCTCGAGCTGGGGCGAGGCGGCGGTCCGTTTCCGCCAGCTCGGGCGCTTCAACGTCGCCAACGCGCTCGGCGTTCTGGGCTGCCTCGTCGCCTCGGGCGTGCCGTTCTTGCAGGCGGCCGGGCGCCTCGAGACCCTGCCGGCGGTCCGCGGGCGCATGGAGCGCGTCGCGGAGGAGCCGCTCGTGGTCGTGGACTACGCGCACACGCCGGATGCGCTGGAGAAAGTCCTCGCGGCATTGCGGCCGGTCGCGAGCGCGCGCGGCGGGCGTCTCGCGGTGGTGTTCGGCGCCGGCGGCGACCGCGATCCCGCGAAGCGGCCCGTGATGGGCGAGCTCGCCGAGCGCCTCGCCGACCGCGTCTGGCTCACCTCGGACAACCCGCGCAGCGAGGAGCCGCTCGCCATCCTGCGCGACATCGAGGCCGGCATGCGCCGCGCGCACGACGTCGAGCCCCAGCGCGAGGCGGCGATCCGCAGGGCGATCGCAGAGGCGGCGCCGCGCGATGTGGTGCTGATTGCGGGCAAGGGCCACGAGGAGTACCAGGAGATCCGGGGCACGCGCCTGCCGTTCTCGGATGCCGCGGTGGCGCGCGCCGCGCTCGGGAAAGGCAGCGCATGATGACGCTCGCCGAAGCCGCGGAAGCCGTTGCCGGGCGCGTGAGCGGCGCATCGGCCGCCTTCGGCGGAGTGAGCAGCGATACGCGCACGCTCGCCCGCGGCGACCTTTTCGTCGCGCTGCGCGGCGAGCGCTTCGACGGGCACGACTTCCTCGAGGCCGCGGCCGCCGGCGGCGCGGCGGGCGCGATGGTGGACCGGCGCTACAGCGGCCCCTTCCCCCTGCCAGTCGTGGTCGTCGAGGACAGCAAGCGGGCGCTGGGAGACCTGGCGCGCCGCTGGCGCGCGCGCTTCAAGCTCGCCCTGATCGCGGTCACCGGGTCGAACGGCAAGACGACGGTAAAGGAGATGATCGCGGCGATCCTGCGCCGCGCGGCGGGGCCGCAGGCCGTGCTCGCCACCGCCGGCAACCTGAACAATGACATCGGCGTGCCGCTCACCGTGCTCAAGCTGCGCGAGGACCACCGCTGCGGCGTGGTCGAGCTCGGCATGAACCACAAGGGCGAGATCGCCTACCTTGCCGGCATCGCCCAGCCGACCGTGGCGCTCGTGAACAACGCGCAGCGCGAGCACCTCGAATTCATGCGCTCCGTCGAGGAAGTCGCCGAGGAGAACGCGACCGTCTACGACGCGCTCGGGCCCGACGGCGTCGCGGTGGTCAACGCGGACGATCCTCATGCTGCGTATTTCCGCCGGCGCGCCGGCGGCCGGCGGGTGGTGGATTTCGGCACGGCGGCGGGCACGGTGAGCGGGCGCTACGCGCTCGGCCATCTCTCCAGCGACATCGAGCTGCGCACGCCTGCCGGCGAGGCGCGCGCGACGCTCGCGATCCCGGGCGTGCACAACGTGCGCAACGCGCTCGCGGCGGCGGCCTGCGCGGCTTCGATCGACATTCCTCCCGCAAGGATCGCCGAGGGGCTCAGCGCCTTCCGCCCGTATACCGGGCGGCTGCAGGTCAAGCAGGCGGCGAGCGGCGCGACGGTGATCGATGACAGCTACAACGCCAACCCGGACTCGGTGCGCGCGGCGATCGACGTCCTCGCCTCGTGTCCGGCGCCCACCGTCCTCGTCCTCGGCGATATGGGCGAAGTGGGCGAGCATGGCGCCGAGTTCCACCGCGAGATCGGCGCGTACGCGCTGTCGCGGCAGATCTCGAGCCTCTTCGCCATCGGCGAGGCCACGAAGTCTTCCGTCGAGGCGTTCGGCGCCGCCGGCCATCACGCCGAGTCGATCGACGCTCTCGTCCACATCGTCAAGGAGCGCGCGTCGCCCGGCGTGACGCTGCTGGTGAAGGGATCGCGCTTCATGCGCATGGAACGCGTCGTGGCGGCGCTGACCGGCGAAAAGGGGGGCCACTGATGCCCGCCGGAGGGTCGCACTAGTGCTCCTGGAGCTCGCGCAATGGCTCGCGAAGGATGTCCGGCTCTTCAACGTCTTCAACTACCTCACGCTGCGCGCGGTGCTCGCGACGCTCACGGCGCTCGCCATCTCGCTCATCCTCGGGCCGTACGTGATTCGCAAGCTCACCGCCTACAAGATCGGCCAGGCAGTGCGCGACGACGGCCCGCGCTCGCACCTCACCAAGGCGGGCACGCCGACCATGGGCGGGGCGCTGATTCTCGTCTCGATCTGCCTGACGACGCTGCTCTGGGGCGACCTGCGCAATCGCCTGGTGTGGGTGGTGCTGCTCGTCACGCTCGCCTTCGGCATCGTCGGCTGGGTGGACGACTACCGCAAGGTCGTGCACCGCAACCCGAAGGGGCTGTCGCCGAAGGCGAAGCTCTTCTGGCAATCGGTGATCGGCGTGCTCGCCGCAGCCTACCTCGCTTATCTCGCGCAGAGCATGCCGGCGCTCAACCAGCTGATCGTGCCGTTCTTCAAGTTCGTCGCCTATCCGCTGGGCACGCTCGGCTTCGTCGTGCTCACCTTCTTCGTGATCGTCGGCACGTCGAATGCCGTGAACCTCACCGACGGCCTCGACGGCCTCGCCATCATGCCGACCGTGCTCGTGGGCAGCGCCCTCGGCATCTTCGCCTACGTGGCGGGCAACGCGGTCTTCTCCAAGTACCTCGGCCTGCCGTACATCGCCGGCGCCGGCGAGCTCGCCGTCATCTGCGGCGCGCTCGCGGGCGCGGGCCTGGGCTTCCTCTGGTTCAACGCCTACCCGGCGGAGGTCTTCATGGGCGACGTCGGCGCGCTCGCCCTCGGCGCCGCGCTGGGCACGATCGCCGTGATCGTGCGCCAGGAGATTGTGCTCTTCATCATGGGCGGCGTCTTCGTCGCCGAGACGCTGTCGGTGATGATCCAGGTGCTCTACTTCAAGTACAGCGGCGGCAAGCGCATCTTCCGCATGGCGCCGCTGCACCACCACTACGAGCTCGAGGGCTGGAAGGAGAGCCAGGTCGTGGTGCGCTTCTGGATCATCACCATGATGCTGGTGCTCTTCGGCCTTTCCACGCTGAAGCTGCGATGATGCGCGAGCCCGCCTTCGCTTCCCTCAAGCGCCCCACGCCGGCCGCGCTGCGCGGCAAGCGGGTGCTGGTGCTCGGCCTCGGCGATACCGGTCTGTCGGCCGCGCGCTGGATCGAGGGCGAAGGCGGCAAGGTGCGCGTCGCCGACACGCGCGCCGCGCCGCCGCGCACCGCCGACTATCGGGGCGAGCTCCACACCGGCGCATTCAGCTCTGCGCTCCTCGAGGGCATCGACCTGCTCTGCGTCAGTCCCGGGCTGCCGCTCGAGCAGCCGATCGTCCTCGAAGCAAAAGCGAGGAACATCCCGGTCGTCGGCGACATCGAGCTCTTCGCCTGGCACGTGCGCGGCAGCACGCGCTCGAAGGTGCTGGGCGTCACGGGCACCAACGGCAAGACCACCGTCACCGCGCTCGCTGCGCACCTGCTGCGCGCCGCCGGCGTCGACTGCGAGAGCGCCGGCAACATCGGGCCCGCCGCGCTCGCGGCGCTCGCCGCGCGCAAGGCTTCGCCGCCCGCGGTCTGGGTGCTCGAGCTCTCGAGCTATCAGCTCGAGACCGCCTGGTCACTGGCGCCCGACGCCGCCGCGCTCCTCAACCTGAGCGAGGACCACCTCGATCGCTACGCCGGCCTCGAAGACTACGGCGCGGCGAAGGCCCGCATCTTCATGGGCGACGGCATCCAGGTGCTGAATCGCGACGACCGGCACTCCATCGCAATGATCCGGGAAGGCGCCGCGCACATGACATTCGGGCTCGATGCGCCGGCCCGCGTCATGGATTTCGGCCTGCGCGACGGTCACCTCGTGCAGGGCGATACGGAAATCCTGCCGCTGGACGAACTGCCGATTCGCGGTCTGCACAACGCGTCCAACGCGCTCGCCGCGTGCGCGCTGGCGCGTTCCATGGGCGTCGCGCTCAACGCGCTCGGCGCGGGCCTGCGCACCTTTCGGGGGCTGCCGCACCGGATGGAGCTCGTCGCGACCCGAAACGGCGTCCAGTGGTACGACGACTCCAAGGGCACGAACGTGGGCGCGACGGCGGCGGCCCTCGCCGGCCTGGGAAGGCCCGTCTTCCTCATCGCCGGCGGCGACGGCAAGGGGCAGGACTTCTCGCCGCTCGCGCTGCCCGTGTCGCAGTTCGCGAAGAAGGTGCTGCTCATCGGGCGCGACGCGCCGCTCATCGAGCGCGCCCTCGCCTCGAGCGGCGTTCCGCTCGAGCGGCAGCGGTCGCTCGAGGAGGCCGTGGCCGCCGCGGCGCGCGAGGCGGTCGCCGGGGACGCGGTGCTCCTCTCGCCGGCGTGCGCGAGCTTCGACATGTTCCGCGACTACAAGCAGCGCGGCGAGGTCTTCGTCGCGGCGGTGAAGAGGCTTTCCGCGTGAGCGCGACCTATGTCTTCGCGCGCACTGCGCCGAGCGCGGAATACGACCGCTCGCTCGCCTGGGCCGCGCTGATCCTCGCCGCCGGCGGCCTCGTGATGGTGTATTCGGCCTCGATCGCCACCGCGGAGACGAGCCGCTTCACCGCCAACAACGCCGCCTGGTTCCTCGTGCGCCACGCGCTTTTCCTCGCCGCGTCGCTCGGCGCAGCGATCGCCGTGTTCCTCCTTCCGGTGCGCGGCTGGCAGATCGCCGCGCCGTGGCTCTTCGTGGCGGGCATCGCGCTTCTCGTCGTCGTCCTCGTGCCGGGCCTCGGCCGCGAGGTGAACGGCGCGCGGCGCTGGCTCTCGCTGCCGCTCGTGAGCGTCCAGCCCTCGGAAGTGATGAAGCTCGCGGCGGTGCTCTACGCGGCCGACTACACCGCCCGCAAGCACGCAGTGATGAAGAGCTTCAGGAAGGGCCTGCTGCCGATGCTGGTGGTGATGCTGCTCGTCTCGTGGCTCCTGCTGCGCGAGCCGGACTTCGGCGCCCTCGTGGTGATCGCGGTCACGGCGTTCGGCATCCTCTTCCTCGGCGGCATGAACGGGCGCCACTTCGCCGCCCTCGTCGGCATGCTCGCGGCCGGGTTCACGCTGCTCGTGGTCTCCTCGCCCTACCGCATGCAGCGGATCTTCGGGTTCATGGACCCGTGGTCCGATCCCTTCGGGCGCGGCTACCAGCTCTCGCATGCGCTCATCGCGTTCGGCCGCGGCGAGTGGCTCGGCGTGGGCCTGGGCGCCAGCGTGGAGAAGCTGCACTACCTGCCCGAAGCGCACACCGACTTCCTGCTCGCCGTGATCGCGGAGGAGCTCGGCTTCGCCGGGGTCGCGGTGGTGATTGCGCTCTTCGCCTGGATCGTGGCGCGCGCCTTCGCCATCGGCCGCCAGGCGACCCTGCGCGAGCGGCATTTCGCCGCGCTCGCGGCGCAGGGCATCGGCATCTGGATCGGCTTCCAGAGCCTCATCAACATGGGCGTGAACACCGGGCTGCTGCCGACCAAGGGGCTGACGCTCCCGCTCATGAGCTACGGCGGCTCGGGCCTGGTGGTCAACTTTGTGGCGCTCGCGCTGCTTCTGCGGATCGACTGGGAAAACCGCCAGCTGGCGCGAGGGATGCCGGCATGAAGACCATCGTCATCATGGCCGGCGGCACGGGCGGGCACATCTTTCCGGGGCTCGCGGTCGCCGACGAGATGCGCGACGCCGGCTGGCGGGTCGTCTGGATGGGCAACCGCGGCGGCATGGAGGAGCGCCTCGTGCCGAAGCACGGCTATCCGGGCGCGTGGATCCGGGCGCGCGCCGCGCGCGGCAAGGGCCTGATGCAGAAGCTGCTGCTGCCGGCGAACCTGCTGCTCTCCTTCTGGGAGAGCGCGCGCGAGCTGCGCCGCATCCGCCCCGACGTGGTGCTCGGCCTCGGCGGCTACGTCGCCTTCCCGGGCGGAATGATGGCCTCGCTCCTCAACCGGCCGCTCGCGCTGCACGAGCAGAACGCGATCGCGGGGCTCGCGAACCGCGTGCTTGCCGGCGTCGCGGACAAGGTGATGGTCGCCTTCCCCGGCGCGCTGAAGAGCGCCGAATGGACCGGCAACCCGGTGCGCGGCGCGATCGCTTCCCTGCAGGCGCCCGAGCACCGATTCCGGGACCGCAGCGGGCCGCTGCGCATTCTCGTGGTCGGCGGCAGCCTCGGCGCGCAGGCGCTGAACGAGGCGCTGCCGAAGGCGCTCGCGCTCCTCGACCCGCGGCCGCGCGTTGTGCACCAGTCCGGCGAGAAGCACCTGGAATTTCTGCAGCAGGAGTACCGGAAGCAGGGGGTGCAGGGCGAGCTCCTTGCGTTCATCGACGACATGGCGCGGCGCTACGCCGAGGCCGACCTGGTGATCTGCCGCGCCGGCGCCGTCACCATCGCGGAGCTCTCGGCAGGCGGCATGGCGAGCGTGCTGGTGCCCTATCCGCACGCCGTGGACGATCACCAGACGGCGAACGCGCGCTTTCTGTCCGAGCGCGGCGCGGCGCTGCTGCTGCCGCAGGGCGAGCTCGCCCCGGAGCGGCTTGCGCAGCTCATCGGCTCGCTCGACCGGCCGAAGTTGCTCGCCATGGCGCAGAAGGCGCGCGCGCTCGGCAAGCCCGATGCCGCGCGGCTCGTGGCGCGCCGCTGCATCGAGCTGGCGGAGGCGCGCGCATGAAGCACAAGGTGCGCCGCATCCACTTCGTCGGCATCGGCGGCTCGGGCATGAGCGGCATCGCCGAAGTGCTCGCGAACCTCGGCTACAAGGTGAGCGGCTCCGATCTTGCGGAAAATGCCGCCACGCGCCGCCTCGCGTCCCTCGGCGCGAAGGTGGCGCTCGGGCACGCCGCGCAGCACGTGAACGGCGCCGACGCGGTGGTCGTGTCGAGCGCAGTCCGGGCCGACAACCCGGAGCTCGTCGCGGCGCGCGAGAAGCGCATCCCGGTCGTGCCGCGCGCCCTGATGCTCGCCGAGCTGATGCGGCTCAAGCAAGGCGTGGCGATTGCCGGCACGCACGGCAAGACGACCACCACGAGCCTCGTGGCGAGCGTGCTGGCGGAGGCCGGGCTCGATCCGACGTTCGTCATCGGCGGGCGCCTGAACGCCGCCGGCAGCAACGCCCGCCTGGGTGCGGGCGACTTCATCGTCGCGGAGGCGGACGAGTCGGACGCCTCGTTCCTGCACCTGCAGCCAGTGATCGCCGTAGTGACGAACATCGACGCCGACCACATGGACACCTACGAGCAGGACTTCGGCAAGCTCAAGCAGGCGTTCGTGCAGTTCCTGCAGAACCTGCCGTTCTACGGCTCGGCGATCCTGTGCCTGGACGACGAGAACCTGCGCGCGATCCTGCCGTCGGTGGCGAAGCCCGCGCTCACGTACGGCACCTCGCCCGACGCAATGGTGCGCGCCGAGGCGATCGAGCCCGAAGGCAGCCGCATGTGCTTCCGCGCGCTGCGCGAGAAGCAGGCGCCGCTCGAGGTGACGCTCAACCTGCCCGGACGCCACAACGTGCTCAACGCGCTTGCCGCGATCGCGGTCGCGGGAGAGCTCGGCGTGCCGGACGCCGCGCTCCTCAAGGCGCTCGCGGAGTTCCGCGGGGTAGGACGGCGCTTCCACAACTACGGCGACATCGCGGCGCACGGCGGCGGCACCTTCACACTCGTAGACGACTACGGCCACCACCCCGCCGAGATGGCGGCGACGCTCGAGGCGGCGCGCGGCGCCTTCCCGGGGCGCCGCCTGGTGCTCGCGTTCCAGCCGCACCGCTACAGCCGCACGCGCGATCTGTTCGAGGACTTCGTCAAGGTGCTCTCCACGGCGGACGCGGTGCTGCTCGCCGAGGTGTATGCCGCCGGCGAGGCGCCGATCGTCGCCGCCGACTCGCGCTCGCTCGCGCGGGCGTTGCGCGTGTACGGCAAGGTCGAGCCGCTCTTCGTCGAGGACATCAACGCGATGGCCGACGCGATCCGCCGCACGGCGAAGGATGGCGACGTCGTGCTCACCATGGGCGCCGGCTCCATCGGCAACGTGCCCGCGCAGCTCGCATGAACATGGCTGAGCCCCTCCACTTCACGGGACTGCGCGGCGAGCTGCGGCGCGACGAGCCGATGGCGAAGCACGTGAGCTGGCGCGCCGGCGGGCCCGCCGACCGGTTCTTCGCGCCCGTCGACGCGCAGGACCTCGCCGCGTTCCTGCGTCAAGTGGAGAACGACGAGCCGCTGCTCTTCGTCGGGCTGGGCTCCAACCTCCTCGTGCGCGACGGCGGCTTCCGCGGCACGGCGATCCTCATGCATTCGGCCGAGCTGCGCCCCGAGCTGCGCGAGGGCGGCGTGCACGCTGCGGCCGGGGTCGCCGCGCCGAAGGTCGCGCGCTTCGCCGCGACGCACGGCCTCGCCGGCGCCGAGTTCCTCGCCGGAATCCCGGGCACCGTCGGCGGCGCGCTCGCCATGAACGCCGGCTGCTACGGCGCCGAGACCTGGGACATCGTCACCGCCGTGGAGACGATCGACCGCGGCGGCAGCATCCATCGCCGGACGAAGGACGAATTCGAGATCGGATACAGGCACTGCGCCGGGCCGAAGGACGAATGGTTCGCCGGCGCATTCTTCCAGCTGCCGGCCGGCGACGGCGAGGCTTCCCGCGCGCGCATCAAGGAGCTGCTCGCGAAGCGCATCGCGACGCAGCCGCTCTCGCTGCCCAATGCCGGCAGCGTGTTCCGCAACCCGCAGGGCGACCACGCGGCGCGGCTGATCGAGGCCTGCGGCCTCAAGGGATTGTCCCGCGGCGGGGCCCGCGTGTCCGAGAAGCACGCCAACTTCATCGTCAACCCGAAGGGTGCGGCAAGCGCCGCCGACATCGAGTGGCTGATCGCGCAGGTCACAAAGACCGTTCTGGAAAAGAAGGGCGTGGACCTCCTGCCCGAGGTGCGCATCGTGGGAGAACCGGCATGAGCTTCGGCAAGGTTGCCGTTCTCCTGGGAGGCAAATCCGCCGAGCGCGAGGTGTCGCTGAAGAGCGGCACGATGGTGCTCCAGGCGCTGCGGCGCAAAGGCGTCGATGCGCATCCCTTCGACCCTTCCGAGCGCGGACTGGAGGCGCTGCTCGACGAGAAGTTCGAGCGGGTGTTCATCGCGCTGCACGGGCGCTTCGGCGAGGACGGCACCGTGCAAGGCATCCTCGAGTGGCTCGGCCTTCCGTACACGGGGAGCGGCGTGCTCGCCTCCGCGCTCGCGATGGACAAGGTGCGCACCAAGCGCATGTGGCAGGCCGACGGCCTGCCGACCGCGCCCTATGCCGTGCTGACGCAGAAAACCGACTTCGGTGCCGCGGCGCGCAAGCTCGGCACGCCGCTCTTCGTGAAGCCGGCGAGCGAGGGCTCTTCGGTCGGGATGACGAAGGTCAAGGCGGCCGCGAAGCTCAAGGCGGCGTGGCGCCTTGCGGCGAAGCATGACCCGGTGGTGATCGCGGAGAAGTTCATCGACGGGCCGGAGCTCACCGTGGCGATCCTCGGCGAGCGCGCGCTGCCCGCGATCCGTATCGAGACGCCGCGCGAATTCTACGACTACGAGGCGAAATACCTGGCGAACGACACGCGCTACCTGATCCCCTGCGGCCTGCCCAAGGCGAAGGAGCGCGCGCTGCAGGCGCTTTGCCTCGAGGCGTTCCGGTCCCTCGGCTGCCGCGGCTGGGGACGCGTGGACCTGATGCTCGACCGGCGCGGGCGGCCCTACCTGCTCGAGGTGAACACGGCGCCGGGCATGACCGACCACTCGCTCGTGCCGATGGCGGCGCGCGCGGTGGGCCTCTCCTACGAGGAGCTGTGCGTGAAGATTCTGGACGGGGCGCATGTGGGATAACCCGCGCCTGCTCAACCTCCTCGCCGGGATGCTGATCGGCCTCGCGCTGCTCGCCTTCGCCGCGGTCGGGGCGGTGCAGTTCTTCCGCGCGCAGCTCTTCCCGGTCCGCGAGGTGGTCCTGACGGCCGCGCCGGGGCACACCACGCGCGCGCAGATCGAGGAGGCGCTGCGCGGGCGCATTGCCGGCGACTTCTTCAGCGTCGACCTCGCCGAGGTGCGCGGCGCGCTCGAGCGCCTGCCGTGGGTCCGGCGCGCCGCGGTGCGCCGCGAATGGCCCGACCGGCTCGAGGTGAGCCTCGAGGAGCACGTGGCGCTCGCGCACTGGGGCGAGGACGCCCTGGTGAACACTTACGGCGAGAGATTCTCGGCGGCGACGCAGCAGAAGCTGCCGCTCTTCATCGGCCCGGCCGGCACGGAGAGGGACGTGACGACCGAGTTCGGCCGCTTCTCGGAGATCCTGGCGCCGCTCGGCCTCGGGCTCGAGCGCGTCGTGCTCACCGCGCGCTACGCCTGGCAGCTGCGGCTCGGCGACGGGCTCAACGTGATGCTCGGCCGCGACGCGCCGGCGGCCGAGGAGCGGCTGCGGCGCTTCGTGGCCGCGTACGACGCCACGCTGAAGAAGATTCCGCGCCGGCACGACTACGTGGACCTGCGCTATCCCAACGGCTTCGCGCTTCGCATCCCGGACCTGAAAAGCTGATGGCCAAGGAAACCAAGAACCTCGTCGTGGCGCTCGACATCGGCACGTCGAAGGTCGCCTGCCTCGTGGCCGAGCTCAGGCCCGACGCCTCCCTCGAGATCCTCGGCATGGGAAGCCACGAGTCGAAGGGGCTGAAAAAGGGCGTGGTGGTGAACATCGAGGCCACCGTGGCCGCGATCCAGCGCGCACTGGAGGAGGCCGAGCTGATGGCCGACTGCCGCATCGAGTCGGCCTTCGTCGGCATCGCCGGCAGCCACATCCGCAGCTTCAACTCGACCGGCATGGTCGCGATCAAGGACCGCGAGGTCACGGCGCTCGACGTGGAGCGGGCAATCGACACTGCGCGCGCGGTGAACATCCCCACCGACCAGCAGATCCTGCACGTGCTGCGCCAGGAATTCATCATCGACGGGCAGGAGGACGTGCGCGAGCCGATCGGCATGTCGGGCGTGCGCCTCGAGCTGAAGGTGCACATCGTCACCGGCGCGGTGTCCGCGGCGCAGAACATCATCAAGTGCGTGCGGCGCTGCGGGCTGGAGGTGAACGACCTGATCCTGCAGCCGCTCGCCTCCTCGCGGGCCGTGCTCTCGGAGGACGAGAAGGATCTCGGCGTCTGCCTGCTCGACATCGGCGGCGGGACGACCGACATCGCCATCTTCACGCACGGCGCGATCCGCCACACGGCGGTGATCCCGATCGCCGGCGACCAGATCACGAACGACATCGCCATGGCGCTGCGCACGCCGACCGTGGAGGCGGAGACGATCAAGACGCGCCACGGCGTGGCGCTGCGCCAGCTCGCGGACCCGAACGACCTGATCGACGTGCCCGGCATCGGCGAGCGCGCGCCGCGCTCCATGTCGCGCCAGACGCTCGCCGAGGTGATCGAGCCGCGCGTCGAGGAGCTCTTCACCCTCGTGCAGCAGGTGCTGCGCGAATCGGGCTTCGAGGAGCTGCTTTCGAGCGGCGTGGTGCTTACCGGCGGCTCCTCCGTGATGCAGGGGATGGTGGAGCTCGGCGAGGAGATCTTCCACATGCCGGTTCGCATCGGGCTGCCGATGTACCAGGGCGGCCTCGCCGAGGTGGTGCGCACGCCGCGCTATGCGACCGCGGTGGGCCTGCTCCTCGAGGGCGTGTCGCAGATCCAGCATGGGCAGCTTTCGCGCCAGGGCGGCTCGGTCAAGGCCGTGCTGGGGCGCATGAGGGAGTGGTTTCAACGCAACTTCTAAGAGGCAAACGCAACTTTTGATGGACCAACGGCAAGGAGAAAACCAACTATGTTCGAGATCGTAGACAGTCAGGTCACGGGACCGGTCATCAAGGTGATCGGGGTGGGCGGCGCCGGAGGCAACGCCGTCAACCACATGATCGAGCAGGGCGTGGAGGGCGTGGAGTTCATCGCCGTGAACACCGACGCCCAGGTGCTGGCGCGCAACAAGGCGCGCAACCAGATCCAGCTCGGCGCGAGCGGCCTCGGCGCGGGCGCGAAGCCCGAGGAGGCGCGCGCGGTGGCGATCGCCGACCGCGACCGCATCGAGGAGGCCGTGGCGGGCGCGCACATGGTGTTCATCACCGCCGGCATGGGCGGCGGCACCGGCACCGGCGCCGGCCCGGTCATCGCCGAGGTCGCGCGCAGCCTGGGGATCCTCACGGTCGCGGTCGTGACCAAGCCCTTCACCTTCGAGGGCTCGAAGCGCATGAAGACCGCGGAGGAGGGAATCGAGAACCTCGCGCCGCACGTCGACTCCCTCATCGTGATCCTGAACGACCGGCTCGAGGAGGTGCTCGGCGAGGACGTGACCCAGGAGGACGCGTTCAAGGCCGCCGACGACGTGCTGAACAACGCCGTCGCGGGCATCGCGGAGATCATCAACAACCCGGGGCTCGTGAACGTCGACTTCCAGGACGTGCGCACGGTGATGTCGGAGCAGGGCATGGCGATGATGGGCTCGGCGGTCGCGAGCGGCATCGACCGCGCGCGCATCGCCGCCGAGCAGGCGATCGCCTGCCCGCTGCTCGAGGGCGTGAACCTCGCCGGCGCGCGCGGCGTGCTCGTGAACATCACCGCCTCGAAGCCGAGCCTGAAGCTGCGCGAGACGAAGGAGGTGATGAACATCATCCGCAGCTTCGCCGCGGAGGATGCGACCATCATCTACGGCGGCGTGTACGACGACGGCCTCGCCGAGGACCTGCGCGTCACGGTGGTGGCGACCGGGCTCGGCCTGGCGCAGGCCCAGCGGCAGCCGAAGCCGCAGCTGGTGATCTCGCAGAAGACGGGGACCGACAACATGCCCGTCGCAGGGCCGGTGGACTACACGCAGCTCGACGCGCCGGCGGTCATCCGGCGCAACCGCGCCTCCCAGGTGGAGGCGCTGCAGCAAAGCGGCGTCGACAAGTACGACATCCCTGCCTTCCTGCGCAAGCAGGCGGACTAGCAGGTAAAAGAAGGTTCGCGGGGCGCTCCCACCTCCTTGCCGGGGGTGCCCCGCTTCGGCTCTCTATGTCATGATGGCCGCCAGGAGGCTGCATGGCGGCGGAACGGGAGCCCGACAAGGCGGACGCGAAGAACGGCGGCTCGGTGCCGGAGGGCGAGGCACTGTTCGGCGCGCTGTTCGAGCAGTCTGCGCTCGGCATCGCGATCTTCTCGCTCGGCGGCCGCTTCCTGCGCGCCAACCCGGCGTTCTGCCGCATGCTCGGCTACACCGAGGCGGAGCTGCAGCTCAAGACCCACCTCGACATCATCCACCTCGACGACCTCGAGTCCGCCGCCGTGGCACGGGTGCAGGCGATCTCCGGGAAGATGAAGCCGCGCCTGTCGGAAAGGCGCTATACGCACAAGGACGGCTCGACGATCTGGGCCTACATCGCCGGCTCGGTGGTGCGCGAGGCGGGCGGCGCGCCGCTCTGCACGATGGCGGTGGTGAGCGACGTCACGCCGATGAAGCGCGCGCTGCGCGCGAGCCAGCAGCGCTTCAAGCGCATGGTCGAGATGAGCTCCGACTGGTACTGGCAGCAGGACGAGAACTTCCGCTTCATCGAGGTGCCGGAGCTCGATACGCCGGGGCTCGAGACCGACATCGTGATCGGCAAGACGCGCTGGGAGCTGCCCGGCCTCGCGCCGCTGCCCGAGCGCGCCTGGCAGCAGCACCGCGCCAAGCTCGAGCGCCACGAGTCGTTCTCCGACTTCATCTTCCTGCGCCACAACCGCGAAGGCGAGCTGCGCTACCTCTCGGTGAGCGGCGAGCCGCTCTTCGACGAGCAGGGCAAGTTCCGCGGCTACCACGGCATCGGCAAGGACATCACCGAGCGCGCGCGCGACCAGAAGGCGCTCGAGGACAGCGAGGAGCGCTACCGCATGCTCTTCGAGATCCACCCGCAGCCGATGTGGATCGTCGACGCGGCGACGCTCGCCTTCCTCGCCGTGAACGCCGCCGCGGTCGGGCTGTACGGCTACAGCAAGGCGGAATTCCTCTCCATGACCGCCGACCAGATTCGCCCCGAGGAGGACGTCGCCGGGCTCCTTAAGGCGTTCGAGGACCACAGCCGCAACTACCGCCAGCGCGTGTGGCGCCATCGCAGGAAGAACGGCGAGCTGATGCACGTCAAGGTGATCTCGTTCAACCTGGACTTCGACGGGCGGCGCGCGCGCCTCGGCGTGATCTACGACCTGAGCGATCAGCTGAACGCCGAGCGCCGCGTCGAGGAGCTCGAGGAGCGCTACCAGGCGCTGCTGCGCGAGAGAAGCGGTTAGAATCCTCGCTGGCATGTTGCGCCAGCGAACCCTCAAATCTTCCGTCCGCGCCGCGGGCGTCGGCCTGCACACTGGGCAGAGAGTGCGCCTGGCGCTGAAGCCCGCGCCGCCGGACAGCGGCATCGTGTTCCGCCGCGTCGACCTGCCGGTGCCGCTCGACGTCCCGGCGCGCGCCGAGCTGGTGGGCGAGGCGCGCCTCGCCTCCACGCTGGTCAAGGGCGACGTGAAGATCCACACCGTCGAGCACCTCATGTCGGCGCTGAGCGGGCTCGGCGTCGACAACGCCTGCATCGAGCTCGACGCGGCCGAGCTGCCGATCATGGACGGCAGCGCCGCGCCGTTCGTTCTTTTGCTGCAGCAGGCGGGGATCGCGGAGCAGGCGGCGCCCAAGAAGTTCGCGCGCGTCAGGCGCCGCGTCGAGGTGGTGGAGGGCGACAAGTGGGCGCGCCTCGATCCCTACGAGGGCTACCGCCTGACGTTCTCGATCGAGTTCCGCCACCCCGTCATCGAGCGCTCGACGCAGCAGGTGAGCGTCGATTTCGCGCAGACCTCGTACCTGAAGGAGATCTCGCGCGCGCGCACCTTCGGCTTCATGCACGACGTGGAGGCGCTGCGCGAGAGCGGCCTCGCGCTCGGCGGCGGGCTCGACAACGCCGTGGTGCTGGACGAATACCGCGTGCTCAACGCAGAAGGGCTGCGCTTCGCCGACGAGTTCATCCGCCACAAGCTGCTCGACGCGATCGGCGATCTCTACCTCCTCGGCCGGCCGCTGCTCGGCGCCTTCAGCGCGCACAAGTCGGGGCACGCGCTCAACAACCGGCTGCTGCGCGCCGCGCTCGCGCAGGGCGACGCGTTCGAGACCGTCTCGTTCGAGCGCGCGGAGGACGCCCCGGCGGCGGTAGCCCGGCTGGTCGCGCAATCGGGCTGAGAGCCGGACCCAGAGGCGGGGACTGAGTGCTCCTCATCCGCGTCGTCGGACTCCTGGTCGCGGTCGCGCTCGGCGTGAGCGTGCTCCTGTGGGCGATGACCGGCGAGCGCAAGTGGCTGCGCATCGCCTGGCGGCTCTTCAGGTACGCGGTCTTCGCGGTCGCGCTGGTGCTGCTTCTTCTCCTTGCGGAGCGCCTGCTGGTCCTGGTCTGAGCGTGCCCGCGGATTCTTTGAGCGCGCCCGCGTGCTGGAGCAGCTCCCGCAGGGCGCGCCGCGCCGGCGAGTCCTGCATCCCCTCGTAGAGCGCGGCCAGCGCGGCGAGCGCAGATGAGGAAAAGTGCGCAGACTTGCGCGTTGCAGCAGGCGCCCCCGCCGCGCCGGGGCGTGACGCGTTTGGTTGCACCCGTACCGAAACTGAATTAACCTGCTGGCGCTGCGTAACAAGATAACGGCCAAGGGACGGGGCCAGCAGCTTCAGCTTCGCCGCGACGGAGGAATTCGCGGCCAGGAGCACGAGCTCCCCCTCCCGTAGGTTGGCCACACGGACCTGGCGGGCAAGGTCCGGCGGGAAGAACCCGTCAACAAGCCCGGCGAGCGCGCGAATCTCGCGTGTCTTCGTCAAAAGAGGTTGCAGCTCAGTATCGGCCGCTAGGAGTCGGTCGATCTTGGGAATTCGCACAGGGGTCGCTGTAGCTCGAGAGGGTTTCGCGTGCAGATTATCCTGATCTCGGATCGGCTGGCCAGAGCGCGGACGCTGCACCTGTCCGTGCTGCATCTTGGCGCCGCAGCGGTCCTCGGGGTCACCCTGCTGCTGGGCTGCACCGCGGGGCTGTACTGGGTCACCATCCGCAACGCGACCGAGCTGCGCATCCCGCTGCTGCAGAAGCTGGTCGTGGCGGCCCAGGAAGCGGAGGCCGAGCGCGCCCGCGCCTTCGTGCAGCAGAACCTGAACGCCATGGCGGTCAAGCTCGGCGAGATGCAGGCGCAGCTCACGCGCCTGGACGCGCTCGGCGAGCGCCTGTCGCCCCTCGCCGGGATCCGGCCGCAGGAGTTCCGCTTCGCCGAGGCGCCTGGCCTCGGCGGCGCGTCGCCCACCCTGCTGCCGCCCCAGAACCTCTCGCTCGCCGAGTTCAGCGAGAAGCTCGCCGCGGTATCGCGCCACCTCGAGAACCGCAACGACATGATGAGCGTGCTCGAAGCGCAGCTCTTCGAGCAGGCGGTGAAGAAGAAGCTGCTTCCGACCATGATGCCGGTCGAGGCGCCCTACCAGGCCTCGAGCTTCGGCCGGCGCATCGATCCGTTCACCGGCCAGCTCGCGATGCACGAGGGAATCGACTTCCTCGCCGAGCCCGGCAGCAGCGTGGTGGCGGCGGCCGGCGGGATGGTGCAGTTCGCGGGCTTCCATCCACAGTACGGCTTCATGGTCGACATCGACCACGGCAACGACCTCGTCACGCGCTACGCGCATCTGTCGAAGCTGTTCGTCAAGGTCGGGGACGTCGTGCTGCGCGGGCGGCGCATCGCGCTCTCCGGCAGCACCGGGCGCTCCACCGGGCCGCATTTGCATTTCGAAGTGCGCTACCGCGGCGCCGCGCAGAATCCGGCGCGTTTCCTTTCGCTCAATACGACGCCCGCCGCGCCGCAGTTCGCAGCCAGGCGCTAGCGCGCAATCCGGGGCGGCCCGCCTCGGCGTGATAAAATCTTCGTTTTTCGCGGGTTGATGAACAACCTCGCCGTACGCCATTCCGCGCGCAAGGTCCTCGAGGCCGTCTGGCGCTTCCCCACCCGGGTGTTCGGCAGCCGCAACGAGCGGCTGCTCAAGCAGTATTCGCGCGTCCTCGCCCAGGTCAACGCGCTCGAGCGCGAGATCGCCGCGCTTTCCGACAGCGCGCTCGCAGGCAAGACGGCCGAGCTGAAGAAGCGCCACGCCGGCGGGGCGGCGCTGCAGGAGCTCCTGCCGGAAGCCTTCGCCGTGGTCCGCGAAGCCGCGAAGCGCACCGTGCGCATGCGCCATTTCGACGTGCAGCTCATCGGCGGCATGGTGCTGAACGACGGCAAGATCGCCGAGATGAAGACCGGCGAGGGCAAGACGCTCGTCGCCACGCTGCCCGCCTACCTGAACGCGCTCACGGGCAAGGGCGTGCACATCGTCACGGTGAACGACTACCTGGCGAAGCGCGACGCCGAGTGGATGGGCAAGATTTTCCGCTTCCTCGGCCTGACCGTGGGGGTGAATCTGCCGCACATGGAGCCCGAGCTCAAGCGCGAGGCCTACGCCGCCGACATCACCTACGGCACGAACAACGAGTTCGGGTTCGACTACCTGCGCGACAACATGGCGATGCACGTCGAGGAGCGCTTCCAGCGCGGCCTCAGCTACGCCATCGTGGACGAGGTGGACTCGATCCTGATCGACGAGGCGCGCACGCCGCTCATCATCTCCGGCCAGGCGGAGGACCGGACCGAGGTCTACCAGAAGATGAACCAGGTGGCGCCCCTCCTCACGCGGCAGAAGGAGGAGAAGAAGCCCGACCATCCCGATCCGCCGGGCGATTTCTGGGTGGACGAGAAGAACCACCAGATCGTGCTTTCCGAGGCGGGCCACGAGAAGGCGGAGCAGATCCTCGGGCGCGTCGGCATGATCCCGCAGGGCGCGAGCCTCTACGAGCCGGCCTACATCAACCTCGTGCACCAGCTCTACGCGGCGCTGCGCGCGCACCACCTGTTCCACCGCGACCAGCACTACGTGGTGCAGGAGGGCGAGATCATCATCGTGGACGAGTTCACCGGGCGCCTGATGCACGGGCGGCGCTGGTCCGACGGGCTGCACCAGGCGGTCGAGGCGAAGGAAAACGTCGCGATCCAGAACGAGAACCAGACGCTCGCCTCGATCACGTTCCAGAACTACTTCCGCATGTACGGCAAGCTCGCCGGCATGACCGGCACCGCGGACACCGAGGCGTACGAGTTCCAGGAGATCTACAGCCTCGAGACGGTCGTCATCCCGACGCACCGGCCGATGATCCGCGACGACCGCCAGGACCAGGTGTACCGCACCGCGAAGGAGAAGTACCAGGCGGTGATCAACGACATCCGCTCCTGCTACGAGGGCGGCCAGCCGGTGCTCGTCGGCACCACCTCGATCGAGAATTCCGAGCTCCTTTCCGGGCTGCTCGCCAAGGAGAAGCTGCCGCACCAGGTGCTGAACGCGAAGCAGCACGCGCGCGAGGCCGAGATCGTGGCGCAGGCCGGACGGCCCAAGATGGTCACCATCGCGACCAACATGGCCGGCCGCGGCACCGACATCGTCCTCGGCGGCAACGTCGAGAAGCAGTGCGACCTGGTGGAGGCGACCGAAGGGCTCGCGCAGGAGGAGAAGCAGGCGCGCATCTCGACCCTGCGCGGCGAGTGGCAGCATCTCCACGACCAGGTGGTGAAGGCGGGCGGGCTGCACATCATCGGCACCGAGCGTCACGAGTCGCGGCGCGTGGACAACCAGCTGCGCGGCCGTTCCGGCCGCCAGGGCGACCCGGGCAGCTCGCGCTTCTACATGTCGCTCGAGGACCCGCTGCTGCGCATCTTCGCCGGCGAGCGCATCAACCGCATCATGGTGATGCTGAAGATGCCCGAGGGCGAGGCGATCGAGCACCCGATGGTCACGCGCTCGATCGAGAGCGCGCAGCGCAAGGTCGAGGCGAGGAACTTCGACATCCGCAAGCAGCTGCTCGAGTACGACGACGTCGCGAACGACCAGAGGAAGACGATCTACGCGCTCAGGAACGAGGTGCTCGAGTCGCAGGACGTCTCGGCGCGCATCGCCGACCTGCGCGCGGGCGTGGTCGCGGACCTCTTCCGACAGTTCATCCCGCCCGAGAGCGTCGAGGAGCAGTGGGACGTCCCGGGCCTGGAGGGCGCGGTCAAGTCCGAGTTCGGCCTGGAGCTGCCGCTGCGCCAATGGCTCGAGCAGGAGCCCGAGCTCGCCGACGACGCGCTCCTCGAGCGCATCGTCGCCAAGTCGCACGAGGCGTACGCCGGCAAGGTCCCCGCCGGCGCCGAAGCCTCGTTCCGGCAGTACGAGCGCTACGTGATGCTGCAGATCCTGGACGGGCACTGGCGCGAGCACCTCGCGGCGCTCGACCACCTGCGCCAGGGCATCCACCTGCGCGGCTACGCGCAGAAGAACCCGAAGCAGGAGTACAAGCGCGAGGCGTTCGAGCTCTTCGGCGCGATGCTCGAGTCGGTGAAGCTGGAGGTGGTGAAGACGCTGACCGCGGTGGAAGTGCGCACGCAGGAGGACATCAGGCCCGACGACCGCATGCATGTCGAGAACGTGACGCCGGTGCACGCGAGCGCGCTCGACGCGGAGCCGGACGAGGCCGCGGGCTACGGCAACGGCGACGTTGCGCTCGCCGAAGCGGCGACGAAGAAGAAGGCGCAGCCGACGGTGCGCCATGCGCAGAAAGTCGGCCGCAACGACCCCTGTCCCTGCGGCTCGGGCAAGAAATACAAGCACTGCCACGGCAAGTTGACCTAGCCGCATGGCGGTCAACCTCGCGCCCCCCGACCCGCGCTCCCTCGACCCCGTCTCCGGCGTAGAGCTGCGCTATGCGATGGCGGGCGTGCGCAAGCCCGGGCGCAAGGACCTGCTCGTGATGACCCTTGCGCCGGGCTGCGCGGTGGCGGGCGTCTTTACGCGCAACCGGTTCTGCGCGGCCCCGGTCGGGATCTGCAAGAAGAATCTCGCGGGCAAGCTGCAGGTCCGGGCTCTCGTCGTGAATACCGGAAACGCCAACGCCGGCACCGGGAAGGATGGGCTCGCGCGCGCCATGCAGGTATGCCGGGCCGTCGCGGCCCGCGTCGGCTGCAAGCCGGCACAGGTGCTTCCCTTCTCGACCGGCGTGATCATGGAGCCGCTGCCCGCAGAGCGCATCGTCGCCGCGCTTCCTGCGCTGCAGCCGTGCGACTGGGCGACCGCCGCCGAGGCGATCATGACCACGGACACCGTGCCGAAGGCCTTCTCGCGGAGGGTTTCCATGTCCTCTGGACAGGCCGTCGTGACCGGAATCGCGAAGGGCGCCGGCATGATCCGGCCCGACATGGCGACGATGCTCGGCTTCCTCGCCACGGACGCGGCCCTGCCCAAGGGCGCGCTCGCGAAGATGCTCGGGCGGATCACCGAGCGCTCCTTCAACAGCGTCACGGTGGACGGCGACACGTCGACGAACGACTCGTGCATCGCGATTGCGACCGGCCGCGCGGCCGCGGCGAAAACGAAGAAGGACCTGGAGCGCCTCGAGGCGGCCATGACCGACGTCGCCGCCGAGCTCGCGCAGGCCATCGTGCGCGACGGCGAGGGCGCGACCAAGTTCGTGACCCTGCGCATCGAGCGCGGCGCGAGCGAGGCGGAATGCCGGCGGGTCGGCTACGCCGTCGCGCATTCGCCGCTCGTGAAGACCGCCTTCTTCGCTTCCGACCCGAACCTCGGGCGCATCCTCGCCGCGATCGGCTATGCCGGCGTCCCGCTCGACACCTCGAAGGTGGACCTGTACATCGACGACGTGCTGGTGGTGAAGGCGGGCGGCCGCAGCGCGGCGTATCGCGAGGAGCAGGGCGTCGCGGCGATGAAGAAGCCGGAGTTCAGCGTGCGCGCGGTCCTGAACCGCGGAAAGGCGGCCGCGACCCTCTGGACTTGTGACCTGTCGTTCGACTACGTGAAAATCAACGCCGAATACAGGACGTAATGCGCCTCCCGTGAGCAAGGAACTCGACAAGATCCTGGAGCGCCTCGATCAGCTCCTGCCGCCGGCGCCGCCGCCGACCGACTGGAGCGCGAGCGTCGCGTTCCGCTGGCGCTCGAGCGGCCGCAGAGGGCATCCCGGCTGGCTGCAGCCGGTCACGCACGTGCATCGCATCAAGCTCTCCGACCTGCGCGGCATCGACGCCCAGATCCGCCGCGTCGAGCAGAACACGCGCCAGTTCCTCGAGGGCAAGCCGGCGAACAACGTGCTCCTCACCGGCGCGCGCGGCACGGGCAAGTCCTCCATCGTGAAGGGCCTGCTCAACAAGTACGCGAAGCAGGGCCTGCGCCTGATCGAGGTGGAGAAGAACGACCTCATCGACCTGCCGAATCTCGTCGACCGCGTCGCGGGGCGGCGCGAGCGCTTCCTTGTCTTCTGCGACGACCTCACGTTCCACGGCTCGGAGGAGGGCTACATCGCGCTCAAGGTGGCGCTCGACGGCTCGATCTCCACCACCTCCGAGAACCTGCTCATCTACGCCACGTCGAACCGGCGCCACCTCATGCCGGAGTATATGGCGGAGAACCTCGAGACCAAGTACGTGGGCGACGAGATCCATCCCGGCGAGACGGTCGAGGAGAAGATCTCGCTCTCCGAGCGCTTCGGCCTCTGGGTCACCTTCTACCCGTTCGACCAGGACGAGTACCTTGACATCGTCGCCCAGTGGCTCAAGTCCTTCGGCGCCGCGCTTTCGGAGGGCGCGAAGGAGCAGGCGCTGCAGTGGGCCCTGCAACGGGGATCGCGCAGCGGGCGCGTCGCCTACCAGTTCGCCAGAGATTGGGCCGGACAGCACAGCAGGAAGAAGTAATCGTCGAGGTCGCGGCCGCAGTCCTCGAGCGCGGCGACGGCGCCTTCCTGCTCGCCCAGCGCCCGCCGGGCAAGGTGTACGCGGGCTACTGGGAGTTCCCGGGAGGCAAGGTAGAGGCGGGCGAGCCGGCCGAAGCGGCGCTCGCACGCGAGCTGCGCGAGGAGCTCGGCATCGAGGTGGTGCGCGCCTATCCGTGGATCACCCGCGTTTTTACCTACCCGCACGCCACGGTGCGGCTCAACTTCTTCCGGGTGCTCGAATGGCGCGGCGAGCCGCGTGCGCTCGAGGACCAGGCGATCGCGTGGCAGCGCCCGGACGCGGCCGTGGCGGATCCAATGCTGCCTGCGAATGCGCCCGTACTCGCCTCCCTCGCCCTGCCGCGCGAGTACGCGATCACCAGCGCAGGCGCCTTCGGCACGGCAAAAATGCTCGCCCTGCTGGAAGAAAGGCTGAAGAAGGGCCTCGGCATTGTCCAGGTCCGCGAGCCCGGCCTGGGCGAGGAGGAGCGCAAGCGATTCACGGCCCAGGTCATCGGCCTGGCTCACCGGTACGGCTGCAAGGTCATCGCCAAGTCGCCCGTCGCCGGCGCGGACGGCCTGCACGTCACCGCCGAGGAGCTGATGAAAATCGGGCAGCGGCCGGCGCCCGGGCTTGCGGCCGCCTCCTGCCACACGCGCGCCGAGCTCGAGCGGGCGATGGAGCTCGGCTTCGACTTCGCCGTCGCCGGGCCGGTGAAGCCGACCGCCAGCCACCCGGATGCGCGCCCGCTCGGCTGGGAGGGCTTCCGGGCGCTCGCCCGTGGCGCGACGCTGCCCGTCTACGCGATCGGCGGGCTCACCCGCGCGGATCTCGAGCAGGCCTGGCGCGCCGGCGCGCACGGCGTCGCGATGGTGCGCGGCAGCTGGGCCTAGTTGCCCTCGGGAAGCTCCGGCGGGGCGTCGTCCGGCTTCTTGTCGGCCTCCGGGATGCGGTAGCGCTCGGCGGCCCAGTCGCCCAGGTCGATCATCTTGCAGCGCTCGCTGCAAAAAGGGCGCCACTTGTTGGAGGCTTCGAAGCTTGCCGGCGCGCCGCAGCGCGGGCAGGGAACGCTCTTCACTTGCTCAGAGATTGCAGAAGGTCAGCTCGAAGGCGACGTCCCAGTCGGCGGTGCGCTGGCGCGGCTCCTGGTGCTCGCCGTTCTGCGACAGGAAGCGGATGTTGAGCACGTACTTGTTGGCGCTGATCTCCGGCACGACGGGCACCGAGGGCTCGAGCCGCACCCGCATCATCTGGGCGGTCTTGCCGCCGAGCATCTGCTGGAAGGTGCCCTGCGGCGCCTTGACCTGCTGCGGCTTGCCCGACTCGCGCAGGATGCGCAGGATGATCGCCGAGCCGTCGCGCAGCGGATAGAGCGGCGCGGTCCACGCGGCAAGGTGCCCGGTGCGCTCCTCGGCCGGCCGATGCAGCCAGTAGTGGTAGGAGGGCAGGTCGAACTCGCATGCGCCGCCGGGAATCCCGGTGCGCTGCTTGATCGACATCAGCCAGTCGTTCTCGCGCAGGTACTGCCCGATCTTGCCGGTCATGGAGAAGAGTGCGGCCGACGCCTGCTCGATGTCGCGCAGCACGCCGTTCAGCGCCTCCTCGGAAATGTCCGGATTGTTCTTGAAGGAGAGCAGCACCTGCTTCTGCCGCTCGAGCTCCTGCAGCAGGTCGGACTTGAGGTCCGCGCGGCTCGCCACCTCGAGGATCTCGAAGAGCGTGAGCAGCGCCATGTGATGGTCTTGCGGGTCGCTGCGGGCGATGAAGTGCCGGGAGCGCTCGAACAGGTCCTCGAGCCGCAGCAAGGTGCGTATGCGCTCGTTGAGCGGATACTCGTACGTAATCAACGACAGCTTCCCGCCCGGAAAGGAAAAACCTGCCCGATTCTGAGCGATTTGCGGATGCAGCACAACTTAGCTTCCCGGAGCGGCGGCCATGGACAGGTACTTCGCATGCAGCGCGGCGACCCCTTGCCGCAGTGCATCAAGCGTGCCGTCGTTGGCCAGCACGTCGTCCGCGGCGGCGAGCCGCTCGGCACGCGGCGCCTGGCTCGCAATGATGGCGCTTGCCTGCTCGTCCGACAGGCCGCGCTCGCGCACCCGCCGGAGCTGGGTCTCGGGCGAGACGTCGATGACGAGGACGCGGTCCACGCGCAGGCGATAGTCCTTCGACTCGACGAGGAGCGGCACCACGTGAACGACGTACGGGCCGCCCGCCGTCGCGATGAGCTCCCGCGAGCGCTCGCGGATCAGCGGATGGAGCAGCGCCTCGAGCGCGCGCCGCGCCTGGGGGTCGGCGAAGACGTGCGCCCGCATCCGGGGCCGGTCGAGCGCCCCCGAGGGAAGAGCAAAGCCCGCGCCGAAGCGCTCAACGATGGCCGGCATGGCGGCGCCCTCGGGGCCGGTGAGCGCATGCGCGATGGCGTCGGTGTCGACGATCGCGGCGCCGAGCCGGGCGAACGCCTCTGCGGCGGCGCTCTTGCCGCTGCCGATGCCGCCGGTGAGGCCGACGACGAAGCGCTTCGCGGCGCGCGCGCTCACGAGGCGTCCGCGTCCCCGCTCACAAGGCGCCCGCGTCCCCGCTCACAAGGCGCCCGCGTACCAGCGAACGAGGTGCGGGCCCCAGAAGAGCGCGACGATGCCCGCGATGGCGAGGTACGGGCCGAAATGGAAGCGGAAGCTCGCGTCCCAGTGCCGCCGCACCGCGAACATCTGCAACGCGCCGAAGACGAGCCCGACCACCGAGGAGAGCAGGATCACGAGCGGCAGCATCTTCCAGCCGACGAAGGCGCCCACCGCGGCGTTCATCTTGAAATCGCCGTAGCCCATGCCTTCCTTGCCGGTGGCGAGCTTGTACGCCCAGTAAACCCCCCACAGCGACAGGTAGCCTGCCGCGGCCCCGGTCACGGCCTCGCCGAGCGGCACGAAGGCGCCGGCGAGGTTGAGCCCGAGCCCGCACCAGAGCAGGGGCAGCGTCAGGTCGTCGGGCAGGAGCCCCGTTTCCTGGTCGATGAAGGCGAGCGCGATGGTGAACCAGACGAAGAGCGCCGCGCCGAGCGCGGCGAGCGAGGCGCCGAAGCGCGCGGCGGCGTAGCCTGCGCCGAGCGCGGCGAGGAGCTCGACCGCCGGGTATTTCGCGGCGATGCGCGCGCCGCAAGCCGAGCAGCGCCCGCGCAGCGCGAGCCAGCTCAGGACCGGGACGTTCTCGAGTGCCGTGATGCCGTGTCCGCAGCCCGGGCAGCGGGAGCGCGGCACCACCAGGTTGTACGGTGCCTCAGCGGGAACCGCCTGCCCGGAGAGCGCCGCGCACTCGGCGCGCCACTCGCGCTCCAGCATCCTGGGGAGGCGGTGGATGACGACGTTCAGGAACGAGCCGATGCACAGCCCGAATGCCGCCGCCACCCAGGGCAGCACGGCTGGCTGTTGGAGCCAGCCGAAGAAGGTCACCTAGACGGCGCCGCCGAGCTTGAAGATCGGCAGGTACATGGCGACCACCATGCTGCCGATCAGGCCGCCGAGCACCACCATGATGAGCGGCTCCATCAGGGAGGAGAGCGCTTCCACCGCGTCGTCCACCTCGGCCTCGTAGAAGTCCGCCACCTTGCCGAGCATCGAGTCGAGCGCGCCCGTCTCCTCGCCGATCGAGCACATCTGGATCACCATCGAGGGAAAGACGTTGGCGTTCTGCATCGCCATCGTGAGCGCCGTTCCCGTGGAGACCTCGTTCTGGATCTGCTTGGTCGCGGTGAGGTAGACATAGTTGCCCGCGGCGCCGCCCACGGACTCGAGCGCCTCCACGAGCGGCACGCCCGCCGCGAACATGGTGGCGAGCGTGCGCGTCCAGCG
The DNA here is from genome assembly GCA_035651575.1 of Burkholderiales bacterium. Lineage (GTDB taxonomy): Bacteria > Pseudomonadota > Gammaproteobacteria > Burkholderiales > SG8-39 > SCGC-AG-212-J23. The sequence goes on along the minus strand of DASRFM010000069.1, from coordinate 49,508 downwards.
CGCGATGGTCGACTTGCGGATGACCTCGCCGAAGATCGGCAGCTTGAGCGCGAGCCGGTCCATGAAGATCTGCACCGCCTGCGAGCGCTTCCAGGCCTCGAGGAAGCCGTAGATGCCGCCGCCCGCGACGCCGAAGATGAGCCACCAGTACTGCACGAAGTAGTCCGAGATCGCCATCACGATCAGGGTGGGTGCCGGCAGGTCGGCGCCGAAGCTCGCGAACACCTGCTTGAACGCCGGAATCACGAAGATCATGATGACCGCGGTGATGATGAACGCGACCGCGACGATCGCCACCGGATAGAAGAGCGCGCTCTTGATCTTGGACTTGATCGCGATGATCTTCTCCTGGTAGGTGGCGAGGCGGTCGAGCAGCGTCTCGAGAATGCCGGCCTGCTCGCCGGCGGCCACCAGGTTGCAGAAGAGCGCGTCGAAGTAAAGCGGGTACTTGCGGAACGCCGTGGCGAGGGTCGAGCCGGTCTCGACCTCGGTCTTGAGCTCGTTCACGAGGCGGCCGACGGCCGGATTGGAAGCGCCTTTGCCGACGATCTCGAAGGACTGCAGAAGCGGCACGCCCGCCTTCATCATCGTCGCGAGCTGGCGCGTGAAGAGCGCGACGTCCTTTTGGCCGACGCTGCCGCCCGTGCTCTGCTTCGCGCGCTTGACCTTCTGCACCAGGATGCCCTGGCGGCGCAGCGTGGCGTTGACGGCGGCCTCGCTGGTCGCGCGGACTTCGCCGCGCACCGTCTTGCCGGCCTTGTCCTTGCCTTCCCAGGTGAAACTGAATTGCTTCGGACCTGCTGCACCTGCAGTCGCGGCTGCGGTTGCCATGTTGTCGTGCTCCCCTGCGGTGAACGCCGGGATGATGCCCGGCAGGGGGTTTTTTGTAAAGGCTGAAGTTCCTCTTCTAAGCCTCTGAGACCTCGGAATTTTCGATGGCTTCGACCGGCTTGAAGATGCGCACCGTCTTCACCGTGCGCCCCTGCGCGTGCACGATTTCCATCGGCACGGCGCCGATCTTGATCGACACGTCGGCTTCCGGGATGTCCTGCAAGTGCTCGACAATCAACCCGTTGAGCGTCTTCGGGCCCTCGGTCGGCAGGTTGAGGCCGAGCGCCCGGTTCACGTCGCGCACCGGCGTCGCGCCGTCGGCCGTGGCGGCGCCGTCGTCGTCCCACGACAGCTCGGGCCCGGCCGCGGGCAGCGAGGTGGTGAACTTGCCGATGATCTCCTCAAGGATGTCCTCGAGGGTGACGAGGCCGAGAAGCTCGCCGTACTCGTCCACGACGAGGGCGAGGTTCTCGCGGTTCTCCTGGAAGTACTGCAGCTGGGACAGCACCGGCGTCGTGGCGGGGATGAAATAAGGCTCCACCAGCATCGACTCGAGCGTCGGCTTGTCGAGCGTGCGCGTCGGCAGCGCGGCGACGACCTTGCGCAGGTGCAGCACGCCGATCACCTCGCCGAGCGCGTCGCGAAATACCGGCAGCCGCATGTGGTACGCGGTCACGAGCTGGCGCACGATCGTCTCCATGTCGTCGTCGAGCTTGATCGACTCGATGCGCGCGCGCGGCAGCATGATGTCCTGGACCGTGATCGAGCCGACGTCGAACAGGTTGAGCAGGATCGAGAGGTGCTTCTTCGGCATGAAGCTCGAGGACTCGAGCACCAGCGTGCGGATTTCCTCGGGCGAGAGCTTGGCGACGTCGCCCGCGCCGCCCGGCCGGATGCGCAGGATCCAGAGGAGCGGCCGCACGAACAGGTTGACGAGCCAGGCCGCCGGGTCGAGCAGGCGCAGCGTCGCCTTGAGCGGGTACGACAGGAGCAGCGCGGCGCGCTCCGGATGCGTCGCCCCGATCACCTTCGGCGTGATCTCGGAGAAGATGATGATGAGGAACGAGATCACCACCGTGCCGATCGCGTAGGCGATCTTGTCCTGGCCGAGCAGGCGCACCGCGATCAGGCTGGAGAGCGTGCTCGCCGCCGCGATCGCGAGCGTGTTGCCGATCAGGATGCCGCCGAGCAGCCGGTCGGTGCGCCGGTGCAGCTCCGCCACGCGCCGCGCCGAGGCGTTGCCCTCGGCGACGAGGTGCTTCAGGCGGTAGCGGTTGATCGCCATCATGGCCGTCTCGGCGATCGAGAAGAACGCCGACACCGCGAGCAGCACGACGAGCGCGCCGAGCTGCCAGCTGAGCGGGATGCCGCCGTCCACCGGGTCAGGGCCGGCGCAGCAGCACTTCGAGCACGAACGCGGTGCCGATGTTCGCGAGCACCACCATGACGAAGCCCGCGAGCGTCCAGCGCAGCGCCGTGCGTCCGCGCCAGCCGCGCACCAGGCGCCCCCAGAGCAGCACCGCGAACGTGAGCCAGGACAGCACGGCGAACACGGTCTCGTGGTTGAAGCGCATGGCGCGGCCGAAGAGCGAGTCGGACAGCACCATGCCGGTCGCGAGCGTCGCGGTGAGCAGCACGAACGCCACGCCGACGAGCTGGAAGAACATCCGCTCGATCGTCAGCAGCGGCGGCAGGGCGGCCAGCGGCCCGGCAAGCAGCGAGGCGCGCGGCGCTTCGGCAGCGCCGGGCTTCTTGTGGAGCATGCGGTCCGCGACGGCCATGAGCACCGCATGGAGCACCGCGATCGTGAAGACGCTGTAGGCGACGATCGCGAGCGCGAGGTGGACGCGGAACTCGCCCGACGAGCCGTAGGTCACGACCCGGCCCGGGAACCAGAGCGGCAGCAGCGCGACGACGCCCGCCGTGCCGAGGACCATCGGCTGCATGCCGACGAGCGAGAAGAACAGGCTCTCGATCCAGTAGATCAGCACCGCGAGCCAGAGCATGGCGGAGAGCGCCGTGCCGAAGCCGAAGCGCAGCTCCGGCGTGGCGAAGGTCTGCTGATAGAGGAGCCAGCCGTGCAGCGCAAGCGGCACGAGGATCGCCGCGCGCTCGCCCGCCCCGAGCTCGCTCGGCGGGACGTCGGCCGCGCCCCCGCGCCAGCGCGTCCTCCAGAAGTGCCACGCGAGCCCCACGTACGCGGCGGACGCGACGAGGTCCATTACAATGTCGGGCACGTCTTCAGTTTAGCACCCCCCATGCTGGACACTCTCACTGCGCGGCTCGCGAAGGTCGTCAAGCAACTCCGCGGCGAGGCGCGCCTCACCGAATCGAACATCCAGGACGCGCTGCGCGAGGTGCGCATCGCGCTGCTGGAGGCCGACGTCGCGCTGCCGGTGGTCAAGCATTTCATCGAGTCGGTGCGCGCGAAGGCGCTCGGTGCCGAGGTGCTCTCGAGCCTCACGCCCGGGCAGGCGCTCGTCGGCGTCGTGCATCGCGAGCTCGCGCACCTCATGGGCGACGCGAGCGTCGGCCTCGAGCTCGCCGCGCAGCCGCCGGCGGTGATCCTCATGGCGGGCCTGCAGGGCTCTGGAAAGACCACCACCTCCGGCAAGCTCGCCCGGCTCCTCGTCGCCGGGAAGAAGAAGGTGCTCCTCGTCTCGTGCGACGTCTACCGCCCGGCGGCGATCGAGCAGCTGAAGGCCGTCGCGGCGCAGGCCGGCGCCGATTTCTTCGCTTCGTCTGCGCAGGAAAATCCCCTCGAGATCGCGAGAAAGGCGCTCGAGCATGCGCGCACCCGCTACTACGACGTGCTGATCGTCGACACCGCCGGGCGCCTCGCGGTCGACGAGGACATGATGCGCGAGATCGCCGGGCTGCACGCGGCGCTCAATCCGGTCGAGACCCTCTTCATCGTCGACTCGATGCAGGGACAGGACGCGGTGAACGTGGCGCGCGCCTTCAGCGAGCGCCTGCCGCTCACCGGCGTCATCCTCACCAAGCTCGACGGCGACGCGCGCGGCGGCGCGGCGCTCTCGGTGCGGCACGTCACCGGCAAGCCGATCAAGTTCGCCGGCGTCGGCGAGAAGCTCGCCGGGCTCGAGCCCTTCCATCCCGAGCGCATGGCGGCCCGCATCCTCGGCATGGGCGACATCCTGTCGCTGGTCGAGGAGGCGCACGCGAAGATCGACCTCGAGCAGGCGAAGAAGGTCGCGGACAAGGTGCGCAAGGGCAAGGGCTTCGACCTCGAGGACTTCAAGGAGCAGCTCGCGCAGATGAAGAAGATGGGCGGCGTCGCGTCGCTGCTCGACAAGCTGCCGGCGCAGCTCGTCGGCCAGGTGAACCCGGCGCAGCTGCAGGACGACAAGCAGCTGCGCCGCATCGAGGGCATCATCAACTCGATGACGGCGCAGGAGCGCGCGAAGCCGGAGCTCATCAAGGCCTCGCGCAAGCGCCGCATCGCCGCCGGCGCCGGCGTCTCGGTGCAGGCGGTGAACCAGCTCCTCAACCAGTTCGAGCAGATGCAGAAGATGATGAAGATGATGAAGGGCGGCAACCTGCAGCGCATGATGCGCGGCATGAAGGGCATGCTGCCGGGGATGCGCTAGGCGATGAGCGATGCCGGCCGCACGCTCGTCGGCAGCGTGCTCTTCCTCGATATCGCCGAGTACTCGAAGTTCGGCGTCGGCGAGCAGGTGCGCCTGAAGCAGGACTTCAACGCCGTGCTCACCGGCGCGCTCGAGCACGTCGAGGCGAGCGAGCGCGTCGTGGTGGACACCGGGGACGGGGCGGCGATTGCCTTCCTGGGCGACCCCGAGAGCGCGTTCTACGTCGCGCTCGCGATCTTCGACAGTGCGGGCGAGCTCCCGGTCCGCATGGGGATCAACGTCGGCCCGATCTCGCTCATGAAGGACATCAACGGCCTCGCCAACATCCTGGGCGACGGCATCAACGTCGCGCAGCGCATCATGGGCTTCGCCGAGCGCGGCGAGCTGCTCGTCTCGCGCTCGTTCTACGAGGTGGTCTCGCGCCTGTCCGCGGACTACGCAACCCTTTTTCGCTACGAGGGCGCGCGGAACGACAAGCATGGGCGCGCGCACGAGGTGTACGCCGTGAACCAGGCGGTGCGCGTCGGGCGGCGGGTCGCCGAGGCGGCGGTGCGCGTGCGGGCCGAGCGCGCCGCGAGCGCGCAGGCGATCGACCGCACGCCCGCGACCATCGCCGACGCCGGGAAGCACTTCGTCGTATCGGCGCGCAGCCGCGAGAGCCTGCAGGAAGCGCTCGACCGCCTCGCGGCGCAGGGCCACAAGCTCGTCGCCGCCATGACGAAGACCGGCAACATGTGGGTCGCGAGCGTGGACAATCCGAAGCTCGCGGTCGAGGCGCGCGTCGATGCGTTCGGGCTCAAGCGCATCGTCACGGCGCCGACGCGCGAAGCCGTCGAGCTGAAGGTCGCGGAGCTGCGCGAGCTCGGCGCCGAGCTCGTGCAGGACATCGAACTCATCGACGGACAATGGAGCGCGGTATGCGAATCCCGCTGAGCTTTACCGGCCGTGCGCTTCTTCTCGGGGTCGTCTTCGCCGGCTTGTGCGCGCCGGCGCTGGCCGACACTCCGGCGGAGCGGCGCGCGGAGATCAACAAGCGCCGCGCCGAGACGCTCGCGAAGCTCTACAAGGTCCATCCCGCCGCCAAGGGCCGGATCGCGGGGGCCTCGGGCTACGCGGTGTTCACCAATCTCGGCGTGAACCTGGTCATCATGTCGGTCGCGGGCGGCTCGGGCGTGGCGCACGACAACAAGAGCGGGCGCGACACGTACATGAAGATGCTCTCGGGCGGCGTCGGCCTCGGCCTCGGCGTGAAGGACTTCCGCGGCATCTTCGTCTTCACCACGCAGAAGGCGCTCCATGACTTCGTCGAGGACGGCTGGGAGGCGGGCGCGCATGCCGACGCGATCGCCAAGGCGGGCAAGGAGGGCGGGGCGCTCGAGGGCGCGATCAGCGTGGCGCCGGGCACCTACCTCTACCAGCTCACCGAGAACGGCCTCGCGCTCGAGGCGACCATCCAGGGCACGAAGTACTTCAAGGATGACGACTTGAACGCGAGGAAGTAGACTCGCGCCACAACAAGGAGGAGGAAAATGAAACGGCTATCGGTTGCGCTGTGCAGCTTCGCCTGCGCGCTTGCCGCGCACGGCGCCGATCCCTACAAGATCGACGTCATCACCTCGCTCACCGGCGGCGCCTCGTTCCTCGGCAAGGGCGAGCAGCAGAGCCTGCAGCTCCTGCAGAAGTCGGTGAACGCGAACGGCGGCATCGGCGGCAGGCCGCTGGAGCTCACGTTCTACGACGACCAGTCGAGCCCGCAGACCGCGGTGCAGCTCGCCTCGCAAATCAAGGCGAAGAACCCGGCGCTGATCCTCGGGCCTTCCATCGTCGCCATGTGCAACGCGGCGGGCGCGCTGATGAAGGACGGGCCGGTCATGTACTGCCTGTCGCCGGGGATCCATCCGCCGAAGGGCAGCTTCGTCTTCACCTCGAGCACCTCGACCTACGACCTCGCCAAGGCGCTGATGCGCTACTTCCGCCTCAAGGGCTGGAAGAACATCGCGATCATGACGAGCTCGGACGCGAGCGGCCAGGACGCCGAGCGCGGCCTGAACGAGGCGGCGGCGATGCCCGAGAACAAGGAGATCAAGATCGTGGCGCGCGCCCACTTCAACATCACCGACGTGAGCGTCGCAGCCCAGATCGAGAACGTGAAGGCGGCGCAGCCGCAGGCCTTCATCGCCTGGAGCACGGGTGCGCCCATCGCGACCATCTTCAAGGGCATCGCGCAGGCCGGACTCGACGTCCCCACTGCCACTACCGACGGCAACATGACCTACGCGCAGATGAAGAACTACGCCGACTTCCTGCCGAAGCAGCTCTACTTCGCCGCCGCCATGTGGGCGGGCTACGGGCAGATGCAAGGCCTGCCCGCCGCGGTGGAAAAGCAGAACCAGGAGTTCTATGCGCAGTACAAGGCGATCGGCCAGGCGCCCGATCTGCCGGCGAGCATCGCCTGGAACACGGGGCTCATCGTGGTCGATGCGCTGCGCAAGCTCGGGCCGAACGTCACCGCGGTGCAGCTGCGCGACTATCTCGGCAGCCTCAAGGGCTTCGCCGGCATCGACGGCATGCACGACTTCGCCGCCTCGCCGCAGCGCGGCCTCGACCTGACCGACGTCGTCGTCACGCGCTGGGATCCGGCGAAGCACGTCTGGGTGCCGCTGAGCAAGCCCGGAGGCGAGCCGCAGTAGCAGACCCGGCGGCATGGGAGAAGCCGCCCAGATCGTCATCGGCGGGCTGCTCCAGGGCAGCGTCTTCGCGCTCGTTGCCCTGGGATTCACGCTCGTCTTCCGCGTCACCGGCGCGATCAACCTCTCGCAGGGCGCGTTCTGCATCGTTGGCGCGCTCGCGATGTACTCGCTGGAGGTCTCGCTCGGCTGGCCGACGTGGCTCGCGGCGCTCGGCGCGACGCTCGGCACCACGCTCCTCGGCCTGCTGGTCGGGGCGGCCGCATTCGTGCCGGCGCTCTCGCGCCTGCCGACGAGCAGCCTCTTCATCCTCACCGCGGGCCTGCTGACGTTCCTGGAGGGCCTGTCGCTCGTCGTCTGGGGGAGCCAGCCCTATGCGCTGCCGCCCTTCTCGGGCGAAGCGCCCGCGAGCGTTCTCGGCGTGCGCCTGCCGACGCAGGGCTTCTGGATCGCCGGGGTCACGCTCGCCATCATCGCCGGCATCTGGTGGCTGCTGATGCGCACCGCCCTCGGCGAGGCGCTGCGCGCCTGCTCGGAGAATCCGGCGGCTGCGCGCCTGATGGGGATCGACGTGCCGCGCATGACGCTTTTCAGCTTCACGCTCGCCGCGTGCATCGCGGCGCTCGGCGGCATCGCGGTCGCGCCGATCCTCTCCTTCCAGTTCGACACCGGGCGCTTCTTCACCATCTCCGGATTCAGCGCCGTGGCGATCGGTGGCCTCGGCTCGTTCGTCGGCGCGGTCGCCGGCGGGCTGCTCCTCGGCGTCGGCGAGCAGCTCGCCGCGGGCTACATCTCCTCGCTCTTCGCGAACGGCATCGCGCTCGGCTTCCTGATCGTCACGCTGTTCGTGCGCCCGGCGGGGCTCTTCACCGCGCGGCGCTCGCGGCGCGAGGACGTGCGCGACGAGCACCGGATTTACCATCCTGTGGTGCGGCTGAAGGGCCGCCGCGGCGCGCTCTTCGCCGCCGCCACGCTGGCGGTGGTGCTGGCCCTGCCGTTCTGCGTCCCCGAGGGGCTCATGAGCTCGCTCGTCATCACCGGGATCGTCTTCATCGCGGTGCTCGGCCTGGACGTGCTCATGGGCTACACGGGGCAGGTGAGCCTCGGGCAGGCGGGCTTCATGGCGATCGGCGGCTACACCGCCGCGGTCCTCGCGACGAACTACGGCTGGTCGCCGCTCGCCGGCACGGCGGCGGGCGCGATCCTCGCGCTCGCCTGCGCGCTCGTGCTCTCGCTCGCCACGATGAAGCTGCGCGGCCATTACCTCGCGCTCGCCACGCTCGCCTTCGGCCTGCTCATCGACTCGCTCACCGTCGGCATGACCGAGGTCACGGGCGGGCCTTCCGGGCTGGTCGGCATTCCGTCCTTCGCGATCGGGCCGCTCTCGTTCGACACGCCGCGCTCCATGTATTACCTCGTCGTCGCGCTGCTCACGGCCTGCATCGCGCTGCTTCTGGGCGCGATCCGCGCCGGCTTCGGCCGCGCGCTGCAGGCGGTGCGCACCGACCAGACCGCGGCCGCGGCGCTCGGGGTCAACGTGCCGCGCTACAAGATGGCGGCGTTCGCCATCAGCGCGCTGCTCGCCTCGCTCTCCGGCAGCCTCTACGCGTTCTTCTTCCACTTCCTTTCGCCCGAGATGGTCGGCACGCCGCGCTCCCTGGAGATGATCGCGATGCTGGTCCTCGGCGGCGAGGGCACGCTCATCGGGCCGGTCTTCGGCGTCGCGCTGCTGACGCTCGTGCCCACGATCTTCCAGCCGCTCGCGGTGTGGAAGACGCTCGCCGAGGGGCTGCTCCTCGTCCTCACGGTGCGCTACCTGCCGGGCGGCATCTTCGGCGCCGCGGCCGCGAGGCTCGCGCGATGAGCGTCGCCGCGCTGCAGGCGATCGGGCTCGCCAAGTCCTTCGGCGGCGTGCGCGCCGCGGCGGAAGTCTCGTTCGCCGTCCCCGAGGGACACCTCACCGCGATCATCGGGCCGAACGGTGCCGGCAAGACGACGCTGTTCAATCTCATGACCAATCTCTTTGCCGCCGATGCCGGAGAGGTGCGTTTCTTCGGCGCTCCGCTCGCCGGCCTGACGCCCGCGCGCATCGCCGCGCAGGGCCTCGTGCGCACCTTCCAGAGCGCGCGCATCTTCCCCGGCATGACCACGCACGAGAACGTCCTGGTGGGTGCGCACCAGCACGTGAAAGCGCATCCGCTCGCGCAGATGCTGTGGCTGCCCCGGGCGCTGCGGGAAGAGCGCGCGCTCGCGGCGCGCGCCGACGCGCTGCTCGAGCTCGCCGGGCTCGCGGCCTACCGCGAACGCGCGGCGACCGAGCTTCCGATCGGTGCGCAGAAGCTGCTCGAGATCATGCGCGCGCTCATGGCGCGGCCGCGCGTGCTGCTGCTCGACGAGCCGGCCGCCGGGCTGAACGACGCCGAGACCGCCGAGCTCGCCACGCTGCTGCGCGCGTTGCGCGCGAGCGGCGTCACCGTGCTGGTCGTCGAGCACAACATGTCGCTCGTCATGGGCGTCGCGGACGAGGTGATCGTGCTCGACGCCGGCAGCATCGTCGCGCAGGGCACGCCCGCAGAGATCCAGGGCAACCCGCGCGTGGTCGAGGCCTACGTGGGCAAGGAGCTGCACTGATGCTCGAGACGAGGCGCCTGTGCGCGGGCTACGACGAGCTTCCGGTGCTGCGCGACATCGACCTCGCGGTCGGGCGCGAGGAGATCGTCGCGCTCGTCGGCGCGAACGGTGCCGGCAAATCGACGCTCGTAAAGGCGCTTTCGGGCCTCGTCTCCCCGGGCGCCGGCGAGATCCTGCTCGATGGCGCGCCGATCGGGCGGCTCGCGCCGCGCGAGCGCGTGCGCCGTGGCATCGTGCACGTGCCCGAAGGCCGCCAGGTGTTCGCCGGGCTGACGATCGCGGAGAACCTGCGCCTCGGCGCCTGGGCGCAGCGCGGGAGCCTCGACGCGCGCGCGCTGCAGGCGAGGCTGCGGCGCGTGGCCGAGCGCTTCCCGATCCTCCTCGAGCGCCTCGACGAGCCCGCCGGCACGCTGTCGGGCGGCCAGCAGCAGATGCTCGCCATCGCGCGCGGGCTCATGGCCGAGCCGCGCTACCTGCTGCTCGACGAGCCCTCGCTCGGGCTCGCGCCGCTCCTCGTGACCGAGATCTTCCGCCTCGTGCAGTCGCTGCGCGGCCAGGGCATCTCGATCCTGCTCTCCGAGCAGAACGCGCGCCTGAGCCTTGCCATCGCCGATCGCGCTTACGTCATCGAGACCGGCCGCGTCGCGCTGGAGGGCAAGGGCGCCGATCTGCTCGCCATGCCGGAAGTGGCCGAGCGCTACCTGGGAGTGGGCAAGGCAGTCAGCGCGCAGGCCGACGCGTCCCTCGTGGAAAAACTGAGGCGGGCGCTGGGCTAGCGGCCGCCGCGACGGGCTTGCTGCCGGCGCCCGCGATGGCGCTGGTGGCGGCCCGGCTGGCCCGGCCCGCCGCCGCCCTGGCCGGGGCGCGGGCCGCGGAACTGGTTCTGCGACTTGCCCTGGCCGCTGCGCTGCTGGCCGCCGCGGCCGAGCGACTGCAGCTTGCGGAGGGCGGCGTTCACCGCCTCGACATTGGCGGCGTGCTCGACCGGCGCGCCCGGCTGCTGCGCGGCGTCCTGCTCGGCCTTGAGCAGCTCCTGCAGGCGCGGCAGCGCATAGTTGCGCGAGGCATCGAGGCCGGATTCGCGCTCGATCTCCTGCCGGTGCATCTCGATGGACGCGATGAGGTCGGTGACCTCGTCCGTGGCGTGCTGGGGGCTCATGTGCGGAAGGCGCCAAGCATAGCAGAGACCGCGCGCCACGACCTTCCGGAAGGCGGAATTCTCCCGTATAATCCGCGCCTTTTCGCAGTCACAGCGGGAATTCGAATGGTCGTCATCAGACTCCAGCGCGGGGGCGCCAACAAGCGCCCGTTCTACCACGTCGTGGCCGCGGACTCGCGCCGCGCGGCGAACGGCAAGTTCCTCGAGCGGCTCGGCTTCTACGACCCGAAGGCGCCCGAGGGCCGCGAGTCGCTGCGCGTGAATCTCGAGCGCGTGAAGCACTGGAGGGGCAAGGGCGCGCAGCTCTCGCCCACGGTGTCGCGCCTCGTGAAGCAGTTTGCGAAGAAGGCAGCCTGAGCGGCTCCTAGAGATGGGCCGCGTCGCCGGCTCGTACGGCGTGCGCGGATGGCTGAAAGTGGTCCCGGGGCGCGGCGGTGCCGAGGGCCTGACGGCCGCGGTGGAATGGTGGCTGGGCGATGACGCCTACCGCGTCGAGGAAGCCAAGGTCCACGGGGCGAGCGTGGTCGCGAAGCTCGCGGGCCTCGAGACGCGCGAGCAGGCGCTGAAGCTGAAAGGCGCCAGCGTGAGCGTGGAGCGCGGCGCGCTGCCGGAGCCGGGCGACGGGCGCTTCTACCTCGCCGACCTGGTCGGCCTGGAGGTGGTGAACGAGCGGGGCGAGAGCCTCGGGCGGGTGCAGCGCCTCTTCTCGAACGGCGCGCAGGACGTGATGGAAGTCGGCGGCGACGGGAGGACGAGGCTGCTCCCGTGGGTGGCGGCGGTGGTGAAGGCGGTGGATCTCGCGCAGCGGCGCATCCGCGTCGAGTGGGGCGCAGACTGGTGATCCGCTTCGACGTGGTGACGCTGTTCCCGGAGATGTTCGCGGCGCTGACCGCGAGCGGCATCACCAGCCGGGCGCTGCAGGCGGGCCTGTGGCGGCTCGCGACGTGGAATCCGCGCGATTTCACCGAGGACAACTACCGCGCGGTCGACGATCGGCCGTTCGGGGGCGGGCCCGGCATGGTGATGCTGGCCGAGCCGCTGGAGAAGGCGCTGGACGCGGTGCAGGCGGCGGGCGGAGGTAGGGTGGTCTACCTCTCTCCGCAAGGCGGGCCGCTGCGGCACAAGAGGGTGATGGAGCTTGCGAAGGAAACCTCCCTCACCCTGTTGTGCGGCAGGTACGAAGGGGTGGACGAGCGGTTGCTCGAGACGCGAGTGGACGAGGAGATCTCGATCGGGGATTTCGTCCTGTCGGGCGGCGAGGTGGCGGCGATGGCGCTGATCGACGCGGTGGTGCGCCAGCTGCCCGGGGCGCTCGGCGACGCGGAGTCGGCGAAGCAGGAGTCCTTCGCCGACGGGCTGCTCGACTGCCCGCAGTACACGCGACCGGAGACGTACGCGGGCGCGAAGGTGCCCGAAGTGCTGTTGTCCGGGCACCACGAGAACATCCGGCGCTGGCGCCTGAAGCAGGCGCTGGGGCGCACCTGGCTCAGGCGCCCGGAGCTGATTGCGGCGCGCAGGCTGAGCGCGGAAGAATCGAGGCTGCTGGAGGAATTCCGGCGGGAACACGAAAGCGGAGCGAAGTCATGAATCTGATCCAGAAGATCGAGCAGGAAGAGATCCAGCGGCTGAAGCGGGCGATCCCGGATTTCTCGCCGGGCGACACGATCATCGTCAACGTGAACGTGGTCGAGGGCGAGCGCAAGCGCGTGCAGGCGTTCGAGGGCATGGTGATCGCCAAGCGCAATCGCGGCCTCAACTCCTCGTTCATCGTGCGCAAGATCTCCTCGGGCGAGGGCGTCGAGCGCACCTTCCAGACTTATTCACCGCTCATCGCCTCCATCGAGGTGAAGCGGAAAGGCGAGGTGCGCCGCTCGAAGCTCTACTACCTGCGCAGCCGCTCCGGCAAGTCGGCGCGCATCCGCGAGAAGACGGGCGAAGGCGCCGGCGCCGAGGGCGAGGCGCAGGAGTAAAAGGACTAAAATCGGGGCATGCGCCGCGAAGCCGCCGCCATCGCCCCGATCACGGAGATCGTCGCCGAGATCCGCGCGGGCAACATCGTCATCCTGGTGGACGACGAGGACCGCGAGAACGAGGGCGATCTCGTCTTCGCCGCCGAGTTCGTCTCCGCCGAGAAGATCAATTTCCTCGCGAAGCACGGCCGCGGCCTGATCTGCATGCCGCTGACCGAGGAGCGCGCGCAGCGCCTCGGCCTGAAGCCGATGGTGGAGCAGAACCGCTCGCGCCACGGCACCAACTTCACCGTCTCCATCGAGGCCGCCGAAGGCATCTCCACCGGCATCTCGGCGCACGACCGCGCGCTCACCATCAAGGCCGCCGCCGCGCCCGATGCGAAGCCCGGGGACATCGTGCAGCCCGGGCACGTCTTCCCGCTGGTCGCGCACCCCGGCGGCGTGCTGGTGCGCGCCGGGCACACCGAGGCGTGCTGCGATCTCGCGCGCCTCGCCGGCCTCGCGCCGGCCGCGGTGCTCTGCGAGATCATGAGGGACGACGGCACGATGGCGCGCATGCCGGACCTGCTGGAGTTCGCCGCCGAGCACCGGCTGAAGATCGGCGCCATCGCCGACCTGATCGAATACCGCAGCCGCACGGAGTCGCTCGTGCAGCGCGCCGCGGAGCGCGACATCGAGACGCTCTGGGGATCGTTCCGACTGGTGTCCTACCGCGACCTCGCGCTTGGCGCGGTGCATCTCGCGCTCGTTCTCGGCAGGATGAGCGCCAAGGAAGAGACCTTGGTGCGCGTGCACGAGCCGCTCTCGGTGATCGATCTGCTCGACTCGGGCCACGGCACGCACACCTGGGGCGTGGGCGAGGCGCTCGCGGCGATCCGCGCCGCGGGCCGCGGCGTGATGGTGCTGCTCAACTGCAGCGAGACGAGCGAGGCGCTGGAGGCGCGGCTTTCCGACTCGCGGCTGCCGCGCGCCGGCCGCGGCATGGACCTGCGGCTGTACGGCATCGGCGCGCAGATCCTGCGCGACCTCGGCGTCGGGCGCATGCGGCTCATGGCGGCGCCGCGCAAGATGCCCAGCATGACGGGCTTCGGCCTCGAAGTCACCGGCTACGCCGATTTCCCGAAACGCTGACGCGCCATGCGCCTCGGCATCGTCGCCAGCCGCTTCAACGAGGAGATCAGCGCCGCGCTGCTCGAGCGGGCACGCGCCGCGGCGGCGAAGCTCGGGGTCGCCGATTGCCATGTGCTGCAGGTTCCCGGCGCCCTCGAGATCCCGCTCGCCCTGCAGTGGCTCGCGCAGAGCGGGCGCTTCGAGGCGCTCGCGGCGGTGGGTTGCGTGATTCGCGGCGACACCTACCACTTCGACATCGTCGCGAACGAGTCGGCGCGCGGCGTGATGGACGTCGCCCTCGAGTTCGGCATCCCGGTCGGCAACGGCATCCTCACCACGGAGGACGAGGCGCAGGCGCGCGCGCGGCTCGACAAGGGCGCCGAGGCGGTGCAGGTGGCGATCGAGATGGCCCGGCTCAGGGAAAGGCTGCATGAGCAGCGCTAGGCGGCAGGCGCGCGAGGCCGCGCTGCAGGCGCTCTACGCCTGGCAGCTCTCGGGCGGCGACGCGCTCGAGCAGATGCAGGCGCTCGAGGGCCGCGAGCGCGCCGACCGCTCGTTCGCCGAGGCGATCGTGCGCGGCGTGAGCGCCCGCTCGGCGGAGCTCGCCGGCGTGATCGGGCCGCACCTCGACCGGCCGATGGAGCGGCTCTCTCCGGTGGAGCGCGCCATCCTCTACATCGGCGCCTACGAGCTGTCGGCGCACCCGGAGACGCCCTTCAAGGTGGTGCTGAACGAGGCCGTCGAGCTCGGCAAGAGCTTCGGCGGCGCGGAGGGCCATCGCTTCGTGAACGGGGTGCTCGAGAAGATCGCGGCGGCGCTGCGCCCGGACGAAGTCGCGCGGGCGAGAAAGATCGCCTGAACGAGTTCGAGCTCATCCGGCGCTTCTTCGAGCGGCCGGCGAGGAACGCGGTGATGGGAGTGGGCGACGACTGCGCGCGGCTGCGCGTCGCCGAGGGAATGGAGCTCGCCGTCACCACCGACATGCTCGTCGAGGGCCGCCACTTCCTGCCGGGCGCCGAGCCGCGCGCGCTCGGCCACAAGGCGCTCGCCGTGAACCTTTCCGATCTCGCCGCCTGCGGCGCGCAGCCGCGCTGGGCGACGCTCGCGATCGCGCTGAAGAGCGCCGACGAGCGCTGGCTCGCCGCGTTTTCCGAGGGCCTGTTCGCGCTCGCCGGGCGCTACGGCGTCGATCTGGTGGGCGGCGACACGACGCGCGGGCCGCTGCTCACGCTGAACATCACGGCGCTCGGCGAGGTGCCGCGCGGGCAGGCGCTCTCGCGCGGCGGCGCCCGCGCGGGCGACGACCTCTGGGTGTCGGGCGAGCTCGGTGGCGCTTCCCTCGCGCTGGCGCACCCGGAGCTCGCGGAAGCGGCGAAGCGCCTGCACGAGCCCGAGCCGCGCGTGGCGCTCGGCGTGGCGCTGCGCGGCCTCGCGAGCGCGGCCATCGACGTCTCCGACGGCCTGGTGGGCGACCTCGGCCACGTGCTGGAACGCTCTCGGGTCGGCGCCCGGGTCCTGTACGCCGCCATTCCCCGGCCGCCGCTCTTCTCGGCCCTGAACGATGCGACGCTGGAGGCGGACTGCGTGCTTTCCGGCGGCGACGACTACGAGCTTCTCTTTACTGCCGCGCCTTCGCGGCGGGCCGCGCTCGAGGCGCTCGGCGAGCGCCTGGGGCTCGCGCTCTCGCGCATCGGCGTGATCGAGGCGGCGGCCGGCCTGCGCGTGACGGATCCGGGCGGCGCGCCGATGGCGTTCAAGCGCGCGTTCGACCATTTCGCGTGATCGTCTTCAAGCCCACGCCGCGCTTCGTCGCCTCGCATCCGGCCCACCTCGTCGCCTTCGGCTTCGGCTGCGGCCTCGCGCCCGCCGCGCCGGGCACGGCGGCGACGCTGCTCGCCTGGCTCGCCGGTTTCCTGCTCGCGCCGGTGCCGCCGGCCTGGCTCGTCGGCGCAATCGCGCTCGCGTTCGTCGTCGGCATCTGGGCCTGCGGCGTCACCGGCCGGCACCTCGGCATCCCGGACCACGGCGCCATGGTGTGGGACGAGATCGTCGCCTTTCTGCTCGTTGTCGCCATCCTGCCGAAGAGCTTCGGCTGGCAGCTCGCCGGATTCGCCCTCTTCCGGTTCTTCGACGTCGCCAAGCCGCCGCCGATCCGCTGGTTCGAGCGGCGCTTCAAGGGCGGCTTCGGCGTGATGTTCGACGACTTGCTCGCAGCGGGGTATACCCTCCTCGTGCTCGCCATCGCGAAGAGGGCGTTCTTTTGACGCTGGAAGCGCTATCGGCCGACGTGGCGCGGCGGCTCAGGGCGGGCGGCGAGCGTCTCGTCAGCGCCGAATCGTGCACCGGCGGCTGGGTCGCGCAGGTCGTGACCGGGACCGCGGGCTCCTCGGGCTGGTTCGAGCGCGGCTTCGTCACCTATTCCAACGAGGCGAAGGAAGAGCTCCTCGGGGTGCGCGCCGAGACGCTCCGGCGCCACGGCGCAGTCAGCGAGGAGACGGCCCGCGAGATGGCGCTCGGCGCGCTCGGCCGCAGCCGCGGCACGGTGGCGCTTTCGGTCACCGGCGTCGCCGGGCCGTCGGGCGGCAGCGCGGAAAAGCCGGTCGGCACCGTGTGCTTCGCGTGGGCAAAGCAGGGCCGCGTGCAGAGCGAGACCCGGCGCTTCGCGGGCGACCGTGAAAGCGTGCGCAAACAATCGGTTATCCGGGCGCTGGAAGGCCTCGCGGAATTCCTTGACGCGGGCTGAACCAGCCCATACATACATCGAATGGCTGCAGTGAGGCCCGCGGCAGTCGCGGGCATGTTCTATCCGGGCGAGCGCCTCGCGCTCGCCGCCGAGCTCGAGGAGCTGCTCGGCGGCGTCGAGCACTTCGAGCCGCGCCTCGGGTTCCCGAAAGCGCTCGTGGTGCCGCACGCCGGCTACGTGTATTCCGGCAGCGTGGCGGCGCGCGCCTACGACACGCTTGCCGCGGCGCGCGGCATCGTGCGCCGCGTGGTGCTGCTCGGCCCGGTGCACCGCGTTGCGGTGCGCGGCCTGGCCCTCCCGGGCGCGCAGGCATTCGCCACGCCGCTCGGCAGCGTCCCGGTCGACGAGGAGGCCGTGAGCGCGCTGCGCGACCTGCCCCAGGTCGTGACGAGCGCGCCGGCGCATGCGCTCGAGCACTCGCTCGAGGTGCAGCTGCCTTTCCTCCAGAAAATGCTCGGCGCCTTCTCGCTGGTGCCTTTGGCCGTCGGCACGGCGGGCGTCGAGGAGGTGGCGCAGGTGCTCGAGCGCCTGTGGGGCGGTCCGGAGACGCTCGTCGTGATCTCGACCGATCTCTCGCACTACCATGCCTATGAAGAGGCGCGGCGCATCGACGCCGGCACGGTCGCGCGCATCGCGGCCTTCGCCACCGACCTCGACCACGAGGAGGCGTGCGGCGCGACGCCGCTGAACGGCCTGCTCGCCGTCGCGCGCAGGAAGGGCCTTTCGCTCCGGCTTCTCGGCGCATGCAATTCGGGCGATACCGCGGGGGGCAGGGGGCAGGTGGTCGGCTACTCGGCGTTCTGCCTCCATGAAGGCGGCGAAGTCGCGCTCGAGGAGGCGGGCGGCACGCTTCTTTCGCTCGCGCGCGAGGCGATCGAGCGCTCCTTCACGGGCTCGCAGCCCTCGCCGCGCCCCGAGCCGTGGCTGCAGCAGGCCGGCGCGACCTTCATCACCCTGACCAAGGACGGCGCGCTGCGCGGCTGCATCGGCAGCCTCGAGGCGGCGCGCCCGCTTGCGCGGGACGTGGCGGAGAACGCCCGCGCCGCGGCGCACCGCGATCCGCGCTTCCCGCCGCTCGGCATCGAGGAGTGGGCGCGCTGCAGCGTCGAGGTGTCGCTGCTCTCCGCGCCGAAGCCGATCCGCTTCGGCGACGAAGAGGATCTTCTGCAGCAGGTGTGCGCCGGCAAGGACGGCATCATCCTCGAGCGCGACGGCCGCCGCGCCACGTTCCTGCCGCAGGTCTGGGAGTCCTTGCCCGACAAGCGGCTTTTCTTCAATCAGCTCCTCGACAAGGCGGGATTGCCGGGCACGCGCCTGGGCGCCTGCCGGGTCTCGCGCTATCGCGTGGTGAAGTGGAAGCGATGACCCATCCGGGGCGCTGGTGGCATCGCCTGGGTGACGGCCGCATCCAGTGCGACCTCTGCCCGCGCGACTGCAAGCTGCACGAGGGGCAGCGCGGGCTGTGCTTCGTGCGCAAGATGCACGACGGCGAGATGGTGCTCACCACCTACGGGCGCTCGTCGGGCTTTTGCATCGACCCGATCGAGAAGAAGCCGCTCAACCACTTCTACCCGGGCACGAGCATCCTCTCCTTCGGCACGGCGGGGTGCAACCTCGCGTGCAAGTTCTGCCAGAACTGGGACATTTCCAAGTCGCGCGAGATGGACCGCCTGCAGGACGAGGCGGCGCCGGAGGCGATCGCGGCCGCGGCGTTGCGCCTGGGCTGCAAGTCGGTCGCATTCACGTACAACGATCCCGTGATCTTCGCCGAGTACGCCATGGACATCGCGGATGCATGCCGCGGGAAGGGCGTGCAGACCGTTGCCGTCACGGCGGGCTACATTCACGCGGCGCCGCGGCGCGAGTTCTACGCGAAGATGGACGCGGCGAACGTGGACCTGAAGGGCTTCACCGACGACTTCTACCACCGGATCTGCGGCGGGCACCTGCAGCCGGTGCTCGACACGCTCGTCTACCTGGTGAAGGAGACGGGCGTATGGACCGAGATCACGACGCTCCTCATCCCGGGGAAGAACGATTCGGACGAGGAGCTGCGCGCGCAGTGCAAGTGGCTCCGCGCGAACCTCGGCCCGGACGTGCCGCTGCACTTCACCGCGTTCCACCCCGACTGGAAGATGACCGACATCGGTCCCACGCCCGCCGCGACGCTGACCCGCGCGCGGGAAATCGCGCGGCTCGCAGGGCTGAACTACGTCTACACCGGCAACGTGCACGACGAGGCGGGCGGCTCGACCTACTGCCCCTCCTGCGAGAAGCGCGCGATCGGGCGCGACTGGTACCGCATCAATTCCTACGAATTGACCGACGCGGGCGCGTGCCGCTCCTGCGGAACTCCGATCGCCGGGCGCTTCGAGAAGTTCGGCAAGCCTTTCGGCCCGCGCCGCATCCCCGTGCGGCTCGCGCAGCCCGCCTGAAACCTTTCTCCGAGGCTTGCGAGCGCAACCGCGCTCCGATCCTCGCGGTGCTCGAGGGCGTTTTTGCCGGACGCTCGCGCGTGCTCGAGATCGGCTCGGGCACCGGCCAGCACGCGGCGTTCCTGGCGCCGCGTTTGCCGCACCTCGTTTGGCAGCCGAGCGACCGCGCCGAGAATCTGCCCGGCATCCTCGCCTGGGTCGAGGACGCGCGCGCGGGCAACCTCCTGGCTCCCATAGAGCTCGACGTGGACCACGCCTGGCCGGACATCGAAGCGGACGCGGTGTTCTCGGCGAATACCTGCCACATCATGTCCTGGGCGCAGGTGAGGAAGCTTTTCGCCGGCGTAGCGCGGCTGCTGCCGCCCGACGGCGTCTTCGTGCTCTACGGCCCGTTCTTGTATGCGGACCGGCCGACCGTCGAGAGCAACCTGCGTTTCGACGCGATGCTGCGCGCCCGCGACCCTGCGAGCGGGCTGCGCGACTGCGCTGCCGTAGCTGCCTTGGGAAAGGAGAACGGCATGGCGCTGGCCGCGGATCATCCAATGCCCGCGAACAACCGGCTGCTCGTCTTCCATCGGTTAACCTAGGTCAAGAGGCGAGCGCGATGGCGGGCTACGTTCACGCGATGGACACCAAGGCGCGCGGCAGCCTCGCGGGCGACCTGTGGGGAGGAACCGCCGCGATGCTGGTCGCGGTGCCCTCGGCGATCGCCTTCGGGGTGACCATCCTCTCGCCGCTCGGGGCGGGCTTCTCCGCCGAGGGCGCGCTCGCCGGGCTGCTGGGCGCCGCGGCGCTCGGCCTCGTTACCGCGGCGCTCGGCGGCGCGCCGCGATTGATCAGCACGCCTTGCGCGCCCGCTGCGGCGCTGCTCTCGGCCTTCGCCATCCATGCAACGGGCGCCGGGGCGCCGCCAGAATCGGTGCTGCTCTCGCTCGTTCTCATCACGCTCATCTGCGGGCTTTTCCAGGGTGCCTTCGGGGCCGTGGGCCTCGGCCGCCTCATCAAGTACATGCCCTACCCGGTGGTGAGCGGCTACATGACCGGGGTCGGGCTCATCATCGTGCTCAGCCAGGTTCCGAAGCTTCTCGGCGCTGCGGGCTCGCTCGAGCAGGTGATCACTTCGCCCTCGGGGTGGAGCGCCCAGGCGATCGCCATCGGCGCTGCCACGGTCGCCGCCATGACGCTCGGCCCGAGGCTGACCAAAGCGGTGCCCGCCCCGGTCCTCGGCCTGGCCGGCGGCATGATCGCTTTCCTTGCCTTGGGCCTCGCCGATCGCGCGCTCCTGCGCCTGGAGCGCAATCCCCTCGTGATCGGCAACGTCCCGGTCTCGCTCGAGGCGCTCGCGCGGCTTTCCATGGCCCGCTGGAGCTCGGTCCTGCATATCGACCTGGCGTCGCTCGCCGCGGCATTCATTCCCGGACTGACGCTCGCGGTGCTGCTGTCGATCGATACGCTCAAGACCTGCGTGGTGACCGACGCCGTGACGCGAAGCCGGCACGACTCGAACCGCGTGCTGCTCGGGCAGGGCAGCGGCAACGTCGCAGCCGCGCTTCTCGGCGGCGCGCCCGGCGCAGGCGCCATGGGGCCGACCATGGTGAACATCGCCGGCGGCGGCTGGACGCGCCGCTCCGGCATGACGGAAGGCGCGCTCTCGCTCGCCGCGCTCCTCGCGCTCGCGCCGCTCGTGGCGTGGATTCCGATCGCCGCCCTCGCGGGCATCCTGATCGTGATCGGCGTGCGCATGATCGATTGGGAGAGCCTGCACCTTGCGCGCTCGCGGCAGACGCTGCTCGACTTCCTCGTCATCCTCGCCGTGGTGCTGGTCGCGGAAACGGTCGGCCTGATCGCCGCATCGATCGTCGGCACCGGCTTGGCGGGGATGCTCTTCATCCGCGAGCAGACGCGTGCCAGCGTGGTGCACCGCAAGTCCTTCCTGACGCACATGCGCTCGAGGCAGGTCCGCCTGCCGAGCGAGATGGAGATCCTCGCCCGGCGCGGCGAGGAGGCGATCGTGTTCGAGCTGCAGGGCAGCCTTTTCTTCGGCACCACCGACCAGCTCTACATGCAGCTCGAGCCGCATCTCGACACGCGAAGCTACGTGATCCTCGACATGCGCCGCGTGCAGTCCGTGGATGTGACCGCCGCCCATGTGCTCGAGCGCATCGAGGACGCGCTGCAGGAGCGCAAGGCCTATCTCCTCTTCAGCCACCTGCCGCTGCACCTGCCGAGCGGGCAGGACCTCGGCCGCTACTTCGACCAGGTGGGCCTGGTGAGGCCGGAGCGGCACGCGCAGATCTTCAATCATCTGGACGAGGCGCTCGAGTGGGTCGAGAACCGGCTGCTCCAGGGCTCGGGCGTCGAGCGCGCCGAGGAGCGGCCGCTCGAGCTCGAGGAGATCGAGCTCTTCCGCGGGCGCAAGGCGGAGACGCTGGCGGCGCTGCGCGCGTGCATGGAGACGCGCAGCTATGCCGAGAACGACGTCATCTTTCGCCGCGGCGAGCGGGGCGACGAGCTCTACCTCATCCGCAAGGGCAGGGTGCGCGCGCTGCTGCCGATCGCCGAGGGCCAGAGCCACCACCTCGCGACCTTCAGCCGCGGCGACTTCTTCGGCGAGATGGCCTTTCTCGACCGCGAAACGCGCTCGGCCGACGCCTTGGCGGCGACGCAGACCGAGCTCTTCGTGCTGCCGCGCGCGCGCTTCGACGGCCTCGCGCAGGAGCACCGGGTGCTCGCGCTCAACCTGCTCGAGGGCCTCGCCCGGACGCTCGCCGTTCGGCTGCGCTACACCAACGCCGAAGTGCGCATGCTGCAGGCTTCCTGAGCGGCCCTAGTCCTTGAGCAGCAGCTGCACGAGCCCGGCCGTGCTGTCCCAGCGCTTGCCGCCGCGCGCCTCGAGGTGCGACCAGAACTGGTCGACGAGCGCGGCGAGCGGAAGGCGCGCGCCAGACTTCCTCGCCTGGTCGAGGCAGATGGCCATGTCCTTCCTCATCCACTCGGTGGCGAAGCCGAAGCCCTCGGCCTTCATCTCGTCCATCTGCTTCCAGCGGTTCTCCATCTGCCAGGACTGCGCCGCGCCCTTGGAGATGACGCCGATCACCTTCTCCACGTCGAGCTTGTTCCTCTTCGCGAAGCTCACGGCTTCGGCAAGGCCCTGCGCGATGCCCGCAATGCAGATCTGGTTCACCATCTTGGTGAGCTGGCCCGCGCCCGGGCCGCCGATGAGCGCCGCCATCTTCGCGTAGGCGTCGATCACCGGCTTCGCCCTGGCGAACACCGCGTCCTCGCCGCCGCACATGATGCCGAGCTGGCCGTTCACCGCGCCCGCCTGGCCGCCGGAGACCGGCGCATCGACGAAGCCCACGCCCTGCGATTTGGCTTTCTCGTGGATCTCGCGCGCGATGGTGGCCGAGACCGTCGTATGGTCGACGAGGACGGCGCCCTTCTGCATGCCGGCCAGCACGCCGTTGTCGCCGAAGACGACCGAGCGCAGGTCGCTGTCGTTGCCCACGCACATCATCACGAACTCGCAGCCCCGGGCGGCCTCGCGCGGCGTGGCGGCGCTCTTGCCGCCGTGCTCCTTCACCCACTGCTGCGCCTTGGCGGCGGTGCGGTTATAGACGGTGACTTCGTGGCCGCCTTTCTTCTTCAGGTGCCCCGCCATCGGGTAGCCCATGACGCCGAGGCCGAGGAATGCAACGTTCGCCATCGTTCTGTCTCCTAAGGGTTTTTGCGATTTGACAGCGGCCGGTCAACGGCCGCACAATATGGACGTTTATACAGTATCCCGGTGTTGGCCCAGCGCCGCGAGAAGTCCGACGCCTGCCGTTAGATGCCGACATATTAAAAGAAGAGGTACAAGATGGATGACAGCAAATCGAGAGCGCTAGCCGCGGCGCTGTCGCAGATCGAGAAGCAGTTCGGCAAGGGCTCGATCATGAAGATGGACGCCGAGGCCATCAAGGACATCGAGGTGGTGTCCACCGGCTCGCTCGGCCTGGACCTGGCGCTGGGCGTCGGCGGCCTGCCGCGCGGCCGGGTGGTCGAGATCTACGGGCCGGAATCCTCCGGCAAGACCACGCTCACGCTGCAGGTCATCGCCGAGATGCAGAAGCTCGGCGGCACCGCGGCCTTCATCGATGCGGAGAACGCGCTCGACATCTCCTACGCCGGCAAGCTCGGCGTGAAGACCGAGGATCTCCTCATCTCGCAGCCGGACACCGGCGAGCAGGCGCTCGAGATCGCCGACATGCTGGTCCGCTCCGGCGCGGTGGACGTGATCGTGATCGACTCGGTGGCGGCGCTCACGCCGAAGGCCGAGATCGAGGGCGAGATGGGCGAGCCGCAGATGGGCCTGCAGGCGCGCCTCATGAGCCAGGCGCTGAGGAAGCTCACCGCGAATATCAAGCGCACCAACACGCTGGTCATCTTCATCAACCAGATCCGCATGAAGATCGGCGTCATGTTCGGCAACCCCGAGACCACCACCGGCGGCAACGCGCTCAAGTTCTACGCCTCGGTGCGCATGGACATCCGCCGCATCGGCTCGATCAAGAAGGGCGACGAGGTGGTCGGCTCCGAGACGCGCGTCAAGGTGGTGAAGAACAAGGTCGCGCCGCCGTTCCGCCAGGCGGAGTTCGACGTGATGTACGGCGAAGGCATCTCGCGCGAAGGTGAGGTGCTCGAGATCGGCGTCAACCTCGGCGTGCTGGAGAAGTCGGGCGCGTGGTACGTCTACAACGGCGACCGCCTCGGCCAGGGCAAGGACAACGCGCGCGACTTCCTCAAGGAAAACGCGGCGCTCGCCAAGGAGATCGAGGGCAAGATCCGCGAGAAGGCCGGCGTGATCGCGGCCAAGGCGCAAGCCGAGGAACAGCCCGCCGAGGACGACGGCAAGGTCGAGAAGCTCCCGACGCGCAAGCGGGGCTAGATGGAAGAGAAGCCGGACACGCCCGCGGAGCTCAAGGCGCGGGCGCTTCGGTATCTCGTAAGACGGGAACACTCGCGCGCGGAGCTCGCCCGCAAGCTGGCCCCGCACGCAGAATCGCCGCAAGCCGTGGAAGCACTGCTGGACAGTCTGCTCTCAAGGAAGCAGCTCTCGGACGAGCGCTTCGCCGAAGAACGCGCTCGTTCCCTTTCCCGCAAGTACGGCGCCGCCAAGATCCGGCAGGATCTCAAGGCCCGCGGAATTTCCGACGAGGTCATCGGCCGCGTGGCGACCGGCGACGAGCTCGAGCGCGCGCGGGCGATCTTCCAAAGGAAGTTTCCGGTGGAGAGCAGGGACCGCGCGGAGCAGGCAAAACGCGCCCGCTTTCTGCAAAGCCGCGGCTTCTCCTACGACATCATTTCGCGCGTGCTCAAGAATCTCGAGTAGTCGGACAGTCCGAGTATTCGCGTCGGCCGCTTATGCGTTGCTCCGTATACGCATCGGTTGCGTAGAGAGGAGGTGAGAGGCATGGATTCGGCACAAGCATTGGCAGTGGTTCGCTCGCTCGCGAACGGCGTCGACCCGGAAAGTGGGGAAGTCTTCCCGCCGGAGAGCGCCTACCAGCGTCCGCATGTGGTGCGCGCACTCTACGAGGCCGCGACGGCGCTTGAGCGCATCGAGCGCTTCGAGCGGCGCAGGCAGCAGATGCCGGCGAAGACCGGCGAGCCGTGGTCCGAAGACGAGGACCGCAAGCTCCTCGCCGCGTTCGACGCGGGCCGCGCGCTGCAGGAGCTCGCGGCGGCGCACGAGCGCACGATGGGCGCGGTGCGCGCGCGGCTCTTGAAGTACGGGCGCATCAACGCGTAGCGTTTACCCGCGGCGTCCGGCCGGCGCCCGCGGTTTTTCGCGTAAAATCAAGCGGATGAAAAGCGCAGAAATCCGCTCGAGCTTCCTCGAGTACTTCCGCTCGAAGGGCCACAGCGTGGTGCCCTCGAGTCCGCTCGTTCCGGCGAACGACCCGACGCTGCTCTTCACGAACTCGGGGATGGTGCAGTTCAAGGACGTGTTCCTCGGCAAGGACAAGAGGCCCTATTCGCGCGCCACGAGCTCGCAGCGCTCGCTGCGCGCCGGGGGCAAGCACAACGATCTCGAGAACGTGGGATACACCGCCCGGCACCACACCTTCTTCGAGATGCTCGGCAATTTCTCTTTCGGCGACTACTTCAAGAAGGATGCGATCGCCTTCGCCTGGGAGCTCCTGACGAAGGTCTACAAGCTGCCGGTCGACAAGCTCTGGGCGACGGTCTACGAGACCGACGACGAGGCCTACGAGCTCTGGACGAAGATGATCGGACTGCCGAAGGAGCGGGTCGTGCGCATCGGCGACAAGCCCGGCGCGCCCAAATACCAGTCCGACAATTTCTGGCAGATGGCCGACACCGGTCCCTGCGGGCCGTGCAGCGAGATCTTCTACGACCACGGCCCGGGCATCGCGGGCGGCCCCCCGGGCTCGCCCGACGCGGAGGGCGACCGCTACATCGAGATCTGGAACCTCGTCTTCATGCAGTACAGCCGGGACGAGAAGGGCGTGCTCACCCCCCTGCCCAAGCCCTGCGTCGATACGGGGATGGGGCTCGAGCGCATCGCGGCAGTGCTGCAGGGCAAGCATTCCAACTACGAGATCGACCTGTTCCAGGATCTCATCAAGGCGGCGGCGCGCGAGACCGGCCAGAGGAATTTCAGGCAGCCTTCGCTCAACGTGATCGCGGACCACATCCGCGCCTGTGCCTTCCTCGTGGTCGACGGCGTCATTCCCGGCAACGAGGGGCGCGGCTACGTGCTGAGGCGGATCATCCGCCGGGCGATCCGCCACGGCTACCAGCTCGGCCGCAAGGAGCCGTTCTTCTACCGCCTGGTCGGGGACCTCGACCAGGCGATGGGCGATGCCTACCCCGAGCTGCGCGCTTCGAAGGCGCGCGTCGCCGAGACGCTCAAGGCCGAAGAGGAGAAGTTCGCCGAGACGCTCGAGAACGGCATGCGGCTCTTCGAGCAGGGCGCGAAGACCGAGGCGCGGGCGATCGGCTATATCCGCGACCACTTTGTGCACGACTTCAGGTTTTTCGAGGAAACGAGGGGCCGCATTTCCGACGGCGCGTTCCACAAGGACAACGAGGACATCCTCGTGCAGGTGAAGCGCGCGGGCGCGGTGGCGAACGTCGACGAGCTGGTGCGCGCCTGCGTCGCGGCGGTAGACGAGTACGCGGCCAAGTCGGGCAAGCCCGCGCGCATGTACCTCGTGTTCCACGGCCCGTCCGACAAGACGCCCGAGGAGCTGCTCGACAAGGTGGGCCGCGGGCGCGACTACGACAAGGTGCGCGTGATCTACCTGAGGGAAGCGGCGATCCCGTTCGACGGCCGCACCGCCTTCACGCTCTACGACACGTACGGCTTTCCGTTCGACCTGACGCAGGATCTGTGCCGCGAGAAAGGCATCCCGGTCGACGTCTCGGCGTACGACACGGCCATGCAGGAGCAGCGCGCCAAGGCGCGCGCCGCATCGAAGTTCGCGATGGCGGCGGGACTGGAGTACAGCGGCGCCAGGACGGAATTCCGCGGCTACGAGAAGATGGACCATCCGGCGAAGGTCGTCGCGCTCTACCGGGAGGGCACGCGCGTCGAGGAGCTGAAGAGCGGCGACACGGGCACCGTGGTGCTCGACGAGACCCCGTTCTACGCGGAATCGGGCGGCCAGGTGGGCGACCGCGGCGAGCTCGTCGCCCCGGGCGGCACGTTCTCGGTGGACGACACCCAGAAGATCCAGGCGGAGGTCTTCGGCCACCACGGCACGCTCAAGGTCGGTCGCCTGAAGGTCGGCGACCGCGTCGAGGCTCGCGTCGACAGCGCGCTTCGCCGGCGCACGATGCGCAACCACTCGGTCACGCACCTCATGCACAAGGCGCTGCGCGACGTGCTCGGCGGCCACGTCCAGCAGCGCGGCTCGCTCGTCGACGCCGACAAGACGCGCTTCGACTTCTCGCATGGCAAGCCGGTGAGCGAGGAGGAGATCCGCGAGGTCGAGGCGCGCGTCAACGCCGAGATCCTGCAGAACACGCCGACGCGCGCGCAGGTCATGCCGATCGAGCAGGCGAAGAGCTCCGGCGCCATGATGCTCTTCGGCGAGAAGTACGGCGACGAGGTGCGCGTGCTCGACATCGGCACCTCGCGCGAATTCTGCGGCGGCACGCACGTCGCGCGCACCGGCGACATCGGACTCTTCAAGATCTATTCCGAGGGCGGCGTCGCGGCCGGCATCCGCCGCGTCGAGGCCACGACCGGCGAGCGCGCGCTCGGCCTGGTCAACGAGCAGCTGAAGGAGTTCGGCGAGGTGGCGCGCCAGCTGCGCGCGCAGCCGGGTCCCGGCATGGTCGAGAAGGCGCTGAGCGGGATGCTCGAGGAGAAGCGCGCGCTGGAGAAGGAGCTTGCGCGCCTCAAGCTGAAGCTCGTCTCGAGCCAGGGCTCCGACCTGAGCGCGCAGGCGGTGGACGTAAAGGGTGCCAAGGTGCTCGCCGTGACCGTCGAGGGCGCCGACCCGAAGATCCTGCGCGAGACGCTGGACCAGCTGAAGGGCAAGCTCAAGTCCGCGGCGATCGTTCTGGGCGCGGTGAACGAGGGCAAGGTCTCGCTGATCGCCGGCGTCACGCCGGACCTCACGGCGAAGGTGAAGGCGGGCGAGCTCGTGAACTACGTGGCGCAGCAGGTCGGCGGCAAGGGCGGTGGCCGCCCCGACATGGCGCAGGCGGGCGGCACCGACGCCGCCAAGCTTCCGGGCGCGCTGCGCTCGGTCCAGCCCTGGGTCGAGCAGCGCCTTTGAGGGCCGCGCTGGTTTTTCTGCTGCTCTTTTCTCCGCATGTCTTTTCGCAGGAGAGCCCGATCGAGGCAACGACCGCGACCGGCGAGAGGGTCAGGCTCCTGCCCAACGGGCGCTGGGAATACGCGGACCGCCAGAAAGCCGAGGTGCAGCGCGCCGCCGCCGAAAAAGAGGATGCGCGCGAGCGCTCGGCGCAGGGCGGGCTGTTCGGCCTCGGCCGCAAGGTCTACGAGGGCGACCGGGACTACAACCGGGGCACGCTAAACCCGGCCAAGCATTAGAAGCCGATCCGCGCTTTCCGGCCGGCGCGGCCGTCGCTGATGTCCTCGGGCGTGACTTCGCCGCGTCCCGCGATCTTCGCGTTGCCGAAGGCGGCGTGGATCGCGCGGCGCATCTCGCGCGGCGGCATCGTGGCGAGCTTGGCGAGCGCCGAGCCGCCGAGGCGCTCGGGGAACGCGCGTCCCCAGTCGTGCGCGCCGCGGATCTCGCCATAAATGTTCTGCGCGATGCGCGCGGCGCCCGCCGCGTCCGGGGCGTCGATCTCGTACACGCACAGCCGGTTCAGGAGCGGCTCGGGGATGCGTGCCGGGTCGTTCGCGGTGGCGAGCCATACCGCGCCCGAGGCGTCGATCGGCAGCTCGACGAACTCGTCCACGAAGCGCGTCGCGGTCTGGCTCTCGAGGAGCTCGTAGAGTGCGCCGAGCGGGTCGTACTGCCCCTCGCCGCTCGCCTTGTCGATCTCATCGACGACGATGACGGGGTTCGCGTAGTCGCCGTTGAGGAAGGTGTCGAACACCTTGCCCGGCTTCGCGTTCTTCCATTGCGACGAGGCGCCGGAGAGCACCCAGCCGGCGGTGAGCGAGCTCATCGGCACGAAGCCGAAGCCGGTGCCGAGCAGCTGCGCGACCTTGCGCGCGAAGTGCGTCTTGCCGATTCCCGGCTCGCCGAGGAGCAGCATCGGCGGTAACTCGACCGAGTCGTTCGAGTCGATGCACAGCGCGAGGTGCTTGCGGATGTCCTCGAGCGCCGCGGTGAAATTGGGCAGCTCCTCGAAGAGGGCGTCCATCTCGGGCAGCGCCGAGGGCTTGACGGTGAAGCGCTGGCCGCCGAGGCGCAGCATCTTCTCGTACACCGCGCGCAGCGCCTCGTTCGCGCCGGGCGGCAGCTCGTGCAGAGCCTTCTCCACGCTCGGGACGTCGTAGACGTCCTTGAACCCGGCAATCGGAATCACAGGCTGTGGTTTGGCGACGGTCTCAGGCATCGGTCACCCACCTTCCTCTTTTTTTGACTGCTGACTCCACCCCGCATGAAAAAATTAGCATGATGCTTCCTGCCTAGCAAACCCTGCGCCTGGCAATCCGCGCGCGCGAGTGCCAATCCCGGTACAGTCGGACCATGAAATCCCTGACGGATAGCTTCCGCCCGGAGTTGACCCCGGCGGCGTTCAACGCGAAGAGCGCGGGCCACCTGCCTGGTCTGGTCGGACTATCGATCGTCTCCGTGCGCCCCGAGGTGCTCGAGAGCCGCCTCGAGATCCGGCGCGAGCTGCTGGCGCCGAACGGCTTCCTGCACGCCGCGAGCGTGATCGCGCTCGCCGACACGAGCTGCGGCTACGCCTGCGTCTCCCACCTGCCGGCCGGCGCAAGCGGCTTCACCACCCTCGAGCTCAAGGCCAACTTCCTCGGCACCGCGCTCGAGGGCGCGCTCGCCTGCCGCGCCACGCCGGTCCACCTGGGCCGCACCACCCAGGTCTGGGACGCGGAGGTCAGCGTCGAGGCGAGCGCGGCCCGCATCGCGCTGTTTCGCTGCACGCAGATGATCCTGTGGCCGAGGAAATGAGGCCATTTGCCGGGGCCGGGCGGTTCGTGCTTCAATAGGGCGTGATGAGCCGGTTCTTCTTCGGGTTCTTCTTCCATGTCCCGCGCCTGCTGGCGGAGGGGAACGGCTAGACGCATCACCGCGAATCCCGAAAAACCGCCAGCCGAAAGCCTGGCGGTTTTTTTTTTGCCCGAGGTGAAAACCTATGACCGCGCCAACCGAGAGCTACCTGAGCACCGTCCCGGCGGACAAGACCTCGCTCACCGACGACGAGCGCATCGCCAACATCGTGCCGCTGCCGCCGCCGGAGCACCTGATCCGGTTCTTTCCCATCAGCGGCACGCCGGTGGAGAAGAGGATCGCGGAAACGCGCCGCAAGGTGCGCGACATCCTGCACGCCAAGTCCGACCGGCTGCTCGTCGTCATCGGCCCCTGCTCGATCCACGACCCCCAGGCCGCGGTCGCGTACGCGGAGAAGCTCGCCGGGGAGAGGAAAAGGCACGAGGGCGAGCTCGAGATCCTGATGCGGGTGTATTTCGAGAAGCCGCGCACGACGGTGGGCTGGAAGGGCCTCATCAACGATCCCCATCTCGACGGCAGCTTCCGCATCAACGAGGGCCTGCGAATCGCGCGCGACCTGCTGGTGCGCATCAACCAGGCAGGCGTACCGGCCGGCTGCGAGTTCCTCGACGTGATCTCGCCGCAGTACATCGGCGACCTCGTCTCGTGGGGCGCGATCGGCGCGCGCACCACGGAAAGCCAGGTGCACCGCGAGCTCGCCTCGGGCCTCTCGGCGGCGGTAGGCTTCAAGAACGGCACCGACGGCAACGTGAAGATCGCGGTGGACGCGCTCCTCGCGGCGAGGCAGAAGCACCATTTCCTCTCGGTGCACAAGAGCGGCCAGGTGGCGATCGTCGAGACGCGCGGCAACGAGGATTGCCACGTCATCCTGCGCGGCGGCAAGCAGCCGAACTACGACGACGCCTCGGTGCAGGCGGCCTGCGAGGAGCTGAAGAAGGCGAAGCTTGCCGAGCGCCTGATGATCGACTGCTCGCATGCCAACTCGTCCAAGCAATACAGGAAGCAGCTGGAGGTGGCGCGCGACATCGGCGAGCGCCTCGCGCAGGGCGAGCGGCGCATCGTCGGGCTCATGGTGGAATCGAACCTGGTGGAGGGCCGGCAGGACCTGGGCGGCGGGCGCCTGGTGTTCGGCCAGAGCGTGACCGACCCCTGCCTCGGATGGGAGGACTCCGCCCGGCTGCTGGAGGACCTCGCCGAGGCGGTGCGCCGCCGCCGCAAGCAGCGGCGCGGCTAACCCCGGCCCGCCCGATTGGGCATAATGCGCAGGGTATGCCCGACCGGCCGCAGCAGCTCGCCCACCTCGAGCATCTCGGCGATGCGACGCAGTTCGCCGGCCAGCTGCATGCGCTCATCCCGAAGTGCGCGCTGCTGGAGAACTTCTCGCCGGCCGAGGTGCGCCTGCTCGCGCACTTCATGGACGTCTACCGGGCGGAGGCCGGCATCGAGCTGATCCGGGAAGGCGACGGCGGCGACTTCATGCTGATGATCGTCGAGGGCAAGGTGGAAGTGCGCAAGCGCGACCGCTGGAACACGCCCCAGCTGATCGCGGTCGTGGACGCCGGCAAGGTCCTGGGCGAGATGTCCATGATCGACGGCGAGGCGCGCTTCGCCACCTGCGTCTGCTCGGAGCCGGTGCTGGTCGCGATGCTCGACCGGGAAAGCCTCGCCCGCATCATCGTCGAGCAGCCCATGCTCGGCGCCAAGGTGCTGATGGAGCTGGTCCTCATGCTGTCGCAGCGGCTGCGCGCCACGAGCCAGCGCGTGCTCGAGCTGCTCGACGAGCAGTCGCAGGGCGCCGCGAACATCCTGCCGTAAGGCGCACCGGACCCCGCGCGACCGAGCGTTCATGCACGCGACGCTTCCTTTGATGCGCGAGCACGGCTTTCCGGCGCTGCGCCGCGGCCGCCTCGAGACGCTGCAGGTGAACCTGGGCTACAGGTGCAACCAGAGCTGCCTGCACTGCCACGTCAACGCCGGCCCGACGCGCACCGAGATGATGTCGCGCGAGACGGTGCTCGAGATCGTCGCGTTTCTCGAACAGCGAAAGCTCGGGAATCTCGACATCACCGGAGGGGCGCCCGAGCTGAATCCCCACTTCCGGGCGCTGGTCGAGGGCGCGCGCGGGCTCGGCGTCCACGTCATTGATCGCTGCAATCTCACCATCCTGCTCGAGCCGGGACAGGAGGGCCTCGCCGGCTTCCTCGCTGCGCAGCGCGTCGAAATCATCGCCTCGCTGCCCTGCTACGGCGAGGAGCTCGTCGACCGGCAGCGCGGCCAGGGCGTCTACGCGCGCAGCATCGCGGCGCTCAAGGCGCTGAACGCGCTCGGCTACGGCGCGCCCGAGAGCGGCCTCGCGCTGAACCTGGTCTACAACCCGCAGGGGCCGGTGCTGCCGCCGCCGCAGGAGCCGCTCGAGGCCGACTACCGGCGCGAGCTCGCAGCGCGGCACGGCATCGTCTTCAACCGGCTCTACACGCTCGCCAACATGCCGATCCAGCGCTTTGGCTCCACCCTCGTGTCGAAGGGCACGTTCCGCGACTACATGGCGCTCCTGCGCGGCTCGCACCGGGACGAGAATCTCGGGTCCGTCATGTGCCGCAGCCTGGTGTCGGTGGACTGGCAGGGCTTCGTGTACGACTGCGACTTCAACCAGATGCTCGGCCTGCCGCTCGTCGTGGAAGGCCGCCGCCGCGTGCACCTGCGCGAGCTTGCCGGGCGCGATCTCCTGGACAACCCGATCGCCGTGCGCGATCACTGCTTCGGCTGCACTGCCGGACAGGGCTCTTCCTGCGGCGGCGCGCTCGCGCCGTGACTCGCGCGCGCATCGCGCTCGCCGCGATCGTCCTGCTCGCCATTGCCGCCTTCCTGATCTCCGGCGGGCCCCAGTACCTCAGCTTCGCCAATCTGCAGGAACTGCGCGCCGCGCTCGAGCGCTACTACGCCGCGCACAGGCTGCAGACCCTCGTCGCCTACTTTGTGCTCTACGTCGCGTGCACCGGCCTGTCGCTTCCGGGCAGCGCGACCGTGCTCACGCTGGTCGGCGGCGCGGTGTTCGGCTTTGTCCTCGCCACGGTGCTCGTCTCGTTCGCCGCCAGCCTGGGCGCGACGCTCGCGTTCCTGCTGTCGAGGTTCATCCTGCGCGACTGGGTGCAGGAACGCTTCGGCAGCCATCTGCGGGCGGTCAACGAGGGCATCGAGCGCGAGGGCGGGTTCTACCTCTTCACGTTGCGCCTGATTCCCTATATCCCGTATTTCGCCATCAACCTCGTGATGGGCCTCACCTCGATGCGGGCGTGGACCTTCTATTGGGTGGGCCAGCTCGGCATGCTCGCGGGCACGATGGTGTACGTGAATGCCGGAACGCAGCTCGCCACCGTGCACTCCGCCGGGGAAATCCTTTCCGCGCGGCTTGTCGCTGCCTTCCTGCTGCTCGCCTTTTTCCCGCTCATCGCGAAACGCATCGTGGACGCGGCGAGGGCGCGCCGCGTCTATGCGCGCTGGCCGCGGCCGCGGCGCTTCGAGCGCAATCTCGTGGTCATCGGCGCCGGCTCCGCCGGGCTGGTGTGCGCGTACATCGCAGCGGCGGTGCGGGCGAAGGTCACGCTGGTCGAGAAGCATCGCATGGGCGGCGATTGCCTGAACACGGGATGCGTGCCCTCGAAGGCACTGCTCAAGTCGGCGCGCGTGCTCGCGCTCCTGCGGCGCGCCCCGGAGTTTGGCCTGAAGGCGCCGCGGCCGGAGGCCGATTTCGCCGCCGTCATGGAGCGCGTGCGCGGCGTGGTGGAGCGCGTCGCGCCGCACGATTCGGTGGAGCGCTACCGGGCGCTCGGGGTCGAGTGCCTGCAGGGCGAGGCGCGCATCGCCTCGCCCTGGTCGGTGGAGGTGGCCGCGTCCGAAGGCCGCCGCCTGCTGACGACGCGATCCATCGTCATCGCGGCAGGCGCGCGTCCCTTCGTGCCGCCGATTCCGGGCATCGAAGCGCTCGAGGTGCTTACCTCGGACAACGTGTGGGCGCTGCGCGAGCTGCCGCGCCGCCTGCTCGTCCTCGGCGGCGGGCCCGTGGGCTGCGAGCTCGCGCAGGCGTTCGCGCGCCTGGGCGCGCAGGTGACGCAACTCGAGATGCTGCCGCGCATCCTGGCGCGCGAGGACGACGAGGTGTCCGCGGCGCTGCAGGCGCGGCTGGAGAGCGAAGGCGTGCGCGTCCTGACCGGATACCAGGCCGTCCGCGTCGAGGTCGGGGCGGGCGGCAAGCGGCTTGTCGCCCGGAATGCTGCGGGAGAAATCGCGCTTGAGCTCGATGCCCTGCTGTGCGCGACCGGTCGGATCGCGAACACCGCCGGTTACGGCCTGGAGGCGCTCGGCATCCCGCTGACGCCGGCCGGGACGATCGCAACCGACGAGTTCCTGCGCACGCGCTATCCAAACATCTACGCCTGCGGCGATGTCGCCGGGCCCTACCAGTTCACCCACACCGCGTCCCACCAGGCGTGGTATGCCACGGTGAACGCGCTTTTCGGCGCGTTCCGGACCTTCCGCGCCGACTATTCCGTCATTCCGTGGACCACCTTCACCGAGCCGGAAGTGGCGCGCGTCGGCTTGAATGAGCGCGAGGCGAACGAGCGCAATGTCCCCTATGAGGCGACCGTGTACGGCATGGACGAGCTCGATCGCGCGATGACCGAAGGCGAGGCGCATGGCATGGTGAAAGTGCTCACTGCCCCGCGCAGCGACCGCGTGCTCGGAGCGACGATCGTTGGCGAGCAGGCAGGCGAGCTCATCGCCGAGTTCGTGCTGGCGATGCGCCACGGCATCGGGCTGCGCAAGCTCCTCGCCACCATCCACGTCTATCCCACGCTCGCCGAGGCGAACAAGCATGCCGCGGGGGTGTGGCAGCGGGCGCATGCGCCACAAGGGTTGCTGCGCCATGCCGAGCGGTTCCACGCCTGGATGCGCGCGTGAGCCTTTCCATCGTCGTGCCGGTGCTGAACGAGGCACCCCGGATTCGCACGCATCTCGCCGCGCTCGCGCCGCTCCGCGGGCAGGGCGTCGAGGTCGTGGTGGTCGACGGCGGCAGTGGCGACGGCACGGCGGAGCTCGCAGGGGGGCTCTGCGACCGCGTCTTGAGCGCGCCTCGCGGGCGAGCACGGCAGATGAACGCGGGCGCGCGCGCCGCGAACGGCGGCCACCTGCTTTTTCTGCACGCCGATACGCAGCTTCCCGCGGGAGCGGCCGCCCTCGTCGCCCGCGCGCTCGAGGCGCGGGCGTGGGGGCGCTTCGACGTCGCGATCGAAAGCACGCATCCGCTGCTGCGTCTGGTCGCGGCGGCGATGAACCTGCGCTCCCGGCTCACCGGCATCGCGACCGGCGACCAGGCGATCTTCGTGCGGCGCGAGGCGTTCGACGGCTTCCCGGAAATCCCGCTCATGGAGGACGTCGCGTTCAGCGCCGCGATGAGGCGCAAGGGGCCTCCGGCCTGCCTGCGCGAGCGGGTGGTGACCTCCGCCCGCCGCTGGGAGAGCCGCGGCGTGCTCGCCACGATCGTGCTCATGTGGCGCATCCGCCTTGCCTATGCGCTCGGCGCCGACCCGGCGCGGCTCGCCGAGCGCTATCGTTGAAGGCGGGTTGCACGATCATCGTGTTCGCGCGCGCGCCGCTCGCCGGCCGCGCGAAGACGCGCCTCGCGGCGCGCATCGGCGCGGACGCGGCCGCCCGGCTGCAGGCGCGGCTCGCGCGGCACGCCCTCGTCACGGCAAGGCGGGCGGCGCGCGGCGCGGTGGAGCTGCACGGTACGCCGGGCGGGCGCCACGCGCTTTTTCGCGGCTGGGCGGCGCGCTACCGCGTGCGCCTGCGGACGCAGCGGGGCGGCGATCTCGGCGAGCGGATGCAGCGCGCGCTGGCGGGCGCTTTGCGCACCTCCCGCACCGCGGTGCTGATCGGCAGCGACTGTCCCGTCCTTGTGCCCGCCGACCTGCGCCGCGCCGCGCGCCTGCTCGCCGCGGCGTGCGACGTTGTGGTCGCTCCGGCGCAGGACGGCGGTTACGCGCTGATCGGTGCGCGCCGCATGCGCGCGCCGCTGTTCCGCGGAATAACCTGGGGCGGGGACAGCGTTTGCCGCGATACGGCGGCGAATGCGCGCGCGCTCGGCCTGCGCTGGCGCACGTTGCGCACGGTCTGGGACGTGGACCGCCCGGAGGATCTGGACCGTCTGCCGGCGGTGCGCCTGCGGCGATAGCTTACGTTGGTCGAAAGGAGACGCGAAAACAGCATGCTAGACTTTGCCGGGCAAAAGACCCGCGGCCCTTGCGCGGTACCGGGCCCGAGCCATCTCTGGAGGAGGCAATGAAAATCAAGAGTCCCAAGGACTTCTGGTCCGGGATCATGTTCGCCGGATTCGGCTTGTTCTTCATGCTCTGGTCGCTCGAGCACTACCAGATGGGCACGGCGGTGCGGATGGGGCCGGGCTACTTTCCCGCGGTTCTCGGCGGCCTCCTCACGGTGCTCGGCCTCATCGTGCTCGCCGGCGGGCTCGCGGTGCAGGGGCCTGCAGTTCCGCAATTTCATTTCCGTCCGCTGCTGTTCATCTCCGTCGGCGTCGTGCTCTACGGCTATCTCATGAAGCCGCTCGGCCTCGTCGGCGCGACCGCCGCCCTCGTCTATGTGAGCGCCTACGGCGGCCATGAGTTCAAGTGGAAGGAAGTCACGATCCTTTACGTGATCCTGTTCGTCTTCTCATGGCTTGTTTTCGTGAAGGGGCTCACGCTGCCCTTCCCGATCTGGCCGGCCCCGTTCGAATAAGGCGGAACCGCAATGGAGATCTTTCACAACCTGATTATCGGTTTCGAGGTCGCGGTCAACCCGATCAACGTCCTCTACTGCTTCATCGGCGTGATCCTCGGCACGCTGATCGGGGTGCTGCCCGGCATCGGCCCCATCGCGACCATCGCGATGCTCCTGCCCATCACGTTCAACCTGAACCCGGTCGCGGCGCTGATCATGCTGGCGGGCATCTACTACGGCGCCCAATACGGCGGCTCGACCACGGCGATCCTCGTCAACATTCCGGGCGAATCGTCCTCGGTGGTGACCTGCCTGGACGGCTACCAGATGGCGCGCCAGGGGCGCGCCGGGCCCGCGCTCGCCATCGCCGCGCTCGGCTCCTTCTTCGCCGGCTGCGTCGCGACGCTGGTCATCGCGGTCGCCGCGCCGCCGCTCGCGGAGGTGGCGCTTAAGTTCGGCCCCTCGGAATACTTCTCGCTCATGGTGTTCGGCCTGATCGCGGCGACGGTGCTCGCGCACGGCTCGCTCATCAAGGCGATCGCCATGGTGATCTGGGGCCTGCTGCTCGGCATCATCGGCACCGACGTCAACTCCGGCGTGCTGCGATTCACGTTCGACATCCCGGAGCTTTCCGACGGCATCGGCTTCGTGATCGTCGCGATGGGGATGTTCGGGACGGCCGAGATCATCAGCAACCTCGAGCTCAAGGACAAGCGCGAGGTGTTCGCGACCAAGGTCACGCACCTCTATCCGACCAAGCAGGACCTGAAGGACTCGTGGGCCGCCGTGCTGCGCGGCACCGCCCTCGGCTCCGCGCTCGGCATCCTGCCCGGCGGCGGCGCGCTGCTCGCCTCCTTCGGCGCCTACACGCTCGAGAAGAAGGTATCCAAGCACCCGGAGAAGTTCGGCAAGGGCGCGATCCAGGGCGTGGCCGGGCCGGAGTCGGCGAACAACGCAGGCGCGCAAACCTCCTTCATCCCGATGCTCACGCTCGGGATCCCGAGCAACGCGGTCATGGCGCTCATGATCGGCGCCCTGATGATCCAGGGCATCGCCCCGGGGCCGCAGGTGATGAACGAGAAGCCGCAGCTCTTCTGGGGCCTGATCGTCTCCATGTGGGTCGGCAACCTCATGCTGGTCGTGCTGAACCTGCCGATGATCGGCATGTGGGTGAAGCTGCTCACCGTCCCATACCGCTTCCTTTTCCCTTCCATCCTCGTCTTCATGGCGATCGGCGTGTTCAGCCTGTCGAACAACGCGTTCGACGTCCTGATCATGGGCGTGTTCGGGATTCTCGGCTACGTGTGCGTCAAGCTCGAGTGCGAGCCCGCGCCGATGATCCTCGGCTTCATCCTCGGGCCGCTGATGGAGGAGAACCTCAGGCGGGCCATGCTGCTCTCCCGCGGCGACCCGCTGGTGTTCTTCACCAAGCCGATCAGCCTCGGGTTCATGGTCGCGTCGGCAATCCTGCTCGTCATCGTGGCGCTGCCCGCGATCCGCAAGAAGCGGGAAGAGGTGTTCGTCGAGGACTGAGGCGGTGCGGATCCTGGTCGTCGAAGACGATCCCGTCCTTGCTGCCGCGCTCTCGCGCGCGCTCACGCAGTCCGCGTACGCGGTCGACCTGGTCGATAACGGCGAGGACGCCAACCGCGCCCTCGGCGACGACTTCTACGACCTGGTGGTCCTCGACATCGCGCTTCCGCGCCTCGACGGCCTCGCCGTCCTGCGGCGGCTGCGGGATCGGCGCAGCCGGGTCCCGGTCCTCGTCCTGAGCGCGCGCGACTCGCTGGACGACCGCGTCGCCGGGCTCGACCTGGGCGCGGACGACTACATGACCAAGCCGTTCGACCTGCCGGAGTTCGAGGCGCGCGTGCGCGCGCTCATTCGGCGCGGGCAGCATCACGCGACCAACACGATCATGCACGGCCGGCTCGTGCTCGACCTTGCCGCGCGCCGCGTCTTCCACGAGGGACAGCCCATCGATTTCTCCGCGCGCGAGCTTGCCGTCATGGAGCTCCTCATGTCGCGCCAGGGACGCGTCGTCACCAAGGAGCAGATGGCCGACCGCATGTTCGGCTGGGGCGAGGAGGTCGGCAGCAACGCGATCGAGGTCTGCGTGCACCGCGTGCGCCGCAAGCTCGAGCCCTTCGGCATCGAGATCCGGACGGTGCGCGGCATGGGCTACCTGCTCGAGAAGGAGAATGGCCGGTCCGCCGACGCTGCGTAGGAAGCTGCTGCGCGGGCTCCTGCTGCCGCTGACGCTGGTCCTCCTCGTCGACATCGCGGGCAGCTACGTCGTCATCCAGGCGATCACCCGCGACATCTACGACGGCGAGCTCGCCGAGATCGCGCGCGAGCTCGTCCTGCACGCGCAGCCGGACGGAAAGGCGTTCAAGTTCGACCTGTCGGCCGATGCCGAGCGCACGCTGCTCCTCGACCAGTACGACGACGTGTACTTCGCCGTGCGCGACGACGCCGGGCGCACCGTCGCCGGCCGGCCGGGGCTGCCGGCCATGCAGGCCGCGGCAACGGGGATGACGTTCGGCGACGCGCTGTTCGAGGGCAAGCCCGTGCGCATGGGCGCGCTGCGCACGACCCTGCCCAATTCCACGGTCGCGACCGTGCAGGTGGCGGAAACGCGCGCGAAGCGCACCCGCCTTGCCCAGGAGCTGCTTCTCGGCGTCGCGCTGCCGCAGGTCGCACTGATCATCCTCGCCGGCATCCTGGCCTCCGTCGGGGTCACGCGCGGACTGGCGCCGCTCGAGCGCATGCGCGGCGCCGTGGCCGCCCGCTCGCACGTGGACATGAGCCCGCTCGACGCGCGCGACGTACCGGGCGAGGTCTATCCGCTGGTGACCGCGATCAACGACCTCATGGCGCGCCTCGGCGCGGTGCTGGACTACCAGGCCCGCTTCATCGCCGATACCGCCCACCAGCTGCGCACGCCCGTCGCCGGGCTCAAGGCTCACATCGAGGTCGCGCTGCGCGAGACCGAGCTCGCGCAGATGAAGGCCTCGCTCGCGCACCTGTACACCAGCGCCGAGCGGCTTTCGCACCTGGTGGCCCAGCTGCTCTCGCTCGCGCGGAACGAGCCCAACACGGCGCGCGCCCACTTTGTCCTTTTCGATTTCAACAAGCTCGCGCTGGAGACGACCACGGAATGGGTCGCCGAGGCCGACAAGAAAAAAATCGACCTCGGCTTCGAGGGCGCCGGCCGCCCGGTGCTGCTGGAGGGCGATCCGACCCGCCTGAAGGAGCTCATCAACAACCTCGTGGACAACGCCATCCGCTACACGCAGGCCGGCGGCCGCGTCACGGTGCATGTGCGCGCCGAGCCCCGCCCGCAGCTCGTCGTGAGCGACGACGGCCCGCGCATTCCCCCGGAGCAGCGCGAGCGCGTCTTCGAGCGCTTCCACCGGCTGCTCGGCACGCATGCCGAAGGCAGCGGCCTCGGCCTCGCGATCGTGCGCGACATCGCCGCCCTGCACAGGGCCGAGATCGGCCTGGCCGACGACGTCGATGGAGTCGGCAACACCTTTACCGTCACGTTTGCCGCCTCAGTCGCGGACGGGGCCGCCGATCCGGCAACCTTGCATCCGCGTAATCCCAGGGAAATCGTGGCGTAATCCGGCGCGAACTCCGGGTTAACGTCGGCACGCTCGCCTCGTAAGTCTGCCCCGCTAAGTTGGACGCCTCAACGGGCCAACTTCAGAGGGGACGACGAGTGATCGAAATGCTGACCCAGCCGGACATGTGGATCGCACTGTTCCAGATCTGCGTGATCAACGTGCTTTTGAGCGGCGACAACGCGGTGGTGATCGCCCTCGCGTGCCGCGACCTGCCGCTCAAGCAGCAGAAGCAGGCCTTCGCCATCGGCGCGGCCGGGGTCATCATCCTGATGACCGTCCTCACCGCGTTCGCGGCCTATCTCCTCACGCTGCCGTATCTCGAGATCATCGGCAGCGTCGCGCTGGTCTGGATCGGCATCAAGCTGCTCGCGCCCGGCGAGGAGGAGGACGATGCGCCGGAGTCGATGACCAATTTCTGGGCGGCCGTCAAGACGATCATCATCGCGGACATCGTGATGAGCCTGGACAACGTCCTCGGCATGGCGGGCGCCGCCAAGGGGCACCTCGGCATGCTCTTCATCGGCATGGTGATCACGATCCCGCTCGTGCTGTTCGGCAGCGCGCTCATCATGAAGCTGATGGAGCGCTTCCCGATCTTCATCACCTTCGGCGCGGGCCTGCTCGGCTGGGTCGCGGGCGAGATGGCGGTCGGCGATCCCGCCATCAAGGAGTTCGTCGAGTCGCACGCCAAGTACCTCGAGTGGATCGTGCCGATTGCCGGCGCGGCGATCGTCGTGGTGGTCGGCAGGATCCTGGCGAAGAAGGCCGCCGCGCGAGCCCAGGCGAAGGAGCTCGAGGAAGCCGCTCCCGCGAGCAAGCCCGAGCCGTCCAGAGGAGGCGCCGCATGAAGAGCATCGCGGTCGTCGTCGAGGAAGGCCACAACCCCGACTGGTCGCTGGGCCACGTCGTGACGCTTTACCGGCAGTCGCCGATGCGCATCCACCTCGTGAACGTGCGCCAGCCCCTGCCGAGCTACGTGACGCGCTTCATCCCCCGCCAGGAAGTGCGCGCGTACCACCAGGAAAACGGCCTCAAGGCGATGCAGGCGATCATGAAGCGCCTGGACGACCTGGGCATCGCGCACCGGGACCATGTGCTCGTCGGCAACAAGGCGGAGACGATCCTGGAATTCGCGCGCGAGTACGCCTGCAGCGAGATCATCGTCGCCAAGCGATCGGAAGGCCTGCTCGCCGAGCTCGGGCTCGGCTCGGTCGCGAGCCAGCTGCGCCACCTGCTGGGCGCGGACGCGAGCTGCAAGGTCGCCGAGGTCGGCTGAATTCGGCTGAGGTCGGCCGCCGCCCCCGGCGCTAGAGCGCCCCGATCGCCTGCACGCGGATCTGCGCCATGGCTTACTCCTTGCTGTTCCTGCGGCGCGCCGCGAGCTGCGCCCGCACGGTGGCGACGAGCTCGGCGCGCTTCACCGGCTTCACGTGGTACGCGCTCGCGCCCGCGGCGAGGCAGCTCTCTATGGAGGCCTTGTCCGACACGACCGAGACGATCACGATGGGCGTGGCTGCGTTCGGCGAGCCGTCGCGGATCTCCTTCAAGACGCGGAAGCCGCCCGAGCCGGGCATGATGAGGTCGAGCAGGATCGCGTCGTAGGCGTAGTTTCCGGCGAGGCGCAAAGCCTGCTCCGCGGTGCCGGCGAGCTGCACCTCGGCGTGCAGCTCCTTCGACACGATGCGCGCGAGCAGCAGGCGCATGGATTCCTCGTCGTCGATGATGAGGATGCGGTGGCGGGGGGCCGGGGCGTTCTTCGGCACGCTACGCGCGCTCGTGGCGCCACTGCAGGTCGGCGCCGCCCGCCTCGAGGTTGAGCCGGCGCGCCAGGACGAAAAGCAGGTCCGAGAGCCGGTTCAGATACTGCCGCGCGCAGGCGCCGACCGTCTCGCTGCGGCCGAGCGCCACGAGGCTGCGTTCGGCGCGCCGGCACACCGTGCGCGCCAAGTGCGCCGCCGCGGCGGCGCGGCTTCCGCCGGGGAGGATGAACTCCTTGAGCGGGGGCAGGGCGGCATTCCAGCGCTCGAGCGCCTGC
Organism: Burkholderiales bacterium; assembly: GCA_035651575.1. Taxonomy (GTDB): domain Bacteria; phylum Pseudomonadota; class Gammaproteobacteria; order Burkholderiales; family SG8-39; genus SCGC-AG-212-J23. The sequence goes on along the minus strand of DASRFM010000069.1, from coordinate 7,202 downwards.
TCCAGGCGCGCGACGTGCGCCTCCGTCAGGATTGCGTGGCCCGGGATGCTGAGCTCCCCGCCGAGGTCGAGGAGATCCTGCTGTGTCGCCTGCAGCGCCTCGCGCGCATCCTGGGGCAGCGCCTCGGCGAGAAGCGCCCCGAGCGCCGAATTCAGCTCGTCGACGTCCCCCAGCGCCGCGATGCGAGCGCTGTCCTTCGCGACGCGGCGGCCGTCGCCGAGGCCGGTCTCGCCGGCGTCGCCGGTGCGGGTCGTGATCTTCGAGAGCCTGTGGCCCATGGCCGATTCTAGCCGTCGTCCTTCCCGCTCTTCACTTCGCTTTGCACCACGCCGCGCGCAAGGCGAGTCGTCAGCAGGGTGCCGGCGCGCGCGTTTGCCGCTTCGCGCAGGACATTTCCCCTGGCGTCGTAGGTGATGCTGTAGCCGCGCGCAAGGACCGCGGCGGGGTCGAGCGAGGCGATCGCCGCCTGCAGCCGCTGCAGGTGCGCGTCGCAGCGGTGCACGCGATGGCCGAAGGCGAAGGCGAGGCGGGCGCCGAGCTGCGCCACGTGGTTGCCGTGCGCGCGCAGGCGCTCGGCCGGGTGCACGAGCCGGCGGGCGCAGGCATCGAGGGACTGCATCGCGTATTCGAGCCGCCGGCGCATCTCGCGCGAGACGTGGCGCACAGCCTCGGCGAGACGCGCGAGCAGCTCGGCGCGAGAAGGACTGACCAGCTCCGCCGCGGCGGTCGGCGTCGGCGCGCGGCGGTCGGCGGCGAAGTCCGCGATGGTGAAGTCGCTTTCGTGGCCGACGCCCGCCACGACCGGGATGGCGCAGGCGCGGATCGCCCGGGCCACCGCTTCCTCGTTGAACGACCAGAGGTCCTCGATCGAGCCGCCGCCCCGCACGAGGAGCAGCACGTCGCATTCACGGCGCCGGCCGGCGCGCATGAGCGCGGCTGCGATGCGCTCGGCCGCGCCGGCGCCCTGCACGGGGGCGGGGTACACAATGACCGGCAGGGCGCGGTTGCGCCGCGCGAGCGTGGTCAGTACGTCATGCAGCGCCGCCGCCTTGAGCGAGGTGACCACGCCGATGCAGCGGGGCAGCGCCGGGATCTCGCGCTTGGCCGACGGGTCGAAGAGCCCTTCGGCCTCGAGCTTCGCCTTCAGGCGCAGGAAGCGCTCGTAGAGCGGTCCGGGGCCGGCGCGGCGCACGCTCTCCACGTTCAGCTGGAATCGCCCGCGCGGCTCGTAGAGCGTCACGAGGCAGCGGGCCTCGACCTGCATGCCTTCCGTGAGCGGGGCTTCGAGCGCCTGGAAGCGGCTGCGGAACATGACGCAGTCGACCTGGGCGCCGTCGTCCTTCAGCGTGAAGTAGCAGTGCCCCGAGGCAGCGCGCGAGAGGTTGGACACCTCGCCGCGCACCCAGAGGAGCGGAAAGCGGCGCTCCAGCGTGTCGCGCACGCTGCGCAGCAGCTGGGACACCGTCAAGGCTTCACTACGCGGCTCGGGCACGGCCCGGAATAGCGCGCCTCGAGGATCTTTTCAAGCGCTTTCTGCGCACCCGCGCGAGCCCATTAATCCACATCAGCCGGCGGGAGGCGGGCCATCCGCGAGACACTTCCCGCGGAAGCCGATTCTTTGACGCAACATGCTGTTTTGGCGTTAAAAAACAGTGCTCAATTTTTGATCGCGCCCAACTCCCGGGATGACGCGAAGGGCTTGCCGGGCGCCGTTCAGGAGAAATCCACAAATTTATCCACAGCTTTTGTGGATATCGCAGAATCCACTACGCGGCTGAGCCCGACGACGACGCTCGCGCCGCGCTGCTGCGGCGCAGAAACTTGCCGCGCCGCGAGCGATTGCCGTAAAGTGCCGGCCACCAAGAACAACAAAGCGGCATGGGCGCCGCACAAGCGAAAGGCAAGGGCACACAGGTTGTTCGCGATCATTCAGGCTGCCGGCTGGCCGATCTGGTTTCTGCTGCTCGCTTCCGTCATCGCCGTCGCCCTGATCATCGAGCGCGCCATCTCCCTGCGGGCGCCGCGCATCGTCCCGCCGAACCTGCTGGAGCAGGTGGTCTCGGTCTACCAGCGCCAGGGCATCAACGAGGAGATGCTCGGCCGCCTGGCGAAGGACTCGCCGCTCGGCGCGGTGCTCGCCGCCGGCCTGCGCAACCACCGTAGCTCGCGCTACGTCATGAAGGAGGCGATCGAGGAGGCGGGGCGCGCGGTGGCGCACGAGATGGAGCGTTTCCTCACGACGCTTGGCACGATCGCCACCGCTTCGCCGCTGCTCGGGCTCTTCGGCACGGTGATCGGCATGATCGAGATCTTCGGCTCGCAGGCGCCGGGCGGCACCAACCCGCAGCAGCTCGCGCACGGCATCTCGGTGGCGCTCTACAACACCGCCTTTGGCATTGCGATCTCGATCCCCTCGCTCATCTTCTACCGCCACTACAAGAACAAGGTGGACACGTTCGTGGTCGAGATGGAGCTGCTCGCCTCGAAGCTGGTGGACATCGTGCACGGCGAGCGCATGGACTTCCAGGGGCAGCAGCCGCAGCGCGGCTAGACATGGACTTCCAGCGCGGCAAGGAGAAGGAGCCGCTCGAGATCAACCTCGTGCCGCTCATCGACGTGATGATGGTGATCCTGATCTTCCTCATGGTCACCACCACATATTCCAAGTTCACCGAGCTGCAGATCAACCTGCCGACCGCGGACGCCGAGAAGCAGCTCGACCGGCCGAACGAGATCAACGTGCTCGTGAACGCGCAGGGGCAGTACGTCATCGATCACCACCCGGTCGCCGCAGCGGGGGTCGAGCAGGTGGCCGAGGAGCTCAAGCGCGCCGCCGCGCCGCTGAAGGAGCCCATCGTCGTGATCAGCGCGGACGCCACGGCGACGCACCAGGCGGTCATCCGCGTGATGGAAGCGGCGCGCCTCGCCGGGCTGTCGCAGATCACCTTCACGACGCAATCCGGCAAGTAGTGGAGCACTGGTCCCGCCGCGGCGCCGTCGCCTGGCTGCTGTGGCCGGCGAGCCTCGCTTTCCACGCCGCGGTTCTCCTCAGAAAAATCTTCCTGAAGCTGCGCAGCCGGCATCCCGGCATCCCGGTCATCGTCGTGGGCAACCTCACGGTGGGCGGGACCGGCAAGACGCCGCTCGTGCTCTGGATCGCCGAGTTTCTCAAGGCGAAGGGCTGGAAGCCCGGCATCGTGTCGCGCGGCTATGGAGGAGACGCGGTTGCGCCGCACGCGGCGACCATTGCCTCGCGCCCGGAGGAGACGGGAGACGAGCCGATCGTGCTTGCGCGGCGCAGCGGCTGCCCCGTGTGGGTCGGCGCCGACCGGCTCGCCGTGGCGCGGGCGCTTCGCGCGGCGCATCCCGAGGTCGACGTCCTGGTGCTCGACGACGGCCTGCAGCACTACCGGATGCGGCGCGACATCGAGATCGCGCTGGTCGATGCGCGCGGCTTCGGCAACGGTTTTCTCCTGCCGGCGGGGCCGCTGCGCGAGCCGGTGTCGCGGCTGCGCTCCGTGGATGCGGTGGTCGCGCACGGGACGCAGGGCGAGGTGACCATGCAGCTCGACGGCGAGGTGCTCTATTGCATGGCGAACGCGGCGGAGCGCAGGCCCGCGCAGTCCTTCGCCGGCGCCCCGGTGCACGCGGTGGCCGGCATCGGCGATCCGGAGCGCTTCTTCAGCGCGCTGGAGCGCTTCGGGCTGCAGGTGGAGCGCCATCCCTTCCCCGACCACCATCGCTTCGCGCCGCGGGAGCTCGATTTCGGCGACGGGCGGCCGGTCCTGATGACCGAGAAGGACGCGGTAAAATTGCGCCATGCTGCGCGGCCGAACTGGTGGGTCCTGCCCGTCACTGCGCGGCTTACTCCCGCCTTCGGCGGCTGGCTCCTAGGCAGGCTCGATGAGTGGCGTCGATCCCAAGCTGCTTGAGATCCTGGTGTGCCCGCTCTGCAAGGGGCGCCTGGTCTACAGGAAGGAGGCGGCCGAGCTCGTGTGCAGGCCCGACCGCCTCGGCTTCCCGGTGAAGGATGGCATCCCCGTGATGCTGGAAGAGGAGGCGCGCAGGCTGCCGCCGGACGAAGAAGTGGCGTGAAGTTCGGCGTCATCATCCCCGCGCGCTACGCCTCGACGCGTTTTCCCGGAAAACCCCTCGCCGACCTCGGCGGCAGGCCGATGATCGTGCGCGTGTGCGAGCGCGCCGCGGCGAGCGGGGCGGCGAGCGTCCATGTGGCGACCGACGACGCGCGCATCGCCGAGGCGGTGCGCGCCAGCGGCCACGCGGTGGTGATGACGCGCGCCGATCATGCCTCGGGCACCGACCGCATCGCCGAAGCCGCGGCGCGGCTCGGCCTCGCGGATGCGGACATCGTCGTGAACGTGCAGGGGGACGAGCCGCTGGTGCCTCCCGCGCTGATCGCCGAAGTGGCGCAAACCCTCGAGAAGAAAACCGCGGCGCAGGTCGCCACCGCCTGCCATCCCCTGCGCGACGAGGCCGCGCTCGCCAGCCCGAACGTCGTCAAGGTCGTGATGGATGCGCAAGGCTACGCGCTGTATTTTTCCCGCTCGCGCATCCCCTATCCGCGCGAGGCGGGTGCAGCCTGCTATCGCCATGCGGGTCTCTACGCCTATCGGGCCGGATTCCTGGGTAAGTACGCCCGCCTTGAGCCATGTCAACTCGAGAAGGCCGAGGCGCTGGAACAGTTGCGGGTGCTGTGGCACGGATACCGCATCGCTGTCGTGGTGAGCGAAACGGACATCCCCCCGGGCGTGGACACGCCCCAAGATCTCGAAACCGTGCGGAGGCTGCTCTCATGAGACTCATCCTTCTCGGTCCCCCGGGGGCCGGCAAAGGCACGCAAGCGGGCTTCATCCGCGAGAAGTTCGGCATCCCGCAGATCTCCACGGGCGACATGCTGCGCGCCGCGGTCAAGGCCGGCACGCCGCTCGGGCTCGCGGCGAAGAAGGTGATGGACGCGGGCCAGCTCGTCTCCGACGACATCATCGTCGGGCTGGTCAAGGAGCGGCTCAGGCAGCCCGACTGCGGCAACGGCTACCTCTTCGACGGCTTCCCGCGCACCATTCCGCAGGCCGAGGCAATGAAGAGCGCGGGCGTGCCGATCGACTACGTGCTCGAGATCGACGTCCCCGACGAGGACATCATCGCTCGCATGAGCGGCCGCCGGGTGCACCCGGCCTCGGGCCGCACCTATCACGTGAAGTTCAATCCGCCCAAGCGCGAGGGCCGCGACGACCTCACCGGCGAGCCGCTCATCCTGCGCGACGACGATCGCGAGGAAACCGTGCGCAAGCGCCTCGAGGTGTACCACGCGCAGACGCGCCCGCTCGTCGAGTACTACGGCAAGTGGTCCGCGACCCGCGACGCGCAGGCGCCGCGCTACCGCAAGATCTCGGGAACCGGCCCGGTGGAAGAGGTCAAGGCCCGGGCTTTCGCTGCCCTTAGCTGATAAAATTCGGCTCCTTTTCGGGGAGACCTAGAAATGTCCGCTGGCCTCATCTTCGCGCTCGTGTGCGCGCTTATCGCCATCGCGTACGGCGTGTGGCAGAGCACCCGCATCCTGCGGCTGCCGGACGGCAACGACCGCATGCGCGAGATCTCGGCGGCGGTGCGCGAGGGCGCGACGGCCTACCTGTGGCGCCAGTACAAGACGATCGCCATCGTGGGCGTGGTGCTCTTCCTCGTGATCGGCTTCGTGCCCGGCCTCGGCTGGGCGACGGCGTGGGGCTTCCTCATCGGCGCGGTGCTCTCCGGCGCCTCCGGCGTCATCGGCATGAACATCTCGGTGCGCGCGAACGTGCGCACCGCCGAGGCGGCGCGCACCGGGCTCAACGAGGCGCTGCAGGTCGCCTTCAACGGCGGCGCGGTCACGGGCCTGCTCGTCGTCGGGCTCGGGCTGCTCGGCGTGGCGGGCTACTTCTCGCTCCTCTACGCCAACGCGCACGACAAGAGCGATCTCGCGCATATCATCCATCCGCTGGTCGGCCTGGGCTTCGGCGGCTCGCTCATCTCGATCTTCGCGCGTCTCGGCGGCGGCATTTTCACCAAGGGCGCGGACGTCGGCGCCGACCTGGTCGGCAAGGTGGAGGCGGGCATTCCGGAGGACGACCCGCGCAACCCGGCGGTGATCGCCGACAACGTCGGCGACAACGTCGGCGACTGCGCCGGCATGGCGGCCGACCTCTTCGAGACCTATGCCGTCACCATCATCGCGACGATGCTGCTCGGCGCGCTCATGGTGAAGACCACCAGCCCGGCCGCGCTCATCTACCCGCTCGCGATCGGCGGCTTCGCCATCATCGCCTCGATCGTCGGCACGTGGTTTGTGAAGGCGAAGCCTACCGACCGCAACGTCATGCCCGCGCTCTACAAGGGGCTGTGGGTCGCCGGCATCCTCGCGCTCATCGCCTTCTGGCCGATCACGCAGGTGATGATGGGCGACGTGGTGCAGAACGTGCCCTTCGACATCGCGGGCAGGAGCACGCTCATCAGCGTGTGGCACCTCTATGGCGCGGCGGTCACCGGGCTCGTGCTCACCGGCTTCATGGTCTGGATCACGGAGTACTACACCGGCACGCAATTCAAGCCGGTGCAGCACGTCGCGGAGGCCTCGGTCACGGGCCACGCCACGAACATCATCGCGGGCCTGGGCATCTCCATGAAGGCCACGGCCTGGCCGGTGCTCGCGGTGTGCGTCGCGATCTTCGTCTCCTATTCGCTCGCCGGGCTCTACGGCATCGCCATCGCCGCGACTTCCATGCTTTCCATGACCGGCATCATCGTGGCGCTGGATGCCTACGGGCCGATCACCGACAACGCCGGCGGCATCGCCGAGATGGCGGACCTGCCCGACTCGGTGCGCGACATCACCGATCCGCTCGATGCGGTCGGCAACACGACCAAGGCGGTCACCAAGGGCTACGCGATCGGCTCCGCGGGGCTCGCGGCGCTGGTGCTCTTCGCCGACTACACGCACGCGCTCGAGGCTGCCGGCAAGACGCTCACCTTCGATCTCTCCAACCACATGGTGGTGATCGGCCTGCTGATCGGCGGCATGGTGCCCTTCCTTTTCGGCGCCATGGCAATGGAGGCCGTGGGCCGCGCGGCGGGCGCGGTCGTGCTCGAGGTGCGCCGCCAGTTCAAGGAGATCCCCGGCATCATGGAGGGACGCGCCAAGCCCGAGT
>DASRFM010000068.1:0-33420 GCA_035651575.1 Burkholderiales bacterium | reverse complement strand
CACCGGCGTGACGTCGAACCCGATGGCCCAGTTGATGAGCCCGCTCGAGGCGCCGGTGAAGGCCAGCACCTGCGCGAACGTCCCCGAGCCGAAGATGACGAGGAAGGCCATCACCGTGACGCGCAGCGCGCCGTCCAGCGACTTCACGAACGCCTTCCAGGTCAGCTCGCGGTAGGCCGCCGCGAGCGCGATCACCGAGATGGTGCCGAGCGCCGCCGCCTCGGTCGGCGTCGACCAGCCGGTGACCATGATGACGACCGAGAACACGATGATGAAGACCATCGGCATCACGTCGAAGACGAGCAGGCGCAGCTTTTCCCGGGTCGAAATTTCCTGCGCGTCGTAGTGCGGCGCGGACTCCGGGGCGATGACCGTCCAGAGCCAGATCAGCACGCCGTACATGCCGGCGAGGATGAAGCCGGGAACCACGCCGGCGATGAGCAGGTCGCCGACGTCGGTGCGCCCGAGCGTCGCGAGCAGCACCGTGAGCGCCGAGGGCGGGATGATGACCGCGAGGCCGCCGACGCCCATGATCGGCCCGAGCGACAGGTACTTGCTGTAGCCGCGCTTCATCATCTCGGGAACCATCAGCTTGCCGAGCAGCGCGCAGGCACCCATCGAGGAGCCCGCCGGCCCGGCGTAGGCCGTGCCGCCGATGAGCGTCACGTACGCGAGGCGGCCGCGGATGTTGCCGAGCAGCTTGTCCGCGGCGTTGAAGCAGCGGGTGGCGAGGCCCGTGTGGTAGAAGAGCTCGCCCATCAGCAGGAACATCGGGATCGGCACCAGCGCGAAGTTGGTCATCGCGCCGAAGCCGTTGTTGATCACCTGCATGATGCCCGGCCCGCCGCCCATGAAGATCACCGCGGCGAGCACGTTGGTGATGAAGAAGCCGATCGCCACCGGGATGCCGAGCATCATCAGCCCCAGCGCGGAGCCGAACAGCAGCAGCGCCGCCCAATACCAGGCCATGTCCGGTCAGCTGCTTCCCGAGAGCTCCGACAGCGGCGCGAGGAAGTTCTCCCGCCGCCACAGGAAGCGGCCGAACTCGATCGCCATCATCAGGAACGAGACCGGGATCCACACCGAGATCATCCAGCGCGGCATGTCGAAGGAGCGCACGTCCTTCTCGTTCTGCACGAAGTCGGTGAAGGCGACCTCGAAGCCGTACCAGGCGACCACCGCGCAGACCGCGATGCAGGCGACGGCGATGCCGACGGTGAAGCGCCTGCGCGCCGCCTCCCCCATGTGCATGAGCAGGATCTCGATGTAGATGTGGCCGCGCTCGCGCACCAGCCAGGGCGCGCCCATGCAGGGCATGAGGAGCAGCGCGTACTCCGTGAAGGTGAAGAAGTGCGCCGAGCTCTGGTAGCCGAGGTTGCGCAGCACCACGTCGATGAAGATCGTCGTCATCATCGCGACCATCAGCAGCCCGGCGACGAACGCCAGGCCGTAGAGCGCGGCGTCGTACGCCCGGACGATCAAGCGCATCTAATCCACACCGCTTCGCCGTGCGGCAAGTTCAGCCCGGCGACAGGAGCTGGACCACCCTGTCGTAGTTCTCCATGCCGCCCGACTTCTCCATGCGCTCCTTCATGCGCTGCAGGCTCGCGGCGCGGGCGCCGGCGACGAACTTCTTCGCCTCCTCGGGGGACTCGGACACGGTCTTCAGGCCGCGCTTGGCGAGCTCGGCCTGCTCCTTCTTCCACAGGTCCTGCAGCTCATGCAGGCTTGCGACCTCGTGCTCGATCGCGACTTTCTGCAGGATGTCCCGCGTTTTCGGCGAGAGCGACGCCCACTTCTTCTGGTTGACGAGGATCACCAGGTCGGTGGAGAAGAAGTCCGGCAGGATGCGGTACTTGAGGAAGCGGTCCCAGTTGAGGTCCATGACCCCGATCTGGGTCCACGCGGTGATGTCCACCGTGCCGCGCTCGAGCGCGGTGAAGAGCTCCGTGGAGTTCAGGTTGATCACCTGGGCGCCGAGGTAGTTCGTCAGGAAGGCGTTGTAGATCGGGTTGCCGCGCACCTTGAAGCCCTTGATGTCGAGCGCGCCCTTCGCGTCGAACTTCGGCTCCTTCGTCGACCACAGGCAGAAGCGGATGCCGCTGTCCACCCAGCCGAGGAAATACACGCCCATGCGCTTCTGGTGGATCTGGTTGAGCAGCTCGGTGCCGCCGTTCTTGCGCGCGGTCGGGCCGTCGATCGAGGAGGCCGACACCGCGTCGCACTCGGGCACCACCGCGGCATAGAAGGCGCAGGGCGTATAGACCATGTCCACGACGCCGCTGCGCACGGCGCCGGGCTGCTCCATCATGCCGATCGCCTCGGGGCCGCCGCGCACCTGGATGGTGAACTCGCCCTTGCCCGCCGCGTTCGCCTTCTTCACGAACTCGAGGAAGCTGCGCGAATACACGAGCGACGCGGGGAACACGTGCGTTGCGGTGATCGTATCGGCGGCGAGCGCGGGAAGCGCGAGCGCGCCCATCGCGAGCATGGCGACAATTCGTTTCATCGTTCCCTCCTCCCGAGGTTTTTCAAGCGGGTAACATTCTAGCAATCGTGGGACAGACTTTAGCGCAGAAGCTCGTCGCCCGCGCCGCCGGGCGCGCAGCCGTCACGCCGGGCGAGATCGTCACCTGCAAGGTGGACCTGGCGATGATGCACGACTCGGGTGGCCCGCGCCGGGTCAAGCCGATGCTCGAGCGGCTGGGCGCGAAAGTCTGGGATCCGTCGAAGGTGGTCGTGATCACCGACCACTATCTTCCCGAGGCCGACGACGACAGCCGCAGGATCGTGCGCATCGCGCGCGACTGGGTGCGCGAGGCCGGCGTGCACGCGTTCCACGACGCGCAGGGCATCTGCCATGTCGTGCTTCCCGAGCGCGGCCACCTGCGACCCGGCATGTTCGCGGTCGGCGGCGACAGCCACTCGCCCACCGGCGGCGCCTTCGCCGCCTACATGTTCGGCATCGGCGCCACCGAGATGCTCGGCGTCCTCGTCACCGGCGAGATCTGGCTCAAGGTGCCGCACACCATCGCGCTGGAGTTCTGCGGCAGGCTCGCGCCCGGTGTCGCGGCGAAGGACCTCATCCTCTTCCTCCTCGGGCGCTTCGGCCTGGACGGCGGCCGCTACCAGGCCGTCGAATACCGCGGCGAAGCGATCCGCGCGCTCGCGATGCAGGAGCGCATGACCCTCTGCAACATGGCCGCCGAGCTGGGCGCGCAGACCGGGTTGATCGCTTCCGATGAAACCACCCGCCAGTTCCTGAAGCTGGAGGACATGCAGGTGTGGGAGAGCGACGCCGACGCGACGCTGCTGGAATCCCACTCGTTCAAGGCGGATGAAATCCCGCCGCAGGTCGCGGCGCCGCACAGCCCCGCAAACGCCCGCGCGGCGTCGGAGTTCGGCACTGTGAAGCTCGACCTCGCGTACATCGGCGCATGCACGGGCGCGAAGCTCGAGGACCTGCGCATGGCGGCCGCGGTCCTCAAGGGGAAGAAGGCGAAGACCCGGCTGCTCGTCGCCCCGGCCAGCCTGCGCGACCAGCAGGCCGCGGAAAAGGAAGGCGTGATGCAGGCGCTCGTGGACGCGGGGGCCGAGGTGCTCGCCAATTCGTGCGGCATCTGCGCGGGCTATGGCGCGTACCTCCTGCCGGAGAATTGCGTCGCGATCTCGAGCACCGCGCGCAACTTCAAGGGCCGCATGGGCGCGGCCTCTTCGCAGGTGTACCTCGCTTCGCCCTACACCGTCGCCGCCTCGGCGGTGGCGGGCCGCATCGAGGATCCGCGCGGGATGCTGCAATGAGGGCCTGGGTGTTCGGCGACAACCTGGACACCGACGTGCTCGCGCCGGGGCGCTACATGAAGTTCGGCATCGAGGAGATCGCGCGCCATTGCCTCGAGTCGGTCGAGCCGGCCTTCGTCCGGGAAGTGCGGGCGGGCGACGTCGTGGTCGCAGGGCGCAACATGGGCGCCGGGTCCTCGCGCGAGCAGGCGCCCGCGGCGCTCAAGCACCTCGGCGTCGCCGCGCTGGTCGCCGAGTCGTATGCCGGCCTCTTCTACCGCAATGCGCTGAACCTCGGCCTGCCGGCGGTGGTCTGCGCGCAGGCCGCGAAGATCCGCAACGGCGACCGCTTGGAGGTGGACGCCGAGGGCGGCAAGGTGAAGAACCTCACGACCGGCGAGACGCTCGCCTGCGAGCCGATCCCGCCGCACCTCATGCAGATGGTGCGCGACGGCGGCCTGGTGCCGCACCTCGAGAAGCGGCTGCGCCATGCGTGAGCGCCTGCGCGAGAAGCGCATCGTCCTCGCGCCCGGCGTCTACGACGCGCTGGGCGCGCTGCTCGCCGAGCAGGCGGGGTTCGAGGCGCTCTATCTTTCCGGCGCGAGCATCGCCTACGCGCGGCTCGGGCGCTCGGACGTCGGGCTCGTGACGATGAGCGAAGTCGCCGACACGCTCGCCGGCATCTGCGCGCGCGTCTCGCGGCCGGTGATCGTGGACGCCGACACCGGCTTCGGCAATGCGCTCAACGTCATGCGCACGGTACGCGCCTTCGAGGCGGCCGGCGCGGCGGCGATCCAGCTCGAGGACCAGGCGATGCCCAAGCGCTGCGGGCACCTCGAGGGCAAGACGCTCGTCGGCGCGAGCGAGATGGCGGGCAAGATCAAAGCCGCGCTGGATACGCGCAAGAAAGCCCTGATCGTCGCGCGCACCGACGCCGTCGCGGTGGAGGGCTTCGAGGCGGCGCTCGAGCGCGCCGAGCGCTACCTCGAGGCGGGGGCCGACGTGCTCTTCATCGAGGCCCTGCGCACCCAGGACCAGATGAAGACTGCGGCCGCACGCTTCTCGTCCCGCGTGCCGCTGCTCGCGAACATGGTGGAAGGCGGCAAGACGCCGGTCCTTCCCGCCGCCGAGCTCGAGCGGCTCGGCTTCTCCATCGCCATCTTCCCCGGCGGCCTCGCCCGCCGCCTCGCCTTCGCCGCGCGCGAATACTTTTCCGCGCTGAAGCGCGATGGCACCACCGCCTCGCTGCAGGGCCAGATGCTCGACTTCACCGGCATCAACGAGTTGATCGGCACGCCGGAGCTCCTCGCGCTCGGCAAGCGGTACGACGGCTAGGTGGAGCCGCTCGACGCGCTCCTCGAGCGGCTCTGGTCGACACCGGCCCCACCCGAGGTCCGCCGCAAGGCGCGCCGCATCGCGCTCGACACGCTGGGCTGCGCGCTCGCAGCGCTCGAGCATCCTGCGGTGCGCAGCCTTGCCGCCCGACTCGGGGAGATGGACGACGGCCGCGTCGCCCTCGGCTCGCTCGATGCGCGCCTCGCGCCCTCCGCCGCGTGCGCCGTCCTCGCGGCCGCTGCATGCTGGGACGAGGCCTGCGAAGGCCTCGCACGGGCCCACGGACGGCCCGGCGTGCCGGTCGCGGCCGCGTGCATGGGTTTGGGCCTGAAGTTGAATGTCGCCATGAAGGATTTCATCGAGGCCCTTGTTGCCGGCTACGAGGTCGGCGCGCGAATGGGCGAGCGCCTGCGCATCAGGCCCGGCATGCACGTGGATGGCTGCTGGCCGGCGCTGGGCGCGGCGGCCGGGGCGAGCCGGCTGCTCGGTGAGCCGCCGGCGACGGCGCGCGCCGCGATCGAGATCGCGGCTTCGCAGCTTCCCTTCAGCCTCTACCTGCCCGTCGAGCAAGGCGCTGACGCGCGCAATACCTATCTTGCGCATGCCGCCTGGCTCGGCGCATTCGCCGCCAGCGCGGCGTGCTCGGGGGTCGCTGCGCCTTCAGGCGCGATCGAGCGCTTCGCCGCGCTCGCGCTCTCAAACGCCGGCCTGCCGGCATACGCGGGCGGCGACCGCTACCTGATCCTCGACGCATACCTGAAGGGCTACGCCGCCGTGCGGCACGTGCACTACGGCGCCGAAGCCGCCCTGCGGCTGCGTTCCCGAATCAGGACTGTGGAAGCGGCGAATCTGGCGATCTACCCGGAAGCGGTGCAGTACTGCGGGAATCGCGCGCCGCGCACGCCCATCCAGGCGCAGTTCAGCCTGAGCTTCGGCGTCGCGGCCGCGCTGCGCTTCGGCAGGCTCGACGCCGCGGTATACCGCGCGCCCGAATTCGAAGACGCGGAGCTTCGCCGCCTGGAAGGGCTCGTGCGCGTGCGCGCGGAGGAGGCGCTCGGCCAAGGCGGCCGCCGCGAGGCGGTGCTGCGGATCGGTGCGCTCGAGGAGCGCGTATCCGTGCTGAAAGGCGATCCGGCGCGGCCGTTCACGGACGGCGAAGTGGCTGCGAAGTTCATGCATGCGGCCTCGCCCTCGCTCGGCAGGGCGGCGGCCGAGGGCCTCGCCGTCCGCCTGCTCGAGGCGGATGAAACCGCGCCGTTGCGCGCCGTCCTCGAGCCGGCCATGCGGTATAACTAGGCCATGAAGAAGACCTACGACCTCGTCATCAAGAACGTGCGCGTGGTGCGGCCGCAGGGCGACGCGGTTCACGAAGCCGACATCGCGATCAGCAACGGCAAGTTCGCAAAGATCGCCCCCGGCCTTTCGCCGTCTGCTTCCCGGAAAACCTATGACGGCAAGGGGCGCCTCGCCTTTCCGGGCGTCGTCGACGCGCACATGCACACCGGCATCTACGCGCCGCTGGCGGAGGACGCGGTGAGCGAGAGCCGCGCCGCGGCGCAGGGCGGCGTGACGTCCAGCCTGAACTATTTCCGCAGTGGGCAGTACTACCTCAACAAGGGCGGCCCGTACCGCACGTTCTTCCCCGAGGTGCTCAAGCTCTCCGCGGGGCGCTTCCACGTCGACTACGGCTACCACCTGGCGCCGATGGACGCCCGGCAAGTTTCCGAAATGGATTTCTTGATCAGAAACCACGGCGTCGCGTCCTTCAAGATCTTCATGTTCTACGGCTCGCACGGCCTGCACGGGCGCTCCGACGACCAGCGCGGCTTCCTCATGATCGGGCCGAAGGAGCGCTACGACCTCGCGCACTTCGAGGCGATCATGCGCTCGCTGCAGCGCGCGCGCGAGCGCCTGCCGGACAAGGCGGCGCAGCTCAGCCTGTCGCTGCACTGCGAGACGCCGGAGATCATGACGGCCTATTCCGCCCGCGTGGAGAAGGACCGGAAGCTGAAGGGGCTCGCGGCCTACAGCGCCGCGCGGCCGCCGCACTCCGAGGGCCTCGCGGTCTTCATGGCGTCCTACCTGGCGAACGAGACCGCGCTGCCCAACATCAACCTCCTCCATCTCTCCTCCCGCAAAGCGCTGACCGCCGCCCTGCAGATGGCGGAGGTGTTTCCGCACATCGATTTCCGCAGAGAAGTGACCATCGGGCACCTGGTGCTCGACATCAATTCCGCGGCGGGCGTGCTGGCGAAGGTCAACCCGCCGATCCGGCCGCGCGAGGACGTGGAATTCCTGTGGCAGAAACTGCTCGAGGGCAAGGTGGACTGGGTGGTGAGCGACCACGCCTGCTGCCGGCACGAGACCAAGGTGGCGAAGAAGTACTTCGGCAACATCTGGATGGCGAAGTCCGGCTTCGGCGGCACCGAGTACCTGCTCCCGGCGCTGATCTCCGAAGGCACCCGGCGCGGCTTGTCGCTGAACCGGATTGCCAGATTGACTTCCCTGAATCCGGCGCGGCGCTTCGGGCTGAACGCCAAGGGCGACATCGCCGAGGGGCTGGACGCGGATCTCGCGCTCGTCGACCCGGCCGACACCTGGACCATCCGCGCGAAGGATTCCGAGTCCACGCAGGGCTACACGCCCTTCGAGGGCATCGAGCTGTCCGCCAGGGTGAAGGCGACGTTCCTGCGCGGCGAGCTCGTGTGCGAGAACGGCAATGTCGTCGGCAAGCCGCGCGGTCGCTACCTGCACCGTCCCAGCGCTCTTTGAAGATCCCGGTCGCCGTCGTCGGCGGCGGTGCCTGCGGCCTGGTGGCGGCTCTCGCGGCGCGCGACGCCGGCGCGGAAGTGCTCGTGCTGGAGCGGGACTCGAGCCCGTCGGGCTCCACCGCGCTCTCTTCCGGGTTCGTCCCGGCCGCGGATACGCGCTTCCAGCGCGCCGCGGGAGTCGAGGATTCCGTCGAGCGGTTCGTTGCCGATATCCAGCGCAAGAACCACGGGCGCGCCGACGCACGCATGGTCGAGGCGGTATGCCGCGCGTCCGGGCCGGCGATCGAATGGCTGGCCGACCGGCACGGCGTGCCGTTCCAGCTTCTGGAAGGCTTCCTCTATCCCGGGCACAGCGCGCTGCGCATGCATTGCGTGCCGGAGAAGACCGGCGCGGCGCTCATGGGCGCACTGCTGCGCGCGGTCTCCGGGGCGGGAATCGACATCGTCGCTTCGGCCCGGGTGACGCAGATCCGCCCGCGGCTGCGCGTCGAGCGGCCGGACGGCTCGCGGGAGGAAATGCAATGCGATGCGCTGGTGCTCGCCTGCTCCGGCTTCGGCGGAGACGCGAAGCTCGTGCGGCGCTACATTCCCGAGATGCAGGAGGCGCTCTACTTCGGCCATTCCGGCAACCAGGGCGACGCGATACGCTGGGGCGAAGCCCTCGGCGCGAGCCTGCGCGACATGAGCGCCTACCAGGGGCACGGCTCGGTCGCCGTGCCCCATGGCATCCTCATCACCTGGGCCCTGATGATGGAAGGCGGTATCCAGGTCAATGAGCAGGGCGAGCGCTTCTCGAACGAGCACGCCGGCTATTCCGAGCAGTGCCTGCCGGTGCTCGAGCAGCCGGGCGGCGTCGCGTGGTGCATCTACGACGAGCGGCTGCACCAGCTCGGGATGACCTTCCCCGACTACCGGGATGCGTTCAAGGCGGGAGCAGTCAAGCCGGCGCCCGCGCTTCCGCAGCTTGAGGAGACGTTGCGGCAAGTGCAGGCCTGCGTCGCGGGCGCGAAGGATCCGTTCGGGCGCGACTTCAGCAGCAAGCCCGGCCTGCAGCCGCCCTACTACGCGGTGAAGGTGACCGGCGCGCTCTTTCATACGCAGGGCGGTCTGGAGGTCGACGAGCGCGCGCGGGTGCTCGGCGCGGGCGGCAGGCCGATCGCGGGCCTCTTCGCCGGGGGCGGCGCTGCGCGCGGGCTCTCCGGCGACCGGGTCTGGGGCTACCTGTCCGGCAACGGGCTTCTCACGGCGGTCGTGCTCGGCCGGCTCGCCGGCGAAGGCGCCGCGCGCGCCGCGAGGGGCGCCGCATGAGCATCACATACTCGATCGAGGAGCGGATCCGCTGGAGCGACATCGACATCGCCGGGCTCATCCGCTGGGACGCGTACGCGCGGCTCGTCGAGCTCGCCGAGACGGAGCTGCTGCGCGAGGCCGGCTTTCCCTTCGGCACGCTCTACGACACGCTCGAGATCTGGCTGCCGCGCGTGCAGTTCCACATCGACTACCGCAGCCCGGTGCGGCTCGACGAAACGCTGAAGACCGAGATCTGGGTCGGCAAGCTCGGCCGCAGCTCCATCCGCCTCGAGTTCGCGATGCGCAATGCGCAGGGCGCGCTGTCGGCCGAAGGCCATCTCGTCATCGTCGCGCTCGGCCGCCGCAACGCGAAGCCGGTCGAGGTGCCCGCGCCTCTGCGGCACGCGCTCCTCCCGTACCGGAAGGAACCCTAGACCGGCGGGTCAGTGCTTCGGCGGCGGGCGCTTCGCGATGAACGCGTCCATGCCCTCGCGCCCTTCCTCGTGCGCGAAGCTCGAGGCGATGACCTGGCTCGCGAGCTCGTACGCTTTCGAGATGCCGAGGTCCATCTGCTGGTAGAAGGCGCGCTTGCCCGCCGCCACGGTGGCGGGCGGCTTTTCCGCGACCTTCCTTGCCAGCTCCTGCGTCTCGCGCGCGAGCGCATCGGCGGGAACGACCTTGTTCACCAGGCCCCATTCCAGGGCGCGACGCGCGTCGATGACGTCGCCGGTCAGGAGCATCTCCATCGCGTGCTTGCGCTGCAGGTTGCGGCCGATGGCGACGCCGGGCGTGGAGCAGAAGAAGCCCCAGTTGACGCCCGGCGTGGTGAACTTCGCCGCCTCGGAGGCCACGGCGAGGTCGCACTGCGCGACGAGCTGGCAGCCCGCGGCGGCGGCCGCGCCCTGCACGCGCGCGATCACCGGCTGCGGCAGCTGGCCGATGGTCTGCATCATGCGGCTGCACTGGTCGAAGAGCTCGGCGATCTTCGGCTGCTCGCCGAGGCCGCGGATCTCCTTGAGGTCGTGGCCCGCGCAGAAGCCCTTGCCGTTCGCGGCGAGCACGACCACGCGCACCCGCGCGTCCCCCGCGATGGCTTCCAGGGCTTCCTGCAGCGCCTCGAGCATCTCGCGCGTCAGCAGGTTCATCTGCTGCGGCCGGTTCATCGTCAGCGTGCACACGCCGTCGCGGTCCTCGCGCAGCAGGATGGATTCCTCGCTTTTCGGGATGGCGCTCATGGCGGCCTCAGGTATCGATGGCGCTCGCGGACTTCGCCTTCTCGCGCAGCACGAACTTCTGGATCTTGCCGGTGGAAGTCTTCGGCAGCTCGCCGAACACCACTGCGCGCGGCGCCTTGAACTTCGCCATGTGGCCGCGGCAGAACTCGATGATCTCCTTCTCGCTCGTCGTCGAGTCCTTCTTCAGCTCGACGAAGGCGCAGGGCGTCTCGCCCCATTTCTCGTCGGGCATCGCCACCACCGCCGCCGCCATCACCGCGGGATGGCGGTAGAGCACGTCCTCCACCTCGAGCGAGGAGATGTTCTCGCCGCCGGAGATGATGATGTCCTTGGAGCGGTCCTTGATCTTGGCGTAGCCGTCGGGCTGCATCACGGCGAGGTCGCCGGAGTGGAACCAGCCGCCGCGGAAGGCCTCCGCCGTCGCCTTCGGGTTCTTCAGGTAGCCCTTCATGGTGATGTTGCCGCGAAAGACGATCTCGCCCATGGTCTCGCCGTCGGCGGGCACGGGCTGCAGGGTCTCGGGGTCCATCACCGTGAGGCCCTCCTCGACGTGGTAGCGCACGCCCTGCCGGCCGTTGAGGCGCACCTGCTCGTCGAACGGCAGCGCGGACCATTCCGGGTGCTTGGCGCAGACCGTGGCCGGCCCGTAGGTCTCGGTGAGGCCGTAGACGTGCGTGATGGAGAAGCCCATCTTCTCCATGCCCTCGATCACCGCCGCAGGGGGCGCCGCGCCCGCGACCAGGCAGTTCACCGTCCAGTCGATGCCCTTGCGCAGCTCGGCGGGCGCATTGATCAGGCTCTGGTGCACGATCGGCGCGCCGCAGTAGTGCGTCACATGGTGCTGCTTGATCAGGCTGAATATCGCTTCCGCTTCCACCCGACGCAGGCAGATGTTGGTTCCCGCGTTCGCCGCCATCGTCCAGGGGAAGCACCAGCCGTTGCAATGGAACATCGGCAGCGTCCAGAGGTAGACGGCGTGGTGCGGCATGCCCCAGACGAGGATGTTGCCGACGCCGTTCAGGTAGGCGCCGCGATGGTGGTAGACGACGCCCTTCGGGTTGCCGGTCGTGCCCGAGGTGTAGTTGAGCGAGATCGCCTCCCACTCGTCCTCGGGCCAGCGCCAGCGGAACTGCGGGTCGCCCTCGCCGAGGAGCGCCTCGTAGGTCGTCTCGCCGAGCCGCTTGCCGCCGCTGAACTGGGGGTCCTCGACATCGACCACCGCGATGCGCCGCTTGACGAGCGAGAGCGCCTTCTCGATCGTGCCGGAGAACTCCTTGTCGGTGACGAGGAGCCGGGCCTCGCCGTGCTCGAGCATGAACGCGATCGCGTCGGCGTCCAGCCGCGTATTCAGCGTGTTCAGCACCGCCCCGCACATGGCAACCCCGAAGTGCATCTCGTACATCGGCGGGATGTTGGGCAGCATCGCGGCGACGGTGTCGCCGGCGCCGATGCCGCGCTTCGCGAGCGCCGAGCCCAGGCGCCGCGCGCGCTCGTAGGTCTGCTTCCAGGTGTAGCGCTGCGCGCCGTGGACCACCGACACGCGGTCGGGGTAGACGCCGGCGGCGCGCTCGAGGAACGAGAGCGGCGTGAGCGGCGCGTAGTTCGCCGGGTTCTTCCCGAGGTCGCGCTCGTACATGCCGGCCGTCATGACGGCTCCAGTATACGACGCCAGACGACGGCGCCCTTCGCCTCCTTGCTCATGGCGTCGAGGTATTTCTCGTGCAGCGCCAGCTCCTCGGCGCTCGCGCGCTGCACGATGAGCTTCGCCGCGTCGAGGATCAATCCGGCGGCGCCCGCGGCCGCCGCGGCCGGCGCCTCGAGCTCCATCACCAGGCTCTCCTGGCCGCGCGTCATGGCGAGGTAGCACTCGGCGAGCAGCCGCGCGTCGAGCAGCGCCCCGTGCAGGGTGCGGTTGGAATGGTCGACGAAATAGCGCTCGCACAGCGCATCGAGCGAGTTCTTCTTGCCCGGATGGAGCTCGCGCGCAAAGGCAAGCGTGTCCACGACCTTCGCCGCGTAGTCGGCGAGCTTCCCCAGCCCGGCGAGCCTGAGCTCCTGGTCGAGGAACTCGACGTCGAAGTCGGCGTTGTGGATGATCAGCTCGGCGCCGCGCACGTAGTCGAGGAAATCGCGCGCCACCTCGGCGAACTTCGGCTTCGCGGCGAGGTCCTCGCGCGTGAGGCCGTGCACCCGGGAGGCGCCCTCGTCGATGTCGCGCTCCGGGTTCACGTAGACGTGGAAATGCCGCTCGGTGATGCGCCGGCTCAGGATCTCGACGCAGCCGATCTCGATGATGCGGTCGCCGAGCTTCGCGTTGAGCCCCGTCGTCTCCGTGTCAAGGACGATCTGTCTGGTCAACTTCCGGTATTCCCCTGTTGGCGAGCGCGTCGGCTCTTTCGTTCTCCGGATGGCCGGCGTGGCCTTTCACCCAGTGCCACTCTATCTCATGGCGCGACGCCGCGGCATCGAGCTGCTGCCACAGGTCCACGTTCTTCACCGGCTTCTTGTCCGCGGTAAGCCAGCCGCGCCGCTTCCACGAATGCAGCCACTCCGAGATGCCCTTCATGACGTAGATCGAGTCCGTATAGAGCTTCACCCGGCTCGGCCGCTTGAGCGCCTCCAGGGCGCGGATGGCGGCGGTCAGCTCCATGCGGTTGTTCGTGGTCTGCGCCTCGCCGCCGTAGAGCTCCTTTTCCACGCCCTTCGCCCTCAGCAGCGCGCCCCAGCCGCCCGGCCCCGGGTTGCCCTTGCACGCGCCGTCGCTGTAGATCTCGACGACCTCGCTCATGGATTCTGGCGCGGGGTCTTGTGCGTGCGCTGCGTCACGGCGGCTACGGCGCGGCGGCGCGCCCGCTCCTGGCGCCACGCCGGCGTGACCAGGCGCATGCCCTGCACGCGCTTCACCGCGCGCACCACATAGAGCGCGCCGGCGATCGGCCACCAGCGCGCGCCCGCTTTCTCCATGAACGCGAAGCGGTCGATCCAGCGCCGCTGCCGCAGCGGCGGCACGTACAGGCCGAACTTGCCGCCGTTCAGCTCGAAGCCGAGCAGGCGCAGCCAGTCGCGCAGCCGGAAGAGGCCGATGAACTTCGCGTCCCAGGGGGCGTGCGCCTTCTCCGGGAAGAAGAGCTGCTTCAGCCGCCAGAGCGACGCCGGGTTGAAGCCGGAGATCACCAGCTGTCCCTCGGGCATGAGCACGCGCTCGACCTCGCGCAGCACCTCGTGCGGGTCGGCATGCGATTCGAGCACATGGGGCAGGACGACGAGGTCGATGCTCTGCGCGGCGAGCGGCAGCTGCAGCGCGTCCGCGGCGACGCCCGCGCCGGGCTCGAGGGCCAGGCTGAAGCGGAACGGGATGCGGTTCTGTCGCAGAAAATCGACCTCCGGTAGGCCGACCTGCACAGCCCGGAACCCGAACACATCCTCTACGGCGCTGTCAAACTGGGCGAGCTCCCAGTCGAGAGCGTAGGCGCCCTGGGGGGTACCGAACCACCCGGAGAGCGACGAACGGCCGCCGTTATACTTCTGCGCGCCAGGTTGCACGAAAGATTGCCGGTCCATGCTCGCTGAAAAAGTGTCGGGAAACGCGCTCGAAATCGTTCCGGTCGGAGCCTTCAAGGACAACTACGTCTGGACGCTGCGCAACGCCCGCCATGCCGCCGTGGTCGATCCCGGCGATGCGCGCCCGGTGCTCGACTACCTCGAGCGCGAGAAGCTGGAGCTCTGCGCGATCCTCGCGACGCACCATCATGCCGACCACGTCGGCGGCGTCGCGCAGCTGCTGGAGCGCTGGAAGGTGCCCGTGTACGGGCCGCGCAAGGAGCCGATCCCGACCCTCACTCATCCCGTCTCGGAGGGCGACGAGGTGGCGATCCCGCAGCTCGGCGCTTCTGCATCTTTCTCCGTTCTCGACATCCCGGGACATACGCGCGCACACATCGCCTATTATGGGGCCGGGGCTCTTTTCTGTGGCGACACGCTCTTCGCCTGCGGCTGCGGGCGGCTCTTCGAGGGCACCGCGCCGCAGATGTACGCCTCGCTGCAGAAGCTCGTCGCGCTGCCCGACGACACGAAGGTGTACTGCGGTCACGAGTACACGCTCGCGAACATCGGCTTCGCGAAGGCCGTCGAGCCGCGCAATGGCGCGCTGGCCGAGCGCGAGGCGCGCGACCGGCGCCTGCGCGACGCGGGGCGCCCGACGCTGCCGAGCACGCTCGGCGAGGAAAAGGCCACCAATCCCTTCCTGCGCTGCAGCGAGCCCGCGGTGATCGAATCCGCCAACAAGTACCTTGGCAGCCGCCTGTCCGACCCGGTTAGAGTCTTCGCAGCCATCCGGGATTGGAAGAACACATTTTGATCCAGACGAGCAAGCTTCTCCTCGCCGCAGCGCTCGCGCTGCTCGTCGCGGCGTGCGGCACGCAGCCGACGAGCACGGGCGCGCTGCCGCAGGATTCGACCCCCGGGCCGATCCTGCAGCAGAGCACGCAGACGCCGCCGACGCGGCCGCCGCCGGCACCCGGCACCGCGGCGATCGACGCGGCCAAGCTGCCGCCCTTCGAGGGTGAGAAGCGCGAGCTGAACGAGCCGCTGCGCGGCCTGCCCAAGGTCGACCGCACGGCGCAGCCCGACGATCTCTGGGAGCGCATCCGCCGCGGCTTCGCGATGCCGGACCTCGACAACGCGCTGGTGCGGGAGAAGATGGCGTACTACGCCGCGCGGCCCGACTACCTGCAGCGCATCTTCGACCGCAGCCGTCTTTACCTGTACCACATCGTCGAGGAGATCGAGAAGCGCGGCATGCCGACCGAGCTCGCGCTCCTGCCGATGGTCGAGAGCGCCTTCAACCCCATGGCGTACTCGCGCGCGCACGCCTCCGGCCTGTGGCAGTTCATCCCCGGCACCGGCAGGCGCTACGAGCTCGAGCAGAACTGGTGGTACGACGCGCGGCGCGACATCGTCGACTCGACCGCCGCCGCCCTCGAGTACCTGAAGAACGTCTACGAGATCCAGGGCGACTGGCACCTCGCCCTCGCCTCCTACAACTGGGGCGAAGGCGCCGTCGCGCGCGCCATCGCCAAGAACCGCGCGAAGGGCCTGCCCACCGACTATTCGCACCTCACCATGCCGCCGGAGACGCGCCAGTACGTGCCGAAGCTGCAGGCGCTGAAGAACATCATCCGCGACCCGAAGCCCTTCGGCATCGTGCTCGATCCGATCCCGAACGAGCCCTATTTCGTCACGTACGACTCGGTGCGCGACATCGACGTGCAGCTCGCCGCCAAGCTCGCCGAGATGCCGGTCGAGGAATTCATCGCCCTCAACCCGGGCTTCAGCCGCCCGCTGATTCGCGCAGCCGTGACCCCGCGCATCATCCTGCCGGCGGACAAGGTGGACGTGTTCCACGCCAACCTGGCGAAGTACGACGAGAAGTCGCTGGTCTCCTGGCAGCCCTATTATCCGAAGAAGGGTGAGACGCTGGACGCCATAGCCAGAAAGCACGGCCTCTCCCTCGCCCAGCTGAAGGAAGTGAACGGCATTGCTTCGCGCAGCCGCCACGTCCCGAGCCTGATCGTGGTGCCGGTCAAAGGCGCCTCGACCGCAGGCGTGCGCAAGCTGCCCATCATGTACGCGCCGCCCATCCCCGTGACGATGCGCCGGGTGTTCCATACGGTGCGCCCCGGGGAGACCCTCGCCACCCTCGCGCGCCACTACGGCGTTAGCGTGGACGACATCAAGCGCTGGAACCACGTCGGCCGCGTACACCCGGGGCAGCGCGTCACGCTTGAAGTTCGCGCCCCGGTGCGCGGCAAGGCCAAACCTCGACCAAAGCCTAAACCTCACAAGAAAGCAAACGGTTAGAGTACTTAGTTAAAGCTAGTCCGAGGATTAGAATAGCGGCATGGCCAGGGTCCTGAGGGGGAGCCTTTTCTTTGCCGTTCTATTGGCGTCGTCCCTCCCTGCCCGCGCCGACCCGCTGCTGATGTTCCTCTTCAGCGTGGCCAGGGAGATCGCCACCCTGCCGCCGGCCACCCCCGCGGCGCCGCAGCCCCTGCCGCAGACCTATCCCGGGACCGCCGTCGAGCCGGCGCAGCTGCGCCAGCTCATCGACGAGAGCTTCGCCTACCTCTCCTCCGCGCAGCGAACCGAGGTCTTCGACGCGCTGAACTCGGAGCTGCTCAAGCCGCAGAACGCGGCCCTGCGCGGGCCGATCATCGAGGAATTCGCGCGCCGGGCGGCCGAAGTGCGCACGGCGCAGCAGCGCCTCGAGAAGCTCTCGTCGCGCGAGAAGGAGGTGCTGGCGGACGAGTTCCAGAAGGAGGTGAAGGCGCTGCCCCCGGAGGATCTCGTGCAGGTTCGCCAGGCGATCGAGAAGAACGTCCTGCCCGTGCCTTCCGACCTCAACCGGCTTTTGCTCGCCGCCTTCGACTAGGTTTCGCGTCTAGAACGGATATGCCCGCAGCCGCTCGCCGGCCGCGGCGGGCGGCGTGTGCGCGACATTCATGATCGCGCATACGGTCGCGAAGTAGCCCCACACGCCGAGAAGCTCGACGACGCCCGCCTCGCCGAAGCAGGCAAGCACGCGACGATAGGTCGTCTCGCAAAGTCCCTTCGTGCGCGAGAGCTCCTCGCACATCGCGTAGGCGGCCTCCTCGTCCTGCGCCATGGCGTCCGGACGGCGGCCTTCGGCGAGCGCATCGAGCTTCTCCCGGGACAGGCCGCTTTTCAGCGCGAGCGGGGCGTGCACGGCCCATTCGAACTGGTTGCTCCACTCTCGCGCGACGATCAGCATGACGAGCTCCGCAATGGCTGGAGGAACGCTGCTGCCAAAGCGCAAGTACTCGCCGAGCTTGCCCAGCCGGTCCGCGAGCTGCGGCGTGCGAAGCAGCGGGATGAACGGGCCTTTCACCCCTCCCCGCGGGCCGCGCGTCAGCTCTTCGGCGAGCCGGCGTTGCTCGTCGTCCAGTTGCTCGGGGGCAAGCGCCGGCATTCGATCGACGTAGTGCTCAGGCGCGTTGCAGGTGTTCGCGTTCATATCTCCTCCATGGCATGCACGGTGTAGGCGGCAGCGACGAGGCATGCGGCGGCCACAGCCAGAGCGAGCGACATTCCGGCGGGCTGCCTCGCAAGGCCGCTGACCAGCACGGGGCCGGCGATCTGCCCGATTGCGAAGGCAGAGGTCATTGCCGCCATGAGCGCAGGGGCGCCCTCGCCGCCCACCCGGCGCGCCTCCTGCATCCCCACCATCGTCAGCACCATGAATGTGCCGCCAACCGCCAGCGCCCCGGCCACGATGCCGCCGAGCCCGTCGAGCACGGCCGGAAGGACGGCGCCCAAGGCCATCACCAGGTTTGCGAGGACCCATAAGCGTCGTGCGCCCAGCGCGGCCGAGAGTCTCGCGCCAGCGAGGGTCGAGACCAGCGCAGCCGCTCCGAAGACGGGCCACGCCCAGCCGAATACCGCCGGATCCGCGATCACCTGCTTCGCCATCACGGGCAGGTAGGTCGCCGGGATGATGTAGCCGAATCCGAAGGCGCCGTAGCAGAGGACGAGCGGCCAGAATTGCGCAGCCCGGGCAGCGGCCGGTCGCGGCTGTCTCGCGGGCTGGACCGATTGCGCCTCGCCGACGAGCGGCCAGACCCAGGCGCAGGCGACGGCAGCCGAGACGCCGAGCACCAGCCACGCGATTGCGGAGCCCGCGTGCACGGACGAGAGCGCCAGGCACGCCGCGCCCGTGAATACGATGCCCGCGCCCACGCCCGCATAGACCACGCCGCCCAGTGCCGGGCGGCCTTCCTGCCCGAGACGCTCAAGCGTCCAGGCGGAGACCTGCACCAGCACCCAGGCGCTCGCAAACCCCGGGAGCGCCCGCAGGAGCATCCATGCGGCGAGGTTGCGCTCGAACGCCATCGCCATGGTGGCGAGCGCGATGAGCGCGAGCCCGCCGCGGATCGCCGTAACCCGCGGGACCCAGGGCCGCGTCGCCGCCAGCGCACCGAGCAGGTAGCCGACGTAGTTGGCCGAGGCGAGCCAGCCGCCCTGCCGCAGCGTGACGCCGGCGTCGTCCTGCATCATCGGAAGGATCGGCGTGAACGCGAACCGCCCGATTCCCATGGCCACCGCCAGGGCGGCGAGCCCGCTCAGCGCTACCGTGCGCGCAGAAGCCTTCATCCGGGCAGTCTAGGTTTGCGACCTTCCATTGAAAAGTGAATAATTGAGAACGCATCATTCTCTTACGGAGAACCCATGGACCTCGCCGCGCTGGAGATCTTCAAGGCCGTAGCCGAGCACGGCGGCGTCAACAAGGCTGCGGCGCGGCTGCACCGCGTGCCCTCCAACGTCACCACCCGGGTCAAGCAGCTCGAAGCGCGCCTCGGCGCCAAGCTCTTCATCCGGGAGGGCCGCCGGCTCGCGCTCTCGGGCGAAGGCCGCCTGCTGCTCTCGTACGCGAACCAGCTGCTGAGGCTCTCTTCCGAGGCCCAGGCCGCCCTCGCAAGCGGCAAGCCGCGCGGTACGCTGCGGATCGGAGCGCTGGAGAGCACCGCGGCGGCCCGCATGCCCGCCGTGCTTGCGAAATACCATGCGCTCTATCCCGAAGTCCAGGTGGAGCTCACGACCGGCACGTCGGGGGCCCTCGTGAACCGGGTGCTCGCGCGGGACATCGAGGCGGCGTTCGTCGCCGAGCCTTTCAATACGGCGGGACTCGAGTCGCAGGCAGCGTTCGCCGAACAGATCGTGCTCATCACGCCGCGCTCCCAGGGCCGGATCCGGAGCCCGCGGGACATCGGCAACCTGACCGTGATTGCTTTCGCCAGCGGCTGCTCGTACCGTCGCCGCCTGGAAGCGTGGCTCGGCGAAGCGAGGATCCACCCGCAGCGCGTGCTGGAATTCCAGTCCTACCACGCGATCGTCGCCTGCGTCGCCGCGGGCGCCGGCATTGCGCTGATCCCCCGCTCGGTGCTCGCCCTGACGAGCGCGAAGCCGCAGCTTCGCGTCACGCCGCTCCCCGCGCACATCGCCCATGCGCGCACGCAGCTCGTATGGCGCGCAGGGCATCACTCCATCGCCCTGGAAGCCTTGAAGTCCCTTGCCCGTCAGTCGACGGCGGGAACCGCGGCGAGGAGCTCGCGCGTATAAGGATGCTGCGGCCGGCGCAGCACGTCGTCCACGCTGCCGCGCTCCAGGATCCGTCCCTCGCGCATCACCGCCACCTCGTGCGCGAGGTAGTCCACGACCGCGATGTTGTGAGTGATGAAGAGATAGGCGATGCCGAGGCGGCGCTGCAGGCCGCGCAGCAGGTTCAGGATCTGCGCCTGCACCGAGACATCGAGCGCGCTCGTCGGCTCGTCGCAGACGATGAGCTCCGGATTCACGGCGAGAGCGCGCGCGATGGCGATCCGCTGGCGCTGGCCGCCGGAGAACTCGTGCGGATAGCGCTCCAGCGAGTCCGCGGGCAGCCCGACCTCCCCCAGAGATTCCTCCAGCCGGGATTTTCTCTGCGTGTCATCCGCGCCCACGCCCAGGCTGCGCATGCCTTCGAGCAGGATCTCGGCCACGCGCATGCGCGGGTTGAGCGACGAATAAGGATCCTGGAAGATGATCTGCATCGCCGAGCGCAGCGGCCGCAGCTCCGTCCGGCTCTTCGCGGCAAGGTCCTGCCCGCGGAACAGCACTGCGCCGGCGCTGGGCCGGATGAGCTGCAGGATCGCCTTGCCGGTGGTCGTCTTGCCGCAGCCCGATTCGCCGACGAGCGCGAGCGTGCGTCCGCGCCTGAGCTCGAGGGACACGCCGTCCACGGCCCGCACGGATCCGACCGTGCGCCGCAGGAGCCCCCGCCGGACCGGGAAGTGGACCTTGAGCTCTTTCACTTCCAGCAGCACACCGCCCTCCGCCGGGGCCTCGTCGCGTCCTTCCCCGGCCGCTCCCGGCGCACGCGGGCCTGCCGGGCCTTCTTCGCGCAGGTGGCAGCGCGCGAAGTGCCCCGGCGCCGGCTGCAGCAGCGCGGGGGCCTCGACGCGGCAGCGCTCGAACACGAAGTCGCAGCGCTCGGCGAAGCGGCACTCGCGGAACGCGCGCGTCAGCGCCGGCACCTGGCCACGGATCACCGCGAGCTCGCCCGCGCGCCGCTGCGGGGAAGGCAGCGCCGCGAACAGCTTCTGCGAATAGGGATGCTGCGGCGCGCGGAAGAACGCCTCGCGCCCGGCCAGCTCAACGATCTGCCCAGCGTACATCACCGCCACGCGGTGGGCCATGCGCGCGACGATGCCGAGGTCGTGCGTAATGAGCAGCAGCGCCATGCCGCGCTCGGCCTGCAGCCGCGCGAGCAGGTCGAGGATCTGCGCCTGGATGGTGACGTCGAGCGCGGTCGTCGGCTCGTCCGCGATCAGCACCTCGGGCTCGACCGCGAGCGCGCCCGCGATCATCACGCGCTGCTTCTGGCCGCCGGACAGCTGGAACGGATATTCCTCGAAGCGCCGCCCGGGCTCCGGGATGCCGACTGCGGCGAGCAGCGCGAGCGCCTTTTCCCGCGCCGCTTCGCCGGACAGAGCGGAATGGCGCTCGATGACCTCGACGACCTGCCGGCCGACCGTGAGCACCGGATTGAGGGCCGTGGCCGGCTCCTGGAAGATCATCGCGACGCGCTTGCCGCGCACCGCGCGCATTGCCGCCTCGGGAAGCGCCAGCAGGTCCACGCGATCCAGGCCGACATGGCCGTCGACGATGCGGCCGGCCTCCGGAAGGAGGCGGACGAGGGACAGCGCGGTCATGGATTTGCCGCAGCCCGACTCCCCGACGAGCGCGAAGCATTCGCCCTTGGCCAGATCGAAGCTCACCCCGTCCACCGCGCGCACGACGCCGCCCGAGGTATCGAGGACGGTTCGCAGGCCCTGGACTTCGAGCACCGCCGTCATACCGGCACCGTGCCCATGCGCACCCGGGGATCGAAGCCGTCGCGCACGGCGTCGGCGAAGAGGTTCGCGGCGAGGACCAGCGCGAACATGAAGAAGAAAGCCGCCGCGAGCGACCACCACACGATCGGGTCGCGGCCCATCTCGAGGCGCGCGGCGTTGATCATGGTGCCAAAGCTGATGGTCGCCGGGTCCACGCCGACGCCGACGTAGGAAAGCACCGCCTCCGCGAGCACGAGGCCGGAGAAGTCCATCACGAGCGTGATGATCACGATGTGCGCGACGTTCGGCAGGATGTGGCGCGAGAGCACGCGCGCGCTCGAGACGCCGAACGCATGCGCCGCCTGGATGTACTCGAGCTGCGAGAGCTTGAGCGCCTCGCCCCGCAGCAGCCGCGCGAGGCCGGTCCAGCTCGTGAGGCCGAGGATCGCGCAGAGCGCGACCAGCCTGACATCGGCGCGGTGCGCAGCGGTCGGGAAAAGCTCGGCATTGCGCTCGATCACGACCTGCAGCATCAGCACGAACGCCGCGATGAGCAGCACGCCCGGGATGGAGTTCAGCGTCGTGTAGAGGTACTGGATCGCGTCGTCCACCCAGCCCTTGAAGTAGCCCGCCATGATGCCGAGCGCCGCGCCGAGCGGCAGCAGGACGAGCGTCGTCACCGTGCCGATCACCAGGCTCACGCGGATGGACTTCAGCGCCTGGAAGAGGACGTCCTGCCCCACCTTGTCGGTGCCGAGCACGTGGTAGTCGCGCGCGAGGAAGGCGACCGGCAGTGCCACCAGGGCGAGTGCGAAGAGCGTCCCGGCCGCCGCGCGCCACGGCACGCGGGGATTCCTTCTCTCGAGCCCCTTGGCGCCCATCGAGAAGAGCCCGCCCAGGACCGCGGCGGCGAAGACCCCGAGCAGGATCGAGCCGCCGATGTCCTGCCAGCGGCCACCCTCGTCCTTGAGATGCGCGCCGCCGTAGCGCAGGCGCGGGAAGCCGCGCTCGACCTTGCCGCCGGCGAGCTCGATCTGCTCCCTCGCATAGAGGCGCGAGGCGAGCGGCGCCGAATACGTCTTTTCCTGCCGGGTACGCAGGCGCTCGAGCGCGAGGTCGAGGACGGAGAGCACCTCGGGGGAATAGGCCGCCCCGCTCGCGCCCTCCACCTGCTCGAGCCGCAGGCGAAAATGCAGCGAATCGGCGAGCCCGACGGCGAGATAGGCGAGCAGGATCACCGCGCAGACCAGCGCGGCCTTCGACTGGAACACGCGCCGCCACGGCGCGGCGAGGTGCGGCCGGCCCGCGCAGTAGGCCGCGTAGACGAGCGCCGCGCCGACGAGCAGCCAGAGCAGCGCGTCGGTGATGAGCAGGACCGGCAGGAACGGCATCTATTCGAGCCTGATGCGCGGATCCACGACCGTGTACGAGAGGTCGGTGAGGAGGAGCCCCGCGATGTACAGCACCGACCCGATGAACACCATCGCGCGCACCACGGCGAAGTCCTGCGCCTGGATGGCGTCGATCGTGTAGCTGCCCAGCCCCGGGATGCCGAAGAACGACTCCGAGAGGAGGCTGCCCATGAAGAGAAGCGGGATGACCACCACCACGCCGGTCAGGATCGGGATCATCGCGTTCTTCAGCACGTGGCGGAAAAGCACCGTGCCTTCGGCAAGACCCTTGGCGCGCGCCGTGCGCACGTAGTCGCGGCTCATCTCCTCGACGAAGAGCGTGCGGTACCACCGCCCCCCCGAGCCGATGCCGCCGATGACGCCGATCAGCGCCGGCAGCACGAGGAACTTCACCGCCTCGAGGCCGCGGTCGTAGCCCGAGATCGGCACGAGGTGCCAGAGCTTCGAGGCGACGTACTGGCCGCCGATGATGTAGAAGAGCGCCGAGATCGACATCATCGCGACGCACAGCACGACGCCCCAGAAGTCGAGGTAGGTGGCGCGGAAGAATGCCATCAGCATCGCGAAGGTGATGTTGACCGCGAGCCCGACCAGGAAGACCGGGATGGCGAGCGCCAGGCTCGGCCCCATGCGGGCGCGGATCTCGCCGGCAATGTCGCGCCCGTCCTCGGCGGGACCGAAGTCGAGCACGAAGAGCTTCAGCGACTTCTCGAAAAAGATGGTGCTCGTGAATTTGGCCAGCCCCCGTTCGCTCCCGTTCCACAGCATGGGCTTGTCGTAGCCGTGGTCGGCCTTCCACTTCTGGATCGCGTCGGGCGTGACGCGCTTGGTGCCGAGCTGCATGCGCGCCATGTCGTCGGGCGTGTTGACGACGAAGAACAGCGCAAAGGTAATGAGGTTCACGCCGACGAGGATGGGGATCGCGTACAGCACCCGCCGGACGATGTAGGCGAGCATCTACGCCGCGGGCTTCGCCGCCATGCGCTCGCGGCGCCGGTACGTGAGCACGGCCGGAATGGCGGTTGCGACCAGCAGAAAAACGACGAGGCCGAGCGGCCACACCACCGGCCGGTTCCACTGCTCGCGCAGCGCCTCGCGCTGCGCCGGGTCCAGGCGCAGGTACTTGATGTTGTTGCGCGCCATGTTGTTCGGCTTGTCGTTGAAAAGCCAGGCGTGCTCGAGGCTGTACTGCTTGGGGTGGATGCCCCACACCCACACCGCGTCGCGGCGCACGAGGTCCACCATGCGGTCGATGATCTTCTGGCGCTCCGGCGAGTTCGGCATGTCCTTCATCCGCTCGAAGAGCCGGTCGTATTCCGGATTCTCGTAGTTGGCCGCATTCTCCCCCTGGCTCTTGCTGCGCGCCTGCGGGCCATAGAGGAGGAAGAGGAAGTTCTCCGGGTCCGGGTAGTCGGCATTCCAGCCCAGGCGGAAGAGCTGCGTCGCGCCCTTGCGGATCTTCTCCTGGAAGCGGTTCCAGTCGGTGGTGCGGATCTCGAGCTGGATGGAGAGCTTCTCGAACTGCCGGCGGTACCAGTCGAATGCCGACTTGTCGCCCGGGCCGCGCGCCACCGTGTCGAGGTAGAGCACGAGCGGCTGGCCCGTCTTCGCGTCGCGCCCGCCCGGGTAGCCCGCTTCGGCGAGCAGCTTGCGCGCCGCCTCGATCGGCTTGCGGCGCGGCTTGCCGTCCACCCAGTCGTAGACCACGGGGTTGATTCCTTCCCTGCCCTCCCTGTAGCCGAAGATGCCCGGCGCGATCGGGCCCTGCGCCGCGATGCCGCGGCCGTTTGCGAAGATCGAGATCTGCTCCTCGATGTCGAGCGCGATCGAGATCGCCTGGCGCAGCTTCCTGCCGCGCTCCCCCGCCGCGCTCCCCACCACAGGGTCCTCCCAGTTGAACGCCAGGTAGCCGGTGGAGATGTCCACAGAGGTGCTCAGGCGGATTCCCTTCTGCTCCATTTCCGGCGTCACCGCGGCATCGCCTTCTATGGAGACGCGCACCGCCTGGTCGAACTGGTCAGAGCCGATGCCCGAGACGTCGTAGTAGCCCTCGAGGAACTTGTTCCAGTACGGGATCGCCTCCTTCTCGCGGCTGAAGACGACCTTGTCGATGAAGGGAATCGGCTTGCCGGCATCCCTGAGCAGGCCGGCCGCGGCGTCGGCCGGCTCGCCTTGCGAGGGATAGGTCTCGCCGTGGTAGTTCGGGTTGCGCTCGAGCACCATGCGCGCATTCGGATTGTTCTCCGTCAGCATGTAGGCGCCCGTCCCGACCGGCCACCAGTCGAGCGTGAAGTTCTTCTCCGCCATGCCCGGCTGGCTGAAGAAGCGGTCCGCCTCCCACGGCACCGGCGCGAAGAACGGCATCGCCAGCCAGTAGACGAACTGCGGATAGCTGCCCTTCAGCGTGATGCGGAAGGTGTGCGCATCCACGCGCTCGACGCCCTTCAGCGGGTACTTCCGCAGGTCGAGCCATTCGCCCGCGGGCGCCTGGCGCACCGCCTTCGCCAGCTCCTGCAGGCCGACGATGTAGTCGGCCATCAGGCCGAAGATCGGCGAATGCAGCCGCGGGTGCGCGAGGCGCTTGATCTGGTAGATGTAGTCGTCGGACAGGAGCTCGCGCGCCCCGAGCGGCAACTCGTAGGGCGTCTTCAGGCGTTCGACGGCCTTGCGGTCGAGCGACAGGTTTTCGGAAACGAAGGCGGGATGCGGCTGGTATTTGATGCCCGGCCGGATGCGCACCTCGTATACCGTGAACCGGCCGCCGTCGATCGCCTTCGGCTTGGGCACCTCCAGCGCCGTGAGCGCGACGAGCTCGTAGGGCCGCTTGAGATAGTGGTACTGCAGCGGCGGCTCGTACACCTGCTGCGTGAAGCGCGCCTCGTCCTCCGCATAGGACTGCACCGGGTCGAGATGCTTGGGCCGGTCGACGAAGCTCGAGTAGAAGATGTTGGCGCCGCGCTCCGAGGCGGGATACGGATCGTTCCAGACATCGCTGCAGCCCGCGAAGAGCGCAAGCGCGAGAACGAGGAGGCGCATCACGGACAGTATAATGCCGAGCATGGCGATGCTTGGCGGCAAGAGAATCCTCGTCACGGGCGTGCTCAGCAACCGCTCGATCGCCTACGGCATCGCGAAGGCGGCGCGCCGCGAAGGCGCGGACCTCGCGTTGACGTATCAAAACGAGCGCTTCAAGGACCGCGTCACCGAGATGGCGCGCGAGCTCGGATCGGGCATCGCGCTGCCATGCGAGGTGACGAGCGACGCGGAAATCGCGGCGCTCTTCGACAGCCTGAAGAAGCACTGGGACCGGCTCGACGGCCTGGTGCACGCGATCGCGTTCGCGCCGCGCGAGGCGATCGCGGGCGACTTCCTCGAGGGCGTGTCGCGCGCGGCGTTCCAGCAGGCGCACGACATCTCCGCGTACAGCTTTTCCGCGCTCGCCAAGGCGGCGCTGCCGCTTCTCGGCAGGAACTCCGCGCTGCTGACGCTCACCTACCTCGGCGCGGCGCGCGTGGTGCCGAACTACAACACCATGGGCCTCGCCAAGGCGAGCCTCGAGGCTTCCGTGCGCTACCTCGCCGCGAGCCTCGGGCCGCGCGGCATCCGGGTGAACGGCATCTCGGCCGGGCCGATCAAGACCCTCGCCGCCGCCGGCATCTCGGGATTCAGCAGGATCCTCAAGTTCGTCGAGGAGCACGCGCCGCTGCGGCGCAACGTCACGACCGACGACGTCGGCAACGCCGCCGCTTTCCTGCTCTCCGACCTCGCGGCGGCGATCACCGGGGAGATCCTCTACGTCGATTCCGGCTTCAGCCACGTCGTGGCCGGGGTCGGCGCCGAGCCTACTTCTTCTCCTCCAGGCTCTCCTTCCTGACCGAGATCGAGGCGTGCTCGCGCAGGCTCGCGAGCAGCGCGTCGTACTGCGCCGCGCCGTAGAGCTGCGCCACGCTCTTGTCCTCGGCGAGCTGCTTCGGGTCGGGCTCGATCACCTTGGAGATGCGCAGCAGCACGAAGCCCGCGTCCGGCACCGGCACGCCGGCGTAGGCCGGCAGCTTCGAGACGTCGGCGGTGACCACCTTCTGCAGCACCTCGCCGGGCAGCCCGCCGGGCTCGCGGCGCGAGACCGTGCGCGGGTTGCTCCACTTCACGCCCACGTCCTGCCCCTTGCGCAGCGCCTCGAGCTTCGCCTCGCCGTCCTTGCGCGCGAGCTCGGCCGCCTCCCGCTTCCTGAGCAGGTCGACGATCTCGCCTTTTACTTCGTCGAACGTCCTCTGCCGGGCGGGCTGGTACTCCAGCACGCGCGCCGAGACCAGCGTGCTCGGCGCCACCTCGATGGCGTCGGTATTGCGCTTGTTCTTGATCGCGTCCGTGGAGAAAAGCGCGGCAAGGAGCTTCGGATTGTCCAGCGCGCCGAGCTCCTGGCCGGCGGACTTGGAGATCCACCCGGTCGTCTGCACCTTCAGCTTGAAGCGCTCGGCGGCCGGCTTCAGGCTGTCGGGCTGCTCGTAGACCATGTTGCTGAAGGCCTCCGCCTGCTCGGCGAACTTCTTCGCGCCCTTGTCGCGCGCGATCTGCGGAGCGAGCTCCTTCTTCACCTCGTCGTAGGTCCGCGTCTTCCCGGCCTGCACCCCGGTGAGCTTGATGATGTGGTAGCCGAACTCGCTCTGCACCGGGCCGGAGAGCTCGCCTTGCTTCATGGAGAAGGCCGCGTCCTCGAAGGGCTTCACCATCATGCCGCGCGCGAACCAGCCGAGATCGCCGCCCTTCTCCGCCGAGCCCGTGTCCTGCGAGTGCTTCTTCGCCAGCTCGGCGAAGCTGCCGGGCGATTTCTTCAGCTGGGCGAGGATCTGCTCGGCCTCTTCCTTGGTCTTGACGAGGATGTGGCTCGCGCGCCGCTGCTCGTCCACGCGGAACTGCGAGGCGCGCGCGTCGTAGGCCTTGCGGATCTCCTCCTCGGTCGCCGGCTCCTGCAGCGCCTGCGCGGAGAGCATCACGTACTCCGCGCGAACCCGCTCGGGCGCGTTGAACTGCGCGGTGTTGGCGTCGTAGTAGGCCTTTGCCTTCGCGTCGTCGACCTTCACCTGGGACACGTATTGGTCGGCGCGCAGCGGCGCGTCGGCGATCTCGCGCTTCTGGCTGGCGAGCGCGTTCAGCCGCTCGGTCACCGCGCGCGGCACGATGGCCGTGTCGCTCACCGAGGCCACAAGCTGCGTGAGCGCGAGGTCGTAGCGCAAACGCGCCTCGAACTGCGCCGGCGTCATCGGCGGGTTCTGCGCGCGCAGCATCGCCTCGTACTGCGCCTTGGAGAACTTGCCGCTCTCCTGGAAGGCCGGAATCGACTGGATGGTCTCGATCAGCGTCTCGTCGCTCACGCCGAGATTCGCGCTCGCCGCCTGCGAGGCGACGAGCCGCTGCCCAATCATCTGCTCGAGCAGCGCCTGGCGCGCCTGCGGCGTGTCGAGCGCCGCGGGATCGACGCGCCCGCCGAAGAGCTGGCGCATGCGCTCCTCCTGCTGGCGCCGCTCGGCCTCGAACTCGCGCTGCGAGATCTTGATGCCGTTCACGGAGGCGACCTCGTCGGCGCTGCCGCGAAAGCGCGTGTACGACTCGATGCCCCAAGTCGCGAACGTGAGCGCGATCAGGCCGAGGAAAATCTGCAGGATGCGTCTGTGCTTTTGTACGAAATCGAACATGGGAGAAGCTTGCCGGAGCGCGGACCGGGTGAATCCGCTTGATTATTATAGCGTTGCCGCGAGCCGCGGCGCCGGGAACACGGCTTGCTCGGGCGGGGCAACACCACCTTGAGCGGAGATTTCCCTATGAAAGTCGCGGCCTGGATTTGTTCCCTTTCCCTTTTCGCCTTCGCCGGCGCCGCGGGCGCCGCGGGCCAGATCGACCATGCCGACGCCTCGGCGATGAAGAAGCTCGCCGGCGCCAACATGGCCGAGATCGAGGGCGGCAAGCTCGCGGTGAGCAACGCGCAGAGCGAGGACGTGAAGAAGTTCGCGCAGCGGATGATCGACGACCATAGCAAGATGCTCGACGACCTTAAGAAGCTCGCCGCCGCCAAGGGCGTGAAGCTGCCCGACAAGGCGCCGATGTCCGAGCGCGGGCAGATGAAGAAGCTCGAGGGCCTCTCCGGCGCGCGCTTCGACCAGGCCTATATGGACCATATGGTGAAGGACCACCAGAAGGACGTTCAGGAGACCGACAAGATCATCTCCAAGGCCAAGGACGCCGACTTCAAGCAGGCCGTGCAGGACGCCAACGCGAAGATCAAGGAGCACCTCGAGATGGCGCAGCAAGTGGACCAGACGGTGAAAGGCAGCGCCTCGCGCGGCGCATCCCGCGGAGCATCCTCGAGCCAGGCGCCCAAGTAGCGATGGAAGGGTGGCGGCCGGCCCGTGTTTACCCCGCTGTGAGGGCTAAACCGTGAGGCGAACCATGCATCGAATCGCTGCCACCCTGCTCATCGTGCTCGGGCTTGCCGCCTGCGCTTCCGGGGCCGGCTACCAGCCGCCGCGCGAGCGCTCGGCGGCCGACATCCAGTACGAATACGGCCTGCATGCCGGCGAGCCGATGCGGCCCTCGCAAATCCAGTGAGGACCCCATGACCCGGATCGCGGCATCCCTGCTCTTCCTCCTCGGCCTTTCCGCCTGCAGCTCGTTCACGGGCTATCAGCCGCCGCGCGAGCGCTCGGCGGCCGACATCCAGTGGGAATACGGCCTTCAGGCCGGCCAGCCGATGAGGGACTCGCCCAAGCAGTAAGAAAGCAAGAGTGGCGCGCGCGCCCGCCCGCAAGAAGCCGCGCAAGACCATGGCGCGGTACGGCGGCACGCGCGATACGCGGGCGCCGACGCGCCAGGCGGAGGCAGACGTGGACCGCGGCGTTCAGGACACGAGTCGCGCCGCGCGCAAGCCAGTGCCGCGCTCAAGGCGCCGCTAGGAAGAATCTGGAAAGTTGGCGGAGCGGACGGGACTCGAACCCGCGACCCCCGGCGTGACAGGCCGGTATTCTAACCAACTGAACTACCGCTCCATTTGCTGCGGGCTGCAACTGCTGGTGGGTGCTGTAGGGGTCGAACCTACGACATCTGCCTTGTAAGGGCAGCGCTCTACCGCTGAGCTAAGCACCCCTCGCAAAAACCTCTTGCGAAAAGGGGCGCTAGTTTATCGCGTCCTTCAGGGCCTTTCCAGCGCGGAACTTCGGCAGCCGCGCGGCCTTGATGTCGAGCGCCTCGCCGGTGCGCGGGTTGCGCCCGGTGCGCGCGGCGCGCTTGCCGGCGTAGAAGGTGCCGAAGCCGATGAGGGTGACTTCCTCGTCCTTCCTGAGGCTCGTCTTGACCGCCGCCACCACGGCGTCCAGCGCGCGCTCGGCGGCCGACTTGGAAATCTCGGCCGCCTGCGCGACGTGCTCGATGAGATCCGCCTTGTTCATGCTCTCCCCTCCTCAGGGAAAAACGCGCTGCGTTCAGTGCGTCGTGACCGCGCCCGTCTGGTCGTCGGGCTTGGGCGGGATCGGCGCCGACTCGTCGTGCTCGGGCAGCGGCTCGGGCTGGCGCTCGAGCGCGATCTCGAGCACCTTGTCGATCCACTTCACCGGGACGATGTCGAGCTTGTTCTTGATGTTGTCCGGGATGTCGACCAGGTCCTTCACGTTCTCCTCGGGGATCAGGACGGTCTTGATGCCGCCGCGGTGCGCCGCGAGCAGCTTCTCCTTGAGCCCGCCGATCTGCAGCACCTCGCCGCGCAGCGTGATCTCGCCGGTCATGGCGACGTCGGCGCGCACCGGGATGCCGGTGAGGACCGAGACCATGGAGGTGGCGATGCCGATGCCGGCGCTCGGGCCGTCCTTCGGCGTCGCGCCTTCGGGCAGGTGAACGTGGATGTCGTTCTTCTGGTAGAAGTCCTCCTTCACGCCGAGCTTGCGCGAGCGCGTGCGCACCACCGAGAGCGCCGCCTGGATGGACTCCTGCATGACGTCGCCGAGCTTGCCGGTCGTCGTGACCTTGCCCTTGCCGGACATGGTGGCCGACTCGATCGTCAGCAGCTCGCCGCCGACCTCGGTCCAGGCGAGGCCGGTGACCTGGCCGACCTGGTTCTCCTTCTCGGCCATGCCGAACGTGTAGCGGCGCACCCCGAGGTACTTGTCCAGGTTCTTCGGCGTCACCGTGATGCGGTGCACCTTGCCCGATTCCGCGGCGGCCTTTTCCACCTTCTTGTCGGTCAGCAGCTGCTTCACCGCCTTGCGGCAGATCTTGGAGACCTCGCGCTCGAGCGCCCGCACCCCGGCCTCGCGCGTGTAGTAGCGCACGATGTCGCGGATCGCGGCCTCGGACACCGAGATCTCGTTCTCCTTCAGGCCGGTCGCCTTCAGCTGCTTGGGCAGCAGGTAGCGCACGGCGATGTTCACCTTCTCGTCCTCGGTGTAGCCCGAGAGCCGGATCACTTCCATCCGGTCGAGCAGCGGCGCCGGGATATTGAGCGTGTTCGCGGTGGCGACGAACATCACCTCGGAGAGGTCGTACTCGACCTCGATGTAATGGTCGACGAAGGTGTTGTTCTGCTCCGGGTCGAGCACCTCGAGCAGCGCCGAGGACGGGTCGCCGCGCCAGTCGCTGCCCATCTTGTCGACCTCGTCGAGCAGGAACAGCGGGTTCTTCACCTGCACCTTCGACATGTTCTGCAGGATCTTGCCGGGCATGGAGCCGATGTAGGTCCTGCGGTGGCCGCGGATCTCTGCCTCGTCGCGCACGCCGCCGAGCGACATGCGCACGAACTTGCGGTTGGTCGCCTTGGCGATCGACTGGCCGAGCGAGGTCTTGCCGACGCCGGGCGCGCCCACCAGGCACAGGATCGGCGCCTTCATCTTGTCGACGCGCGTCTGCACCGCGAGGTACTCGACGATGCGCTCCTTCACC
Source organism: Burkholderiales bacterium (assembly GCA_035651575.1). Classification (GTDB taxonomy): domain Bacteria; phylum Pseudomonadota; class Gammaproteobacteria; order Burkholderiales; family SG8-39; genus SCGC-AG-212-J23. Next base: position 1,786 of record DASRFM010000068.1, on the reverse strand, counting down.
TTCTCGAGGCCGTAGTGGTCCTCGTCCAGGATCTTCTGCGCGGCGTTGATGTCCTTGGAGATCTTCGACTTCTTCTTCCAGGGAAGGTTGACGACCGTCTCGATGTAGTTGCGCACCACGGTCGCCTCGGCCGACATGGGCGACATCAGCTTGAGCTTCTTCAGCTCGCTCTCGGCCTTCTTGCGCGCATCCTTCGGCATGTGCGCGCGGCGGATCTTCTTCTCCATCTCCTCGAGGTCCGCGCCCTCCTCGCCCTCGCCGAGCTCCTTCTGGATCGCCTTCACCTGCTCGTTCAGGTAGTACTCGCGCTGGCTCTTCTCCATCTGGCGCTTGACGCGGCCGCGGATGCGCTTCTCGACCTGCAGGATGTCGATCTCGGTCTCGAGCTGCGAGAGCAGGTGCTCCAGGCGCTGCTTGACGTCGAACATCTCGAGCACCTGCTGCTTCTGCTCGAGCTTGAGCGGCAGGTGCGCCGCCACCGTGTCGGCGAGGCGCCCGGCCTCGTCGATGCCCGACAGCGAAGTGAGGATCTCGGGCGGGATCTTCTTGTTCAGCTTGACGTACTGGTCGAACGCCGAAAGCAGCGCGCGGCGCATCGCCTCGACCTCGGGCGCCGGCGCGCCGTCGAGCGGCACCGGCGTTGCTTCGGCCACCCAGTGGGTGCGCACGTCGGTGATTTCGCGGATCTGCGCGCGCGTGCCGCCTTCCACCAGCACCTTCACCGTGCCGTCGGGCAGCTTCAGCATCTGCAGGATGTTGGAGACGCAGCCGATCGAGTACATGTCCTGCGGGCCCGGGTCGTCCTTCGCCGCGGACTTCTGCGCCACCAGCAGGATGGATTTCCCTGCCTCCATCGCGGTCTCCATCGCCTTGATGGACTTGGGCCGTCCGACGAAGAGCGGGATCACCATGTGCGGGAACACCACTACGTCGCGCAGGGGAAGCAGCGGGTACTGCACGATGTCAGCGGGGGAAGCGAGGGGTTCGGTCATGGGGAAAGCCTACACGCATCGAGCTTACGCTGCAATGCGGCAAAACCCCGAAAACCTGAGCAGTTGGGAGTGCTTTTAGCCGGAAGAGCCGGCGACTTTGTGCTGGTCCGAGTAGATGAGCAGCGGCTTGCCCTCGGACGAGATCATGGGCTCGTCGACCACGACCTTGCTCACGTTCTCGAGCGTCGGCAGCTCGTACATGGTGTCGAGCAGCACGGTTTCGAGGATCGAGCGCAGGCCGCGGGCGCCGGTCTTGCGCGCGAGCGCCCTCTTCGCCACGGCGCCGAGGGCCGGGGTGCGCACCTCGAGCTCCACGCCTTCCATGTTGAAGAGGCGCTGGTACTGCTTGATGAGCGCGTTCTTCGGCTCGGTCAGGATCTGGATGAGCGCGTGCTCGTCGAGCTCCTCGAGCGCCGCGACGACCGGCAGGCGGCCGACGAACTCCGGGATGAGGCCGTACTTGATGAGGTCTTCGGGCTCGACGCTCTTCAGCAGATCGTAGGTCGCCTTCGAGTTGGTCGGGCTTTTCACCTCCGCGCCGAAGCCGATGCCGGTCTTCTCGGTGCGGTTGCGCACGATCTTCTCCAGGCCGTCGAAGGCGCCGCCGCAGATGAACAGGATGTTGGTGGTGTCCACCTGGACGAAATCCTGGTTGGGATGCTTGCGGCCGCCCTGCGGGGGCACGGAGGCGATGGTGCCCTCCACCAGCTTCAACAGCGCCTGCTGAACGCCCTCGCCCGAGACGTCGCGGGTGATCGAGGGGTTGTCGGACTTGCGGGAAATCTTGTCGATTT
>DASRFM010000067.1:0-24555 GCA_035651575.1 Burkholderiales bacterium | reverse complement strand
CGATCAGCGGCACGGTGCTCGGCCTCGGTGGCGCGGGCGGTTCGGGAACGATCGGCGGGAACGGCGGCGCGGGCGCCATCCTCAACTTCCAGACCCCTAATGGCGTAGTGACCTTCCTCAATGGAGGCTTCGACGTCACGGGGGGCCTTGGCGGCTCGCCCGGCGGGCTGGCCGGCCTGACCACCGCGCCGGTGATCAACGGCACGCTCGTCTTCGCCTTCGTCACGAACCCGGACGTGTTCACGATTCCGGAGGTCGCGGCGAGCATCAGCTCGACGATCAATACGATCCTCACGTCCACCAAGTCGAACGACTCGCAGACCAACGACGACAGCGGCACGGGAACCGGCAACAAGAAGGACAAGACCATCGGGTCCTGCAAGGGATGATGAACATGCGCCGACTCCTCGTGACCTTGCTCCTCGCCTGGCCGCTCGCAGCGGCCGCGCAGGCGACCGTGCAGTTCCTCTCCGGGACGCTCAACGTGCAGCGCGCCGACGGCTCGGTGCAGCTGCTCTCCGAGAAGTCCGAGATCCGCGTGGGCGACGTCGTGAACACCGAGAAGAACAGCTTCGCGCAGATCAAGTTCACCGACGGCGGGCAGATGACGCTGCGCCCGGAGACGCGCGTCAAGCTCGATGACTACGCGTTCAACGACAAGGAGCCGCAGAAGGACAGCTTCGCGATGTCGCTCCTCAAGGGCGGCCTGCGCACGATCACCGGACTCGTCGGCAAGCGCGGCAACAAGGACGCCTGGAAGATGCAGACGGCTACGGCAACGGTCGGCATCCGCGGCACGGACTTCGTGCTGATCGTCATTCCGCAGGGCGGGGGTGGCGGGCTCGCGGCGGGCACGTACGTCAATGTGACGCAGGGCGCAGTTGGCCTTGTGGCGGGCGGGTCCGAGTTGCTCGTCGGCGCGGGCCAGACCGGCCTGTCGCAGAGCGCGGCCCTGCCGCCGCGCCTCATCCCGCAGCCGCCGAACCTGCCGCAGGTGCCGAGCGCAACGTCGAGCACCGGCTCGTCGGGCGGCACCACGACCATCGGTGGCAGCGGCGGACACGTCGAGAACTGCCCATAGGGACATAGCCGCGCGCGCTTTGCGCGGCCTCCCGCTTTCTGCTTCACTCGCGCCATGGCGCGGATCGATTTCGCCTGGGAGCTCGGCGGCCATACCGGCCATGTGACCACGCTGCTGCCGATCGCGCGCGCCCTGAAGGCGCGCGGGCACGAGGCGCGCTTCTTCCTCAAGGATCCGAGGGCCGGCTCCGACCTCGCCGGAATGGCCGAGTTCGCGCGCGAAGGCGCGCCGAACTGGGTGGGCAACGCGGTCTTCGAGAGTCCGCTCAACTTCGGCGAGATCCTGCACAACTTCGGCTACCACGATGCGCGCTCGCTCCGGCAGCTCGTGGACGCGTGGCGCGAGCGGCTGTGGCTCTCGCAGTTCCTGGTCGCCAACGTCGCGCCCTCGGCGCACATCGCGGCGCGCACGCTCGGCATCCCGAGCCTCGAGATCTCGCAGAGCTTCCACATTCCGCCGCGGACCTTTCCCGCGCCGCCGCTCAGGGACTGGGAGCCGGTGCCGCGGCAGCGGCTGGAGGAAGCGGACCGGCGCGTCGTCTCGGCGATCAACGAGGTGCTGGCGGCGTTCGGCGTGAAGCCGGTCGCGACGATCGGCGATCTCTTCGCCGGGCGCGCTTGCCTGCTCACCTATCCCGAGCTCGACATCTATCCCATGCGCGGGCCCGCGGACTACTACGGCATCCCGTTCTCGGGGGAAGGCACGCTCGTTCCGCCGTGGCCGAAAGGCGCCGGCCCGCGCGTCTTCGCCTATCTGTATTCGTATTACGAGGCGCTGCCAGCGCTGCTCGAGGCGCTCGCCGCATTGGACGCACCCACGCTCCTGCTCTGCCGCGGGATCGATCGCGCGTTGCGCGAGAAATACCGCGGCGGCCCGGTGCACCTGTCGGACGAGCCGATGTCGGTCTCGCGCCTGCTGCCGGATGCCGACCTCGTCATCAGCCACGGCAGCCACCAGATGACCGCCCAGGCGCTGCTCGCCGGGAAGCCGGTGCTCGCGCTGCCGACCCAGCTGGAGCAGTTCCTGATCACCCGGCGCGTGGTGCGCTTCGGCGCCGGCCTCGGCGTGGCGCCCGGCACGCAGCAGCCCGATTTCCGCGCCGCGCTGTCGGAGCTCCGCACGAATCCCGCGTATCGCGGCCGCGCGCAGGAGTTCGCCGGTCGCTACGGCGCGCATGACCGCGGCCGGGCGATGGCGTCCATGCTCGAGCACTGCGAGGCGGCGCTGCGCGGCGCGCCGCCTTACCGCCCGGCGAGATCCTCCGGCCAGACGTCCGCGGAGAAGACCGAGTCGTAGCTCGCGAGGATCGCCTCGGGGCGCAGCGCGCGCTGCTGCCGCGCGGCGAAGCTGTTGCCGTCGAAGAGCTCGCCGATGCGCCACTGGTCGCGCACGTAGCAGTCCGACTGCCGGGCGCGGATCGCGTCCCAGCGAAAGTCGTAGAACGCGCGGTCGTAGTCGCGCAGCGGCACCGGCGGGCTGTCGAGGTAGAGCACCCCGGCCCTTTCTTCGAGGTACGAAGTGCGTCCCTGCCGCCAGAGCGCGATCGACAGGTCGATGTGCTCGTGGACGGTGAGCGGCGGCAGCGGCCCCACGGCGCGCGCCGCCTCTGCGCTGATCAGGAAGCAGTGCATCTCGAAGTAGTAGACCTGCCGCCGGCCGAGCTTGACCTTCGGGTCCGGGTCGTCCCGGCAGTAGAGCAGCCCGTTCTCCTCGCGGATGATGACCGGATGGCCGCTCTCGCGATGGACCGAGGGCCGGCCTTCGTCGGTGTCGAAGATCGCCGGCGCGACGAGGTCGCACGCGAGCTCGCGCGCCGCTTCGAGCATGAAGCGCAGCGCGTCGCGCCCGATCAGGATGTCGTTCTGCAGCTGGAAGAGATAGGGCTCGCGCGCGATCTCCACGGCGAGGTTGAACGCCTCGCTCGGGTAGAGGAAGCGCTCGGTCGGGATCCAGGTGACGTCGCCCTTGTCGGCGAGAAATTCCTGGATCCCGGCGCGCACCTGCGGCGGATAGCCCGTATCGACGACGTAGAGCCGGAACGGCGTGCCGGCGAGGGCGTAGAGCCGCTTCAGGCTGGCGAGCGCCCACGAGAATTTCTCGCGCGGCAGGAAGGCGACGGCGACCTCGGGCTGCATTGCGCGCCAATGGTACGGCAGCCGGTAGACTCGGCCGGTGCGCCCCGAGAAGGACGACGGCTTCGCCACCTGGCGGCTCCTGAGCGCGCTGCCCGGCGTCGTCTTTCCGGCGCTGCCGGCGCGCGACGCCGCGGAGGCGCTCGCGGTGCTCGACCAGCTCGCGGCTTCGCAATGGCTGCCGGCTGAGGCGCTGCGCGAGAAGCAGCACCTGCAGCTCGAGCGCGTGCTCGCGCACGCGTACGAAACCGTGCCGTATTACCGCGCGCGCTGGGGCCGGCCTGCCGACGTCTCCCGGTTCGCCGAGCTGCCGCTGCTCGGCAAGGAGGATCTGCGCGGCCGCTTCGAGGACCTCGGGTCGCGCGCCGTCCCGGCCGACCATGGCGCGGTTCATGCGTCGAGCACCTCGGGCTCCACCGGCGTGCCGGTGCGCGTGCAGAAAACCGCCTTCGTCGATCGCCTGTGGAACGCGTTCACGCTGCGCGATCATCTCTGGCACGGGCGCGACCTGCGGGAGAAGCTCTTCGTCGTGCGCAACCGCACGCCGGGCCTGGCGCAGGCACCCGAGCGCGCGCAGAACTGGGGCCCGGCGACCGCCGCCCTCTGCGCGACCGGCGAAGCCCTGCTGCTCGGCACGGAGACGGAGCTCGGCGCGCTGCTCGGGCGCATCGCCGAGGAGCGCCCGGGCTATCTCCTCGCGTACCCGCTGGTCGTCGCCGAGCTCGCGCGCCTTTCGCTCGCCAAGGGCGAGCGGCTGCAGGGCTTGCGCGAAGTGCGCACGTACGGCGAGCGCCTCGACCCCGAGGTGCGCGAGCTCTGCAGGCGCGCCTGGGGCGCGAAGCTCACCGACCACTACTCCACGGTCGAGCTGGGCTATCTCGCGCTGCAGTGCCCGGAGCACGAGCACTACCACGTGCAGGCCGAAGGCGTGCTGCTCGAGGTGCTCGACGACGCCGGCAAGCCGTGCGCGCCCGGCGTGCCGGGGCGCGTGGTGGTCACGTCGCTGCACAACTTCGCGATGCCGCTCATCCGCTACGAGCTCGGGGATTTCGCGGAGCTCGGCGAGCCCTGCCCGTGCGGCCGCGGCCTGCCGGTGCTGAAGCGCATCAACGGGCGCACGCACGCGACCCTCGTCACGCGGGGCGGCGAGCGCTACTGGCCCTATTTCGGCTGGGTCGGCATCCTCGACGTGGCGCCGCTCCTGCAGCACCAGTTCATCCAGAAGCGATACGACCTCATCGAAGCGCACATCGTCACCGCTGGGCGGCTGCCGGCCGAGCAGGAAGAAGCGCTGCGCCGCCACCTGCTCGAGAGATTGCCTGCCGGGATGCGCGTGGAGCTCGTCTACCGCGAGCGCATCGAAGTGCCGCCGGGCGGCAAGCTGCAGCAGTTCTTCTCCGAGGTGGCGTGAATACGCCCTGGACCTGCCTCAGCGCGATGCCGGGCGTGGCCTGGCCGGCGGTGCCGGCTTTCGACCAGACCTACGCCCTCGCGCTCCTCTTCCAGTTCGAGCGTACGCAGTGGCTCCCGGCGGCTGAGCTGCGGCGCAGGGCGGACGCGCAGCTCGAGGCGCTTCTCGGCTTCGCCTACGACACGGTGCCGTACTACCGCCAGGCCTGGGGCCGGCGGCCGGTCCCGGCGCAGCTCGCCGAGCTCCCGCTTCTTGCCCGCTCCGACCTGCAGTCTCACTCCCCCGAGCTTTTCAGCCACGACCCTGCGCGCGGACACGGCGCCATGCACGAGGTTCGCACCTCGGGCTCCGTCGGCGCCCCGGTGCTCGTGATGAAGAGCGCGCTGCAGGGCATTTTGTGGCGCGCGCTCACGCTGCGCGACCACCGCTGGCACCGCCGCGACATGGCCCGCGCGCTCGCCGTCATCCGCAGGGGCGCGGGAAGCGGCACGGCGGCGAACTGGGGCTCGGCGACCGAGGGCGTGGTGCAGACCGGGCCGCTCGCCGTCCACGACGTCGACCGCGACGCGGACGAGCTGCTCGACTGGCTGAAGCCGCACCGGCCGGGCTACCTGCTCACCTATCCGTCGCTCGCCGCCGAGCTCGCGCGGCGCTCGCTCGAGCGGGGCGAGCGGCTTGCCGGGCTGCTGCAGGTCCGCACGCTCGGCGAATCGCTTGATGAAGAAACCCGCGCGCTGTGCCGCGACGCGTGGGGCGTCGGCATCGCCGACGTCTATTCCTCGGAGGAGGTCGGCTACATCGCGCTGCAATGCCCGGAGCACGAGCACTACCACGTCCAGGCGGAAAGCCTGCTCGTCGAGATCCTGAACGAGCGCGGCGAGGCCTGCCGGCCCGGCGAGACCGGCAAGATGGTCGTCACCGACCTGCACAACTTCGCGATGCCGCTGGTGCGCTACGACATCGGCGACTACGCCGAGGTCGGCGAGCCGTGCCCGTGCGGGCGCGGGCTGCCGGTGCTGAAGCGCATCGCCGGCCGCGTGCGCAACATGCTCGTGACGCCGCAGGGCAGGCGCCTGTGGCCGACGCTCGGCCTGCGCAAGCAGACCGAAGTGCCGAAGGTGCGGCAGTACCAGTTCGTGCAGAAGGCGCTCGACCTGATCGAGGCGCGGATGGTGGTGTCCGAGCCGCTCACGCCGAAGGAGGAGGAATTCCTGCGCCAGCGCATCTGTTCGCGGCTTCCCGAAGGCATCCGTGTCGTCTTCAGCTACCTTCCCGCCATCCCGCGCGGCGCCGGCGGGAAGTACGAGGAATTCCTCTCCGAAGTCGCGTTGCGCTAGGCGCGCGCGACGAGGCGCGCGTAGGACTGGAAGCCGCGCACCGACGGCCCGCTCGCCGCCTGGCGGTTGCCGGCGGCAGCCTGCGCAGTGTCGAGCTGCTCGATGCGGAATCCCGCGCCGGTGAAGAGCTCGCGCAGCTCGTCCACGCCCGCCAGCGGATACGTGAAGTGCTTTTCCGCGTAGAGCGCTGCGCGCGCCGCGATGGCGTCCGCCTGCTTTTCCAGGTCCGGGCGTGAATCCGCCGCGCGGCGCACCGCGTCGCAAAACGCCTGCCGCTGCGCCGCATCGAAGCGGACCGCCGCCGTGCCCTCGCCGGGACGCACCCGGCTCGCCGTCACCGCAATCCCGGCAGGGCGCAGCAGCGCTTTCCACTTCGCCACCACCGCCGCGCGCTCCTCGTGCCTGAAGCGGCCGAAGAAGTTGTCGGAGCAGACCGCGTCGAAGAGCTCTTGCGGTTCGTAGTCGCGGATATCCGCCGCGCGCGTCTCGATACGAGCGGAAAAACGCTCGGCATACCAGCGCGACAGCGCGAGCGGCGTCTCGCAAAGATCGATGACCGTCACGCGGGGCTGCGCCTTGCGGGCGCGGAAGGCATCCAGGACGACGGCGAGCATGGCGTAGTCCGCGGCGCCCGAAACGAGCACGCGGGGCGATGGCGCATCCACGCCGGCGAGGGCCTCGCGGTAGAACCCGGGCTGGTGGCTCGGCGAGGTGACGAGGCCGAGCAGCCGCAGGTATTGCCAGAGGCCGTGGTTCCAGGCGCAGCCGCGGCACTGCTCTTCGGCAAGCCGCCACGCCAGCGGAGCGCTTTCGGCAAGCGGTTCTTCCGGAGCAGGGGCGGCGGGGTCTCGTGTCACGGCGCGCCGCCAATATAGCGGCCGGGCGGGCGCAAAAGTTGCCTGCCGCAGCCCAAGGAGGCTCCCATGCGTTTTGTGATGCCGGTTGTTGCGCTTTTTGTGCTGTCGGTCCCGGCTTTCGCGGCCGACAAATCGTCGAACTCAGCGTCCAGTTCCGAATATCAGCAGGAGCGCGCCGCCTGCATGCAGCGCGCGACGGAGGACCAGAAAGCGTGCCTGCGCGAGGCGGGCGCCGCGCGGCAGGCCGAGCGCCGCGGCCAGCTCGCCGGCGACGACGCGACGGCGGACCAGTACGAGAAGAACCGCCTCGCGCGCTGCGCCTACCTGCCGGAAGCCGACCGCGCCGACTGCGTGCGCCGCATGCACGGCGAGGGCACCGTGAGCGGCAGCGTGGAGAGCGGCGGGGTCTACCGCGAGCTGCGCAGGATCGTGCCCGCCGACGAAAGCGGCTCGACCTCGAGCGGCGCCTCGCGCGGCGCCACGGTCAACGAGTAGCGCCTACTCGCTGACGCGGGTGTAGCCGCCGCTTTTGCCGTTGAAGCGCTCGGGCTTCGCCCAGCTGAGCGCCTCGGTCTCGATGCAGTGGATGCGCACGCGGCGCTTGTCGACGTCGTAGCGGATCACCTCGACGGTGCGCTTGGCGCGCAGGTCGCGGTCCTTCCACTTCGAGCCGATGGGGGGAAATTGCAGTCTCATAGAACCCCCGATATTACCCCTGCGCGGAGTAGCCGCCATCCACCGGGATCGCAGTCCCGGTGACGAAGTCCGAGGCCGGGCCGCACAGGAAGACCGCGATTCCGGCGAGGTCTTCGGGCGTCCCCCAGCGCCCGGCGGGGGTGCGGCCCAGCACGCGTTCGTGGAGTCCCGACACGTCCTTGCGCGCGCGCTGGGTGAGCGCGGTGTCGATCCAGCCGGGAAGGACCGCGTTGACCTGGATGTTGTCGGGCGCCCACGCCGTGGCAAGCGCCTTGGTGAGCTGGACAATGCCGCCCTTGCTCGCGCCGTAGGGGGCGACGAACGAGGCGCCGAAGAGCGACATCATCGAGCCGACCATGACGATCTTCGTACCCGGATTCTTCCCCGCGGCCGAGCGGCGCAGCTCGGGGTAGGCGGCCTGCGAGGCGACGAACGCGCTCGTCAGGTTGGTGTCGAGCACGAGCTTCCATTCCTCGAGCGTGTAGTCCTGCGGTGCCTTGCGGATGTTGATGCCGGCGTTGTTGACGAGGATGTGCAGGCCGCCGAGGCGCTCCACCGTGTCCTGCACCATGGCGCGGCAAGAGGTCTCGTTCGCGACGTCGGCCGGGATCGCAATCGTCTTGACCCCGAATTCCTTCAATCTCTGAAGGGCGGAAGCGTTTTTCTCCTCGTCGCGCCCGGCGATCGCCACCGCCGCGCCGGCGCGCGCCAGGCCGCGCGCCATGCCGAGGCCGATGCCGCCGTTGCCGCCGGTGACGAGCGCCACCCGGCCCGAGAGGTCGAAGGGAGAGGCCATCGACCCCCAGTATGCGATACTTGACAAAAGCAAGTATCTCGCTGCAGCATGGCCGCGATGCACGTCGAAGCCGTCCGCGCCTTCAACCGCTTCTACACCGGCCGCATCGGCGTGCTGCGCGCGGGCATCGTCGGCAGCCCCTACACGCTGCCGGAGGCGCGCATCCTCTATGCGCTGGGCCGCGACGGCCGCGGCACCGCGACCGCGATCGGCCGCGAGCTCTCCCTCGACCTCGGCTACCTCAGCCGGCTGCTGCAGGCGCTGCGCCGGCGCGGCCTCGTCCAGGCGCGGCGCGCGGCGCACGACGCCCGCCAGCAGGACCTGACGCTCACCGAGAAGGGCCGCAAGGCCTACGAGATGCTGGACGCGCGCTCGCGCGAGGAGATGGAGCGCATGCTCTCGCCGCTTGCGCCGGGCGAGCGCGACCGCCTCGTCGGCTCGATGACGAGTATCCGCAAAATACTCGAGAAAGAGCCTGCGGCAATCGTCCTGCGCGAGCCGCGGCCGGGCGACATGGGCTGGGTGGTCGAGCGCCACGCCGTGCTCTACCACGAGCAGGACGGCTGGGGACCGCGCTTCGAGGCGCTCGTCGCCGGCATCGTGCGCGAGTTCCTCGAGAAGTTCGACCCGGAGCTCGAGCGCTGCTGGATCGCCGAGCGCGACGGCGAGCGGCTGGGGTGCGTTTTCCTGGTGAAGGACTCCAAGGCCGTTGCGCGGCTGCGCCTGCTGCTGGTTGAGCCTGCCGCGCGCGGCGGCGGCCTGGGCCGGGCGCTGGTGGAAGCCTGCATCGCCTTCGCGCGCGAGAAGGGCTACCGCAAGCTGGTCCTGTGGACCCACGCCCACCTCAAGGCGGCGCGGGCGATCTATCGCGACACCGGCTTTCGCAAGCTGGAGAAGACCGAGACCCACGACACCTTCGGCCCGAAGGCCGTCAGCGAGTACTGGGAGCTCGAGCTCTAGCGGCTAGGCCGGCCGGTAATGCTCGACGCGGTTGCGCGTCTGCTTCGCCTGGTAGAGCGCGCGGTCGGCGCGTCCGGCGAGGGCGTCGAGCGTGCGTCCGTGCTCCGGGAAGGACGCGACGCCGATGCTGACCGAGGACACCAGCGCGGCGTCGTGCGCTTCGAGCGGCGTCGAGGCGATGGCGCTGCGGATGCGCTCGGCGACCTCCATCGCGCCCTTGAGCGGCGTCTCGGGCAGGAGCACGATGAACTCGTCGCCGCCGTAGCGCGCGCACACGTCCGTGTAGCGCAGCTCGGCGCGGATGGCGCTCGCCACGAGGCGCAGCAGGCGGTTGCCGGCGTCGTGGCCGTAGTTGTCGTTCACGCCCTTGAGGTTGTCCGAGTCGATCATCAGCACGCTCGCCGAGCGCTCGAAGCGCACCGCCTGCGCGAACAGGCGGTTCGCGGCGATGGCGAAGCCGCGCGGGTTGTAGAGCCCGGTGAGCTCGTCCGTCTCGGAGAGCAGCTTCGCCTTCGCCAGGCCGTAGCGGATGTCGGCCGAGAACATGGTGGTGATGTAGGCGACCAGCACCACCGGCGCGAGCTGCGCCGCCAGCGTGCCGATGAAGCGCAGCGAAGTCAGCTTCTCGGCCGACGCGCCGTCGGCGAGGAAGAGGTAGCACGCCGCGATGAGCGCGACCTCGGAGAGCGTGGTGATCTTGCCGAGGGTGAGCGAGGAGGTGATCACCGCGAGCAGGTAGGCGTTCAGCAGCGGGCTCTCGAGCTTGCCGGTGAACCACACCACCCAGGTGATGACCGCGAGCATCGCCCAGGTCTCGAGCGCGATCTTCCAGCGGCTCTCGCGGCGGAAAAAGTTCGCATAGCGGAAGCCCATCACGAACGCGGCGTAGAAGAACAGCGCCGCGGAGATCGCCGGCTCGTTGTCCGGCCCCGGGTGCGCGAAGATCAGGTAGAGCAGGACGAGGATCAGCAGCAGCCAGTGGATCTCGGCCACGGTGCGCGAGACCCCGCGCAGCTCCTCCTGCTCGATGGAGAGCGGCGCCGCGCGCGGCGCCGCCTGGGCGGATTGCCGCAGGACGCGCGCCTTGTCTTCGATCGCTTCTTCCAAAACTGAAGCCCCCTGAAGCCTCGCTGCGACTGTATCATGCGCGCGCGGAGGAGGCAGGCATGGATCTCTCACTCGAGGGCCGTCGGGCGCTCGTCACCGCGGGCGCCGCCGGCATCGGGCGCGTCATCGCACAAACTTTTTCAGAGCACGGCGCGCGCGTGCAGGTCTGCGACGTCGACGAAAAGGCGCTAACGGCGCTGCCCCGTGAAATATTCCGCGTCCGCGCCGATGTCGCGAGCCTGGCGGACGTCGAGCGGCTGTTCGAGGAGGCGAAGAAGAACCTCGGCGGGCTCGACATCCTGGTGAACAACGCCGGCATCGCCGGCCCGACCGCCAAGGTGGAGGACATCCGCCCCGAGGACTGGGAGCGCTGCATCGCGGTGGACCTGAACGGCATGTTCTACTGCACGCGCAAGGCCATGCCCATGATCAAGGCCGCGGGGGGCGGCAGCATCGTCAACTTGTCCTCGGCCGCGGGCAAGCACGGCTTCCCGCAGCGCAGCCCGTACGCCGCGGCGAAGTGGGCGGTGGTCGGCTTCACGAAGAGCGTCGCCATCGAGGCCGGCCCGGACAAGGTGCGCGTCAACTGCATCCAGCCCGGCATCGTCGAGGGCGAGCGCATCGAGCGCGTCATCGCGGCGAAGGCGAAAGCGCTCGGCGTGAGCGAGGCGGCGTTCCGCGAGAAGTTCCTCGAGACGACGAGCCTGCGCTCGACCGTCACGCAGCAGGACATCGCCGACATGGCGCTCTACCTGTGCTCCAGCGCGGGCGAGCGCATCACCGGCCAGGCGATCGCGGTGGACGCCGACACGCGCTATCTGGTGTAAAAGGGAAACCCCATGGCAGCCGCACAAGGAAAAGTCATCATCACGTGCGCCGTGACGGGCTCGATCCACACGCCCACCATGTCGCCCTACCTGCCGATCACGCCCGACGAGATCGCGCAGGCCGCGATCGAGGCGGCCCGCGCCGGCGCGGCGATCGTGCACCTGCACGCGCGCGACCCGAAGGACGGCCGGCCGACGCAGGATCCGGAGCTCTTCCGCCAGTTCGCGACCCGGATCAAGGCGGCGAGCGACGTCGTCATCAACTTCACCACCGGCGGCGCGCCCACCATGAGCGTCGACGAGCGGCTGCAGCCCACGCTCAAGCTCAAGCCCGAGGTGGCGTCGCTCAACATGGGCTCGATGAACTTCGGCCTCTTCCCGATGCTCGCACGCTACAAGGAGTTCAAGCACGACTGGGAGAAGCCCTACCTCGCCGGCTCCGACGAGCGCATCTTCAAGAACACCTTCAAGGACATCGAGACCATCCTGGTGAGCTGCAGGGAGAATGAAACCCGGTTCGAGATCGAGTGCTACGACATCGGGCACCTCTACGTCGCCGCGCATTTCGTCGATCGCAAGCTGCTCAAGCCGCCGCTGCTCATCCAGTCGGTGTTCGGCATCCGCGGCGGCATCGGCCCGCATCCCGAGGACGTGCTGCACATGAAGCGCACGGCCGACCGGCTCTTCGGCGATCAGTACTACTGGTCGGTGCTCGGCGCCGGCCGCAACCAGATGTTCATCGCCGCGATGAGCGCGGTGATGGGCGGCAACGTGCGCGTCGGTCTGGAAGACAGCCTGTGGCTCGGCCGCGGCCAGCTCGCCCAGTCGAACGCGGACCAGGTTTCCAAGGCGCGGCGCATCCTCGAGGAGCTCGGGCTGGTGGTCGCGACCCCGGACGATGCCCGGCAGATGCTCAAACTCAAGGGAGGGCGCAATGTGGGTTTTTAGATTTTTACTTCTATTCACTTTTGCCCTCCCGGTTTTTGGACAGGAGTGGCCGAGTAAACCCGTCAAGTTCGTCTCGCCCTATCCGCCGGGGGGCTCGGTGGATCCGCTCGCGCGCCTCTTCGCTGCGAAGCTCACCGACTCGCTGAAGACCCAATTCATCGTCGAGAACCGCACCGGCGCCTCGGGGATCATCGGCACCGATTACGTGGCGAAGAGCGCGCCCGACGGCTACACCTGGTGCTTCATCTTCGACACGCATTCGGTGCACCAGGCGCTCAATCCCAAGCTGCCCTTCGACCCGATCAAGGATTTCGCGCCGGTGATGATCGTCGGCACGGCGCCGATGGCGGTCACGACGGCGGCGTCGAAGCCCTACAAGAGCTTTGCCGACGTCGTCGCCGCCGCCAAGGCGAAGCCCGACACCCTCGGCATCGGCAACGTCGGCAACGGCTCGCTCGGCCACCTCGCCTCGATCCTGCTCAACCAGGCGGCGGGCATCAAGCTGGTGCCGATCCCCTACAAGGGAGGCGGGCCGCTCTCGACCGACGTCATGGGCGGGCAGATCGACTTCGCGATGGCTTCCACCGCGGCGCAGGCCTCGCACGTGAAAAGCGGCAAGATGCGCGCGCTCGTCCTCACGGGCGACAAGCGCTCGCACACCATGCCCGACGTGCCGACGCTCGGCGAGCTCGGCTACAAGTGGGAGCCGGCGTACGCGTTCTGGGGCATCCTCGCGCCGGCCGGGACGCCGAAGCCGATCATCGACAAGCTGCACGCCGAGATCGTCAAGGCGATCAAGGCCCCCGACGTGAACAGAACGCTCACCGAGACGCTCGGCATGGACGTGCTCGCGCTCAGCCCCGAGGCGACCGGCAAGTTCCTCTCGGAGGCCATCCAGCGCTGGGGCAAGGTCGTGCGCGACAACAACATCCATTCCGAGTAACAGAAAAAGGGGTCAGGACCCTTTTCTACGGAATGCTGGCGGTTCCTGAAGACCAACGGAAAAGGGTCCTAACCCCTTTTTCGACTCGGCTGTGCATCATCCGCCACGGCGAGACGGCGTGGAACGCGGAAGGGCGGGTGCAGGGCCAGCTCGATGTGCCGCTCAACGACGCCGGCGCCCTGCAGGCGCGCTGCGTCGCCGCGGCGCTGCCGCAGGGCCGCTTCAGCGCCCTCTACAGCAGCGACCTCGGCCGCGTGCGGCAGACCGCCGCGCCGGCCGCGGCGCGCCTCGGCCTCGAGCCGCGCCTCGATGCACGGCTGCGCGAGCGCCACTACGGCGTCTTCCAGTCGCTTACCTACGCCGAGTGCAAGACCCGGCTCGCGGCGGACTACGCTCGCTTCGCCGCGAAGGACCCGGACTACGACTTTCAGACCGGCGAGAGCCTGCGCTCGTTCTTTTCCCGTTCACTCCAGTGCTTAAGTGAGATTGCGGAAAAGCATGCGGGAGAGGAGGTGCTCGTCTTCACGCACGGCGGCGTGCTGGAGATGGCCTATCGCGACGCGACCGGGATCGGCCTCTCGTCGCCGCGCGACTTCGAGATCCCGAACGCCGCGATCAACTGGCTCGAGTATCCGCCCCTGAAAGTCCTGGCGTGGGCCGATTGCGATCACCTGTCCGCCACGCTGGACGACCTGAAGGAATGAGGCTGCGGCTCTCGTATCTCCCGCCGCTCATGGTCTACGCGGCGTACGGCGTCTCCGGCCTCACGGGCATCGTCGGCACCTTCTTCGTCAAGGACTACCTCGACCTGTCGCCGGAGTTCCTCGCCGGCCTCGGCTTCTGGGCCGGCATCCCGTGGGCGATGAAGATGCCGGTCGGCCACGTCGTCGACCTCATCTGGCGCTGGAAGGCGGCGCTGGTATGGCTCGGCGCGGCGATGATCGCGGCGAGCCTGCTCATCATGGTCGGCCTCATCGCGCACACGGACGCGATGCGCGCCGTGATGAGCGCGAACCGCTGGTTCGTCCTCTCGGCGCTGCTCGCGCCGGCCGGCTACATGGTGCAGGACGCGGTCGCCGACGCGATGACGGTGGAAGCGGTGCCGCGCGCCGACGCCGCCGGCAAGCCCTACAGCCAGGCGGAGCGCAAGAGCATGCACACCACGATGCAGACGCTCGGCCGCGTCGCGGTGATCGGCGGCCTCGCGCTCGTCGCCGGGGCGAACGTCTGGCTCTTCTACGACACCGAGGCGCTGCCGGGGGCCCAGAAGGCCGCCCTCTACGCCGACATCTACCGCATGGCGCTCGTGATCCCGGTGATCTCGGTCTTGGGCGTAGTCCTGGGCGGTATCTTGAAGATTCGAAATGTCAGACGCCTTCGTCGCCTTGGTAAATCTCCGGTTGAGATTGAAAACCTCCTGGCCGTACACGGCGAGGAGAAGACGCATCCCAACTGGTCGGTGCTCGGCGGCAGCGCGGTGTTCGTCGCGGCGACGCTCGCGGTGGGCCTGGGCGGCGTGCCCTACGGGCAGGAGCTCATCTTCGGCGCCTCGGTCGCGATCATCGTGTTCCTGCTCTGGCGCCTCGCGCGCGAGCTCGAGCCCGAGGCGCGCGAGGTGCTGGTCGCGACCGCGCTGGTGCTCTTCGTCTTCCGCGCCATGCCGGCTTCGGGCGCCGGGACGACGTGGTGGATGATCGACGTGCTCAAGTTCGACGAGTCCTTCCAGGCGAAGCTCTCGCTCGTCGCGTACGCGCTGACGCTGGTGGGCATGTTCGCGCTGCGCCGCTTCATGGCGGAGAAGTCCATCGCCACCATCGTCGTGGTGCTCTCGCTCGCCGGGGCGCTCCTCGCCGCGCCGAGCATCGGCATGTTCTATGGCCTGCACCACTGGACCGCGGCGCACACCGGCGGCGTGGTGGACGCGCGCTTCATCGCGCTCATCGACACCGCGCTCGAGTCTCCGCTCGGCCAGATCGCGATGATCCCGATGCTCGCCTGGATCGCGAACTCGGCGCCGGCCAACCTCAAGGCGACCTATTTCGCGGTGATGGCGTCGTTCTCCAACCTCGCGCTGTCCGCGGCGCAGCTCGGCACCAAGGCCCTGAACGAGGTGTTCGTGGTGACGCGCGGCCACTACGAGCAGGTCGGCACGCTCCTCATCGCCGTCACCGCGATCGGCCTCGCGCTGCCGCTCGCCACCGTGGCCGGCGTCCGGCTGCTGAAGCTGAGGACCGCCTAGACCTGGAGCGGCGGCTCCTCCATGAGCGCGATCTGCTCGCGCAGCTCGAGGATCCGGTCCTGCCAGTAGCGCTGGGTGTTGAACCAGGGGAAGGCCGCCGGGAAGGCCGGGTCGTCCCAGCGGCGCGCGATCCAGGCCGAGTAGTGGATGAGCCGCAGCGTGCGCAGCGCCTCGAGGAGCGGCAGCTCCCTGCGGTCGAACTCCATGAACTGCTCGTAGCCGGCGAGCACGTCCGAGAGCGCGAGGGTCATGCCGGCCCGGTCGCCGGAGAGGAGCATCCACAGGTCCTGCGTCGCCGGACCCATGCGCGAGTCGTCGAGGTCGACGAAATGCGGGCCGTCGTCGGTCCACAGGATGTTGCCGGCATGGCAATCGCCGTGCAGTCGGATGTTTTTCGCGCGGTTTTCTTCAAAAATCCTCTGCACCAGGAACAGGGCTTGTTCCGTCACGGCCTTCCATGCCTCGAGCAGGTCGGCCGGAATGAACCCCGTGGACAGCAGGAATTGGCGCGGCGCGGTGCCGAACGATTCGGGCGTGAGCGCCTCGCGGTGGCGAAAGGGCTTCGTCGCGCCGCGCGCGTGGATGCGGCCGAGGAATCGCCCGATCCACTGCAGCGTGTCGGGCTTGTCGAGCTCGGGCGTGCGGCCGCCGCGGCGCGGGTAGACCGCGATGCGGAAGCCGCCGAAGCTCGAGACGTGGATCGGCGCGACGACCGGGATCTCGTGCGCGGCGAGCTCGGCGGCGAACTCGTGCTCCTCGGCGATCTGCGCGTCGCTCCAGCGCCCCGGCCGGTAGAACTTCACCACCACCGCGGGTCCTTCTTCCATGTACACCTGGTAGACGCGGTTCTCGTAGCTGTTGAGCGAGAGCAGGCGCCCGTCGGGGCGCAGGCCGAGCGCCGAGCAGGCGTCGAGCACGACGTCGGGCGTCAGCGCGGCGTAGGGATGCGTCACCGCGCTATAGTACGGCCATGGCGAAGAAAGCCCCCGCGCACGCGGTCGAGATCAAGGACCTGCACTTCTCGTACGGCGACCTGCACCTGCTGCGCGGCCTGTCGCTCGACATCCCGCACGGGCGCGTGGTCGCGATCCTCGGCGGCAGCGGCTCGGGCAAGTCGACGCTGCTCAAGGTCATCGGCGGGCAGCTGCAGCCGAGCGCCGGGACGGTGCTGGTGCAGGGCGAGCGGATCCACGAGCTCGACTCGGGCGCGCTCTACAAGCTGCGCCTCGGCATGGGAATGATGTTCCAGACCTCCGGGCTCTTCACCGACCTCTCGGTGTTCGACAACATCGCGTTCCCGATCCGCGAGAACTTCGACGTGCCCGACGGCATCCTGCGCCGGCTGGTGCTGATGAAGCTGCAGACCGTCGGCCTGCGCGGGGCGCGCGACATGATGCCGGGCGATCTCTCGGGCGGCATGGCGCGGCGCGTGGCGCTCGCGCGCGCCATCGCCACCGACCCGAAGCTCATGATGTACGACGAGCCCTTCGCCGGGCTCGACCCGATCTCGCTCACCCAGGTCGGCACGCTCATCCGCACGCTGAACGATTCGCTCGGCCTCACCACGATCTTCGTCACGTACCAGGTGAAGCTCGCGCTCGAGGTCGCGGACTATGCCTACCTGATCGGCGACGGCGTCGTGGCCGGCCGGGGCACGCCCGAGGAGCTGAAGAGCTCGAAGGACCCCTACATCGAGCAGTTCATCAACGCGCTCCCCGACGGCCCGGTCCGGTTCGACTTCCCGGGACCGAGCCTCGAGGAGGACCTGCGCCTCTCAGCGCCCTAGGCGCTCTGCTTCGGGATGAACTTCAGCGCGACGCCGTTGTTGCAGTAGCGAAGCCCCGTCGGCTGCGGGCCGTCGTCGAAGAGGTGCCCGTGGTGCCCGCCGCAGCGCGCGCAGTGGTACTCGGTGCGCGGGTAGATCAGGAAGTGGTCTTTCTTCATTTCGAAGACGCCCGGGATGGCGGTGAAGAAGCTCGGCCAGCCGGTGCCCGAGTCGAACTTCATGTCCGAGGTGAAGAGCGGCAGGCCGCATCCGGCGCACGCGAAGATGCCCGGGCGGTGCTCGTCGTTCAGCGGGCTCGTACCGGCGCGCTCGGTGTCTTCCCTGCGCAGCACCGTGTACGCCTTGCCCTGCAGGCGCTTCTTCCACTCGTCTTCGGAGAGCTTGAGGGGCTCCGTGGGCGAGGGCACGCTCGCGCCGGCCGGGAGGAAGGTCTTCCAGTTGTCCTGCAGTGCTTTGACGTCGCTCATGTTCCTGGCCGGGGAAGCGGCGAACGCCGATTTGCCCACCGACAGCGCCGCGAGCGCCTTGAGCAGGGTGCGCCGATTCATCCTTGTCTCCTTTCAGATCCTGGAAATGGGAACCGCCCGGTTGGTCGGCCGGGCGGCTCGGACCTGACAATCTTACCGCTGCGCTTTTCCTACAGGCGCACCCGGAAGCCCACGGAGACGGCGGGGGCGGGCGCCGCGTAGACCGGCGCGGGGTAGTACGCCGGGGCCGGAGCGCTGTACACCGGGGCCGGCGCGTACACGGGCGCGGCCGGGGCGACGACCACCGGGGCCGGCGCGTAGTACGGGGCGACGACGACCGGCGCGGGGCGTACGACGACGTAGGGGCGATAGTAGTGGTGATGCTCCCAGCCACGGTGCCAGCCGTTGTCCGCGAACGCGGAGGAGGCGACGAGGGCGCTGCCTGCGGCGGCGGTGAGGATCAGTTTCTTCAGCATGGCGGTTCTCCTTTCGTGGTTCAGTAACTGTGTACGCATTGGACGCCCGAATCGCTAGGATGTGGGCTACCAAAATGCAACGTCCGTAACAGCTTGTAAGAGGGAGGAGTTACAAAATGTTTCGCGTCTTGTTTTTCATGGGGATAGCCCTCGCCGCGGCTTTTCCGGCCCGGGCCCAGGACTACCCCACGCGGCCGATCACCGCCATCAACGCCTTCCCGCCGGGCGGGGTGGCCGACGTGGTCGGCCGGCCGCTGCTCGCCATGATGGAGAAGCCCCTGAAGCAGCCGGTCGTCATGCTGAACAAGACCGGCGCCGGCGGCGCGGTCGGCTTCGCCGCCGCGGCCAAGGCGCCGGCGGACGGCTACACGATCCTCGTCGCGCTCTCGTCGATCTCGCACTTCCCGGTCACCGACCGCATCAACGGCAAGCCGGTCGCGTACGAGCTGAAGGACTTCGCCCCGATCGCGCTCGTCACCGCGGACCCGACGGTGCTGGTGGTGCGCACCGACGGTCCCTACAAGTCGGTGAAGGACTTCATCGACGCGGCAAAGGCGAACCCCGGCAAGATCAACTACTCGTCCTCCGGCGTGTACGGCGCGCTGCACGTGGCGATGGAGATCTTCGCCAACGCGGCCAACATCCGGCTCTTCCACGTCCCCTACCAGGGCGGCGGGCCGGCGGTGACCGCGCTCCTCTCCGGCCAGGTCGAGGCGCTCGCCTCGGGGCCCGCCGCGGCGATGGCGCAGATCAAGGGCGGCAAGATGCGCGCGCTCGCGAGCTGGAGCACCGAGCGCCTCGCGCTGATGCCCGACGTGCCGACCTTCAAGGAGCTCGGCTACGACGCCGAGTTCTATCTCTGGTGCGGCATCATGGTGCCCGCAGCCACGCCGGCCGACATCCAGATGAAGCTGCGCAACGCCGTGCGCGAGGCGGTGGCGACGCCAGAATTCCGGGGCGCGATGGAGAAGGTGCAGACGCCGATCGCCTACCTCGACGCGCCCGAGTTCGCGAAGTACTGGGACAAGGACGCGAAGCGCCTCGAGGCGGCGATCCTGAAGATCGGCAAGGTCGAGGAGAAGAAATAGATGCGCTTCTGCGTTTGCCTGGTCCTGCTGCTCGCCACCGGCTCGCTCTTCGCGCAGCCCTATCCGGCGAAGCCGATCCGCCTGATCGTCCCGTTCGGCACCGGCGGCTCGAACGACATCGTCGCGCGCCTGCTCGGGCCGAAGCTCTCCGAGTCGCTCGGGCAGCCGGTGATCGTGGAGAACCGGCCGGGCGCGGGCGGCACCGTGGGCACCGACGCGGTGGTGAAGTCGGCCCCGGACGGCTACACGCTGATGATCGGCGCGACGAGCACCATCGCGGCGAACGTCGGGCTCTATCCGAAGCGCAACTTCGATCCGGTGCGCGACCTCACGCCGATCACCGAGATCGCCGACGGCGCGTTCCTCATGGCGGTGCCGGCGTCCTCGCCCGCGAAGACAGTGAAGGAATTCGTCGAGCTCGCGCGCACCAGCCCCGGCAAGCTCAACTACGGCACCTCGGGCAAGGGCAGCTCGATGCACCTCATGGGCGAGCTGTTCAAAATGACCGCGCACGTGGACATGGTGCACGTGCCTTACAAGGCGGGCGGCCCGGCGATCGCCGACCTCGCGACCGACCGCGTGCAGCTCGTCTATTCCGACCTCGCCGCGCTCCTTCCCTTCGTGAGGAGCGGCCAGGTGCGCGCGCTCGCGGTGACGACGCCGAAACGCTCGGCGCTCCTGCCCGACCTGCCCACCATGGCGGAGGCGGGCCTGCCGGGCTGCGAGGCGACCTCCTGGTACGGCATCCTCGGGCCCGCCGGGCTGCCGCGCGACATCACCATGAAGCTGAACGGCGAGCTTGCGCGCATCGTTCACAGCCCGGACACGAAGGAGCGCTTCGCGACCCTCGGCACCGAGCCCGTGACCGGGACGCCGGAGCAGTTCGCGCAGTTCATTCAGGCCGAGGTGAAGAAGTGGTCGGCCGTGTCCAAGGCCGCGGGAGTCGAGCTGGAATGAGCCTGACCGAGACCGTGGAAGCCTACTTCGCCTCGATCGACCGGCAGGACCTCCCCGCGACGCTCGCGACGATGGCGCCCGACTGCACCATCGAGTACGTCACCGACGGCTCGCGCTTCGTCGGCCGCGACAGCGGCGTCAAGGCGTACTTCGAGAAGAGGAACGCGGGCTGCGAGAAATCCTGGCACGGCGACTTCTTCCACGTCGCCGACGTCGCGGCGGGCCGCGTCGCCACGCGCTTCAAGGTGCGCCGCACCGACAGGGGCGTCCCGGAGCGCCACGGCGACAACATCAACGTCTTCCAGTTCGCCGGCGGCAAGATCCAGCGCATCGCGGTCTGGCGCGGAGTCCCGTCGAAGGACTGAACGGCGGTATCCTTGGGCCGTGTACCTGCCGGCCCACTTCGAGGAAACCCGGGAAGCGGAGCTCCTCGCGCTCATTCGCGAGTTTCCGCTCGGCATGCTCGTCCTGAAAGGGCCGCAGGGGCTCGACGCGAACCACATCCCGTTCCTCGTGGACGAGGAGCGCGGCAAGCGCCGGCTCATCGCGCACGTGGCGCGCGCCAATCCGCTCTGGAAGGAGGCGAAGGACGGCGACGAGGCGCTGGTCGTCTTCCGCGCCGAGGACGCCTACGTCTCGCCGAACTGGTATCCGACGAAGCCCGAGCACCACCGCCACGTGCCGACGTGGAACTACAGGGTGGTGCACGTCCACGGCCGCATCGGCATCCGCGACGACGAGCGCTTCGTGCGCGGCGTGGTGGCGCGCCTCACGCACGAGCACGAGGCCGGCACCGGCGACGCGCGCCCGTGGAAGATGACCGACGCGCCGGCCGAGTACGTCGACCAGATGCTGAAGAACATCGTCGGCCTCGAGGTCGAGGTCGCGCGCATGGTGGGCAAGTTCAAGCTGAGCCAGAACCGCGACGAACGCGACCGCCTGGGCGCGGCCGAGGCGCTCCGCGTGCGCGGCGAGACCGCGCTCGCCGACGGCATGAAGAACGCCGTCGTCAAGAAGACCTAGCTACTCCCCGTAGAAATCGGTCATCGCCTTGAAGAGCTCCGCGGGGGGCTTTGCCCAGTAGAAGCCGCGGCGCGAGGGCGTCATTCCCGCCTTCTTCATGTCCACGAGCATCTCGGCCATGCGCAGCATCGGCAGGCGCGGGTCGAGCACCACCGCGTCGTTCACGCGCGTGACGCCTGCTTTCCAGAGGATCTCGGTGATGAGCGTCTGGCCCGGCAGCAGGACGTCGGCGCCGTTCTCCACCGCCTTCGCCGCCGCCTTTTCGAACGCGGCGAGGAACTCGGCGGGCTTGCCCTGGATGCCGTTGTTCAGCGCATCGTAGCCGCACTCGAGGTAGGTCGTCTTCGCGGCGCGCGCCTCGAGGCCGCGCTCCCGGATCATCTGGTTTACGAGCTGGTCCATCTGCGGGTTGATGCAGACGAACGAGAAGCGCTCGCCCATCATGAGCGCCGTCAGCATGGACACCTCGCCGTAGCCGAGCACCGGGATGTCCACGATGCTGCGAGCCTCGTGCAGCCCCGGGTCCTGCAGCACGCCGATCAGCACCGCGTCGCAGCCCTCCTTCTCCGCGCGCAGGATGTTCCTGAGGATCTGCGCGTCGTGCATGCGGTGCAGGTACGCGTAGTTCACTACGCGGCCGGCGATCTTCTTCGCCGCCTCGCTCGACTCGTCCTTCACGCCGTGCACCTCGATCACCGTGCCCGGGCGCGCGAAGGCGCGGTAGTGCGCCTCGATCAGCTCCTTGTAGCCCGGCACCGAGTACGTCGCGACGAGCCCCTGTTCCCAGATTCGCATGCGTTGTCCCTTTGAACGGTGATGCGCGGTATTCTCGCCCGATGCGACTCGAAAACAAACGGGCAATCGTGATCGGCGCCGGGCAGAGCCCCGGCAGCGGCATGGGCAACGGCCGCGCCACCTGCATCCGGTTCGCGCAGGAAGGCGCGAGCGTCATGGCGGTGGACCGCGACCTCTCCGGCGCTCTGGAAACCCTCTCCCTCCTTAATCCCAAGAAGGATTCCTTCGCCTTCGCGGCCGACGCCACGAAGACCGACACCCTGAAAGCGATGGCCGACGAGGCGGTGAAGCGCTGGGGGCGCATCGACATCCTGCACTACAACGTCGGCGTCTCCCTCGGCGGCGGCGACGCCCGCCTCGAGAGCCTCACCGAGGAAGCCTTCGACAACGTCGTGCGCATCAACCTGCGCGGCGCCGTCATGGCCGCCAAGTTCGTCGTCCCGGTGATGCGCGCGCAGAAGTCCGGCGCCATCGTCATGATCTCCTCGCTCGCCGCGAAGGAGAACTACCCCTACGTCGCCTACAAGGCCACCAAGGCCGCGATGATCGCCTTCACCGAGCAGCTCGCGATCCAGAACGCGGAGTTCGGCGTGCGCGCCAACGTCATCCTCCCCGGCCTCATGGACACTCCCATGGCCGTCGACACCCGCGCGCGCGTCAGCGGCAAGCCGCGCGCCGAAGTCGCCGCGATGCGCGATGCCAAGGTGCCGCTGCGGCACAAGATGGGGACGGCCTGGGACGTCGCGAACGCTGCGCTGTTTCTCGCCTCCGACGAGGCGAATTTCATTACCGGCGTTTCCCTGCTGGTGGATGGCGGCGGGGCGCTCAACGTCGGCTAGGAAAACGCAGATAAGGACCGCCCATGCCGCGACTGCAGCGCCGGCGCTTCAAGGACTCGGAGGAGATCCGGAAATTTCCCCACGGCGAGGTACGTCTCGTCACCATCGACGACATCGTCTTCGGCGAGTTCACCTTCCACCCCGGATGGAAATGGTCCGAGCACGTCAAGCCGATCGCCGGGACGGAACAATGCCAGCACCATCACGTCGGCTTCGTCGTCCAGGGACAGCTTCACGTCACCATGAAGGACGGCACGACCATGGACTTCGTCGCGGGCGACACCTACGAGATTCCGCCCGGGCACGACGCCTGGGTGGTCGGCGATGAGACCTACAAGGGCCTTGAGTTCGCCGGCGCGCGCACCTTCGCGCAGCCGCCCGATGAGGCCGGCAGCGGCGTCGTCGCCACGCTTCTCTTCACGGACATCGTCGGCTCTACCGCGAAGCTCGCCGAGGTCGGCGACAAGCGCTGGAAGGCGATGCTGGTCGAGCACAACTCGGCCCTGCGCACCCAGCTCGAGCGCCACCGCGGCCGCGAGCTCAAGACCACGGGCGACGGCTTCCTTGCCGCCTTCGACAGCGCGCTGCGCGCCGTGCGCTGCGCCCAGGCAATGGTCGCCGCGGTCAAGCCCATCGGCCTTCAGATCCGCGCCGGCTGCCACACCGGCGAAGTCCAGCTCTCCCAGGGCGACGTCTTCGGCGTCGCCGTCCATGCTGCCGCCCGCGTCCTCTCGATCGCCGGCGAGAGTGAAGTCGTAGTCTCCTGGACGACGCGCGATCTCCTCGCCGGGTCCAACATCCGCCTCGAATCCCGCGGCATGCATGCGCTCAAGGGACTCGATGGCGAGCGGGAGCTGTTTCGGGTCGTCGGCTAGCGATCCGGTGGCTCGAGCCGGGGCGTCCTAGTCCTGCGGAGGATGCCACTGCAACGTCCAGTCGAGGAAAGCGGCGGCCTCCATCGGCTTCGCGATGAAATAACCCTGCGCGATGTCGCATCCCAGGTTCTGCAGAAGGTTCCAGTGAGCGCGCGTCTCCACCCCTTCGGCGACGGCCTTGAGCTTGAGCTTGCGCGCCATGTCGAGGCTGGATTCGAGAATGACCTTGCTTGATTGCTTTTCGACCGCGCTCATCACGAACGACTGGTCGATCTTGAGCTCGGTGAACGGGATGCGCGAAAGCTGCTGCATCGAAGAATAGCCGGTGCCGTAATCGTCGATCGAGAGGCCGAAGCCCTTCATTCGCAGGCGCGTGAGATTCTCGAGCGCCCGCCCGATGTCCGTCATTGCCGCGCTTTCCGTTATTTCCAGGACGATCTGCTTGGGGCTGACCTTCTGCGAGCCCACGCGCTCCGTGATGCGCTCGGCAAGCGCGGCTTCGCTGAGCGACTTCAAGGACAGGTTCACGGAAACCGTGATCTCGAGGCCCTTCGCCAGCCATTCGCGGCAACGCATGGCCGATTTTTCGAGCATGAGCCACATCAGCTGGTCGATCAGGCCGTGGGTTTCCATCTCGCCGATGAACGCATAGGGGGCGACGATTCCTTTCTGCGGGTGGCGCCAGCGCGCCAGGGCCTCGGCGCCGACCACGCTGCCATCGGTGAGATTCACCTTCGGCTGGAAGAAGGGCTCGAACTCCTGCGCGTGCAGACCGCGGCGGATGTCTTCAAGCGGAATCGCGGGCGCGGTTGGCCTCGGCGACCTGGGTTTCGGCGGTGCGTATTTCTCGAGAAGGGTGCGGAGCTTCTCGGGCGTGATGGGCTTCTCGATGGCGCCAAGGAGCGTGATTCCGTA
>DASRFM010000066.1:0-62213 GCA_035651575.1 Burkholderiales bacterium | reverse complement strand
GCGTCGCGCTGGCCGGCGCGCTGGATCGCCGCGGCGACGAAGCCCGAGGCCTTCATCTCCTCGATGAACTCCCGCAGGTAGCGCGCGCCGGCCGGACGGCCGCTCGGCGTACCCATCGCCTGCTCGATCAGCATGAAATGCCCATCCATGACACGAAAGCCGGGATGCGCCGCGGCGTAATCGACGAGCGGGTTCTTGACGCCGGCGGCGACGTCCAGCGACGGGTCTTTCGCGAAGAGGTCCATCGCCGCGGGCGAAGTCGGCGCACGCACGATAGTCGCATGCTTCAGCGCGCGGCTGAGGTAGAGGTCGTAGGCGCTCTTGTTGCCCACGGCGATGCGTACGCCGTCGGCATCGACCTGCGAGATCGACTTCAGCGGCGAGGCGTTGCGCACCATGTAGCCGCCCTCGATGATCACGTAGGCGGCGGTGAAGGAAATGTCCTCCGCGCGCTTGGGGTCGATCGCGAGGAACGCGACGTCCCACGCCGCCATGCGCGCCGCGTCCGCCACCTTGCCGGCCGCGTCGTACGAGATCAGCTGCACCGGCACGCCGAGCCTGCTGCCGAGCTCGCGCGCGAGGTCCACCGAGATGCCGGAGAGCTCCCCGGTGGCTGCATTCCTCTGCACGAGCACGGAGTTCCCGTAGTTGATCGCCGCGCGCAGCGTGCCCGAGGGCGCGAGCTGGTTGCGCGCGTCCTGAGGAACCGTGGCGCACGCGGACAGGACAACCGCCAGGAAGATGCCAAGGGACCTCATGCCGGCAGCCTGCACTCTTTGCCGGAACGCTCGGCGAGCAGCCTGCAGATCGAGGCAGTCCTCGCCGCGTCGACCCACTGCGCATCGTCGGACATGATGTCGAAGCTGGTCACGCCCGGGTCGGCGTCCAGCTTCACCACGAGGCGCCGTCCCAGCCCGAGCGCGCGGACTTCCAGCGACTGGATCTGCTTGTAGGCCAGGTCCCAGCCGTGCTGGTACTTCTCGTCCCGCCAAACGACGAAGTGCACCTTGTCCTCGGTCAGCACGAACAGGCCGATGCCGCTTTCCGTGCGCCCGCCGTGAAAGATCGGCGACTTCACCGCCATGTTATCGACGAAATTGAAGCCGTCGATGCCATAGAGCAGCCTGCCGGGCACCTGGTGGACGATCTTGCCTTCGACCATGGGCGCGTCGCGCCGCAGCGTCGGCTCGAAGTCCGCGGTCCCGTACGGTCCGAACGTCACGCAGCCGGCGAGCAGCGCCAGCAGCGCCATGCCCAGCAGCCTGGTCTTCATCTCCCTCTCCCCTTGAATGCGCTCAGCGCGGCGCCCAGTATGCCCTTCGGCATGTAAATGATGAAGAGCACGAGCAGCGCGCCGTAGATGGTGCTGTCGAGCGCCGGATACTTGTTGCCGAACGCGAGGCGCAGTCCCTCGGCAAGAAGCAGCGTGAACGCGGCGCCCACGGTCGGTCCCAGCATGACGAACATGCCGCCCGCGATGGCGCCGAAGACCATCTGCAGGCTGATGGCGATGCCGGACACGGCGTCGGGATTCACATAGAGCTGGTACTGGGCGTAGAGGATGCCGCCGGCGCAGGTCATGAGCGCCGAGATGAGCGTCACGCGCAGCTTCGCCGCCGTGACCGGGATGCCGACCGAAGCGGCCGCTTCTTCCTCCTCGCTGATCGCCTGCAGCGCGAGCCGCCCCATGCTGCGGTCCACCG
This sequence comes from Burkholderiales bacterium, assembly GCA_035651575.1. Taxonomy (GTDB): domain Bacteria; phylum Pseudomonadota; class Gammaproteobacteria; order Burkholderiales; family SG8-39; genus SCGC-AG-212-J23. Next base: position 60,510 of record DASRFM010000066.1, on the reverse strand, counting down.
CGCGCCACACCCACAGCCCGCCGAGCCAGAACGCCGCCACGATCACGAGCCAGACGGACTTCGACTCGAACTGCAGCGCGCCGAGCGCGACCCCCGAGCCCCCGGAGAGGGCGGTCACCGGCGTCGCGCCGAGCGAGCCGCCGGTGTAGTCGCGCAGGGCGACGATGAGCAGGCGCGCCACTTCCGAGAGCGCAAGCGTGACGAGCGCGAAGTAATGCCCGACGATCTTGAAGCGGAAGCACGGGTAGCCGATCACGAACGCCACCGCCGCGGTGGCGGCGAAGGCGACCGGGATGCCGATCCACGGCGTGAGGCCGAAGTGGTTCCACAGCATGACCACGGTGTACGCGCCGATGCCCATGAAGGCGCCGTGCCCGAAGCTCACCATGCCGAGCCGCCCCATCACCGACCAGCTGGTGTAGATGTAGCCCCACAGGAGCACGAGGATCATCAGGTGGAGCGGGTAATTCCCGATGCTCATTTCCCGAGGATTCCCTGCGGGCGGATGAACATCACCACGATGAAGAAGACGAAGGCGATGAAGTAGCCCCATTCCGCGGCGAAGAAGAAGCCGCCGATGGAGATGAACTGGGCGAGCACGAACGCGGCGATGAACCCGCCGACGAGGCTGCCCAGCCCGCCGAGCACGCAGATGAGGAAGGTGATCGGCCCGAAGGAGAGCCCGATCGCCGGGTGCACGTCGTACTGCAGCACGAGCAGGCAGGCGGCGAGCCCGGCGAGCGCGCCGCCGAGCGCCGAGGTGGTCAAGAAGATCCGCCCGGCGCTCACGCCCATGAGCGGCATGATCGCCCGGTCCTGGCTGATCGCGCGGATCGCCGTGCCGAGATAGGTGCGCTTCAGGAAGAAGTACATCACGGCGACGCCGCCGGCGGCGGCGCCGAACGCGAGCAGCCGCGCAGCGGAGAAGGACATCTCGCCGACGTGCACGGAGGGCAGCGAGATGCCGACGTTGCGGAAGTCGATGCCGAAGGCGAGCGTCGCAGCCGCCTGCAGGAAGAACAGCACCCCGCCCGTCACGAGGAGCTGGTTGATCGGCTCGGCGGAAAGCACCGGGCGGATGACGAACTGGTGCAGCGCCGCGCCGAGCGCGGCGACGAGGACGATCGCGGCCGCCATCGCCGCCAGCACCGGCCAGTGGTATTGCACGTGCAGCCAGTACACCGCGTACATCCCGCACATGATGAGCTCGGCATAGCAGATCCAGACCACGTCGATCACGCCGAAGATCAGGTTCAGCCCGAGCGAGAGCAGCGCGAACAGGCCGCCGAGCAGCAGCCCGTTCAGCACGGCTTCGAGCAGGTAGATGTCGAAGAGCTCGCTCACAGCCCGAGGTAGGTCTTCTGGATCTGCGGCGAAGCCGTCAGCTCGGCCGCGCTGCCGGAAAGCACGATGCGGCCGGCTTCGAGCAGATACGCCCGCTGCACCACCTTCAGCACCTGGCGGATGTTCTGCTCGACGATGAGCACCGTGTAGCCCTCGGCGCAGATGCGCCGCATGAGCTCGAAGATCGACTGCACCACGACCGGGGCGAGGCCGGCCGAGGGCTCGTCGAGGAGCAGGAGCTTCGGCCCGGACATGAGGGCGCGGCCGATCGCGCACATCTGCTGCTCGCCGCCCGAGAGCGTGCCGGCGGCCTGCCGGCGGCGCTCCTTCAGGCGCGGGAAAAGGCCGAACACCTGCTCGAGGCGCTCGGGAAATTTTTTCCGGGAGGCAACCGGATAAGCGCCCATCTTGAGGTTCTCCTCCACGGTGAGCCGCGGGAAGAGCCGCCGGTTCTCGGGCACGTGGGCGATGCCGCGCGAGACGATCTGGTGCGCCGGCACGTTCCTCAGGGACTCATTCTCGAAGGCGATCTCCCCGCCGCTCGGCGCCACGAGCTTCGAGATCGCGCGCAGGAGCGTCGTCTTGCCGGCGCCGTTCGGCCCGATCACCGCGACCGCCTCGCCCGCGCGCACCTCGAGGCTCACGCCGAAGAGCGCCTGGAATCCGGCGTAGCTCGCCGAGAGCTCAGTGACCGAGAGAATCGGCGTCGCTCCCGAGGTAGACCTCGATGACCTTCGGATCGCGCGCGACCTCCGCGGGCTTGCCCTGCGCGATCAGCTCGCCGTGGTCGAGCACGATGCAGCGGTCCACCACGCGCATCAGCACTCCCATGATGTGCTCGACCCACACGATGGTGATGCCGCGCCGGTCGCGGATCGAGGCGAGCATGTCGGCCGCCTGGTCCATCTCCGAGTGGTCCAGGCCGCCGAGCGACTCGTCGGCGAGCAGCAGCTTCGGCTGCGTGGCGAGCGCGCGCGCAAGCTCGAGCTTCTTCAGCCCCGCGGCGCCGAGCCCCTCGACCTTCGCCGACGGCTCGGCGGGCAGGTTCACGAGCTTGAGGCAGTCGGCGGCGAGCGCGTAGGCCTGCTCGCGGCCGATGGTCGGCGCCTTGCCGTAGAAGGCCGAGAGCGCGACGTTGTCGAGCAGGCTCAGCTTGCGGAACGGGCGCGGGATCTGCCAGGTCCTCGAGAGGCCCGCGTGCACCACGCGGTGCGCCGGCAGGCCGCCGATCTCGTGGCCGCGGAAGCGCACCGAGCCGCCCGAGGGCCGCAGCTCGCCGGCGACGACGTTGAACGTGGTGCTCTTGCCCGAGCCGTTCGGGCCGATGAGGCCGAGGATCTCGCCCTCGGCCACATCGAAGGACACGTTGTTTACGGCAGTAAAACCGTCGAACCTCTTGCTGAGGTTTTCAACTTGTAGAAGCAAGCTACGGCGCGAACGTGTGGCCCTTCGGGAAGGGCAGCACCGGGTCGGTGGTCTGCACCGCCTTCGGCCACGCGATGCGCGCGCGGCCGTTCACGTACTGCATCACGACCACGAACGAGCGCTCGTTCTGCCCCGCCATCGGCGTTCCCGGCTTGAAGAACTTCACCCCGTAGCCCTGGATCGTGCCGCCGACCGGGATATCCACGTCGAGCGCGGCCTTCCTCAGCGCCTCCGGGTCGATGCCGCCGTACTTCTTGATCGCCACCGGCAGGACGTCGTGCAGGAAGATCCAGGTGTTGTTGAAGCCCATCGCCGCGTGCGGCGGCATCTCGCCCGGGCCCTTCACCTTCTCGTAGCGGGTCTGCAGCACCTTGATCAGCTCGGACATGCCCGGCTTGAGCGTCTTCGGGTCGAGCAGCTGCGCGGCGGCCGGGTCGGCAGAGTGGAAGTAGTTGACGTCGTCGCCGAAGGTCTGGCGCAGCTTGTCGATCTGGCTGTGGCCCGCGCCGTGCCCGATCAGCGCCTTGAACTTGAGGCCCTGCTCCTTCGCCTGGCGCAGGAAGAGCGTGATGTCCGGGTTGTAGCCGGTGTGCAGGATGACGTCGGGCCGCGCGCGCTTGAGCTTCGTGACGAGGCTCGAGAGGTCCGGCGCGGAGGCCGAGTAGCCCTCCTTCATCACCACGTTCATGCCCATCTTCTTGCACTCGATGTCGTTCGCCGCCGCGACGCCGGCGCCGTAGGGGCCGTCCTCGTGGATGATGGCGATGCGCATGTTCTTCGGCTCGATGCCGAACTTGGACTTCGAGTAGTTGTGCACGTACTCGCAGGTCGCATGCCCGTACTGGTCGCTGTGCACGGTCGGCCGGAACACGTACTGGAAGTGCTTGTCCTTCATGACGGAGGACGCGACGCAGACGTTCAGCCAGAGGAATTTCTTGCGCGCGTCGGCCTGCTGCGCCATCGGCACGCACTGCGCGCTCGAGTACACGCCCATCACCAGGTCCACCTTCTCCTGGTCGTAGAGGCGCGTCATCTCGTTGATGGCGACGTCCACCTTGGACTGGGCATCGGCGAAGATGGCGTTGATCCTGTAGCCCTCGACGCCGCCCTTCTCGTTGAAGTAGTCGACCGCCGCCTTGGTGCCGATCTGCGCCGGCTCGGAGCCGCCGCCCGCGAACGGACCGGTGAGGTCGTAGACGAAGCCGATCTTGATTTCCTTCTGCTGCGCCGTTGCGGCGCAGGACAGCGCCGCCAACGCGAGCGCAGCCAGCCCCTTGCGATAGACCATGGACACACCTCCTCTGGCAGCCAGTCTATCATCGCCCCCATGAAAATCACCGCGATCGACGCCTGCGTCCTCACCGTCCCGACTCCGAAGCCGATCTCCACGGAGTTCCCGCACCACAAGCTGGTGGTCGCCGAGCTCGCCACCGACGAGGGGCTGCGCGGGCTGGGCTATTGCATGGTCTTCGGCGGCGGCGGCGCCGAGGCGGTGCTCGCCTATCTCGAGGCGCGCCTGAAGCCGCTGCTCATCGGCGAGGATCCGCTCGCCGTCGAGCGCCTGTGGGAGAAGATGTACCGCGGCGACCGCGGCGTGCGCCGCGTCGGCATCGCCGGCATGGCGCTCTCCGCGCTCGACATCGGCCTGTGGGACCTCGCCGGCAAGGCGGCGAAGCTGCCGCTCTACAAGCTGTGGGGCGGGCTCCACGACCGCATCCCCGCCTACGGCAGCGGCGGCTGGGGCAAGTACACCGAGAAGGACCTGATCGGCGAGGCGGAAAAGTACGCCGCCGCGGGCTGCCGCTACTACAAGATGAAGATCCACGATCCCGACCCGCGCGCCAACCGCAAGCGCGTCGAGGCGGTGCAGCGCGCGCTCGGCGGCGCCGTGCGCATGATGGTCGACGTCAACCAGAAGCTCGACGTCCTCGGCAACGTGCGCCAGGCGGCGCTCCTCGAGGACCTCGACCTCGTGTGGTACGAGGAGCCGGTCACCGCGGACGACCTCGCCGCGTGCGCTGAAGTGGCGCAAAGAATAAAGATCCCCGTCGCCACCGGGGAAAACAACTACACGCGCTACGAGTTCAGGGATTTGATTGAAAAGAAGGGCGCGACCTATCTCATGCCGGACGTGTGCCGCGCCAACGGCTACAGCGAGACGCTGCGCATCGCGCACCTCGCGGCGGCGCACCAGGTGCAGGTCTCGCCGCACGTGGTGTACGAGCTCTCGATCCAGATCTGCGGCTCGATCTCGAACGGCTTCCTGGTCGAGTTCATGGACTGGATGCCGCCCGACCTCTTCGAGGAGCTGCCGGCGTGCAAGGACGGCCACCTCGCGATCCCGCAACGCCCCGGCCACGGCCTCGCGCTCGGGAAAAAAGCGCTCGAGAAGTACCGGACGGCCTAGCTCGCGGGCACGAAAAGTGCGGGAGGCCGCAGCATGAAAACCTCTACCGCACTATTGGCCGTCCTCGCGCTCGGCACCGCAAGCGCCTGGGCGGATACGCGCAGCAGCGAGCACGACAGGACGACGATGGAGCGCAGGGCTTCGCCGTCGAATCCGGCGAAGCAGGACGAGGAGCAGGCCGAGGCGCATGGCCAGCCCGACTCGAATACCGCGGGCAATTCCGCGAGCGGCGCCTCGTCGGGCGAGGACGCCAAGGCAAAGGACCCGCAGAAGAAGCCGACGAGCGGCGACTATTACCAGTCGAACGAGAACAAGGCCGACTCAACCAAGGACGCGCCGAAGTAGGTCGTCGCCGGGCCCGTAGTAGACCTTACCGCCGCTCACGCGCGCGGCGGACGTGTACGGGTGCTCCGCCGTGCCGCCGTCCGGCAGGATGTGGCGCACCTCCACGCCTTTCGCCTTGAGCTGATCGGCGATCAGCGCGCGATGACAGCGCCACCACAGCCCCTCCGCGCACATCACCGCCGTGGGCTTGTCTTCCGACAATTCTGCAAGACGGGAAAAAGCCTCCTGGAAGGCAGATGTCTCCACGTAGTCGGCGTAGCCGCGGAACGACTCGTTGCGCCACGCGGTGTTGTGCGAGTCCGGCCGCGCGCGGCGCCTGCCGCCGAGATCCGGGAATGGAACGTAGTCCATGCCCGCTTCACGCAGCGAATGACGCAGGTTCTCCGCGTTGAACTGCGGGTGCTTGCGCGAAGCGGGAAAGCGGCGCACGTCGGCAAGCGCCCGGATGCCGTGGCGCGCGAGGCGCGAGAGGAAGTCGTCGATCGGCAGCGTCGAGTGGCCGATCGTCCAGGCGATCACGCGCGGCCCCGGATCTCCTCGAGCACCGGGCGCAGATAGGCGAGAAACGCCTCGGGATTCTCGCTCATCGGGAAGTGCCCGAGGCCTTTCATGATGGTGACCTTCGCGCCCGCGATGCGCGCCGCGGCGGCCTCGGTGTCGCGCGGGCTCGCGGAGTAGTCGTACTCGCCGGTCAGCAGGTAGAGCGGGCAGAGCCGCGTGTCGATCGCGCCGATGCGGCTGCGGATGTCGCCCTCGACCTGGTAGAAGTGAAGATCGCCGGAGAACACGCCCGGGCCGCCCTGCATGTAGTGCCACACCGTTTCCCAGCGCTGCGCTTCCGGGCTGAGCGGCGACATGAGCCCGTAGGCGAGCCCGCCGCAGGCGCGCCCGCCGTGGATCTCCGCGTGGTCGAGCCATGCCGCGTCGTAGTAGCGCTCGACGTACGCCGCCGACTGCAGGCCGATCAGCGCGCGCAGCTCGCGCGCGTGCTCGAGCGCGAGGTTGAGGACGATGCGCCCGCCGATGGAGCAGCCCATGACGACGGGCCGCTCGAGCCCGAGCGCGCGCACGACCGCCATGATGAGCCCGGTGTAGGAGCGCGTCGTGAGGCGGTAATCCTCCTTCTGCCAGCCTTCGGGCGGCGAGGATTTGCCGTGCCAGGGCATGTCGAAGGCGACGACGCGGTAGCTCTCCAGGATCCGCGGGTCGTTGAGCACGGCGCGGTACTGGCGGCTGTCGGAGCCCGCGGTGTGCAGGCAAAGGAGCGGGATGCCCTGCCCGGCTTCCTCGAAATACAGCCGGTGCTCGCGGCCTTCGAGCGCCAGGCGCGCATAGCGGCCGACGATCGGCTCAAGCATGGCGCAGCGAGGCGAGAAGCAGCTTGACGTAGAGCAGGTAGGCCATCATGTAGCGCTGGTCGCCCTCGAAGCGCACCTCGCCGCGGCGCAGGAGCGCGAAGAGATCGTGCCAGCCCGGCGGCGGCGGCTCGCTCCAGAATTTCTCCCAGCACGCGCCCGGCGCGCGGATCGCGAAGCGCCAGGAGCGCATCGTGAACGGCCCCTTCTCGACGCGCTCGACGCGCCCGCCGCGCACCGTGACGAGGTGCTGCGTGTCGCCCACCTCGACGAGAAAAGTCTCGTTCATGTCGCGGCCCCAGCGCACGATGGCGGGGTCGCCGTTGACGCGTTCGGGCAGGCGCTCGAGCATCCGCGCCATTCTAGTCAGCGCACGCCGAGGTCGCCGCGCTGCGGCCGGCCGTCCGGGCGAGCGGGCCGCTCCCTCGTCGCCGGCGCGCCGAAGGGCGTATCGAGCACCCGTGCCCGCTCCACCACGCGCGTGCCGTCGTCGTTGGTCCGGCCCGTCGCCCGCACCAGGTCGCCATCGGCCAGCGGCGCGCCCGCACCCGGATCGAGACCGACCCCGAGCCCGCCGACCAGGACCTCGCCGCTCGCCGGGCTTCCGGCGACATAGCCCTCCACGATGAAGCGCTCGCCGGGCGCCGGCTCGGGCAGCGACGGGCCCACGCGCGAGGCGAGCGCCGCCGGCGCCGCCTCGATGCGCGTCGCGAGCAGGCTGCCGTCGGGCAGGCGCAAGCCGCAGACGCGCAAGCGCTCGCCCGCCTGCGCGGCGAGCAGGCGGGCGCGGCTCAATCCGTCGCCGTAGCGCGTGGTCGGATCGAGGCGCACCGCGTCGCCGAGCACGTGGATCGTGCCGGCAGGCGCATCGACCGCGGTCACGGGACCGATCACCGCATCGAGGATCGCCACCGACAGGGCGCGCGCAGCGCGCTCGTCGCCCTGCGCGCGCACCGCGACCAGCTCGCCGGCCTCGATGGCGCGCGCGGTGCTCGGCGCGCCGTTTCGCAGGACGGCCGTTTGCGCATCGACGCGCAGCTCGACGCCGTTCACGGCAAGGCCGGCGCTCGTGACGACGCCGAGCAGGAAAAGGCTCACCAGCGCTGCGCGCCCGGCAGCGCGGCAATCGCCGCCTTCGCCACCTCGAGGTCCTGCTCGCCGGTGCCGGAGCCGACGCCGATCGCGCCGATCACGTGGCCCTCCACCACGATCGGCGCGCCGCCGAGCAGGTTGGTGAGCTTGCCGGACGTGGCGAGCGCGAGCTTCGCCTCGACCTCGGCGTGCACCTTGCCGGTCGGCACGCGCGAGGACGCCGCCGTCATCGCCTTCTTGAGCGACGAATCGATGCTGAGCACTTTCGCGCCGTCCATGCGGACGAACGCCAGCAGGTGGCCGCCGTCGTCGGTGATGCTGATGCACTGCGGCTGCTTCATCTCGGTCGCCTTGGCGACCGCGGCGCGCAGCATCTTGAGCGCGCCTTCGTGGGTGAGCTTGAGGTGCGGGACGTAGTCGCTCATCGGGTCTCCTTTCGGGTCAACTATACTGGGGAATGCTTGCGCGCCTGCTCGCGTTCTCGCTGCTCCTCTGCGCGTGCGCGGCGCACGGGTTTCCCGACAGGCCGGTGCGCTTCGTCGTCGGCTTCACGCCCGGCGGGCCGAGCGACATCCTCGCGCGCGCGCTCGGCGACCGGCTCGCGGCGCAGCTCGGGCAGCCGATCGTCGTGGAGAACCGCCCCGGCGCCGGCGGCAACGTCGCCGCGGAGGCGGTGGCGCACGGCGCGCCGGACGGCCACACCTGGCTCCTCGGCAACAACAGCATCCTCGCGACGAACCAGGCGCTCTACCGCCGCCTTCCCTACGACCCGGCAAGGGATTTCGCGCCGGTGGCGCTTGTCGCGGTGCAACCCAACATCCTCGTGGTCCATCCGGCGGTTCCCGCGCGCAGCGTCGCGGAGCTCGTCGCGTACGCGAAAATGCACCCGGGCAAGCTGAACTACGCCTCCTCCGGAAGCGGCGCCGCGGCGCACCTCGCGGGCGAGCTCTTCAAGGCGATGACCGGCGTCGACATGGTGCACGTGCCCTACAAGGGCGCCCAGCCCGCGCTCACCGACGTCCTCGGCGGGCAGGACCAGCTGATGTTCGCGACTTCCGCCTCGGTGATCCCGTACATCAAGGCCGGGCGCCTCCGCGCGCTCGCCGTCACGACGGCGCAGCGCTCGCCGGCGCTGCCCGAGCTGCCGACGGTCGCCGAATCCGGCGTCCCGGGATTCGAGGCGACGACCTGGCACGGGGTCGTCGTGCCGGCGGCGACGCCGCGCGCCGTCGTGCTGAAGCTCAACGAGGAAATCAACCGCGCGCTCGCCGATCCGCAGCTGCGCGCGCGGCTCGACGCGCTCGGCGCGGAGGTTGCCGGCGGAACGCCCGAGCAGTTCGCCGAGTACATCGCGCGCGAGATCCCGAAGTGGACCAAGGTCGTCCTCGAATCCGGAGCAAGGGCGGACTGAAGCGTCGCTGATCTGCGACGTCTTGTGCATTTGGCGCGCCGGTGGGACGCTTCGGCTCCCTCTTGAGAATACGCTCACAACTCCTTGTTCTGGCGACCGCCGCGATCCTGCCGGTGGCGATCTTCGCGGTATTCGCCGTCGGCCAGCTCGCCGACCGCGAGCGCGCCGCGTTCAAGCAAAGCGTGGCCGACGAGGTGGTAAGCGTGAAGAACGGCGTCGAGGCGGAATTGCGCGGCACGATCGGCGTGCTCGAGACGCTCGCAGGCGCGCGCACGCTGGACGGCGGTGACCTGCTGCGCTTCTACGACCAGGCGGTGCGCGTCGCGCGCGCGCAGCCGCACTGGATCAGCATCGAGCTGCTGCGCCCGGGCGGCCAGGCCGTGCTGAATACGCTGGCGCCCTTCGGCGCCGCGCTGCCCGACGCGGTGGACCGCGCGAGCCTCAAGGAAGCGCGCGCCACCGGCACGCCGATCGTCGGCAACGTCTTCGTCGCGCCGATCGGCGAGAAGCCCGTCGTTCCGGTGCGCGTGCCGGTCATCCGCGGCGGCGAGCTGCTCTACGTGCTGACTGCAATGGTGGATGCCGACGCCTTCGCTGCGATCCTCGGGCGCGAGCGCATGCCGGCGGAATGGATGGCCGCGATCGTGGACCGCAACGGCAATTACGTCGCGCGCGGGCAGCAAAGCCCTTCGGCCGTCGGCTCTCCGGCCCCCGAGCACTATCGCTCGCGCCTGCAGCAGGCCGGAGCGTCGTCCTCGTACCTGCGCAGCCGCGAAGGCGTCGAGATGTATGCCGCCTTCGGGCGCTCGCCGCTCGCCGGGTGGGAGATCGGCGTCGGCATGCCGAAGCAGCTGCTCAACGCCGGCGCCCTGCGCGCCATCGCCACGCTCGGCAGCGGCATGCTCGCCGCCATCGCGATCGGCTTCGGCCTCGCCCTCTTCCTCAGCCGGCGCATCTCGCGCCCGATCGTGAAGCTCGCGGCGGCGACCGACTCGCTCGCGCGCGGCGAGCGCACCAACGTCGCGCTGCCGCCGACCTCGAAGGAGGTCGAGGAGCTCGCGCTTGCGCTGCGCCAGGCGGCGAGCGCGGTGCGGACCCGGGAGAAGTCCCTGCGCGAGGCCGACCGCATGAAGGACGAGTTCCTCGCCAGCCTGTCGCACGAGCTGCGCAACCCGCTCGCCGCCATCGTCGCCGCCGGCCACGTGCTGCGCGTCGCGCGCGGCCAGCCGGAGGCGCTCGCCCAGGCGAGCGACGTCGTCGAGCGCCAGGCGGCGCAGATGTCGCGCCTGGTCGACGACCTGCTCGACGTCAGCCGCGTGACGATGGGCAAGGCGCACCTGCAGCGCGAGCCGCTCAACCTCGCCGACCAGGTGGGGAGCGTGCTCGACACGCTGCAGGGCGCCGGGCGCGCGCGCAAGCATCGCGTCGTGCGCGAGCTGCGGCCGGCCTGGGTGGACGCGGACCCGGCGCGCATCGAGCAGATCGCCGCGAACCTGATCGGCAACGCGCTCAAGTACACGCCCGACGGCGGCACGATCACCGTGCGCGTGCGCCGCGAGGCGGACAGCGCGCTGCTCGAGGTCGCCGACACCGGCGAGGGCTTCGCGCCCGAGCTCGGCGCGCGCATGTTCGACGTCTTCGTGCAGGGCGCGCAGAAGGTGGACCGCGCGCAGGGCGGCCTCGGCATCGGGCTCGCCCTCGTCAAGCGCCTCTCCGAGCTGCACGGCGGCAGCGCGGGCGCGGCGAGCGACGGGCCGGGCCGCGGCTCGGTCTTCACCGTGCGGCTGCCCGCGATCTCGCCTTCGGTGCAGGGCGACAAGGCGGCGCACCCTGCCGCGGCGCCGGCCGCGGCGCGCCCGCGCCGCATCCTGGTGGTCGAGGACAACGAGGACGCGCGGCGCGTGCTGCTCCTCGCGCTCTCGATCGACGGCCACAAGGTGTACGAGGCGGCGGACGGGCGGCTCGCGATCACCCTCGCGGCGCAGGTGAAGCCGGAAATCGCGGTGATCGACATCGGCCTTCCGGGCGTGGACGGCTACGAGGTGGCGAAGGCCATCCGCTCCGCCGACTACGGCAAGGACGCGTTCCTCGTCGCGCTCACGGGGTACGGCCAGCCGGCGGACCGGCAGCGCGCGCTCAAGGCGGAATTCGACGCGCACCTCACCAAGCCGGTCGCGCCCGGCCAGATCGAGGAGCTGCTACTCAAGCTGGCCGCTTAGCTCCGTCGGAAGGACCTTTCAGCTCCACGGTGTTGCCCTCCGGGTCGAGGAGGTAAATCGAGATGCCGGTGCCCTCCGCGCCGAACCTCGGGCGGACCTCGTTCACCGTCACCCCGTGCGCCTTGAGCTGCGCGACGATCGCTTTCTCGTCGAAGGGCTCGACGCGGAAACAGACATGATCCATGTTGCGCCCTTCCTTGCCGGGGGCGGCGCCGCCGGGCTTGCCCATCGGGCCGTCCACGGCCACGAGGTCCACCATCGAGCTCCCCGCGCGCAGGTGCGCCATGCGGAACTCGGGGCGGTGCGCGACGAACTGCAGGCCGAGCACGTCGCGGTAGAACGCGATCATCGCGTCGTAGTCGCGCACGCGCAGCACGACATGGTCGATCTCGCGGATGCGGATCATGCTCAAGCCTCCATCTCGAGGATGTCGAACCCCGCGTAGCGGTCGACGACATAGACCAGGCCGCGCTCGTCCACGTCGACGTCGTTCGTCTGCGGCGCCGCCTTGCCCGCCGCGGGCTGCGGGATGAAATACGCGACTTCCTGCGGCGCGAACGGGTCGGCGACGTCCACCACGCGCAGGCCGCCGGAGAACCAGGCGCAATACACGCGCCTGTCGCCGGGCTTCATGTGCTCCTGGAACTGGTGCGCGCCGAAGCGCCCGGGCGTGGCGCGCGACCAGGGCGAGTCCATCTCGCTCACCTCGAACAGGGACAGGGGCTTGATGGATTTCAGGTCGGAAACGTCCAGCACCCAAAGGCATCCATGCGGCCGCCCGCGGCGGCGCTCGAGCTCGTCGGCGCTGTGCGCGTGGTCCTCCTCGTCGATCGCGAGCGCGATGCGCCGGCCTTCGATCGTCCCGGGCACCGGCATGAAGGTGTGCGACGGCTCGGGAAACGGCGGGTGATAGTTGTACGCGCCGAGCGTCGTCGGCTTGCGCAGGTCGCTCACGTCGATCACCGCGACGCCGCCGTGCCAGCAGCCCGCCCAGAGCTCGTCGCCGAAGCGCAGCGCATGGTGCAGGCGGTTCCTGCGCCCGCGCCACGTCGGCGTCTCGCCCGCCGCGACGTGCTGCCCCGGCAGGTGCCAGCGCGAGACTTCCTCGGGGCGCGCCGGATCGCGCAGGTCGTAGATGACGAGAATGTTGCCGATGTAGCCCGGCATCTCGGTCGAGATGTAGGCGTAGCGCTCGTCCATGTCGAAGCGGTGCACGCCGCGGCCGTGCGTGCGGTGGTGCGTGATGAGCCTCGGCTTCGCGCGGTCGGAGACGTCGTACACCTTGAAACCGCCTTCGGCGTATCCATTCGCCTCGCCCGCGCCGTCCGCCCCCTTGCGTCCTGAAGGCCCCATGTTCTGCTCGACGTTCACGATCATCAGGTCGCCGGCCACGCGCGCCTTGTGGCTGTGCGAATCCGGCTCCTCAATGAATAGCTGCGAAAGAAGGCGCGGCTTGCCCGGATCCGAGACGTCGAGGATCGAGGTGCCGAGGCGCTCCTTGTTGGTGATGTGGCCGACGTAGGCGTGGCGCCCGGCCACCGTCACCTGCCCGGCGCCGGGCAGCTCCAGGCGGCAGAGCCGCCTGAGGTTGTGCTCGAGCTTCAAGAAGACACGGCGTCGAGCAGCCGCATCATCGTCTGGTCGGCCCAGTAGTCCGGGTCGCTTTCGATCTTCGCGTCCCCCCGCGCGCGCGTCGCGGCATCGATGCCCTTGCGCTCGCAGAAGCCGTGCCAGAACTCCTTCACTTCCTCCACCGACATGTCGTCGGCGCGCCGTCCTTGTTTTCCCGCCATGCAGGAAGTTTACATCGGCGGTATCTGTCCCCTCAGCCCCACGTTCACGCGCGAGGCGGCAAGCGCGCCGTCGGCCCCCTTCTGCGCGTTGACGAAGACCGGGGCGCCGGGCTTGAGCTCGCTTCGGTCCGCCGGCTCGTAGGCGACCACGACGGCGTTGTCGGGAATCAGGACCTTCTTCTCCCCGCCCTTGTAGGTCACGCTCATCACGCGGTCCTTGCCCACGCTCCGGATGTCGGCGACGTTGGCATTCGTCATCTTGCTGTTCGGCCGCAGGTCCCAGTCGCGGTGGCCTTCGCCCGTGCCGCGCATGTTTTCCGGAAAGATGTGGATCTCGTGCGCGATCAGCGCGCCGTCGCGCTCGCCGATCGTGGTCGTGCCGACGAACTTGCCGCTCGTCACGTCCGCGATGCTCGCTTTCGCGAGGCCCATCACGACGGCATTGTCGGCAAGCCGCACGCGCGCCGCATCGCCGGCGCGCGTCCTGACCGTCAGCACGTTGCCCTCCAGGCTCTGCACCGTCCCGCGGATCCTGACGACTTCGCCGGCCGGCGCCTGCGCGAGCGCGCAAGCCAGGAATCCCGACAGCATGAGCCCCGCAATCCACTGTTTCATGGCCTCTCCCGTTTGGTGGTCGGCCGTGAACGGTGCAGCCGGGGGCGTTATTCCGGGCCAATAAAAAAGGCGGGCACGAGGCCCGCCTTTCGGGGCAGAGCGGCGAAGGGCTACTTCGTCGAGCTGCCGGTGCTCGAGGTGTCGGTCTTCGACTTGATGGCGGCGGTCGCCTTGTTGACCGTCTGCTTGGTCTTGTCGGCGGCCGTGCTCACGTCTTCCTTGCCCTTGTGCTTCAGGTACTCGGCGCGCGAGATCTTGCCGTCGTGGTCGGTGTCGGCGGCGGAGAAGTTCTTCGAGAGCTCCTTGTCCGCGCGCGCCTCGGACTTGGAGATGCTGCCGTCGTTGTTCTTGTCCAGGTTGTTGAACCCGGGCTCGTTAGGCCGCAGCGGCGCGTGGTCGGCCGCGAAAGCGGTGCCCGCCGCGAGGGCGAGCGATGCAGCGAAAAGAATGGTCTTGGACTTCATGTCGGCTCCTGGATGAAAGTTGATCTCTTGCCCTGCAAGTATTCGGCCAGTCCGCAACGGCGGCAATGCGCCTCTCGGGCCGGCGCATGGCCCGAACGGACCATGGCGCCTTCTAGACCGTGGGACCGCGCCCGCCCCGGTAGTGCATCACCAGCGACACGACGAAGCCGATGAGGAAGAGGAAGAACAGAACCTTCGCGATCCCCATGGCGGCCGCACTGACCACCAGGCCGGTGAAGCCGAAGAACGCCGCGATGATCGCCACGATCAGAAAGCCGATTGCCCAGCTCAGCATGATGCACTCCTGTGATGTGACTCAAACACCAGCTTCCATGCAAGCTGCGTGCCCGCACCGGCATGCTATAAATCGCCCCCTATGGACAAAAAGGACGTCACCGTCCGCGCCTCGGGCGGCGGCCAGTTCGACTGCTACGTCGTCGCGCCGGAGGCGAAGGCGAGGGTGCCGGCAATCGTGCTCGCTTCCGCGATCCACGGCGTGGACGCCGACCTGCGCGGCATCGCCGAGGACTTCGCCGCCCACGGCTATCTTGCCGCCGCGCCGGATCTCTTCTGGCGCTCGGTCCCCGGGCCGCTGACGCGCGAGGATCCGCGCAGCGCGCCGCGCGGCCAGCCGCGCCTGGAAAAGATCAAGGCCGGCGAGGCCGACCTCGCCGACACGCTGGCGGAGATTCGCAAGCATCCGCTCTTCAATGGCCGCGCCGCGGTGATCGGCTTCTGCTACGGCGGTCCGTACGCACTGATCGGGCCGAGGCGCCTGGGCTACGACGCGGGCATCTCGTGCCACGGCACGCAGCTCCTCGATTTCACCGGCGAGCTGGATGGATTGCGCAAGCCGGTATGCCTCATCTGGGGCGACCAGGACCACGCCGCCCCGGCGCCGGTGCGCGAGGCCTATCAGCAGGCGGCCGCGCGCATGAAGAACCTGGAGGTGCACGTCTTCCCGGGTGTGCAGCACGGCTACATGATGCGCAGCGCACCCAAGGCCTGGGACCCGAAGATGTACGACTTCTCCATGGGCCGCGCCCTCGAGCTGCTCGGCCGGCTGCGGGAAGCCCCCGCGCGCGAGTCAGGCTTGTAGTTTCAGCGGGTCATCGGGGATCTACGGCAGACAAGCTGCGGCGCGGCGGCTACATTGCGCCGGCCAGTCGATCCCTGAGGTTGTTCCGACTGCTGTGTGCCCTGGCCTCGAGGAGGAGTCAGGGCATTTTTTTCTCCGTCGCAAGGACGAACGAAAAGCCCGGTTTCCCGGGCTTTGCCACGAAGCGCTAGAGCGCCTTGATGTTGGCGGCCGCCGGACCCTTGGGCCCCTGGACGACCTCGAAGGACACCTTCTGGGCCTCCTTCAGCGACTTGTAGCCTTCCGCCTGGATCGAGCTGTGATGGGCGAAAAGATCCTTGCCGCCGTCATCGGGCGTGATGAATCCGAAGCCCTTCGCGTCGTTGAACCACTTCACGGTACCTGTTGCCATTGCGCTTCCTTTCTTTGATTGCGAGGCGGAACCGGCCCCGCGCACGGGCATGACGATCAAGGAAGGAACTGGACTGCCGCTTTGGCGCCGCGAGCGCGGCGGAGAGGGACGGTGCACTTCACTGCTTGAGGATCACTGCGCGCCCACTGTACCACGTCCTCGGGGACGCCACGCGGTTTATTTGCGCGCGCGGATTCCGCGCCCCGGCAGAGCGTGTATAACGGTGCATGCTCTCCCGCATCGATCCTCTGCCTCATCCCGCGTGAAGAACACCCTCCCCGCATTCAAGACCGGCCGCGCGAAGGACTGGACGCGCGAGCGGCTCGACCAGCTGACGCGCGAAGACATCAAGCAGCTCGAGGCGAATGCATTGCGGCTCGGCGAGCTGGAGCTCGCAGCGCTCTGCGCAGACGTGGCGCTCTCGAGGCCGCGCGCCGCGGGCGTGCGCGGCGCCTACGCGAAGAGCCGCTCGAAGCTCGTGCCGCGCCGCAAAGCGTTCGAGACCCGCGGTGTGTGGCTGCGCGACGAGCGCACCAGCTGGAGCGGCGTGCGCAAGTCGGACCAGACCGTGGTGATCGCCCTCTGGGCCCCGGCGGTGCAAAGCGCCGATGGCGGCTGCGCGTGCCTCCTGTGGGCGCCGAACACCGACGGCGCCCGCCCGTGGTCCGACAGCGAAGCGGGCCGCGAGCGCCTGGAGCACTGCCGGATCGCCGTGGAAAGCGCGCGCGCCGAGGCGCTGCTGGTGCACGGCGAAGCGATGGACGGACGTCTTCCCGAGGATCGGGCGCGCAGCATCCACGGCGTGGATCCCGACACGGTCATCCATCACCTGCGCGTGGAGAAGCGCGGCGCCGAGTTCTGGGCGGTCTGGGGCCGCCGCACTCGCGCGAGCGCCGCAGCGACCGCCGCCCCCGCAACGGCGCCATGAGAAACACCGCGCGCAATCGCCGCAACCGCATCCGCAGGCAGAAGACCGTGAACAAGCTGCGCCAGCAGGCAAAGCAGCGGAAAAAGCAGCACCGGGCGTCCCGCTCGGCCGCTGCGGGTGCCGCGCCTTAACCCGCTTTTCCGTGCAGGGCGAAAACGGCGCGCGCTAGCGCGTGCGCCTGCGTCCGGCGTCCCGCTCCGCTTCCCGTTTCTTGGCGAGGTCGGTGACCCTTTTCAGCTCCGCCTCCTTTGCTTCCTTCCTCGCGTTCACCGCGAGCGCCTTTTCTTCCTCCGTCGGCGGCTGCCAATCGAGGAATCTCGGCCTCAGGTTCTGGAAAAAAACGCTGGACGATTCTTTCGCCTCCTGGATTGCCGTCTTCTTGAACTTCACGTGGGCTCCTTGGCCGTGATCCCTGATCGGACCCCAGTCTACGCCGTGAATGTCCGCTAGACGAATCCATGCTTGCGCACGGCGGCCCGGGACGCCGGCGAAGTCAGGAAATCCATCAGCGCCTGGGCCTGCTCGGGCGCGCCGGCGCTCGCCGGGATGCCGCCGGAGAAGGTGGTGATGGTCTGGATGTCGGCCGGAAGCGGGCCGACGATGTCGATGCCGCTGACCTGCATGAGCTCCGGGATCTGCTGGAAGGCGATCTCCTTCTCGCCGCGCGCGACCATCTCGGCCACCAGCGCGCCCGGCGGCGCCTGCAGCATGCGGTCCTTGAGCTCCGCGGCGATGCCGAGGCGCTCGAAGAGCCCGGCGAGGTACACGCCGCTCGGGCCGCTCGAATAGACGATCGACTTCGCGGCGTGCAGCGCGCGCGTGAGGGCCTCGACCGAGGAGATGTCGGGCTTCTGCGCGCCTTTCCTCACCGCCACGCCGACGCCGGAGCGCACGAGGTCGACGCGGCTGCCGGCGCGCAGCTTGCCGGCCTGGATCAGCTCGTCGATCAGCCCGGCCGAGCCGATGACGAGGTCGGCGCTCTCACCGGCCATCATGCGCTTGCGGATGTCCACCATCCCCATCCACTGCGTCTCGGCCTTGCAGCCGCGCGCCTTCTCGAATTGCGGCACGAGCTCCTTGTATGCCGCGGCGATCGCGAGCGAGGAAAGCACCTTCATCGGGTAACTCCCGCAAGATTTGGTAACAAAGACGGGGGAGCGTTCAGCCGCCGGCGCGCTCTAATCTTCATGAAGATCCTGATCGCATCCTGCATCGCCGCGGCCGCGCTTTCCGGTTGCGCGGTGGTTCCGGTGGAACCCGCGCCCGGCTACTACGCCGCGCCGCCGCCCGCGGTCGTCGTGCAGCCCTATGCCTACTACGGATATTACGGCGGCTACGGGCGCTGGCACCGGCACTGGCGGTAGCGGGTTCGCGGTGGCTGCAGTTTCCGCGGGCTATTTCGCGGTCGCTCTGGCCCGCTCGACCATGAGCGCGTAAGCGTCCTTGATGCGCGGGTTCTGCTTCACCACGTCCTCGCCCACCGAGCGCATGCGCTTCTCGAACTCGGCCTGGTCGGGCCCGGTGATGCGGATGAGCTCCGCGCCGTGCTCCTTCCACGCCGCCTCGGCCTTGCGGTTGAGGTCGATGGTGAACTCGTTCAGCCCCGGCTCCACGGCGGCCGCCGTCTCGAGGACGAGCTTCTGCTCGTCGGCGGGCAGCTTGTCGAACCACGCCTTGCCGACGCAGAACTCCGAGAAGATGAACGCGTCGCCGTCCACCTGCGTCGCGGATTTCACGACGTCGTAGTACTTGAAGGCGACGAAGAGCGTCATGCCGGTGCGGTTGCCGTCGATCGCGCCCGAGGCGATCGCCTGCAGCGCCTCCGACGGGATCATCGGCACGCCGGTCGCGCCCAGGTGCTGCATCGCGAGCGTGTGCATGGGCGAGGCGAAGATGCGGATCTTCAGCCCCTTGAAGTCGGCGAGGGTGCGCACCGGCTTGCGCGTCGCGTAGCTGTTCGGGCCGTACATCACGAGGCCCACGCCCTTGATGCCCTTGGCGTCGCCGAAGCCGAAGAGCGCCTGCCTGAACGTGGCGTCCGAGGCGAGCCGCACGGCGTGCGCCATGTCCTTCACCAGGCCCGGCGCGCCGAGGATCTGGAAGCGCGGGTCGACGCCCACCATGAATTCCGGCGGCCCGACCAGCCCCTCCACCGTGCCGAGGGACAGGCCCTCGATCATGCGCGGGTTGGAGCCGAGCTGCTCGGCGGGATAGACCTCGACCTTCATCTTGCCGCCGGAGGCCTTGTTGATGCGCTCGGCGAAGCGCTTGGCGTACTCGTGCTGCACGTCGTTGATGGTCGCGGTGCCGATCTTCATCACCGTCTGCGCCGCGGCCGGCAAGGCGAGCGCCACTGCGATGGCCGCGAAGATTGTTTTACGGATCATGTCCCCCTCCGCTTGGTGAAATGCGAGGCATATGGTAAACGCACTTGGCCATGCCTCCTAGCCAGCGCATCGAGCGTTTCATCGTCGGCATCCCGCAGCTGCTCGTCGGCACGGCGATCTTCGTCTCGATCGGCATCAACTTCGCCAACATCGTCGGGCGCTACCTGTTCGACGCCCCCATCCTGTGGGCCGAGGAGATCCTCGACTACCTGATGGTGTGGTCGGTGTTCCTCGCCGCGGTGCTCGTCACCTGGCAGGGGCGCCACATCAAGATGGACCTCGTCTCGGTCCTGATCCCCTCGCCCTTCAGGGAGATCGTGAGCGCGGTGACGGTGGCGGTCTTCGCCGCGGTGTGCGCCTTCATGGTGGCGCAGTCCTGGACCGTGACGCACCTCGCCTGGACGCTCGACCAGCGCAGCGTCGCCGCCGAGATTCCCATGGCGTTCGCCCACGCCGGGGTGCTGCTCGGCTTCGCCGGGATGTTGCTCGCGGTGCTCCTGCGCCTGCGCCAGTACCTGAAGAACGCCTTCGGCAGCGAGACCGAGGCGGTGCAGAAGCAGGTCACCGAGACCTTCGGCACCTTCGACTAGATGAGCTGGTTCGTCATCCTCTTCCCGCTCGCGCTGCTGCTGCTCGGCTTCCCGATCTTCGTCATCCTGCTCGCGGCCTCCGCGTGCCTGCTGATGCTCTTCATGCACGTGCCGCTCGCGGTGGCGCACCAGGCGCTGTTCGGCGCGCTCGACAAGTTCTCGCTCCTCGCGGTGCCGTTCTTCCTCTTCGCCGGCGAGATCATGGGCGTGGGCGGGATGTCGAAGCGCATCCTCGACTGGTGCCTGTCGATCATCGGCGGCGTGCGCGGCGCGCAGGGCCTCACCACGATCGGCGCCTCGACGGTGTTCGGCGCGATCTCGGGCTCGGCGCCGGCGACGGTCGCCGCCATCGGGCGCTTCACCTATCCGACGCTGCGCGACGCCTATGGGCTGAAGTTCGCCACCGGCATCATCTCCGCCACGGGCGCGATCGACATCATGATCCCGCCTTCGATCTCGATGATCCTCTACGGCGCGGCCGCCGAGCAGTCGGTGGCGCGCCTGTTCATCGCCGGCGTGCTCCCGGGCCTGCTCCTCGCGCTCCTCAACGCGATTTACGTCGTCTACTACGCGCGCTCGCGCGGCATCCGCGACACGCAGGCGGTCGGCTGGCGCAGCTTCTTCACCGCGACGCGGCGCGGCGCCTGGTCCCTCGGCGCGCCGGCGGTGATCCTCGGCGGCATCTACGGCGGCATCTTCTCGCCCACCGAGGCGGCGGGCATCGCGTGCGTCTACGGCATCCTGGTCACCAAGTTCATCTACCGCGACCTGACCTGGAAAGGGCTGTGGTCGGTCGGCGTGAACTCCATGTACGTCACGGCGCAGATCATGATCATCGTCGCCTCCGCCGGCGTGTTCTCCTGGATCCTCACGGTGAACGGCGTGCCGCAGGCCGCGGTGCAGATGGTGCAGGGGCTCGCCGAGCACCCATGGACCGTGCTCATGGTGATGAACGTGTTCCTGCTCGTGGTCGGCTGCTTCATCGACCCGGCCTCGGCGATCCTCATCCTGACGCCGCTCCTCGTGCCGATCTGCAAGGCCTACAACATCGACCTCATCCACTTCGGCGTGATCATGGCGCTCAACCTGGCGATCGGCATGTTCCACCCGCCCTTCGGCCTGAACATCTTCGTGGTGCAGGCGCTGACGCGCGCGCCGGTGGCGGCGATCTACCTCGGCGTGATCCCGTTCGTGCTGCTGGCGCTGGTCGCGCTCGTGATCGTGACCTACGTGCCGTGGATCTCGCTCTTCCTCACGAGCTTCATCTAGGATCGATCGGCGTCCTGACCGCGGTGCGCGCCTCGATCGCCTCCGCGGCCGCCAGGAGAGCCTCGTCGCCGAAGCGCGGGCCGAGGAGCTGCACGCCGACCGGAACGCCTTCGTGGAGCAGCGCGGGCGCCGCGACGCCAGGCAGCCCGAGCGCGGAGGCCGCGAGCATCGGCGCCTGCGCCTTCAGCATGCGCGCCACCGCCGCGTCGCCCTTCTGGTCCTCGTCCACGGGGAACGGCGGCTCGAGCGAGACCGGCAGCAGCAGAAGCTGGTAGCGCTCGAAGAACAGCTGGAAGGCGCGCAGGATCGCGCCCCGGCGCGCGAAGGCGGCGACGTAGCCCTCGTAGTCGAGCGGCTTGACCGCCGCGATGGTCGAGCGCCGCGCGCGCTTCGCCGGCTCGTCGCCGAGCGCCTCGATCGCGCGCGTGGTGCCGGCGCGGTCCTCCTTCGACACCGCGCCCTCGCTCGCGATGAGCGTGAAGAAAAGCTCCCCCGCCTCCTCGAGCCGCGGCGGCGCCGCCTCCTCCACCTTGTAGCCCGCTTCCTCGAGCCAGCGCGCCGCGAGCCGCACCGCCTGCGCGACCGCGGGATGCGCGTTGCCGGTCCAGAGCGCGACGCGCCCGGGCGCCGGGACCTCCTCGCGCCACGGCACCGGCGCGAACCACGGATCGCGCGCGTCGTACGCCGACATCGCCATGGCGCCGAGCCGCAGGTCGCGCACCGAGCGCGCAAGCGGTCCCTGCGTGTTGGCGAGCTGCGTCGTGATCGCGATCGAGTCGGGCGCGACCGGCTCGACGTTCGCGATGCGCCCGAGCGTCGGGCGCAGGCCGAACACGCCGCAGGCGTAGGACGGATAGCGGATCGATCCCGCCCGGTCGTTGCCGTGCGCAAGCGCGCCGATGCCCGCGGCGAGCGCCGCCGCCGCGCCGCCGCTCGAGCCGCCGGGCGTGCGCGAGGCGTCCCAGGGATTGAGCGTGCGGCCGTGCAGCGCGTTGTCGGTGAAATAGCGCGTGCTGAACGCCGGGACGTTGGTGCGGCCGATGAACACTGCGCCGCTCCTGCGCCAGCTCGCGACCGGCGAGCCGTCGGCGGCCGCGATGGCGTCCTTGAACGCGACCACGCCGTTCGTCGTGGCGCGTCCCGCGAAGTCGACGTTGATCTTCAGCGTCACCGGCACGCCGTGCAGCGCGCCGAGCGGCGCGCCCTGCCTGACCGACGCATCCTTGCGGTCGGCGTCGGCGAGCGCCTCCTCCGCCAGGAGATCGACCACCGCGTTGAGCCGCGGGTTGACGGCATCGATCCTCTTCAAAGCGGCCTGCACCGCCTCGCGGGAGGACGCCTTGCGCTCGCGGATGAGGCGCGCGAGCTCCGTTGCGCCGCATTGCCAGAGCTCCATGCGGCGAATGGTATACGAGCGCCGCCGGGCGCTAGCGCTTGACCGCGTCCACGCTGCGGGACACTGCGGCGTGGACGATGAGCGCCGTCGCGCCGAGGAACGCCAGCAGCCCCAGCCCGCCGCGCCGGAACGCGGAGAACATGAGGAGGCCGGTGCCCGCGAGCGCCTCGATCTGTGCGGGTTTCATGCCGAGCCGATAGCAATCCGCGGACCCGCGGCGTAGGATGTTTGGATGTCCAGGTTCCTCTGGCTGATCGCGCTCGTGCCGCTTGCCGTCCATGCAGAGACGTTCAAGTGGGTGGACGAGAACGGCGTCGTGAACTACTCGAACACGCCGCCCGCCTCCCGGGCTGCGAAAGTCGTCGAAGAGCGCATCTCGACGATCCAGAGCGCGCCGCTGCCGCCGATGGCCGCCGCCAAGCCCGGGCCGGACTACGAGTGGCTGCAGCGCCAGCGGATCATGGCCTCGGCGAGGCAGGCGGCCGCCGTCGATTGCCGCTACAGCGTCGACTGCGCCGAGCCGTACCTCGCTTCCTACGCCTATCCCTTCCTGCCCGTCCTCGCCCGCCCCCACCGGATGGCAAGGCCGCTGCGATCATTTCGCTAGGGCGAAGCGCTCCTTCAGCAGCTTGCCGTCGTCGTAACGCTCGAACGCGTCGCCCATCGCGTCGCCGAGCTTCTGCAGCCGGTCCTGCGGCAGCGGGTGGGTCTTGAAGAGCAGCGCGAGGCTCGCTTCCCGCGGGTTGCGCTCGGCGATGCTGCGCAGCGCGAGCGGCAGGCCGTAGGGCGAATAGCCGGCGCGCGTCGCGAGCACGACGCCGGCGCGGTCGGCCTCGAACTCGGCATCCTTGTCGAGGCCGCGTGCGAGCGCCTCCGCGCCCTTGCCGAGCACGCGCTGCGTCACGGCGTCGCCGCCGGCCTGGCTGGAGACAAGGCCGCTCACCAGGTCCACCATCTGGCTCTGCTTCAGCACCTTGAGATGGTGCTTGAGCACCACGTGGCCGATCTCGTGCCCGAGCACGCCGGCGAGTTCGGCCTCGCTCGCGAGCAGGTTGAAGAGCCCGCGCGTCACGAAGACGTAGCCGCCCGGCAGCGCGAAGGCGTTGATGTCGTCGGAATCGAGCACGCCGAAATACCACTTCAATTCCGGCCGCTCGCTCTGCGAGGCGACCCAGCGGCCGACGCGGTTCACGTAGCGCTGCAGCTTCGCGTCCTTCACGAGCGGCACCGCGCCGAGCAGGTTGCCGGCGAGCTGGCGCCCGATCTTGAGCTCGTCGTCTTCCGGCGCCGCGCTCTTCTGCACCGAGCGCAGGACGTCGCCGAAGATCCCCGGAATCTGTGCGCTTGCCGCGCAAACCCAGAGAAGCAGGCCGAGCGCAAAGAACCTCATTGCGCTGCCGCCGGCAAGTCCGCGACCTTCCTCGCCACGAGGCCGGCCTCCTGCGCGAAGGAATCGCCCGCCTCCCTGCTCGCGAGCTCGCTCTCGAGGCGCTTCAGCTCCTCGGCGTTGAAATGCGCGCTCTTCAGCTGCTCCTCGTCGATGCCGCGCACGCCGATGGTGGAAGTGATCTGGCCCTTGGAGCGATCGGTGCCGAGGTTCCAGAGCTCCGAGGCGGTGCGGCCCGCCGTCACGCCCTGCGCCGGCTCCCCCTTCATCACGTAGAAGAGCAGCGTCCAGCCGCTCACCGGACCGGCCTGGATGCGCACCCAGGCCTTCTCCTCGCCCAGGATCTCGAACTTCTCCCCCGCCGCCACCTTGCCGGCGAGCGCGGCGCCCGCGACCGGCTGGGCGCGCAGCTCGAGCTCGCGCGTCGCATAGCCCGAATCGCCCGCCCAGGCGAGCAGCGGAAAGAGGAGCAGCGCCAGAACTTTCATGCCGCAGGGATTATCAAACAAAGGCGTGCGCGCCGCCCTGCTTTTTCCCCTGCTCTGCTTCTCCCTGCTCGCCTCCGGCGAGGATCAGCGCCCCGGCTACGGCGTCGTCCAATCGGTCACACCCGTCGTAAAAGCGCAGGCGTCGGCCTCGGCCGGCGCTTCGGCGCCGGCTTCCCCGCATGGGCCGATCGGCTACCGGCTGCGGGTGCGCCTCGACGACGGCACGATCCAGTTCCGCGTCGTGAAAAAGCCGGCGTTTGCCCCGGGCGAGCGGGTGCTGCTCACCAACGCCGGCGACGTCGTCGCCGAATAGCTAACATTCGGCTGTGAACCTCGCTCCGAGCACTTTCGTGCGCGAGCTGCCGGGCGACGCCGTGCGCATCAATATTCCCCGGCAGGTGCGCGGCGCGCTCTACACCGTGGTCGAGCCGACGCCCGTCCAGGCGCCGCGGCTGCTTGCGTGGTCGGAGGACCTGGCTGCATTCCTCGGCCTGGAATCTCCCTCGGAAACAGAACTGGAAATTCTTGCGGGCAACCGGGTTGACGGCCTCCAGCCGTACGCCGCGCGCTACGGCGGCCACCAGTTCGGGCAGTGGGCCGGGCAGCTCGGCGACGGGCGCGCGATCACGCTCGGCGAGCTCGCGGCGCGCGACGGCTCGCGCCAGGAGCTGCAGCTCAAGGGCGCCGGCAAGACGCCTTATGCGCGCACCGCCGACGGCCGCGCGGTGCTGCGCTCCTCGCTGCGCGAATTCCTGTGCAGCGAGGCGATGCACTGGCTCGGGGTGCCGACGACGCGCGCGCTGAGCCTCGTCGGCACCGGCGAGACGGTGATCCGCGACATGTTCTACGACGGCAACCCGGAGCCCGAGCCCGGCGCGGTGGTGTGCCGCGTCGCGCCGTCGTTCATCCGCTTCGGCAATTTCCAGATCCTCGCCGCGCACGAGGAGCTCGAGGAGCTGAAGCGCCTCTACGACTACGTTGCGCGCCACTTCTACGGCGGCGAGCCGTGGTTCCAGGAGCTCTGCCGGCGCACCGGCCGCCTGATGGCCGACTGGATGCGGCTGGGCTTCGTGCACGGCGTGATGAACACCGACAACATGTCGATCCTCGGCCTGACGATCGACTACGGCCCGTACGGCTGGCTGGAAGGCTACGACCCGGCGTGGACGCCGAACACCACCGATGCGCAGGGCCGGCGCTACTGCTACGGCAACCAGCCGCACATCGCGCTCTGGAACCTCGCGCGCCTCGCCGAGGCGCTGCTGCCGATCGTGCCGCGGCCGGAGCTCGAGAAGGGCCTCGAGCTCTACGAGGAGGCGTTCCGAGACGCCTGGTGGAGCGCGCTCGCGCAGAAGCTCGGCGTCGGCGCGCTCGACCGGCCGGGCGACGAGGCGCTGGTGAAGAAGCTCTTCGAGCTTTTCGCCGGGAGCGAGACCGACTTCACGCTTTTCTTCCGCGGCCTCGCGTGCTACGACGTGTCGCGCGCCTACTACGGCGAGACGCCGCACGACGCGCTCGGCGCATGGATGGCGCGCTACAGGGAAAGGGCGGCGGCGGAAGACGCGGACGAGCGCCTGCGGCGCATGCAGGCCGCGAACCCGAAATACGTGTTCCGCAACTACCTCGCGCAGCAGGCGATCGACGCGCTTGCGCAGGGCGACGGCGCGCCGCTCGAGCGGCTGATGCGCGTGCTGCAGCGCCCGTACGACGAGCAGCCGGAGCACGACGCGCTCGCGGAGCGGCGCCCGGAGTGGGCGCGCCACCGCCCGGGCTGCTCCGCGCTCTCCTGCAGTTCCTGAAAGCCCGTAAGAAAACGCGCTGTCCGGACTAGCGCCGCGGCGCGAAAACCGCGTTTTCCGGGGTCTAGAGTCGCTGGATGGAATCGACCCTGCACGCCCTCATCGAGGCGCAGGCGCGCCGCACGCCGGACGCGGAAGCGCTGGTCTTCGAGTCCGAGCGCCTGACCTACGCCGAGCTCGACCGGCGCGCCGAGCTGCTCGCGGGCCGCCTGCGCGAGCTGTGCAGCGCCGTCGAGCCGCGCGTCGGGCTCTACCTGGAGCGCTCCGCCGAGCTCGTGGTCGGCATCCTCGCCGCGCTGAAGGCCGGCGCGGCTTACGTGCCGCTCGACGTCTCCTACCCGGAAGAGCGCATCGCCTTTCTCTGCGCCGATGCCGGCATCGAAGTCCTCCTCACCGACCGCGCCCGCCTCGCGCAATGCCCGGTCCCGCCGGCGCACGCGCTGTGCCTGGATACGTTCGACTGGTTCGCCGCTGCGCCCGCGATCGGGACAGGGCCCGCCGGTAAACCGGAAGACCTTGCTTACGTGATCTATACGAGCGGCACCACCGGCAAGCCGAAGGGCGTCTGCGTCGAGCATCGCAACATCGTGAACTACGTTACCGCGATCTCCGAGCGCCTCGGCCTGCAGCCCGGCCTGCGGCACGCGCACGTCTCCACGTTCGCCGCGGATCTCGGCAACACGGTCCTCTTCCCCTGCCTCGCCACCGGCGGCTGCCTGCACGTGCTCTCCCGCGAGCGCGCAGAGTCGCAGGCGCTGCTCTCCGAGTACTTCCAGCGCGAGGGCATCGACGTCCTGAAGATCGCGCCTTCGCATCTCGGTGCGCTGCAGGCCGGGCAGAATCCCGAGCGGGTCATGCCGCGGCGCATCCTCGTCCTCGGCGGCGAGTTCTCGCGCCCCGACCGCATCGAACGGCTGCGCGCGCTCGCGCCGAAGTGCGAGATCTTCAACCACTACGGCCCGACCGAGACGACGGTCGGCGTGCTGGTGTACCGCGTCGGCGGCGCGATCCCCGCCACCGCGTCCGGCACGGTACCGGTGGGAATGCCGCTTGCCGGCGTCAGCGCGTACCTGCTGGACGAGAAGGACGGCAAGGGCGAGCTCGCCATCGGCGGCGCCTGCGTGGCGCGCGGCTATCTCGGCCGGCCGGAGCTCACCGCGCAGAAGTTCATCGAGTGGCACGGCGAGCGCGTGTACCGCACCGGCGACCTCGCGCGCCGCCTTCCCGACGGCACGCTCGAGCTGTGCGGCCGCGTTGACCGCCAGGTGAAGCTGCACGGCTACCGCGTCGAGCTGGACGAGGTCGAGACCGTGCTGCGCGCCGAGCCGGGAGTCGAGGCCGCGGTGGTCCTCGCCCACGCGAAGCCGAGCGGCGAGGTGCGCGCCCTCGTGGGCTACGTGGTCCCGGAGCGCAGCGCGCAGCCCCTCTGGGCGCTGAAGTCGGTGGCCGAGCTACCCGACGGCACGCCGGTCGCGCACCTCAACCGGAACGAGACCGACTACATCTACAACGAGATCTTCGTGCTGCAGGCTTACCTGCGCCACGGCGTCGCCATCCGCGACGGCGATTGCATCGTGGACGCGGGCTCGAACATCGGGCTGTTCACCGTGTTCGCGAGCCGCCTTGCGCCGCGCGCGAGGATCCTCGCCTTCGAGCCGAATCCGGCGGCCTTCGCCTGCCTGCACGCCAACGCGCTCGCGACCGGCGCCGCGGTGCAGTGCTTCCAGCACGGGCTCGCGCGCGAGAGCCGCACCGCCGACCTCACCTTCTTCGAGGGGCTCTCGCTCCTCTCGGGCTTCCACGCCGACGCCGCGACCGAGAAGTCGGTCGTGCGGGCCTACGTCGAGAACCAGGGCGAGGCCTCCGCGGACGTGGAAGCGCTCATCGAGGAGAAGATGCGCGCGCGCACGGTGCGCGCCGAGCTGCGCCCCCTCTCGGCGGTGATCGCCGAGCAGAAGCTCGAGCGCATCGATCTCCTGAAGGTGAACGTCGAGAAGAGCGAGCTCGATGTGCTCCTCGGCATCGCGGCGAGCGACTGGCCGAAGATCCGCCAGCTCGTGATCGAGGTGGACGAGGAGCGCAACCTCGGGCCGATCCTGCAGCTGCTCGCGCGCCACGGCTACGAGGCGCTCGTCGAGCAGGACGCGCTGCTGCGCAACACCGACCTCTGCTACGTCTACGCCATCCGCCCCTCGGCCGACGGCCGCCTGGTGCGTGAAGAGGCGCCCGGCGCCCACGTGCGCCCGGTGCCGGCGCCGCGCGCGCCGGCGCTCGCGCCGGCCACGCTCAAGAAGCGCCTGAAGCGCGTGCTGCCGCCCTACATGGTGCCGGCGTCCTTCGTCCTGCTGGAGGCGCTGCCGCTGAATGCCAACGGCAAGGTGGACACGCAGGCGCTCGCCGCCATGGCCAGCGAGGACGCCGTTCCCGAGGCGGGCGCCGGCCCGCGCAGCCGGACGGAGAAGACGCTCGCCGCCCTATGGGCCGACCTGCTGAAAATCCGGCAGCCCGGCGTGCACGACGATTTCTTCGATCTCGGCGGCCAGTCGCTGATGGCGATCCAGCTCGTGGCCCGGATCCGCGACGCGTTCGGCGTCGACCTGGCCCTGCGCAACCTCTTCGAGCGCCCCACGATCGCGGGGCTCGCCGAGCTGGTCGACGGGCTGCTGCTCCTCAAGCCCGCGCAGAACCCGGGGCGCGAGGAGTTCGTGCTCTAGTCGGCGCGCGCGCCGGAGTAGCGCACCACCTCGGCCCAGCGCGCCATCTCGCGCGCGTAGTACTCGGAGAACTCCTTCGCGCCCGCGAAGTGCACCGTCATCCCGAGCTTCTCGAAGGCGGCGGCCACCTCGGGCGTGGCGACGATCGCCTGGATCTCGCGCTCGAGCCGCTCGATGACCGCGGGGGGCGTGCCGCCGGTCGCCATGATGCCGGTCCACGAATCGACGTCGAAGTCCGGGAAGCCCGCCTCCACCATGGTGGGCGTATCGGGGAAGAGCGCGCTGCGCCGCTTCGTCGTCACGGCGAGGAGGCGCGCGCGCCCGGCGCGGATGGCCGGCACCGAGGCCGGGCCCGCGTCGAAGAGAAAGTCCACCTCGCCGGAAAGCAGCGCCGCCATCGCCGGCCCCACGCCGCGATACGGGATGTGCACGGCGAAGAACTTGCCCTGGTACTTCATGAGCTCCGCGGTGAGGTGCGTGCTGCTGCCGTTGCCGCTCGAGGCGTAGTTGAGCCTTCCGGGGTTGCGCCTCGCGTACTGGACGAGCTCCGCGACGCTGTGCGCCGGCGTGTTGAGCCCGACGACGAGGAAGTTCGTCGTGCTGCCGATGAGCGCGACGGGGGCGAGGTCTTTCCTCGGATCGTAGGGCAGGCTCTTGTAGAGCCACGGCGCGATCGCGGTGGAGGACGCCGCGACCATCAGCGTGTAGCCGTCCGGCGGCGCCTTGGCGACGGCGTCGGTGCCGATCGTCGTGCCGGCGCCGGGCTTGTTCTCGATCACCAGCGGCTGGCCGAGCGCCTTCGAGAGCGGCGGCGCCACGATGCGCGCCGTCACGTCGTTCACGCCGCCGGGCGGGAAGTTGACCACCATGCGCAGCGCATGCGCGGGCCAGGTCTGCGCCGAGGCATTTCCGGAAATGAAGACGAGGAGGAGAAGCCGGAGAACCTTCAAGAGACCGGCTCCGTGGCATCGAGCGGCGCGCTCAGGCGCACGCCCGGCCCGGGCGCGATGCCGCGGCGGAAGCTTTCCTCGGCGAGGCCTTTCGGCTGGCTCTCGGGATCGGAGAGCCACAGGCGCAGCAGGTGGCGCTTGCGCGCCGGGTCGGGCCAGTCCTCGTAGGCGCGCCGCGTGTGCATCGTCACGTAGTTGTTGAGGAATTGCACGTCGCCCGGCACGAACGGGATCTCGGCGGCGCATTCCGCCACCGTCTTGCGATAGACCTCGAGGGCTTCCTTCTGCGCTTCGCTGAGCGGCGGCACGCCGGGAAGCGCGAGCGCATGCTCGAGGCGGATGCCGCCGCCGACGGAGTAGAACGCGCCGTCGCTGAACGAGAAGATCGGCATGCGGTACCAGGGCTCCTGCCCGGGCGAGACTTCGCCCATGCGCGAGCGGTAGAAGTCCTGCGTCAGCACCTTCACCAGGTCCGGCCGCCGCTCGAGCATCCGGTTGTAGACCGTCGCCGAGCTGGTGACGAGGCTCTCGCCGCCCTTCATCGCCGTCTGCAGGCAGAGCAGCCCGACGTAGTCGCAGCTGTCCGAATGGAAGCGCATCTCCGCGCGCGTCATGTAGCCGCGCGTGTTCGGATTCGAGTAGTCGCCGCCGAGGTCCTTCACGTGCCCGAGCAGGTGGCCACCGCGGTTCTGCGAGATCGCGCGCCCGAGATACGCCCCGAGGCCGAGGTAGGCGATCGCCTGCCCCTCGCGGTCGAGCTCCTCCACGGGGAAGCGCTGCAGCATGACGATGCCGCGCCCGCGCAGCAGCTCCTGGCGCACTTCCTCGGCGAGCTCCGCCGCCGCGCGCAGGGGGAAATTCTCGCGCCGGATTTCTTCCAGCCCGATGTTCTTCCTTTTGATGCTCCGGGCGGCTTCGACGAGCTCCGCCCGCTCGCGCTCCTCGAGGCGGCGACCCCAGCGTCCCACGTCGCGCAGATCCTCCGGCGACCACGCCGCCGGCGCGAGCACCGGCTGCATCGGCCGCGCCTTCACGAAGGAATCCCGACGACGGCCTCGATCTCGACCTTCATGCCGGGGATGGCGAGCTCGTTGACGCCGATGAGCGTGCTCGCCGGGCGCGCCGCGCCGAAGAACTCCTTGCGCACCGGATTGATCTTCGCGCGGTCGTTCACGTCGAGCAGGTACACGGTCACCTTCAGGATGTCCGCGAAGCCGGCGCCCGCAGCGTCGAGGATGAGCTTCAGGTTCCGAAAGATCTGGCGCGTCTGCTCCGCGGCATCGTCGCTCACCACGCGCCCGGAGGCGTCGGTCGGCGGCACGCCGGAGATGAAGAGCAGGTCGCCGAAGCGCACCGCGTCGCAGTAGTGGCTGATCGGCGCCGCGAGGCCCTCCACCAGGAACTCTTTTTTCTTGGTCATGTGTGAAAGTATGCCGCCGCCTCGCGCAGGTCGGCAACGACCGCATCGGCGCCGAGCGACTCGACGCTGCGGCCCTCGCGGTAGCCGTAGCGCACGCAGACGACCCGCATCCCGCCCGCGCGCGCCGCGAGGACGTCGTTCTCCGAATCGCCGATTACCAGCACCTCGGCGGGCCTGGCGCCCAGCCGCTCGCATGCGACCAGGTAAGCCAGCGGGTCGGGCTTTCCGCGCGCCACATGGTCGCCGCACACCACCGCGTCGAAATAGCGCGCAAGGCCCATGCGCTCGAGGAGCGGCAGCGTGAAGCGCTCCGCCTTGTTCGTCACGCACGCGCGTGGCGCGGTAATTCGCTCCAGGCCCTCGACGACCCCGTCGAAGACGCGGCTGTGCCGGCCGGATTCCTCGTCGTAGGCCTCGGCAAAGACGGGCAGCGCGCGCGCGAGGAGCGCCGGGTCCGCTTTTCCGTCCAGCTCGCCGGTCAGGGCCCGCTCGACGAGCCGCGTGATGCCCTTGCCGACATAGTTCGAAATCTCCCGGATGGAACGTCGCGGCAGGCCCAGCGTGTCGAGCATGCGGTTCGCCGCGGCCGCGAGGTCGGGCGCCGAATCGACCAGCGTGCCGTCGAGATCGATCAGCGCGGCCTTCGGGCTCGCGGATTGCTTCATCGAGGCGAGCATGAGGTTATTTACGGCGTTAATTCTCTTCGGTTTCGCAGCGAGCGCCGCCGCGTTGCCGCCCGACGACGAAGGGCGCGGCTCGCCCGCCCCGGGCACCGCTCAGGACGGCAGCCGTCCCGCGGACGGCGCGATCAAGGGTGGCGCGCTGCAGCCGGGCGAATCCGCCGGCGTGCCGAACCCGAGCGGCGCGCCGGGCGCGCCCGTGAGCCGCGCCTGCGAGGATCTGACCGGGACATTGCGCGCCGAGTGCCTCGCGCGCGAGCGCGGCGCGAGCCGCGGCGCGACGACGCCCGACGTCATCAATCGGCGGGCCGACCCGACGGCGCCGCCGCCGCAGAACCCGCGCTAGGGCCGACCGGCTTCGGCGGCCGGTCTTTCAAGGGAATCCACGACACGCTGACGTCGCCGTTGAGGAAAGTCTGGCACGCCATGCGGTGACCCGCGGCGAAGTCCGCCTCGGTGAGGTGGCGGCGCTCCTTGTCCTTCACCGCGTCGGTGTTCTCGAGGCCCTTCTCGATCTTGCAGCGGCAGGTGCCGCACAGGCCGCCGCCGCACTTGAACGGAATCTCGCCCTTCTCGCGGATCGACAGGCGCAGCAGGTTGCTGCCGTCGGGCCCTGAGATGACCTTGCCGTTGGTGAGCAGCGTGACGGTGACAGTCATGGAGGCATCGCTTCAGGTCGGAGCTTGACGAGCTCGATGTCGATGCTGCCGAAGGACACGAGCTGCTTCAATTCCGCGCGCGCCTCCTCGAGCGAGCCGAAGCGCGGCAGGAACTTGGAAGGCACGATGTTCACCGGCCCGGATTCATCCACGATGCGCACCCTCGCGCCCTCCTCCATCTCGGCGATCACGAACTCCGCGCGCTTGCGCCCGCAAAAGAGGTAGTCGTAGCGCTCCACCGGCTTGAGATCCGCGGTGATCTCGGTCCTGAACTGGCCGGGCTTCGAGGTCAGGATGACGTACACGCGGGCGCGAGGTTCTCTTGCGTAAGCTCGAGGTCGTGCTGGATCCACAGCTGGCAGCACAGGCGGTAGCCGAGCTTCAGCCGCTCGCCGAGGATCTTCTCCTCCTTCCAGTTGGGCGGCGGCAGCTGCTCGCCGCCCTTCAGGATGTGGCTCGCGCAGGTGCCGCACTTTCCCATGCCGCAGCGGTACTTGAGGTGCGGATAGGGAAACTGCTTGATGCCGGTCTGCACCACGAGGTTCGCCCCGGGCTTCACCTCGCCCTCGAACGCCTGGCCGTCCTTGTGGATCACGATTTTTGGCATGGGGGTCTTGACCCGGGTCAACGCTAGTGTATATTGTATACAATTATCATTCAACACCCCGGCTGAGGAGGCCCGCATGGCCCAGATGATGAACCCCGACGAGTTCCGCAGCGCCCTCGAGAACGCCATCAAGGGCCGCAGCGCCAACAAGGCGCCCTTCAGCATCGCGTGGGCGAGCGGCAAGCTCTCGCGCGCGCACCTCGCCCGCTGGGCGGAGAACCACTACCACTACGTCGGCCCCTTCGCCGACTACCTCGGCTACATCTACGCGCGGATGCCGGCGCGCTACGTGGACGCGAAGGACTTCCTGCTCGCCAACATGTACGAGGAAGAGATCGGCGGCGATCGCCACACCGACCTCCTCATCCGCTTCGCGGAGGCCTGCGGCACGACGCGCGAGCGCGTCACCAACCCCGACAACATGTGCGCCACCACGCGCGGCCTGCAGAGCTGGTGCTATTCCGTCGCGATGCGCGAGGACCCGATCGTCGCGGTCGCCGGCCTCGTCGTCGGCCTCGAGTCGCAGGTGCCTTCCATCTACCGCAAGCAGACGCCGACGCTGCGCGAGAAGTACAAGTTCACCGACCAGGAAGTCGAGTTCTTCGACCTCCATATCGTCTCCGACGAGATCCACGGCGAGCGCGGCTACCAGATCGTGCTCGAGCACGCCGACACGCCCGAGCTGCAGAGCCGCTGCCTGAAGATCTGCGAGGTCGGCGCGCAGATGCGCCTCTCCTACACCACGGCGCTCTACCACGAGTACGTGGCGAAGGACATCCCGCTCTCCGAGCTCGAGGGCGTCGAGAAGCAGGTGCCCGCGGCCGAGCGCGACCTGCTCCAGGCATGAGCGCGGTCCTCGATTCGAAGGTCGAGGAGTTCCAGAACCTGATCGGCGGCGAGCCGCGGCACGCCGCCGCGCGCAAGACCTTCGACGACGTCAACCCGGCGGACACGCGCGAGATCGTCGCGCGCTTCCAGGCCTCCGGGCCCGCCGACGCGCGCGCCGCGGTCGAGGCCGCGGCCGCGGCGTTCGACGGCTGGCGCAAAACGCCGATCTCCAGGCGGGCGAAGATCCTGCAGGGCGCCGCGGACTTTCTCGAAGCCAACGCCGAGAAGATTGCCGCGGAGCTGACCCGCGAGGAAGGCAAGGCGATCGCGCTCGCCAAGGACGAAGTGCTGCGCTCGGCGCAGACGCTGCGCTTCTATGCGATCGAGGGCCAGTCGTTCTCCGGCGAGACCTTCCCCAACGACGACGCCGACCTGCTGGTCTACAGCCTGCGCGAGCCGCTCGGCGTGGTGAGCGCGATCACGCCGTGGAACTTCCCGATCTCGATCCCGGCGCGCAAGATCGCCCCCGCGCTCATCACCGGCAACACCGTCGTCTTCAAGCCCTCCTCCGATGCGCCGCTCACCGGCTATCGCCTGACCGAAGCCTTCGTGCGCGCCGGCATCCCGAAGGGCGTGCTGAACTTCATCACCGGCAGCCCGGCCGACGTCGGCGCCGAGATCACGCAGAACCCGGTGGTGCGCGCGATCTCCTTCACCGGCTCGACCGCCGCCGGGGAGCACATCCACCGCTCGGCGCCGCTCACGACGCGCACGCAGATGGAGCTCGGTGGCAAGAACCCGCTCATCGTCATGGACGACGCCGACCTCGACCTCGCGGTGGACCTCGCCATCAAGGGCGGGCTGTCGCTGGCCGGGCAGGCTTGCACGGGAACCAGCCGCCTGATTGTCGTTTCCTCCGTCAAGGACCTGTTCACGCAGAAGCTCGTCGCGAAGATCGCCGCGATGAAGGACATCGGGCCGCTCGCCACGAAAAAGCAGCTCGAGACCGTCCTCTCCTACATCGAGATCGGGAAAAAGGAGGCGAAGCTCCTCTGCGGCGGCGAGCGCCTCGCGGGCGAGAAGTACCAGCACGGCTACTTCGTGACGCCGGCGCTGTTCGACGGCGTGCGCCAGGACATGCGCATCGCGCGCGAGGAGATCTTCGGGCCGGTGCTCGCGCTCATCGAGGCCTCGGGCTACGAGGATGCGATCGCGAAGGCGAACGACACCGAGTACGGGCTCTCCGCGGCGATCGCCACGCGCAGCCAGAAGACGATGCACCGCTTCGCGCAGGACATCCAGTCGGGCACGGTGAAGATCAACCGCACCACGACCGGCAACCTCGTGAACGCGCCCTTCGGCGGGCTCAAGCGCTCGAGCACCTCCACTTTCCGCGAGTCGGGACGCACCGGGCTCGAGTTCTACACGCAGGTCAAGACCGTCTACCAGGGGGTTTGATCTTGAAAACCAGCTTCAAACTGGAGCTCGCCGAAGCGCGCGCCATGGTCCACGCGGCGCTGAAGAAGGCGGCGGAGCTGCGCGTGCCGGAGACCGCCTGCGTCGTGGACGAAGGCGGCTATCCGCTGTGCCTGGAGCGCGCGGACGGCGCGCGCATCACCGGGCCGCAGATCGCGTGGAACAAGGCGTTCACCGCGGCCGGGCACAAGCGCTCGACGCATCTCTTCAATACGCCGCCCAGCGGCCCAGCGCTGCCGGGCAACGAGGCCTTCGGCATCCAGTGGAGCTTCGACGGGCGCTTCGCCATCTTCGTCGGCGGCTTCCCGATCGTCGTCGACAACGAGGTCGTCGGCGGCGTCGGGCTCTCGGGCGGCAACGGCGAGCAGGACACCGCCTGCGGCCTCGCCGCGCTGCAGGCGCTGAAGGAGCTGCTCGGAAGCAAGCACGCCGTCATGGTGGCTGCCGACATCAAGAAATAAGAAACCGTCTCGGACGGAGGAGGACGCGATGGGCCAGGCCGTAACGCTTACCGCAGCGCACTGGATGTACCTGCTCGGCGTCGTGGCGATCATCGTAACGATGATCCTGCGCGCCAACGTCGTCGTGCCGGCGATCCTCGCGACGTTCCTCGTCTCGCTGGCGTGGTCGGGCAGCGTGATCGCGGCGCTGGAATCGGTCTTCAACGGCAGCCTGACCGCGGCGAAGGAGCTGTTCAACATCTTCCTGGTCATCGCGCTCATGACCTCGCTCCTCAACGCGCTGAGCGCGCTGCGCTCGGACATCCGCATGGTCGAGCCCTTCCGCCGCATCATGGTGAACGGGCACGTCGCCTACGTGGTGCTCGCCGTGATCACGTACTTCATCTCGCTTTTCTTCTGGCCGACCCCGGCGGTGCCGCTCGTCGGCGCGATCCTCCTGCCCGCGGCGATCCTCGCCGGCCTGCCCGCGATGGGCTGCGCCGTGGCGATCGCGATCGCCGGACAGGGCATGGCGCTCTCCTCCGACTACGTGATCCGCGTCGCGCCCGGCATCAGCGCGAAGGCGGCCGGCGCCGCGGTGTCCGCCGCCACCGTGGCCGACCGGGCGCTCGTGCTCTCGCTCATCACCGGCCTCATCGCGCTCGTGCTGGGCTACTTCGCCGTGCGCAAGGCGATCCGCGCCCCGGGCCGCCAGCACCTCGCGCGCTGGGAGGCGGGCGCGACGCTCACCGAGCAGCTCTCCAGCGTGTCGGACAAGGTCGGCTCGTTCGACAAGGAGTTCCTCGCCGAGGCGGCGCCGCACGAGCCGCTCGTCGGCAACCGGGCGGTGTCGAAGGAGCTGCACGCCCTGCCGCCGGCGAAGGAGCGCTGGTCGAAGCTCTTCGCCGTCGTGACGCCGCTCGCCTTCCTCGCGATCATCGCCGCGATGCTGCTGCCCAAGTTCGTCGCGGGCATGCCGGACATCAAGGGCGGCGACGCCGCGGCGCTGGTGGGCGGCACGGCGACGGTGCTGCTCATCCTCGCGGCGCTCGCCTGCGACAGCGGCAAGTTCCTCGACACCACGGCGAACCACGTGATCGACGGCTTCGTGTTCGCCTTCAAGGCGATGGGCGCGGTCCTGCCGATCGCGGGCTTCTTCTTCGTCGGCGGCGCCGAGACCGCGGGCGCGATCCTCGGCGTGCCTTCGGGCGCGCACGCGCCGGCGCTGCTCTTCGAGCTCATCCAGGCGGCGCAGGGCTGGATCCCGCACAACCATTTCTTCGTCGCCTTCGGCGTGCTGATCGTCGGCATGATCACCGGCGTAGACGGCTCGGGCTTCGCCGGCCTGCCGCTCACCGGCGCGCTCTCGGGCGCGCTCGGCCCCACGCTCGGCATCGACCCGGCGACGCTGTGCGCGGTCGGCCAGATGGGCGCGGTGTGGACCGGCGGCGGCACGCTGATCGCCTGGTCCTCGCTCATCGCGGTCACCGGCTTCGCCCGCGTCCCGGTGCTCGACGCGGTGCGGGTCATCTTCTGGCCGGTGATCGCGGGGCTCGCCGCCTCGACGATCGCCGCCGTGGTCCTGTGGTAACCAAAGGGGAGGGAAGCATGAAACCGTGGAGTTTGCTCGTCGCGGCGCTCGTGGCCGGCAGCGCGCTCGCGCAGCCCTATCCGTCGAAGCCGGTGCGCGTGATCGTCACCACCGTGCCCGGGCCGCTCGACACGTTCGCGCGGCTCATCACCGACAAGACCTCGACGGCGATGGGGCAGCCCTTCGTGATCGAGAACAAGCCCGGCGCCGGCGGCAACATCGGCGCCGACCTGGTGGCGAAGGCGCCCGCCGACGGCTACACGCTGCTCTTCGCGCTCGACACCACTTTCACCGTCAACCCGTCCATCTACCGGAAGCTGCCCTTCGACCCGGCGAAGGACTTCGCCGCGATCTCGGTGCCCGTCACTTACGGCCAGCTCCTCGCGGTGAACGCGGCGGTGCCGGCGAAGAGCATCGCCGAGCTCACGCAGCTCGCCCGGCAGAAGAAGATGAACTACGCCTCGGGCGGCAACGGCTCGCCGAGCCATCTCACCTTCGCCTATTTCCTCGCCACGACCGGCGGCGACATGGCGCACATCCCGTACAAGGGCACCGGGCAATCCATCGTGGACGTCGTCGCGGGCCAGGTGGACTCGATCTTCGCGGTCACGACCGGCGTGCTGCCGCACGTGAAGTCCGGCAAGCTGCGCGCGCTCGGCGTCTCGAGCCTGAAGCGCTCGCCGCTCGCGCCCGACGTGCCCACGGTCGCCGAGTCCGGCTATCCCGGCTTCGACGCCTCGTTCGCCTACGCGCTCTTCGCGCCGGCCGGGACGCCGGAGGACCTCGTGAACGCGCTCAACCGCGAGGTGCGCAAGGCGCTCGCTTCCCCCGACATCCAGGAGAAGAACCGCATCGCCGACTATGCCGCGATGGACCTCGACCCGAGGCAGTCGGCGGCGTGGCTGAAGGAGAAGCGCGAGCACTGGGCCGCGGTCGTGAAGCGGGCGAACATCGTCATCGAATGAAGCTCGAGCACCCTTCGCTGGGGCAGCGCGTCGCCGAGGAGCTGCGCCGCTCCATCCTCACCAACCGCAGGAAGCCGGGCGACCGGCTGGTCGAGGAGCAGCTCTCCGAGGAGCTCGGCGTCTCGCGCATCCCGATCCGCGAGGCCCTGCGCGTGCTCGCCGCCGAGGGCCTGGTGGACGTGCAGCCGCGCCGCGGCGCCTCGGTCGCCGACATCTCGCCGGAGGTGGCGCGCGATCTCGTCGAGGTGCGCGCCACGCTCGAGGGCCTGAACGCGCGCCTCGCCGCC
This sequence comes from Burkholderiales bacterium, assembly GCA_035651575.1. Lineage (GTDB taxonomy): Bacteria > Pseudomonadota > Gammaproteobacteria > Burkholderiales > SG8-39 > SCGC-AG-212-J23. Next base: position 21,689 of record DASRFM010000066.1, on the reverse strand, counting down.
CGCCATCACCAGCCCGAGATCGTCGCGGAGCTGCGCGAGGTGCTCACTGCAGGCAACCGCGCCGCGCGCTCGGGCAACGTGGACGACCTGGTGCGCCTGAACGGCGAGTTCCACGACAAGCTCGCCGAGGCCGGCCGCAACACCATCCTCTGGGACATCATGCGCGTGCTGCGCGAGCGCACGAGCCTCGTCTTCGCCGTCAACACCGCGCGCCGCGCGCGCGAGGACTGGAGCGAGCACTCCGAGATCCTCGCCGCGGTCATCGCGGGCGACGAGGAGCGCGCCGCCGTCCTCGCCACGCGCCACGTGCACCGCGCCGCCGAAGCCACGCTCGGGAAGGGTTGATCCTTGCTTGCCTCCCGGGAGGCAAGCTGCTGCCGTAAAATGGCGGCATGCCGATCTACGAATACGCCCCGGTCTCGCGCAGCTGCGACAAGTGCGAGGGCTGCTTCGAGGTCTACCAGAAGATGAGCGACGACAAGCTCGCCGCCTGCCCCGAGTGCGGCCAGGCGGTCGAGCGCATCGTCAGCGCGGCCGCGCTGCAGCGCTTCTCGACCTCCGACAGCAAGGTGAAGGAGCTCGGGATGACGAAGTACGTGAAGCGCGGCGACGGCGTCTACGAGCGCACCGTCGGCACCGGCGGCCCGCAGGTCATCCACCGCAAGAAATACGCAGTCTGAAAACCTAGGAGACGCCATGGCGAAGGCCTACTGGATCACCTGCTATCGCAACATCAAGAACCCGGACAAGCTCGCGGCGTACGCCAAGCTCGCCGGCCCGGCGATCCAGGCGGCCGGCGGCAAGTTCCTCGTGCGCGGCTCGCCGGTGAAGACCTACGAGGCGGGCCTCAACCAGCGCACCGTCATCACCGAGTGGGAAAGCGCCGCCAAGGCGCAGGCTGCGCACGACAGCCCGGGCTACCAGGAAGCCATGCGCGCCTTGGGCGACGGCGCCGAGCGCGACGTGCGCATCGTCGAAGCCTTCACCGGCTAAGCGCCGAAGCGCAGTCTTGCGCGTCGTCGTTGTCGGCGGGGGCATCGGCGGCCTCTTCGCCGCCAATGCGCTCGTTTCGCGCGGGCTCGACGTCGCGGTCTACGAGCAGGCGCCGGCGCTCGGCGAGGTCGGCGCCGGCGTCTACATCACGCCGAACGCGGTGCGCCAGTTCCGGCGCGTGGGCCTCGAGGCCGCCGTGCAGAAATGGGGCGCGCTCGTCGGCCCGCAATCGAAGTACTACCGCCACGACGGCTCGCCCATCGCGCCAGTGCAGGTCGCCGACGCCTCGGGATGGAACGCGAACTTCGGCATGCACCGCGCCGACCTCGTGGACTTCCTCGCCGCGAAGCTGCCCGCCGGAATCGTGCGCTGCGGCCATCGCGCCGTCGGCTTCGAGCAGTCCGCGGACAGCGCCCGCGTGCGCTTCGCGAACGGCGCGAGCGCCGAAGCCGACGTCGTCGTCGCCGCGGACGGCATTCACTCCGAGCTGCGCCCGCACGTCTTCCCGCCCTCGAAGCCGGTGTTCCACGGCACTGTCGCCTACCGCGGCCTCGTCACGCGCGAGCGCCTGCCGGACTGGCCGATGGACCGCTGGCAGATGTGGGCCGGCCCGAAGAAGCACTTCCTCGTCTTCCCGGTGCGCCACGGCACGATGGTGAACTACGTCGGCTTCGTTCCCGCCGACGAGGAAATGAAGGAATCGTGGTCCGCCGCCGGCGACCCCGACGTGCTGCGCGCCGAGTTCGAAGGCTGGGACCCGCGCATCGCCGGCGTGCTCGCGCAGGTGGACCACTGCTTCCGCTGGGCGCTCTACGACCGCGAGCCGCTGCCGACGTGGAGCAAGGGCCGCCTCACGCTGCTCGGCGATGCCGCGCACCCGATGCTGCCGCACCTCGGCCAGGGCGCGAACCAGTCGATCGAGGACGGCATGGCGCTCGCCACGATCCTCGCGGAGGCGAAGAGCGCTCCGGTTCCCGCCGCCCTCCTCGCCTACGAGCGCCTGCGCCGCGAGCGCGTCGCCGAAGTCCAGCTCGGCGCGCGCAAGCACGGCTTGCGAGTCGATTCCATGGTCGACGACCTGGTGAAGCGCGACGCCGAGCTCGCCGCGCATGCGCAGTTCCGTGCCGAGCTCTACTCCTACGACGTCGTGCCGCACGCCGCCGCAGTGGCTCGCGCCCTGGCTTGAAGCCGGAAGAGGTGGACGGCCGGCGAAGCGAAGAGGACAATTTGACAAATCTCACCCGCCTCCACGAAGCCTCCTCTCGGCGAAAAGCACCTGCCGTCGGAAATCCAGGTTCTCCTGCATTCCGTGCAGCTGAAGCTGCGCGCCTACAGCAACGGCGCCCACGAGATCGCTCCGACGCACGAGGATCTCGAAGCGCTGGAGCGCGCGATGGAAGAGCTGCATGTCGCCTCGGAGCAGCTGCAGAGCCTGTCGGAAGACCTCGCGCGGCAGCGCAACCACTACGCGGAGCTCTTCCGCTGCTCGCCTTACGGCTATGTCGTGACCGACGGCGACGGCCTGATCCGCGAGCTCAACCTGGCCGCGCAAAGCCTGTTGCGCTATCCGGGGACCAACGTGGTGGGCCGGCCGCTGCAGCTCTTCGTCACGAATGAGAGCCGCACCATGTTGCGCACGAGCCTGAATCGGCTCTTGGCCGATTCCGTTGGCGCCGTCGTGAGCTGGTCCGGCGTCCTGAATGGCGGGAGCCGGCCGAAGATCGCGGTCGATTTCACCGTCGGCCGCCTGCCGAGCGATGGCGGCGCGCTCCGCTTGTGCTGGGTCCTGCACCGCAGCCCGTAGCGCAGGAGCGCCGCGGCGCCGGCTTGAGATCTATGCCTGCGCCGTCGCCCGGCGCCAGACCGATGGCGATTCGCCCACCAGCCGCTTGAACGCGCGCGAGAAGGCGGCTTCCGACTCGTAGCCGACGGCGAGCGCGACCGAGACGACGCTCGCCTGGCTCTCGCGCAGCAGGCGCGAGGCGAGCTGCATGCGCCATTGCGCGAGGTACTGCATCGGCGGCTGGCCGACCAGCGCGACGAAGCGCTCGTGCAGCGCCGAGCGCGACAGGCCCGCCTGGCTGCCGAGCTCCTCCAGGGTCCAGTCCTTCGCCGGGCTTTCGTGCAGGAGCGCGAGCGCGCGGCCGACGTGGCGGTCGCGCAGCCCGGCGAGCCAGCCGGTCGATTCCTTCGGCAGCATCTCGACGTGGCGGCACACCGCGTCGACGAACATCATCTCGCTCATGCGCTCGAGGAGCGCCTCGCTGCCCGGCCGCGCCGCGGCGGTTTCCTGCACCGCGAGGCGCATGAACTGCTCGCTGATGGTGCTGCCGCCGCTCGCGGGCAGGTGCAGCAGGCGCGGCAGCGTGGCGATGAGCGGATTGAACGGCCGCAGGTCGCAGCCGATGAAGCCGCACACCAGCGTGGTGGCGGGCTTCCCGGACGGCGCACCGTAAGTCATGCGGAACGGGCGCGGCGCCGACTTCAGCATCTCCAGCGCCTCGGGCGGCATCGGCGCGCGCATGCCCGGCGCGCTCGACACGACGTGCGCGTCGCCGTGCGGCAGCATGACGAGGTCTCCGGTCGCAAGCCTGAGCGGGGGCTCGCCGACGATTGCCGCCCAGCATTCGCCGTGGGTGACGACGTGGTACTCCATGACGTGCTCCGTGCCCGGCATGATGGCGCGCGCGATCTCGCGCGAAGGCGGCGCTTCCGCGGCCCACTTGCCCGTGCAGGCGACGTGGAAAAAGAACGCGCTGCGCAGGCGCACCGTGCGCAGGACGTCCGAGAGCGTGTCGTGCTCCATCAGCGCAGTGTCGTCCAATTCCGGACGCGCGGGCAAGCCGCGCAGACGCGCGGTCAAGCGTGCCGCGGCCGCCGCGCGAAGAATGCGCTCTCGTCCTTCAACCCGACAGGAGATGCAATGTCCGCAGTCAAAGAAGCAGTCAAGCCGGCCGCCGCGCCGGATCTTGCCGCCGTCAAGGCGAAGCAGCAGGCGACCTGGGAGAGCGGCAACTACGCCCGCATCGGCGTCACGCTGCAGATCGTCGGCGAGCAGCTCGCCGAGGCCGCCGACATCCGCGCCGGCGAGCGCGTGCTCGACGTCGCCGCCGGCAACGGCAACGCGACCCTCGCCGCGGCGCGCCGCTTCGCGCAGGTCACCTCGACCGACTATGTCCCGGCGCTGCTGGAGAAAGGCGCCGCGCGCGCCGCCGCCGAAGGGCTCGATGTCGAGTTCAAGGTGGCCGACGCCGAGGCCCTGCCCTTCGCCGACGGCAGCTTCGACGCGGTGCTCTCCACCTACGGCGCGATGTTCACGCCCGACCACCGCAGGATCGCGGCCGAGCTCCTGCGCGTCGTGCGCAGCGGCGGCCGGGTCGGCCTCGCCAACTGGACGCCGGAAGGCTTCATCGGCGAGCTGTTCAAGGTGATCGGCCGCTACCTGCCCCCGCCCGCCGGGCTGCAGTCGCCCGCGCTCTGGGGGACCGAGCCGCACATCGTCCAGCTTTTCGGCGACCAGGCGCGCGACATCCGCTGCGTGCGCAAGCACTTCAACTTCCGCTACCGCTCGGCGGCGCACTGGCTGCAGATCTTCCGCGAGTTCTACGGGCCGACCCACAAGGCGTTCCTGGTCCTCGACCCCGCCGGGCAGAAGGGGCTCGAGGCCGACATCACCGCGCTGCTCGAGCGCCTGAACGTCGCCGGCGCAGGCTCGCTCGTCGTTCCCGGCGAGTACCTCGAGGTCGTGGTCGTCAAGCACTGAACAACCGGGACGGGCGCCGATTTAAACCGGTACTCGTCCCCGGCTCAGGCCGCGAGCGCGTCCTTCTGCCCGGCGAGGTATTCCTCGTAGCCGCCGCGGAAGTCGGTCACCGTAGCGGGCGCACCGTTCTCGCCTGGCCTGAGCTCGACGACGCGCGTCGCGAGCGACGACACGAACTCGCGGTCGTGCGAGACGAAGAGGAGCGTGCCGGCGTACCTGTCGAGCGCGGTGTTCAGCGACTCGATCGACTCCATGTCGAGGTGGTTGGTCGGCTCATCCAGCAGCATCACGTTCGGCATGTCGAGCACCAGCCGCCCGATCAGCATGCGCTGCGCCTCGCCGCCCGAGATGACCTTCACCGACTTCTTCTGGTCCTCGCCGCCGAAGAGGAGCTGCCCGAGCGTCGCGCGCATGATCTGCTCGTCCTGGCCGTAGCCCTTCCTGCGCCAGCGCCCGAGCCACTCGGTGAGCGTCTCGTCCTCGCGGAACTCGTCGGCCGAATCCTGCGGCCAGTAGCCGCAGCGCGCCTTGTCGGCCCACTTAACGGTGCCGGAATCCGCGGCAAGGTTCTGCGCGAGCACGCGAAGGAGCGAGGTCTTGCCGACGCCGTTCGGGCCGATGATCGCCACCTTCTCGCCTGCTTCGATGGTCAGATTCAGCTTCTCAAATAAGACCCGGGAAGAAAACGCCTTGGACAAATTCCTGGCTTCCAACGCGCCCCGGTGGAGCTTCTCCTTCGGGTCGATGGTGAAGCGGATGAACGGGTACTGCCGGCTCGAGGGCTTCACGTCCTCCACCTTGAGCTTGTCGATCAGCTTCGCGCGCGAGGTGGCCTGGCGCGCCTTCGACTTGTTGGCGCGGAAGCGGCGCACGAAGTCCTCGAGGTCGGCGATGCGGTCCTTCGCCTTTTCGTTGTCCTTCTGCAGCTGCTGCCTGGCGAGCGTCGACGCCTCCATGTAGTCGTCGTAGTTGCCCGGATAGACCCGCACGTCGCCGTAGTCCACGTCCGCCATGTGCGTGCACACCGCGGAAAGAAAGTGGCGATCGTGCGAGATGATGACCATGGTGCTCGTGCGCTGGTTCAGCACGTCCTCGAGCCAGCGGATGCTGTGGATGTCGAGGTTGTTGGTCGGCTCATCCAGCAGCAGGATGTCCGGGTCGCCGAAGAGCGCCTGCGCGAGCAGCACGCGCAGCTTCCAGCCCGGCGCCACCGCGCTCATCGGCCCGTCGTGCTGCTCGATCGGCACGCCGAGCCCGACCAGGAGCTCCGCCGCCCGCGACTGCGCCGTATAGCCGCCGTACTCCGCGTACTTCGCCTCGAGCTCGGCGGCGCGGATGAAGTCCTCGTCGCCCGCCTGCGCGTTGGCGTAGATCGCGTCGCGCTCCTGCACGCCGCCCACATCTCGGCGTGGCCCTGCAGCACCACGTCGAGCACCCGCTCGGTCTCGTACGCGAACTGGTCCTGGCGCAACCGCCCGACCCGCTCGTGCGCGTTGACCGTCACCGACCCGGCGGTCGGCTCGAGCTCCCCGCCGAGGATCTTCATGAACGTGGACTTTCCCGAGCCGTTCGCCCCGATGAGGCCGTAGCGGTTCCCGCCCCCGAACTTCACCGTGACGTTGGAGAAAAGGACCTGCGGCCCGAACTGCATGGCAATGCCGGAAGCGACGATCACTGGAAAACCTTCGGAAGCCGGAAATAAAAAAGCCGGCGCTGCCGGCTTGCGAGGACAGGATTCTACTCCTTCTGAACGCTCGGAGCTCCCGGGACGGGCTAGAAGCTTCCCTGCTTCCTGCGAAGAAGCTGCGCGGCGACGAGCGCCTGCACGGCGGCCGAGAAGAAGAGCGCCGCCGAATACGCGCGCGGATCCCATCCGCCGTCGGCGGTGCGCGGCCAGAGGTCGAGCAGCGCGCCGATGGCGGTCTGCAGCACGAAGGCGAGCGCGAGCGTCAGCGTGTTGGCGGCCGTCGTCACGCGGCCCATCTGCTCGGGCGGAAACATCTGCCCGACCACGACGTAGCCCGGCGTAGCGCCGGCCGCAGAGAACGCGAACAGCAGCCACACGGCCGGCACCTCGGCGCCCGACGGCCCGAAGGCAAGGGCGATCTGCGCCGCGAGCAGCCCGGCATTGCAGGCGAGGAAGATCAGCCTCGTCGGGAAGCCGCGCGCGTGCGCGCGGCTGGTGAGCGCTCCCGTGACGAGCGCGCCCGCGAGCGCGCCGAAGGTGTAGAGCAGCAGCGTCTGCGCGCGCGCCGGGCCGTCGTAGCCCGCGACGTCCCTCAGCCACGGCCCGGCCCACAGGCCGAGGTAGGTGAAGTTGAGGACCGAGAGCATGGCGACCGGCGGCGCATGGCGCCAGAACTTGCGCGATGCGCACACCGAGAACATCGCCGCCGCTTCCGCGGCGAGGCTCGGGCGCGATGCGGGAACGCGCTTTTCCGGCACGGCGAAGAAGATCCAGAGCGCGACGGCGCACGACAGGGCGCACAGCAGCCCCAGGACGCCGCGCCATCCGATCACCGGCAGCGCGGCCTGCGCCGGCACGGTCGCGAGCATGCTTCCCAGAACGCCGATGGCCTGGCCGATCGCGCTCATGCGCGCGACGCTTGCGGGCGCGAACCAGTCCGTGTTCGCCTTGATGAGCGCCATCAAGCCCGCCGAAACGCCGACTCCGAGGACGACCCGCGCGGCGGCGAAGCCCGCAAACCCGTCCGAGAGCGCAAAGAGGGCGAAGCCGCCGGCGGTGACGAGGCCGAGCGCCGCCTGCAGGCGGCGCGGCCCGATCCGGTCGAGCGCAAGCCCTTCGGGAAGCTGCGCCAGCGCATACGCGGCGAACATGCACGCCGCGAGCAGGCCGAGCTCGCGCGCCGAAAGCGCGAACTCGAGGGCGAGCGCCGGCCCGATGATGGCCATCACCGTGCGCGAGGCCTGGTTGATGAGGTTCAGTCCCGAAAGCGGCAGCGTGACCTTCGCGAAAACCCGCCATTCGGCGCTCATGCGTCCCGGCTTATTTCTTCAGCGCGTCCGGGTTGATGACGTTGATCGGCGTTCCCTCGGCGAAGGCGACGATCTGGTCGAAGATGTCGCTGAACTGGATCTCGTATTCATCGCGCGTGACGTAGCCGATGTGCGGCGTCGCGACGACGTTCGCCATCTTGAGGAGCGGGTGGTCGGCGTTCTTTACCGGCTCCTCCTCGTAGACGTCCACCGCGGCCATTCCGGGGCGGCCCGCTTTCAACGCGTTTTCCAGGGCATTCTTTTCGATCAAGCCGGCCCGGCTGGTGTTGACGATCACCGCGGTCGGCTTCATGCGCGCGAGGTCCGCGGCCTTGACGATGCCGCGCGTCGCGTCGACCAGGCGCATGTGCAGCGTGATCACGTCGCATTCTTCGAAGAATGCCTCCTTGCTCTTCGCCGGCGTGTACCCGTGCGAGCGTGCCTTCTCGCGCGCGGCGTCGCGCGCCCAGACCTGGACGTTCATGCCAAAGGCCTTCCCATAGGAGGCGACGACCTCGCCGATCCGCCCGTAGCCGTAGATGCCGAGCGTCTTGCCGCGCAGCGTCGTGCCGACGCCGATCTGCCAGCCGCCGCCCTTGAGGGAGGCCATCTGCTGCGGGATCTCGCGCACCGCGGCGAGGATCAGGCCCCAGGTGAGCTCCGCGGTCGAGTAGGACGGGGTCCCGGGATGCTGGCTCGAGGAGAGGACGATGCCGCGCCGGGTGAGGGCGTCGACGTCGATGTGCGGATAGACGCTCCTCTGGCTGATCAGCTTCAGCTTTGGCACCCGCTCGATGAGCGGGGCGCGGATCTTGGTGCGCTCGCGGATGAGGACGAGCGCTTCGGTGTCCTTCAGCCGCTCGGCGAGCTGGTCGGTGTCCTGGACGTGGTCGTTCCAGATCTTGACGTCGTGGCCGTCAAGCTTGCGAAAGCATTTCAGCGTGCGCAGCGTGTCGTGGTAGTCGTCGAGGATCGTGATCTTCATGGCCGCGTAGTGTAATCTGCGACGCATGAAGAAAAAGATCCTCGCTCTCCTCCTTACCGTCACGACTGCGGCGCTGCCCTTCCAAGGGCACGCCGGGATGATCGCGACCGGCGCCGCCGCCGACCGCGCCGCGGTCGGCGAGTTCGTCCAGAGGGTGGAGGTGCGGCGCCAGCTCGTCGCGCTGGGCGCCGACCCGATCGCGGTCGAGAAGCGGGTCGCCGCGCTGACCGACGAGGAAGCGGCGGCCCTCGCGCAGGAAATCCGCAGCGTGCCCGCCGGCGCCGATGCCGGGCCGGGACTCGTCCTCTTCCTGCTGATCGTCATCGTCGGCTTCATCTATTGCATGGGACGATGGCGATGGGGTCGAAGGAGCGCCCGTCGCTCTGCGTCTTCCCGACGCGCGAATAGCCTCAGCGCCGGCGGTGGCTTAGCGCGAGCATCAGCCCGCTGCCGGCGATCACCGCCATCCCGGCGAGCGAGAAGCCGTCGGGCAGGTGCCCGAACACCAGCCAGCCGAGGAAGATCGCCATCGCGAGCTGCGAGTACATGAACGGCCCGAGCATCGAGGCGGGCGCGTGGTCGTACGCGCGGATGAGGAAGAAGTGGCCGAGGCCGCCCATGAAGCCGATGGCGACGAAGAGCGCGAAGTGCAGCGGCTGCCCGGGCATCTGGAAGGCGAACGGGAACGCGATCGGCACGACCACGGTGCCGACGATGGCGGGATAGAAGAGCGTCGTCAGCGGCCGGTCGCGCCCCGCGAGCTTGCGCGTCAGCAGCTGGTACACCGCCATCAGGCAGGCGCTCGCCAGCGGAAAGACCGCGACCCAGGTGAAGAGCCCGCCGCCCGGCCGCACGATCATCAGCACGCCCGCGAAGCCCGCGAGGAGGCCGAGCCAGGTGCGCCGCTCGACGCGCTCGTGGAGCATCGGCCCGGCCAGCACGGTGACGAGGAGCGGCGCCATGAAGGCGATGCTGGAGGCCTCCGGCAGCGGCATGCGCGAGAGCGCCGCCAGGAACACGAGGCTCGCGGCGGCGAGCACCAGCCCGCGCACGACCTGCAGGCGCAGGTTCTGCGTGCGCACGAGGGCGAGCCCGTAGCGCGGCCCGAGCGCCGCCGCCATGAGCAGGAGCTGGAAGACGTAGCGGGCCCATACGATGGTCGGGATCGGGTAGTACGCGGAAAGGTACTTGGACGAGGCGTCCATGCACGTGAAGGTGCTGACCGCGAGCACCATCAGCGCGATGCCGAGCATCGGGTCGACTTTTGTTCGATCCATGGAAAAACTCATGCTACCTTTTCGCTCGCATGTCGGCCAAACCGCGGATCGCGCACCTCTCCGGCTCGAACGCGACGGTGATGAACTCGCCGCCGCTCGTCACCAGCAACAAGGCGCGCGCGAAGCGCGGCCTCGAGCCGCTGAAGGACGCGGGCGGCGCGCCGATCCGCTTCGACGCGCTGCGCCCGCAGCGGCTCGCGGCGCCGGCGAAAGTCTATGTCGAGCAGTTCAGCGCGCACCCGCTCGAGCGCGACGCGGCCGAGCTCTACGGGCCGCCCGACGGCTACCTCGACCGCGCCGGCAACTTCCGCCGCGAGCGCAAGGAGGCCTCCGACATCCCGGTCTACGAGATCGCGCTCGAGCCGGGCGACGGGCTCTATCCCCTGCCCTACATGGCGCTGCAGGCCGACGGCAAGCCCTGGGAGGAGGACTGCGCCTTCCCGAACGCGCCGGCGGACAAGGCGCGCCAGCCCTTCTATCCCGACGGCAGCCGCGCCTTCGAGGAGATCGACCGCTTCGGCATCGACAACCACGGCCACTCGAGCCTGATCGCCTCGCGCGCCGACGTGGACTTCTTCCGCGTCGCGCCGCCCGGCGGCTACAAGAAGGGCGACCCGCCCGAGGTCATGGGACACGATTTCTTTCCGTACCGCCCCTACCACCTCTCGATGTCGCCGGGGCGCGAGGTGCTCGCGCACATCACGAACTCGGTGCAGGCGATCCTTTCGGGCGGCCGCTATGCCGGCGCGATCTGGACGCAGGGCAGCCCGCGCATCGAGGAGACGCTCTACTGGCTGAACCTGCTCCTCGACACCCCGCTGCCGCTGTGCGGCAACTCCTCGCAGCGCCTGCACGGCATGATCGGCAACGAGGGCGACAAGAACCTCGTGGACTCCGTCGAGCTGATCGCCTCGCGCGCCTGGGCCGACGAGGCCGGGCGCAACCGCCTCGGCGTCGTGCTGGTGCAGGAGCAGCGCATCTTCGCGGCGCGCGACGTGCAGAAAGCCGACGCCCGGCCCGGCGGCTATGTCGTGACCGGCGGCCACGGCGGCATCCTCGGCGCGGTCGGCCACGACGGCCCGCCGGTGATCACGTATCTGCCGACGCGACGCCATACGCATGCTTCCGAAGTGAACCTGGGCAAGCTGCCCGCTGCGGTGAAGAACGAGAAAGGCGAGCTCCTCGGCAGCGCGATCCCGAAGGTGGCCATCGTCAAGGACGGCAACTACGACGCCGAGGCGGGCGAGCCGCTCGAGGACCAGGTGGACCTGCTCGCGCTCGTCGAGCGCAACCGCAAGCGCTATCCGCTCGCGGGCTTCGTGGTCGAGGGGCACGCCCCCTACGGCACGATCCCGTCCACGGCGCGCGCCCGCATCCTGCGCAGCGCCGCGCATTCCGGCATGCCGGTCGTCACCGTCGGGCGCGGCAACAGCGAGGGCTTCAGCGTCCCGAAGGGCGTCTTCATCGGCGGCCAGAACCTCACCGCGACCTAGGCGCGCCTGCTGCTGATGGCGTGCCTGCTGCGCTTCGGCGCGCCGCCGCGCGCGGCGAATCCGGATTCCCCGACGGAAAAGGAGACCCGGGCGCTGCGCGAAATGCTGGAGAAATACCAGCACATCTTCGACACGCACTGACTACAATTTCGGTGCGATGCTGAGCCCCGAAGACAACGAGCTCCTGACCCGCGTCGGCCCGGGGACGCCGATGGGCGCGCTCATGCGCCAGTACTGGCAGCCCATCCTGCTCAGCAGCGAGCTCGCGCAGCGCGACGCGCCGCCGGTGCGCGTGCGCGCGCTTGGCGAGGACCTGGTCGCCTTCCGCGACAGCAACGGCCGCGTCGGCGTGCTCGGCGCCAATTGCCCGCACCGCGGCGCGCCGCTCTACTTCGCGCGCAACGAGGACTGCGGCCTGCGCTGCATCTACCACGGCTGGAAATTCGACGCCGAGGGCCGCTGCCTCGACATGCCGAACCAGCCCACCGACCGGGATACGCGCGAGAAGGTGCGCGCGAAGAGCTACCCGGTGCACGAGAAGAACGGCCTCGTCTGGATCTACATGGGGCCGCAGGCGAAGCCGCCGGCGCCGCCCGAGCTCGGCTTCACCGCGGTGCCCGCCTCGCACAAGTGCATGACGAAGCAGCTCCTCGAGTGCAACTACGCGCAGGCGCTCGAGGGCGACCTGGATCCGTCGCACGTTTCCTTCCTGCACGCGCCGCTCGACACGAAGGCGCGCGACGACTACCAGGGCAGCGCCGGGATCATCAACGATGCGCAGCTCTCGTCCGCCGAGGCCGAGCAGGCGGCGAAGGCCACGGTGAAGAACCCCAAGCTCTACGTCAACCGGACGGACTACGGGCTCTTCGTCGGCGCGCTGCGCGAGATGCCCGATCGCAACTACTGGCGCTTCACGCAGCTCGTGCTGCCGTTCTACGTCTACGTCCCGGGCGCGGTCGGCAGCCCCGTGCACTGCAACGCCTGGGTGCCGATGGACGACGAGAGCACCATGGTGTGGCGCATCCAGTACCTCGAGGACCGGCCCTTCACGGAGAGCGAGGTGGCGAAGCTGCGCAGCGGCATGGGCGGCCACGTCGCGCCCGACGGCTACCTGCCGGCGACGCCGGAGCCCGGCGGCGCCTGGCTGCCGAAGGCGAACCGCGCGAACAACTACCTGCAGGACCGCGACTTCCAGAAGAAGGTGTCCTTCTCCGGCATCCGCGGCATCTGGGCGCAGGACCGCGCCTGCACCGAGGGCATGGGCCGCATCATGGACCGCACGCAGGAGCACCTCGGCCCCTCCGACGTGACCATCGTGCAGATGCGCCGCATGCTCCTTTCCGCGGCGCGCGAGCTCAAGGAAAAGGGCGCGCCGCCGCCGGGCCTGGGCCTCACGCCGCCGATCATGTCGGAGCCGACCGTGTTCCACCCCAAGAGCGTGACCTGGGAGGAAATCTCCGGCGAGTACGCCTCCGCCTAGATGGTCGGCGCCATCGATGTAGTCAAGGTCGGAAAAGTCTTTTCTGCAGTCGAAGCGCTGCGCGAGGTGAACCTCAGCATCCGCCCCGGCGAGTTCGTCTCCTTCGTCGGCCCGAGCGGCTGCGGCAAGTCGACGCTGCTCAAGCTGATCGGCGGGCTGATCGAGCCCTCCACCGGCAGCATCGCGGTCGACGGCAAGGCGATCACGCGGCCGCGGCGCGACATCGGCATCATGTTCCAGACGCCGGTGCTCTTCCCGTGGCGCACGGTGCTCGAGAACGTGCTGCTGCCGATCGAGGTGTTCGGCCTCGACCCGCGCGCCGCGGCGGACAAGGCGCGCGGCATCCTCAAGCTCGTCGGCCTGGAAGGACGCGAGAGCGCCTATCCGCGCGAGCTCTCGGGCGGCATGCAGCAGCGCACCGCGCTGAGCCGCGTGCTCCTCACCGACCCGCCCATCATCCTGATGGACGAGCCCTTCGGCGCGCTCGACGAGTTCACGCGCGAGCGCATGAACCTGGAGCTGCTGCGCATCTGGCAGGAGCGGCGCCAGACCATCGTCTTCGTCACGCACAGCATCGCGGAAGCCGTGTTCCTCTCCGACCGCATCGTGGTGATGGGCACGGCGCCGGGGAGAGTGCTCTCGGTCATCGACGTCAAGCTGCCGCGCCCGCGCACCATCGAAGTGCTGAAGACGCCGCAGTTCGGCTCGACCGCGTTCGAGGTGCGCGAGCTCCTGGGAGTCGCCCATTACTAGGACGAACGTCTACTCGGCGCTCAGCCTCGTCGCGATCCTCGTCGTCTGGGAGGCGGTGTGCCGCGCCGGCTGGGTGTCGGCGCTGGTGCTGCCGGCGCCCTCGCGCATCTGGGACGGCCTCGTCATCCTCTTCACCGCCGACTGGTTCCCGCAGCACCTCTGGTACACCACCGCCGAGACGCTGATCGGCTTCTTCATCGGCGGCATCGTCGCCATCGCGCTCGGCATCGTCATGGTGAACGCGCGCGTCTTCAAGGAGATCGCCTACCCCTATGTCGTCGCCTTCCAGGTGATGCCGAAGGTGGTGCTCGCGCCGATCTTCATCACCTGGTTCGGCTTCGGCATGGAGTCGAAGGTGGTGATGGCGATCGCGATCTCCTTCTTCCCGGTGGTCATCAACACGGTCGTGGGCCTCGAGTCGGTCGAGGAGAACGCGACGCTCCTCATGCGCTCGCTCGTCGCCACGCCCTCGCAGCACTTCTGGAAGCTCGCCTGGCCGAGCGCCCTGCCCTCGATCTTCGCCGGCCTGAAGACCTCGCTCACGCTCGCCCTCATCGGCGCGCTGGTGGCGGAGTTCGTCACCGCGAAGGAGGGCCTGGGCACGCTCATCACCACCTTCAGCTTCGAGCTCAAGGTGTACCTGGTGTTCGCCTGCGTCCTCGTCGTCTCGGCGCTCGGCCTCGCGCTCTATGGACTGATGGCGCTGCTTGAGAGGAAAATCGTCTTCTGGCGGCGCAGCCGCTTCACCGGATAACCAAGGGAGGAAGTTTCATGCTTTCGAGGATTTCTCTGCTCATCCTGGCGCTCGCGCTGAGCCTTGCCGCGGAGGCGCAGACCGCGCCGCTCAAGAAATTCCGCGTCCTGCTGCCGTTCCGCGACGGCATCACGTTCTTCCCGCTCAGCACCGCGAACCAGCTCGGCTACATGAAGGACGAAGGCATCGACCTCGACCTCCAGGTGGTGAACGGCTCGAGCGCGCTCGTGCAGCAGCTCGCCGCGGGCAACGCGCAGATGGGCGTCGTGCTCGCGCCGAACACGCTGCTCGGCTTCGCCGAGGGCGTGAAGTACAAGGCGTTCTACGACTTCCTCACCAGGAACACCTTCGACGTCAAGGTGCTGCCCTCGGCGCCGCTCAACCGGCTCACCGACCTCAAGGGCAAGAACATCGGCACCATCGACCTCACGCGCGGCGACCTGCCGCTGCTGCGCGCGCAGCTGCAGCACGCCGGCATGAACCCGTCGCGCGACGTCACCTTCGTCGCGCTCGGGCCGACGCTCGCGGTGCACGCCCTTGCGCTGAAGGAAGGCAAGGTGCAGGCGCTCAACCTCTCCTGGAACAACACCGTCCCGGTGGAGCAGGCGCTCGGCGGCAACCTGAAGTGCATCACCTGCGACAGCGAGGAGCTGCAGCTCGCCTCCGAGACCACCATCGCGACCGACGACGTCCTCAAGAACGACCGCCGCTACGTCGTCGGCCTCGGCCGCGCCATGGCGAAGGCGACGCTCTTCGCCGAGACCAACCCCGACGCCGCGATCGCGATCATGAAGAAGGTGGCGCCGGCCGAGCAGACCGACCCGGCCTACACCCGGATCTTCTTCAACGCCGCGCTCGCCATCATGAAGCCGCGCCAGCCCGGCAAGTACGGCCTGTCCGACATCGGCGGCTGGGACCGGCTGCAGAACTTCATGGCGATCCCGACCGAGGGCGCGACCGGCATGACGAAGAAGGTCGACGTGAAGCAGCTCGTCACCAACGAGCTCGTCGACGAGATGAACCGCTTCGACCACGCCGCAGTCATCAAGCAGGCGAAAGCCTACAAGCCCTGAACCAAGAGTTCCTGCAGCTCGACCTGCCTGCGCGCGAGGCAGGTCGCCTCGCCCTTGCGCACGTCACCGTCGTTCCGATGGACTCGGAGCGGCGGCTGGCCGACCACACGGTCGTCCTCCAGGACGGCTTCATAAAGGATATTTTTCCTTCGCAGGAGAAGCGCGAAGAAGCGGCGCTCGACTGCACCGGCCAGTTCCTCATCCCGGGGCTGGCCGACCTGTACACGCACTACTGGGACCCGCTCGACGCCCCGCTCTACCTCGCCGCGGGCGTCACGACCATCCGCACGGTGAGCACGCCCTTCCAGCTCGCCATGGGCCGCGCCGCGGCGCGCGGCGAGTTCCCGAGCCCGCGCATGGTGAACCTGAGCGCCACCATCGACGGCCTCGGGCCGAACGGGCGCACCGACATGCCGCGCGGGCTCGCCATGACGCGGCCGGAGCAGGCGCGCGCGCTCGCCGAGCGCTTCGAGCGCCCGGGCTACCACCAGATCAAGGCGTTCTCGCTGCTCGCGCCGGAGAACCTGCGCGCGCTGGCGCAGGCGGCGCGCATCCCGGTGAGCGCGAACTGCCCGAACGCGATGAGCTTCGAGCAGGCGGCCGAGGCCGGCGTGCGCTGCCTCGACCAGCTGCACAACGTCGCGCGCGGCCACCTGCGCGACGACGCGCCGGATCCCGGCTTCTGGGACCGCTTCGATCCGCTGCCGGGCACGCGGCTGGACTTCAGGAAGATCCGGGACCTGGCGAAGCGCCTCGCCGAGCGGCAGGTCTGGAACGTGCCGACGCTCGTCTTCCACCAGCGCGACGGCCTGCCGCCCGCCGAAGGCATGGAGGACCCCGACCTGAAATACGTGCCCGCCCCGGTGATCAAGGACTGGGAATCGACGCTCGTGCGCTGGACGCGCCGCGCGCGCATGGACGACGTCGACCACTGGCGCGCCGCGGCTCGGGAGCGCGCCAAGCACTTCCTGCACGTCGTCAACGTCCTCTGGGAAGAGAAGGCGCCGCTCCTCACCGGCACGGATTCGCTCAATCCCTGGAACGTCCAGGGCAGGTCGCTGCACGCCGAGCTCGCCAACTTCGCCGCAGCCGGAATGAGCCCCTGGCAGGCGCTGCGCTGCGCGACGAGCGAGGCCGCGCGCTTCCTCGGCGAGGAGAGCGTTTCCGGGACGCTCGCGCCCGGAAAGCGCGCCGACATGGTCCTGCTGCGCGCCGATCCGTCGAAGAACCTGCGCGCGCTGAAGGACATCGAAGCCGTCTTCGTCAACGGCTACCGCCTGAAACGCGCCGATCTCGACCGGATGCTGGCGCAGCGGGCGCAGCTCGCGTCGCTGCCGCGGAAAATACCGTCGACGCATTTTTCCGCCGAGGAAAAAACCTGGGGCGAGAAAATCGTCGGCGCCGACGCGGGTCGCATCTCCTTCAAGCACACCCGGCTGCCCGACGGCGGCTGGCTGATCGAGGAGCGCCATGCCTGCGCCCTGCCGCGCAGGCACGTCGAGCGGCGCAACACGCGCCTCGAGCTCGACCGGGAATTCAAGCTGCGAGCGTGCGAATACTCCGTGGATTCCTTCGCCGGCGCCGAGTCCGGGCGGATCACCCGCTCCGGCGACGAATACGCGCTCGAGTCGAAGGAGATCGACGGCTGGGAGTCGAGGAGCGCACTGCGCTCCGAGCCGCTGCTTCCGAGCGAGCGCCTGACGCAGACGCTCTGGCCGTTGCTCGAGGATTTTTCGGGAAAGACGCTCGACGTGGAGGCAAGCGCGCTCGACGCACGCCCCGCCGAATTCTCGAAAGGGACGCTGAAAGTGAGCCGCCCGACGCACGTCACTGAGCAGGTCTATCGCCTCGCGCCGGACGGAACCTTCCTCGGCATGGAGGAGACGATGCCGCTCCTCTGGCCGCGCGAGCTAGCGCCGCAGCCCGAATAGCGCGGCGAGCGCCGCGAGCGAAAGCGCGCCGGACAGGACGAGCGCCGCCGCGACCCCGTAGCCGTCCAGCACCAGGCCGAAGGCGTAAGGGGCGAGGGCCTGCATGACGCGGCCGAGCGTGGAGAGCCAGCCCTGCCTCGCGCCATAGCCCGCGGCGCCGAAGATCGCGAGCGGCAGGGTGCCGCGCGCGATGGTGATGAGCCCGTTGCCCGCGCCGTGGATCACCGCGAAGAGGATGCCGCCGAGCGGCGTCCCGGCAAGGGCGCCCAGCACCAGCGCGCCGGCGGGATGCGCCGCGGTCGCGACGCGTGCGACGAGGAGCGGATGCACGCGGTAGCGCCGCGCCGCGAGGAATTCCGTGATGCGCGCGACGACCTGAGCCGGGCCGAGGAGCGAGGAGGCAACGAGCGCGGCCGCGCTGCCGATCCCGGTCGCGAGGAGCAGGTTCGGCAGGTGCGCCGCCATCGCCGAGGTGACGAAGGCGGTCATCGCGAAGAAGATGGAGACCAGCGCGAACGCGCGGCCGTGGGGCTGCGGGGCGTGCGTTTCCAAGGCCTTTTTTTCAGGAGAAGCCGCAGGCAGCGGCAGGCAAAGGCGGTTGAGGGGCAGCGCGATCAGGAGGTTGATCGCCGCCCAGGCGAAGCACGCGCCGCGCCAGCCGTAGTTCTCCGCGAGCCAGGCGGTGAGCGGCCAGCCCACGGTGCTCGCGAAGCCGGCGATGAGCGTGATGCCGGTGATCGCGCTGCGCGCAGCCTCGCCGTAGAGGCGCACGAGCACCGCGAACGCCGAGTCGTACAGGCCCATCGCCATGGCGATGCCGAGCACGATCCAGGCGAGGAAGAGCCCCGCCGCGCCGTGCGCGAGGCCGAGCCAGGCGAGCCCCGCCGCGAGCGCGACGTTCGACGCCACGAGGAGCCCCCTGCCCTTGCCCGCGTCGATGACGCGGCCGCATGCCGGGCCGAAGAGCGCCATGACGATGAGCGAGACGGAGAACGCGCCGAACACCGTGGCGCGCGAGACGCCGAGCTCGGCGGCGATCGGCGTCGCGAGGATCGCGGGAAGGTAGGTCGAGGACGCCCAGGCGATGGTCTGGGTCGTGCCGAGCGCGAGGACCTGGCTTGTCGGTCTTGGGATGCCCTATTTTGCCGCAACCGAGAGCATGAGCTCGTTGGTTCGCTTGACGAAACCGGCCGGGTCGTCGAGCTGGCCGCCCTCGGCGAGGAGCGCCTGGTCGAAGAGCAGCCCGGCCCATTCGCCGAACGCGGCATCGTCGGGCTTCAGGCGCTTCACCAGCGCATGGCCCGGATTGATCTCGAGGATCGGTTGCACCGCGGGCACCTTCTGCCCCGCGGCCTTCAGGATGCGCGCGAGGTTCGCGCCCATGTCGTGCTCGGCGGCGACGAGGCACGAGGGCGAGTCGGTGAGGCGCGAGGAGATGCGCACGTCCTTCACCTTGTCGCCGAGCGCGCGCTTGAGCGCCATCAGCAGGTCCTTGTACAGCCCGACCTCGTGGTCGGGCTCCTTCTCGCCCTCGGGCCCGGCGACCTTGGAGAGATCCACGTCGCCGCGCGCGACCGACGCGAGCGGCTTGCCCTCGAACTCGGGGAGCCCCGCCACCAGCCACTCGTCCACGCGGTCGTGCAGCAGCAGCACTTCCACGCCCTTCTTGCGGAAGATCTCGAGGTGCGGGCTGTGCTTCGCCGCGAGCAGCGTCTCGGCGCTCACGTAGTAGATCTTGTCCTGGCCCTCCTTCATGCGCCCGACGTACTCCGCGAGGGACACCTCTTCGGCGTCGTTCTCGGTCGAGGAGAAGCGCAGCAGCCGCGCGATGGCCTCCTTGTTGGCCTGGTCTTCCGCCGCGCCTTCCTTCAGCACGCGGCCGAACTCGCGCCAGAAGGTCGCGTATTTGTCCTTGCTCTTCGACAGGTCCTCCAGCAGCGAAAGCACGCGCTTCGTGCACCCGGAGCGGATGGCGTCCACGTCGCGGCTCTGCTGCAGGATCTCGCGCGACACGTTGAGGGGCAGGTCGGCCGAGTCGACGACGCCGCGCACGAAGCGCAGGTAGGCCGGCAGCAGGCTCTGCGCGTCGTCCATGATGAAGACGCGCCGCACGTAGAGCTTGAGGCCGTGGCGATGCTGGCGGTCCCACAGGTCGAAGGGCGCGCGCGACGGGATGTAGAGGAGCTGGGTGTACTCCTGGCGCCCCTCGACGCGGTTGTGCGTCCAGGCGAGCGGCGGCTCGAAGTCGTGCGCCACGTGCTTGTAGAACTCGATGTACTGCTCGTCGGTGAGCTCGCTCTTCGGCCGCGTCCACAGCGCGCTCGCCTGGTTGACCGCCTCGTCCTTCACGTACACCGGCACGGCGATGTGGTCCGAGTACTTGCGGATGATGGTCTGCAGGCGGAACTCGTTCAGGAACTCGTCCTCGCCCTCGCGCAGGTGCAGGATCACGTCGGTGCCGCGGCCCGCCTTCTCCGCGGGCTCGATCGTGTAGGCGCCCGCCTCCTTCTGCATGTCGCATTCCCACCGCACCGCCTCGGCGCTGCCCGCGCGGCGCGTGAGCAGCGTGACCCGGTCCGCCACGATGAACGAGGAGTAGAAGCCGACGCCGAACTGGCCGATGAGGTGCGCGTCCTTCGCCTGGTCCCCCGTCAGGGACTGGAAGAACTCGCGCGTGCCGGGCTTGGCGATGGTGCCGATGTTCTGCACCACCTCGTCGCGCGACATGCCGATGCCGTTGTCGGAAACGGTGATCGTCCTCTGTTTCTCGTCGAAATCGATCCTGATCCTCAGATCGGCGTCGCCGCCGTAGAGCGCGTTGTTCGCCAGCGCCTCGAAGCGCAGCTTGTCCGCGGCGTCCGCCGCATTGGAAATCAGCTCGCGCAGGAAGATCTCCTTGTTCGAGTACAAGGAGTGGATCATCAGGTTGAGGAGCTGCCTGACCTCCGCCTGGAAACCGAGAGTCTCTTTCGCGCTCATCCTGCCCTTATTAGGTGCCCTTACTAGGGACGCACCACGATTTTTTCAAGCCAGGCCTGGGCCGCCTCGCCGATCTCGCGATCGACGTCGGCTTCCGTGCGGCCCGACGATTTCAATACGCGAAACGAGTGGTCCGCGCCTTCGACCCAATGCATCGTCCAGGCCAGCCTTTCGAGGGTTTTCTCCATCAACTCCCTGGTGCACAGCGGATCGCGCGTGCCGTTGATGCACAGCACCGGGCAGCCGATCGCCGGCAGATGCGCGGCGCGCAGCATCTCCGGCTTGCCGGCCGGATGCAGCGGATAGGCGACGAGCAGCAGGCCGTCGCAGGGGAAGCCCTCGGCGGCGAGCATCGAGGCGACGCGCCCGCCCATGGAGCGGCCGCCGAGAAGGAGCTTCTGGCGCTTGCCGAGCTTCGCCACCTCGTCCCTGAACGCCTGCTTCAGGACCGGCAGGGGATCGATGCGCCGGCTGCCCTTCTGTACGTAGGGAAAGTCGAAGCGCACGACCTCGAAGCCGCGCGGCTCGAGCGCCGCGGCGAAGCGCCGCATCTGCCGGTCGTCCTTGTGGCCGCCGGCGCCGGGCGCGCAAACGAAAGTCGCTTTAGCCGCCATAATCCTCCCCGCATTCTAGGAAAGGAGCCCCCCGATGTCCCCGCTTACCGGTGGCTGCCTCTGCGGCGCCATCCGCTACATCATCAGCGCGCCGGTCGCCGAGCTGCGCGCCTGCCACTGCACCAACTGCCAGAAGGCCTCGGGCGCGGCGGGCAGCGTCAACGCCGTCCTGCCGGCGAGCGCGTTCCAGATCACCAAAGGCGCGCCGAAGCGCTACAGCGCGGTGGTGGACAGCGGCCGCACCCTGCACCGCTTCTTCTGCGGCGACTGCGGCTCGCCGCTCTACAGCCAGCGCGCCAACGCGCCCGAGACCGTGGTGGTGCGCGCGGGCTCCATGGACGACTCGAGCGGCATGAAGATCACCGCCAACATCTGGACGAAGAGCGCGCGCCCCTGGGCCTACATCGACCCGGCGTCGAAGCAGCTTCCCGGCCAGCCGGCATGAGGCCGACCACCGGCCGCGCCGCGTTCCTCCAGCTCCTCGCCGACGAGGGCGTCACGCACCTCTTCGGCAATCCCGGCACCACCGAGCTCGCGATCATGGAAGCCGTGCCGGATTTTCCGGCGCTGCAGTACGTGCTCGGACTGCAGGAATCG
>DASRFM010000065.1:0-40516 GCA_035651575.1 Burkholderiales bacterium | reverse complement strand
TGTTCCTCGTGGATACGCTGCACCAGGCCGGCATCGGCGTGATCCTCGACTGGGTACCGTCGCACTTCCCGTGGGACCAGCATGGCCTCGGCTTCTTCGACGGCTCGCATCTCTACGAGCATGCCGATCCGCGCCAGGGTCACCACCCGGACTGGGCGAGCGCCATCTTCAACTACGGCCGCAACGAGGTGCGCGCGTTCCTCGCCTCGAGCGCGCGCTTCTGGCTCGACAAGTACCACGCCGACGGCCTGCGAGTGGACGCGGTCGCCTCGATGCTTTACCTCGACTACGGGCGCAAGCAGGGCGAGTGGATCCCGAACCGCTTCGGCGGGCGCGAGAACCTGGAAGCGATCTCCTTCCTGCAGTTTCTGAACGAGACGATCTACCGCGACTACCCGGACACGCAGACGATCGCCGAGGAATCGACCGCCTGGCCGCAGGTGTCGCGGCCGACCTACCTCGGCGGCCTCGGCTTCGGCATGAAGTGGAACATGGGCTGGATGCACGACACGCTGCGCTACTTCCAGAACGACCCGGTGTTCCGCAAGTACCACCACGACGAGCTCACCTTCAGCCTGTGGTACGCGTTCCACGAGAACTTCGTGCTGCCGCTCTCGCACGACGAGGTGGTGCACGGCAAGGGCTCGCTGATGGGCCGCATGCCGGGAGACGCGTGGCAGCAGTTCGCCAACCTGCGGCTGCTCTTCGGCTACCTGTGGGCGCACCCCGGCAAGAAGATGCTCTTCATGGGCGGAGAGTTCGGGCAGCGGCGCGAATGGGCGCACGAGTCGAGCCTCGAGTGGCACGTCCTCGGCATGGACGCGCGCCACGGCGGGGTGCAGAGGTGGGTGGCGGACCTGAACGCGCTCTACCGGCGCGAGCGCGCGCTGCACGCCAAGGATTTCTCGCAGGACGGCTTCGAGTGGGCGAGCCGCGCCGACTGGCAGCAGAGCGCGCTCGCTTTTTTCAGGAAAGCCGACGATGCGGCGACGCTGCTCGCGGTGCTCAATTTCACGCCGGTGCCGCGCCAGGGCTACCGCATCGGCGTGCCGCGCGCCGGGCGCTGGCAGGAAGTGCTGAACAGCGACGCCGAGCTCTACGGCGGCAGCGGCATGGGCAATTTCGGCGGCGTCGAGGCCGAGCCCGTGCCCTGGGACGGACGCAGCCATTCCATCTCCATCACCCTTCCTCCGCTTGGAGCGGTCTTCTTCAAACCCCAATAGAGTCGTCGTCGAGTCCGTCCGTCCGCAGGTCGATTGCGGCCGCTTTCCGGTGAAGCGCGTCATCGGGGAAGAGGTGCGCGTCGAAGCGGACGTGTTCACGGACGGGCACGACGCAGTCGCCTGCCAGGTTCTCTATCGTTTTTCCGGGGATAGGGACTGGAAGCGGGTGCCCATGGCGTTCCTGCAGAACGACCATTGGGCGGCGTCGTTCCGCGTCGAGCGCCTCGGCCGCTACGAGTACACGGTGCGCGCTTGGACCGATCCGTTCCTCACCTGGCAGCGCGACCTCGAGAAGCGCCACGCCGCCGGCCAGGACCTGAGCATGGATTTCCTCATCGGCGCGGACCTCGCGCTCGCCGAGGTGGGCCGGGTGCTCGAGAACCGGACGCTCGATGCCGAGGCGCGCTATCGCGCCGCGCTCGCGGCGAAGCCGCCGCTGCCGCCGCAGGAGCGCACCGTCACGTACGAGCGCACCCTCGAGGCCGTCGTCGAGCCGGTCCGCGCGCGCTTCAGCGCATGGTACGAGATGTTCCCGCGCTCCTCGCGCGAGGACGGCCAGCACGGCACCTTCCGCGACTGCGCGAAGCTCCTGCCCTACGTCGCGCGCATGGGCTTCGACGTGCTCTACCTGCCGCCGATCCATCCGATCGGCGCGAGCGCCCGCAAGGGCCGCAACAACGCGGTGCACGCTGAGCCGGGCGACGTCGGCAGCCCCTGGGCGATCGGCGCGAAGGAGGGCGGCCACAAGGCGATCCATCCGTTGCTCGGCTCCTTCGACGATTTCGACTTTCTCGTCCGGGAAGCCGAGAAGCAGCAAATTCAGATTGCATTGGACGTGGCGTTCCAGACCTCGCCGGACCACCCGTACGTGAACGAGCACCCGAAGTGGTTCCGCCGCCGGCCCGACGGCACGGTCCAGTACGCCGAGAACCCGCCGAAGAAGTACGAGGACATCTATCCCTTCGATTTCGACAGCGCCGAGCGGCAGCTCCTCTGGGAGGAGCTGAGGAGCGTGTTCGAGTTCTGGATCGGACGCGGCGTGAAGATCTTCCGCGTCGACAACCCGCATACGAAGCCCTTCGCCTTCTGGGACTGGTGCCTGAATTCCCTGAAGCAGAAGCATCCCGAGGTAATTTTCCTTTCGGAGGCATTCACGCGGCCGCGGATCATGCACCGGCTCGCGAAGCTCGGCTTCAGCCAGTCCTACACCTACTTCACCTGGCGCAACACGAAGCCGGAGCTGGCGGAGTATTTTTCCGAGCTGAGCGCTTCCGAAAGCAGGGAGTACTTCCGCCCCAACGTCTGGCCGAACACGCCGGACATCCTCCACGCCTACCTGCAGAACGGCGGGCGCGGCGGGTTCATCGCGCGCGCGGTGCTCGCCGCGACGCTCGCGGCGAACTGGGGGATCTACGGCCCGGCGTTCGAGCTGATGGAGGCGCGGCCGAGGGAGCCCGGCAGCGAGGAGTACTTCTACTCGGAGAAGTACGAGATCAAGCGCTGGGAGCGCGAGCGCGCCGACAGCCTGGCGGGGATCATCGCCCGGCTGAACCGCATCCGGAGGGAGAATCCCGCGCTGCAGTCGGACTGGAGCCTGCGCTTCCACGGCATCGACAACCCGCAGCTGCTGCTCTACACGAAGGAGGCGGGCGACAACCTCATCGTCGTCGCGGTGAACCTCGACCCGCACCGCGTGCAATCCGGCTGGACCGACCTGCCGCTCAGCGGCAGCTACGAGGTGCACGACCTGCTCGGCGGCGGCCGCTTCACCTGGAGCGGCGCGCGCAACTATGTCGAGCTCAATCCCTTCACCGTGCCGGCGCACGTCCTGCGGGTGATCCGGTGACCGACCTCTCAACGGCGCCGGTGGCCGAGGCGGTCGAGCGCCCGCCGCTCTGGTACAAGGACGTCGTCATCTACCAGCTGCACATCAAGGCGTTCTTCGACTCGAACAACGACGGCATCGGCGACTTCAAGGGGCTCGCGCAGAAGCTCGACTACATCCAGGACCTCGGCGTCAACGCGGTCTGGCTGCTGCCGTTCTATCCGTCGCCGCTCAAGGACGACGGCTACGACGTCTCCGACTACCACAACGTGCACCCGCAGTACGGCACGCGCGCCGACTTCCGCGCCTTCGTGCGCGAGGCGCACCGCCGCGGGCTGAAGGTGATCACCGAGCTCGTCGTGAACCACACCTCGGATGCGCACCCGTGGTTCCAGGCCGCGCGGCGCGCGCCGCCCGGCTCGCGCAAGCGCAACTGGTACGTCTGGAGCGACAACGAGCAGAAGTACAGGGGCACGCGCATCATCTTCACCGACACCGAGGCCTCGAACTGGGCCTGGGATCCGGTGGCGAAGCAGTACTACTGGCACCGCTTCTTCAGCCACCAGCCCGACCTCAACTTCGACAACCCGAGCGTGCTGAAGGCGGTGTTCCGGGTGATGCGCTTCTGGCTCGACATCGGCGTGGACGCGTTCCGCCTGGACGCCATCCCGTATCTGTGCGAGCGCGAGGGCACGAACAACGAGAACCTGCCCGAGACGCACGCCGTGCTGAAGAAGATCCGCGCGCTGATCGACGCGAATTACGAGGGCCGGATGCTGCTCGCGGAGGCGAACCAGTGGCCCGAGGACGTGCGCGAGTATTTCGGCGACGGCGACGAATGCCACATGGCGTTCCATTTCCCGCTGATGCCGCGCATGTACATGGCGATCGCCCAGGAGGACCGCTTCCCGGTCACCGAGATCATGCAGCAGACCCCGGACATCCCGGAGCTCTGCCAGTGGGCCATTTTCCTGCGCAATCACGACGAGCTCACGCTCGAGATGGTGACGAGCAAGGAGCGCGACTACATGTACCGCATGTACGCGGCCGACCTGCAGGCGCGCATCAACCTCGGCATCCGCCGCCGCCTCGCGCCCCTCATGGAGAACGACCCGGCGCGCATCCGGCTCCTGCAGAGCCTGCTCTTCTCGATGTCGGGCTCGCCGGTCCTCTACTACGGCGACGAGATCGGCATGGGCGACAACATCTACCTCGGCGACCGCAACGGCGTGAGGACGCCCATGCAGTGGAGCCCGGACCGCAACGCCGGCTTCTCGCGCGCCGACCCGCAGCGGCTCTACCTGCCGCCGATCATGGACCCGATCTACGGCTTCGAGTCGGTGAACGTCGAGGCGCAGGCGCGCAACCCGAACTCGCAGCTGAACTGGATGAAGCGCATGCTCGCGACGCGCAAGTCGAGCCAGGCGTTCGGCCGCGGACGGCTGGAATTCCTGCGCCCCGGGAACCGCAAGATCCTGGCTTACCTCAGGGAATACGGCAACGACGTCATCCTCTGCGTCGCCAACCTCGCGCGCTCGGCGCAGCCCGTCGAGCTCGACCTCAAGCGCTTCAAGGGCCGCGTGCCGGTGGAGATGTTCGGCCGCACCGTATTCCCGCCGGTCGGCGACCTGCCGTACATGCTGACGCTGCCGGCGCACGGCTTCTACTGGTTCCGGCTCGCGACCGACGCCGCGCCGCCCGACTGGCACGCCGAGGCGCTGGTGTCGGAGGACACGCCGATGATGGTGCTCTTCGACGGCTGGCTCTCGTTCTTCAGCGACCAGGTCGTGCCCTGGCGCATCGGCATGGCGGAGAAGCTGAAGGCGCAGCTCGAGGGCGAGGTGCTGCCGCGCTACATCGCCGCGCAGCGCTGGTATGCGGCGAAGGGCGAGCCGGTGCGGCGCGCCGTGCTGAAGGACTCGGTCATCTGGGACGTGGGCGGGCTGTCGTGGCTCCTCGCCCTCGCCGAGGTCAACGACTGCCCGTACTTCCTGCCCTTCGCGCTCGGCTGGGAGGAGGACGAGGACCACGTCCGCGCGCTCGCCGCGGGAACGGTGGCCCGCGTGCGCCAGCAGGCGAACGTCGGCGTCCTCGCCGAGGCGGTGATGGACGAGGGCTTCTGCCGCCACGTGGTGAAGGCGATCGGCGCGGGCAGGACGCTGCCCACGGCAAAGGGCAAGCTCGTCTTCACGCCGACCGCGGCGTTCGGCGCCATCGCGGGCGACGACGTCGCGGGCCTCAACCTCGGGCGGGTCCAGGCGCAGACCACGAACACCTCGATCACGCTCGGCGAGCGGCTCTTCCTCAAGTTCTACCGCCGCGTGCGTCCGGGCGTGAACCCCGAGCTCGAGATCGGCCGCTACCTCACCGAGCAGGCGGGGTACAAGAACTGCGTCCCGGTCGCCGGCGCGGTGGAATACTCCTCCGACCAGAAAGAGCCCGCCACGCTCGCGCTGCTGCAGGCCTACGTCCCGAACCAGGGCGACGGCTGGAGCTACACGCTCGACTACCTCGAGCGCTACATGGAGAGCCGGCGCTCGATCACCGATCCGCTGAAGGAGGAGCCGCCGCCGCGAGAGGTGCACGGCGCCTACCTCGCCCTCGCGCAGACGCTCGCGGTGCGCACCGCCGAGCTGCACCGCGCCTTCGCCGCCGGCCTGACGGCGCCGTTCCGGCCCGAGCCGCTCACCGCCGAAGACGTCGCCGCCTGGAAGGCGCGCGTCGCCAAGGAAGCGGAGGAGACCCTCGCGCTCGTCGAGCGGCGCCAGCCGGAGAAGACGGAGCTCGCCGGGCGACGGCGCCAGCTCTTGCAGCGCATCGAGCGCTGCGCGGCGCCGGCCGGCCCCGCGATGAAGATCCGCCACCACGGCGACTATCACCTCGGGCAGGTGCTGCTCGCGAGCAACGACTTCCTCATCATCGACTTCGAGGGCGAGCCGTCGCGCCCCCTGGCCGAGAGCCGGCGCAAGCACTCCCCGCTGCGCGACGTCGCCGGGATGCTGCGCTCGTTCAACTACGCGAAGTGGAGCGCGCTCATGCGCCTCGCGCAGGCCGACCCGGCGTTCGACCGGCTGCATGCCTCGATGAACGCGTGGGAGGCGGTGGTGCGCGCGGCCTTCCTGGATTCCTACGCGCAGGCGAGCGCCGGCGCGGGGCTGTTCGCCTCCTTCGACGACGTGCGCGGGCTGCTTTCGCTCTTCGAGATCGAGAAAGTGCTCTACGAGCTGCGCTACGAGCTCGACAACCGTCCGACCTGGGTCCACATCCCGCTGCAGGGGCTCGCCGCCCTGCTGGAGGAAAAGCCATGAGCGACACCCTGAGCTTCCTGATCGAGCCGGCGCGCGCCTTCCTCGTGCACGTCGGCCAGATGCTGCCGCGCGTGCTGATCGCCATCGCCGTGGTCGTCGTCGGCTGGATGGTGGCGAAGATCGTGCGCTTCGCCACGCTGAAGGGCCTGCGCGCGGTGAACTTCCACGTCCTCACCCAGCGCGCCGGCATGGACGGCTTCCTGCACGACGGCGGCGTGCGCGCCGACACGACCGAGATCCTCGCGCTGCTCCTCTACTGGCTCGTGGTCCTCGCCGCCCTGGTGATGGGATTCAACCTGCTGGATCTCTCCTACATCACCGATCTCCTCATGCGGGTCGTCCTCTTCGTGCCGAAGGTGCTGGTCGCGGTGCTGATCCTCGCCTTCGGCGCCTATTTCGCGCGCTTCGTGGACAACGCCATCACCGTGTACTGCCGCAACGCCCACATCCAGGATGCGGAGCTCCTCGGCCGCGTCGCGCGCTACGCCATCGTGACCTTCGTCGTGCTGATCGCGCTCGACCAGATGAACATCGGCGGCGACATCGTCCGCGAGACGTTCCTCATCATCGTCGCCGGGATCGTCTTCGCGCTCGCGCTCGCCTTCGGGCTCGGCGGCAAGGACTGGGCGGCGGAATTCCTGGAGCGCTGGTGGCCGAGGCGCAGGCGCTAGCCGGTGCTCCCGCGATGCCGTTCGGCGCGGCGCTCGAGCCGAAGGGCGGCGCGCGCTTTCGCCTCTGGGCGCCGGCGGCGAAGCGGGTGGATCTCGTCCTGCAGGAGCAGGTTCTCCCCCTGAAGGAAGCGGGCGAGGGCTGGTTCGAGCTCTTCGAGCCGTCGGCGCGCGCCGGCATGCGCTACCGCTACCGCATCGACGGCGCCGCGCTGGTGCCCGACCCGGCCTCGCGCTTCCAGCCGCAGGACGCCGAAGGACCGAGCGAGCTCGTGGATCCGGAGGGCTATACCTGGCGCGCCAGCGCCTGGCGTGGCCGGCCCTGGGCCGAGGCGGTGCTCTACGAGCTGCACGTCGGCACGTTCACCGCGCAGGGCACCTATGCGGGCGCGGCGAAGAAGCTCGAGCACCTGCGCCGGCTCGGCGTGACGGCGCTCGAGCTGATGCCGCTCTCCGACTTCTCCGGGCGGCGCAACTGGGGCTACGACGGCGTGCTGCCGTATGCGCCGGACAGCCGCTACGGGCGTCCCGAGGCGCTGAAGGCCTTGGTCGACGAGGCGCACGCCGCGGGGCTCATGGTCCTCCTCGACGTGGTCTACAACCACTTCGGCCCGAAGGGCAACTACCTCGGCCTCTACGCGCCGCAGTTCTTCACCGAGCGGCACAAGACGCCCTGGGGCGCGGCTATGAACTTTGCCGAGCGCTGGGTGCGCGAGTACTTCGTCCACAACGCGCTCTACTGGCTCACCGAGTTCCGCCTCGACGGCCTGCGCTTCGACGCGGTGCACGCGATTCACGATGACTCGCCGAAGCATGTCTTGCTGGAACTCGCCGAGAGGGTGCGCGCAGCCGTGGGAGCGGACCGTCACGTTCATCTCGTCCTCGAAAACGATGCGAACCAGGCCCGGTTCCTGGGCGAGAACAAATACACGGCCCAGTGGAACGACGATGCCCACCACGGCTTCCATGTGCTGGCCACCGGCGAATCCGACGGCTACTACGTCGCGTACGCGGATGCGCCGGCGAAGCATCTCGCGCGCTCGCTCGCCGAGGGCTTCGCGTACCAGGGAGAGGTGTCGCCCTTCACCAAGGCGCCGCGCGGGGAGAAGAGCAGCGAGCTGCCGCCCTGCGCATTCGTCGATTTCCTCCAGAACCACGACCAGGTCGGCAACCGCGCGCTCGGCGAGCGCCTGCTTCCTCTCTGCGAGGAGAAGATCGTCAGGACCCTCTCCGCCATCCAGCTGCTCGCGCCGGCGGTGCCGCTCCTTTTCATGGGCGAGGAGTGGGGCTGCAGGCAGCCGTTCCTCTTCTTCTGCGACTTTCCGGGCGAGCTCGGCGAGGCGGTGCGCAACGGCCGGCGCGCGGAGTTCTCGCGCTTCGCCTCGTTCGCCGAGCCCGCCGCGCGCCAGCGCATCCCGGACCCGCTCGCCGAGAGCACGTTCAAGCGCAGCACCCTGCGCTGGAAGGACAGCGAGAGCGCCTCCGGCGCCTCGTGGATGTCGCACTACGCCGCGCTCCTCGAACTGCGCGCGAAGGAGATCGCGCCGCGCCTCGCGGGCGCGCGCGCCGGGCGCTGGCGCATGCTCGGCGCGCGCGCGTTCGAAGTCGCCTGGGAAATCGCGCGCGCTCGCCTGACGCTGGTCGCGAACTGCGACACGCAGCCCGTGGCGGTCGATTCGCGCCCGCAGGGCCGGCTGCTGTGGTCCAACGGGGAGCCGGGCGCGGCCTGGTCGGCGAGCTGGTGGATCAGCGAGTGAGCCCGGAAGAGGAGATCGCCTCCGGCTACCTCGACGTCTGGGGCCGGCAGCGGGAGATCGCCCTCGAGACGCGCGCGGCGCTCGCGAAGGCGCTCGGAGCGCCGGCGCGCGGCCGCCCAGCGCGGATCGCAAGCGGACGCTGCCGCCAGCCGGAGATTCTCGAAGAGGGCGGGCGCGTCTGGGGCTTCATGGTGCAGCTCTATGCGCTGCGCTCGGAGCGCAACTGGGGCATCGGCGATTTCACCGACCTCCTGCGCCTCGTCGAGACCTCGGCGCGGCTCGGCGCCGCGCTCGTCGGCGTCAATCCGCTGCACGCCGCCCTGAGCAGTCCCTACAGCCCGTCCAGCCGCCATGCCTTGAACGCGGTCTACATCGACGTCGAGGCGATCCCGGAGCTCGCCGCTTGCGAGGCCGCGCAGCGCCTTCTCGCATCCACCTCGTTCGGCAAGCGCCTGAAAGCGCTTCGCGAGGCGGATCTGGTGGACTACGAAGGCGTGAGGAAAGCGAAGGCGCAGGTGCTCGAGCTCCTCTTCGCCTCGCTCGGCGCGGAGCGGCGCAAGGCGTTCGCCGCCTTCAGGAAGACGCTGCCGAAAGGCGCGCGCGACTATGCGCTCTATGAAGCGCTCGCCGAGGAGCACGGCTATGGCTGGCAAGCGTGGCCCGAGCGGCACCGCGATCCGCGCTCGCAGGCGGTCGCCGCGTTCGCGCGGCGGCACGCCCGGCGCGTCGAGTTCCACGAGTACGTGCAATGGAACGCGCGGCTGCAGCTCGACGCGGTGCAGGCGAGGGCGAAGGCGCTCGGCATGCCGATCGGGCTGTACTTCGACCTCGCGCTCGGCGCCGACCGCGGCGGCGCGGAGGTGTGGAGCGATCAGTCGGTGTTCGCCGCCGAGGTCTCCTGCGGCGCCCCGCCCGACGAGTTCAACCCGCGCGGCCAGGACTGGGGCCTGCCGCCGTACTCGCCGCGCCGGCTGCGCGCGGCGGGCTACCGGCCGTTCGTCGATCTCCTGCGCGCCAACATGCCGCGCGGCGGCGCCCTGCGCCTCGACCACGTCATGGCGCTCATGCGGCTGTGGTGGATCCCGGCGGGCGCGAAGCCCGAGCGCGGCGGCTACGTGCACTATCCGTTCCGCGAGATGCTCGGCCTCCTCGCGCAGGAGAGCCGGCGCAACCGCTGCCTGGTGGTGGGCGAGGACCTCGGCACGGTGCTGCCGGAATTCCGCCAGGCGCTGAACGACGCCGGCGTGCTTTCCTACCGGCCGCTGCTCTTCGAGAAGGATGCGCAGGGCGACTTCCGGCCGCCGGAGGCGTATCCGCGCGAGGCGCTCGTCTGCGTCAGCACCCATGACCTGCCCACCTGGGCCGGCTTCTTCCGCAGCCACGATCTGGAGCTGCGCAAGAACGCCGCGCTCAGCCTGGATCCGGATGCGGAAAGGAAGTCCCGGGAGAACGACAAGGGCGCGCTCCTCGCCGCGCTCGCCCGCGCGGGCCTCGACGGCTCGAGCCTGTCGGCGCACCGCTTCATCGCGCGCGCGCCGGCGAAGCTGATGCTCGTGCAGCCCGAGGATGTCCTCGACCTCGCCGAGCAGGCGAACCTGCCCGGCAGCGTCGAGCAGCACCCGAACTGGCGCCGCAAGCTGCCGCTTGCGCTCGAGCAATGGGCCGCGGACCCGCGCGTGCGGGCGCTGGCGCGCGCGGTGTCGCCCGAGCGCGGGATCGGCTTCCGCACGCCGCGCGCCACCTACCGCCTGCAGCTCCACAAGGGATTTCGCTTCAGGGACGCGACGGCGCTGGTGCCCTACCTCGCCGCGCTCGGCGTGAGTCATGTTTATGCGTCGCCCTTCCTCAAGGCGCGCCCGGGAAGCACGCACGGCTACGACATCGTCGACCACAACGCGCTCAACCCCGAGATCGGCACCGAGGCCGACCTGGAGAACCTGCTCGCGGCGCTGCGCCGCCACCGCATGGGCCTCGTGATGGACATCGTGCCGAACCACATGGGCGTGCTGCAGGGCGACAACGCGTGGTGGCAGGACGTGCTGGAGAAGGGCCGCGCCTCGCCATACGCCAAGTTCTTCGACATCGACTGGGCGCCGGCGAAAGCCGAGCTGCGCGGCAAGGTGCTGCTCCCGGTGCTCGGCAAGCATTACGGCGATGCGCTCGAGTCCGGAGAAGTGAAGCTCGGCCGCGGCGAGGTGCGCTACTACGACCACCGCTTTCCGCTCAGCCTCAAGACGAAGGGAAAACGCGGGCGCCTGGATGCGCTGGCGCTGCACCGCCTGCTCGAGAAGCAGCACTACCGCCTCGCGTTCTGGCGCGTCGCCGCGGACGAGATCAACTACCGGCGCTTCTTCGAGATCGTCGACCTCGCCGGGCTGCGCGTCGAGGACCGGCAGGTGTTCGATGCGACCCACGCGCTGATCGCCCGCCTCGCGCTGAAGCCGGGCGTCGAGGGGCTGCGCGTGGACCATCCCGACGGCCTCGCCGACCCGCGCCAGTACCTCGAGCGCCTCGCCGAGCTCGGGCGCGGCCCCTGGGTGGTCGTGGAGAAGATCCTCGCCGACTACGAGCACCTCGCGGACTGGCCGATGGACGGCACCACCGGCTATCGCTTCGCCAACCTCCTCACCGGGCTCTTCGTGGACGCGTCGGCGCGCGAGCGCTTCGACCGCATCTACCAGCGCTTCACGGGCGAGCGGCGCTCGTTCGAGGAGATCGCGCGCGAGAGCCGCATGCTCATCATGGGGACGACGCTCGCCGCGGACCTCAACGTGCTCACGACGCGCCTCGCGCGCATCGCCTCCGGCAGCCGCTTCACGCGCGACTACACCGCGAGCGGGCTGCGCCGGGCGATCGCCGAGGTCGCGGCGCGCTTCCCGGTGTACCGCACCTACGTCAGCCCGCGCGGCGTCTCGGACGCCGACCGGCGCTACATCGAGTGGGCGGTGAGGAGCGCGCAGCGCGCGAGCCGCGTCGCCGATCCGAGCGTGTTCGACTTCCTGCTAGGGGTGCTCACGCTGGAAGGCGCGCCGAAGCACGGCGCGCGGCGCGCCGAGATGCTGCGCTTCGCCATGCGCTTCCAGCAGTTCACCGCGCCGGTCGTGGCGAAGGGCGTGGAGGACACCGCCTTCTACCGCTACCATCGCCTCGCCTGCCTGAACGAGGTCGGCGGCGATCCGCGCGATTTCGGCCTTTCGCTGAAGGCCTTCCACGCCGCGACGGAGCAGCGCCTGCGGCAGTGGCCGCGCACGATGCTCGCCAGCTCGACGCACGACACCAAGCGCTCGGAAGACGTGCGCGCGCGCCTCGCGGTGCTCTCGGAAGTGCCCTCGGCGTGGCGCTTCATGCTGCGCCGCTGGAGCGTCCTCAACCGCAGCGCGCGCTCCGAGGCCGGTCCTTCGCGCGCCGATGAGTATCTCTACTACCAGGTGCTGCTCGGCATCTGGCCCGACGCGCCGCCGGATGCGGCGGCGCTGCGCGGCCTGCGCGAGCGGCTGCAGGCCTACATGCTGAAGGCGGTGCGCGAAGCGAAGGTCAGCACGAGCTGGATCAATCCGGACACGGAGTACGAGCAGGCGCTCGAGCGCTTCGTCGCCGCGAGCCTCGAGAACCCGCTCTTCCTGAAGGACGTGAACGAGGCGGCGCCGCGCCTCGCGCACCTCGGGCGCCTCGTCGGCCTCTCGCAGGCGCTCCTCAAGGTCGCATCGCCCGGCGTGCCGGACCTCTACCAGGGCTGCGAAGTGTGGGACTACAGCCTGGTGGATCCGGACAACCGCCGCCCGGTGGACTACGCGAGGCGCAGGGCGCTGCTCTCGTCCCTGGAAGACAGCTCGCCCGCGCAACTTCTCGGCGCGCTGCACGACGGCCGCGCCAAGCTCCTCGTCCTCGCGCGCGGCCTTGCGCTCCGTGCCCGCATGCCGGAGCTCTTCCACGACGCCGCCTACACGGCGCTCTGCGCGGATGCGGGGCGGGAAGAAAACGTCTGCGCCTTCGCGCTCCGATCGGGCGCGCAGACCGTCATCGCCATCGCGCCGCGGCTCTTCGCCGCCCTCATCCAGGAAGGCGGCGCGCCGACCGGCGAGGCGGTGTGGGGCGGCTCGACGCTTTCGCTGCCGGGAGAATTTCCGAAGCGGTTCAGGAACGTCCTCACCAACGAGAACGTCGCCGTGAGCCCGCACGGCCTGCGCCTCGCCGACGCGCTGGCCACATTCCCGGTGGCACTGCTCTTTTCCTGAGGGATTAAGAAAGCCTTAAGCAGCGCGAGCTAGGGTGGGCCGATCGTCAGTCTTCTTTGGAGAATTCCGTGAAACTTCCCCTCTCATTTCTCTCAATGGCGGGCGCCGTGGCCATCGCGCTCGCGGCAAGCCCGGCATTCGCTGCGCAGCAGGCGAAGGAGCGCACCGCGGTGGGTACGGTGGGCGCCGAGACGCGCTCGAGCGATTCCGGCTTCGCCAGGCTCGACAGGAACAACGACGGCTATATCTCGAAAGCCGAATCCGTCCGCGATCCTGCGCTGAAGAAAGACTTCGCCAAGTTCGACCTGAACCACGACGGCAAGCTGAACCGCGCGGAGTACCTGGCGGCGGGCGCGAAGGAAGACATCAGCTCGCTCGTGCACAAGGTGACGGGCAAGGAAAAGGCGTCCTCCAGCACCGGGAGCTCGGCGAAGTAGCGCAGGCGGTGCCGGCCATGCGACTATTGCCGCATGGCGCGGACATTTGTCGCCGTCCTCTGGGTTTCGCTCTGGCTCTCGCCGGCCTTCGGCCAGAGCTACCCCGCCAAGCCGCTCAAGCTCATCGTGCCGTTCTCGGCCGGCGGCTCGTCCGACGTGCTCGCGCGCGGCGTGGCGAGGCAGCTCGGCGAGCAGCTGGGCGAGCCGGTGGTGGTGGAGAACCGCGCCGGCGCGGGCGGCATGATCGCGCTCGAATACGTGGCCAAGCAGTCGCCTGCCGACGGCTACACCGTGCTCTTCGGCACGATCGGCACCAACGGCATCGGCCCGGCGCTCTACCGGCACCTGGCGTTCGATCCGGTGAAGGACCTCGCGCCGGTGTCGTCGCTGCACACGCTGCCGAACGTGCTCCTCGTGAACGCCGGCGTTCCGGCTGCCACGGTCGCGGAGCTCATCGCGCTCGCAAAGGCGCGGCCGGGCCAGCTCACGTTCGCCTCCGCGGGCAGCGGCTCGGCGTCGCACCTTTCGGGCGAGCTCCTCAAGTCCGCGACCGGGATCGACATCCTGCACATCCCGTACAAGGGCGGCGGCACCGCGATGCCCGACGTGCTCAGCGGGCAGGTCTCCATGATGATCGAGACCGTCACCAGCGCGCTCTCGGCGGTCAGGTCGGGCAAGGTGCGCGCGCTCGCCGTGACCACCGCGCAGCGCTGGCCTTCGCTGCCCGACGTGCCGACGATGATCGAGGCCGGCGTGCCGGGGTTCGAGATCACCTCCTGGACCGGCCTCTTCGCGCCGGCCGCGACGCCGCGGCCGATCGTCGCGCGGCTCAATGCCGAGCTCGTGAAGGCGGCGCACGATCCCGCGTATACGAAGCAGATGGCGACGCTCGGCGTCGAGGCGATCAGCTCGACGCCGGAGGAGTTCGCCGCGTTCGTGCAGTCCGAGGTGGCGAAGTGGGGGCGCGCGATCCAGTCATCCGGCGCGCGCGTGGATTGACAGCAGGGCACGAATTCGCGCCGGCGTAAGCGGCCCGCGGTCCACCTGGGCGCCGAAGGGCTTCAGGGCGTCTTCCACCGCGTTCGCGATTGCCGCCGGTGGCGCGATGGCGCCGCCCTCGCCGAGCCCCTTCACGCCCAGCGGATTCCTCGGCGAGAGATTCTCGATGTGATCCAGGATGAGCGGCGGCGCCTGCGTCGCCCGGGGGAGCGCGTAGTCCATCAAGGTCCCGGAGGCCGGCTGCCCGTGCGCGTCATAGGCCATCTCCTCGCAGAGCACACCGCCGATACCCTGCATCACGCCGCCCGCGATCTGCGCGTCGGCGAGGAGCGGATTCACCACTTTCCCGCAGTCGTGCACCACGATATAGCGCTCGATGGTGACGACGCCGGTCTCGGCGTCGACCGAGACCACCGCCGCGTGCGCGGCGCTCGCATACGTCACGGTGGGCGGACGGAAATAGGCGGTCTCGGCGAGCACCGCTTCCCCGGGCTTTACTCCTCGCAGCACGCTTCCGATCGCGTGCCGCGCGATCTGGGAAAAATCCACCGCCTTCCCGGGGACGCCCTTGATGTGGACCTTGCCGCCTGCGCATTCCAGATCTCCGACGGAGGCTTCCATCATCTCGCCGGCGATCTCGAGCAGGCGCTCCTTCATGCGCCGCGACGACATCTGCACCGCGTTCCCGGCGGTCACCGTGCTGCGGCTCGCGATGCTGCCGATGCCTTGCGCGATGGTGGCGGTGTCGCCGCCGCCGACGTCGATGGCGTCGGGCGATACGCCGAGCGCATCGGCCGCGATCTGCGCGTAGACGGTGCGATGGCCCTGGCCGGAGCTGCAAGCGCCGGTGGACACGAGCACGCGCCCCGTGGGCAACAGCGTCACCGTCGCGCCCTCGAAAGGCCCCATCCCGGTGCCTTCGACATAAAGCGCGAACCCCACCCCGGTATAGAGGCCGCGCGCCCGCATCTCCTTCTGCCGCGCGCGGAACTCGTCCAGGGCGACGAGCTTTCGAGCGCGCCGCAGAAGCTCGGGAAAGTCTCCGGAGTCGTAGACCTGCGGGAATCCGTCGCGATAGAGCAGGCCGGTGTCGTACGGCATGGCCTCGCGCGGCACCAGATTCTTCCCCCGCACCTCGGCCGGCTCGAGGCCGAGCTTCGCCGCCAGGCGCTCCATGATCCGCTCCATCGCGAACACGGCTTCGGGACGGCCGGCGCCGCGATAGGGCGTCGTATAGCAGGTGTGCGTCAGGACGCCCTTCACTTCGATGAAGGCGTTGGGCACCTGGTAGGGGCCGAGCAGGTGGGAGAGGGAGTTGTACGGAACCACCATGCCGATGAAGTTGTAGGCGCCGCAGTTCATCATCACTTCGTCGCGCACGGCGATGAGCCGGCCTTTTTCATCGGCCGCGACTGCGATGCGGTGGATCTGGTCGCGCGCGTGCGGGGCCGCCGTCAGGTTCTCCGTTCGAGTCTCGACCCAGCGCACCGTGCGCCGCAGCTCGCGCGCCGCAAACGCGACGAGCATGTCTTCGACGGACTGCACGCCCTTCTGCCCGAAGCCGCCGCCGACATCGCTGGCGATCACCCGGATCTGGCTCGTCGGCATGCGCAGCGACGCGGCGAGGAGCGTCTGGAGCACGTGCGCGGTCTGGGTGCTCGCCCACACGGTCAGCTGCCCGGTGACGGGATCGACGCTCGCCTGCACGCCGCGCGCCTCGAGCGGGCAGGCGACATGGCGGTGGCTCACGAATTCGCCGCGCACGATCACGGGCGCGCTTGCGAATGCGGCATCCGGATCGCCCTTGCGGATGGCGACCGAGAGGGCGAGGTTGCTGCCGAAGCTCGGCTCGACCAGCGGCGCGCCGGGCGCAAGCGCCGAAACGGGATCGAAGACCGCGGGCAGCTCGGCGTAGTCCACCTCCACGAGCTCGGCCGCGTCGAGCGCCTGGTGGAGCGTCTCGGCAATCACCATCGCGAGCGGCTGGCCGACGTAGGTGGTCGTGTCCTCCGGGAAAAGAGGCGTCGGATGAACCCGATCGAGCGGCTTCAATTCGCGCAGCAGCTTTTCCGGGGTATGCACTTCGCCCGCCACGCAGATCGGAGCGGTGCGGCCGGCGATGTCGCGCGAAGTGAGGACCGCCGCGACCCCGGGCGCAGAGCGTGCCCGGTCCGTCTGGATCGCCCGCAACCGGGCGTGCGGGTGCGTGCTGCGCACGAAGACGGCCTCCAGGGTCCCCGGCTGCCGGAGGTCGGCCAGATAGGCGCCCTGGCCCCTGAGCAGCCGCTCGTCTTCCACGCGCCTCACCGACTGCCCGATCCATTCACTCATGTGCGTTGTGCTCCGGCGGAGATGGCACCGCCGTTAGCCTAGCCTTCTTCCCATTATGTTTGTAGGAATACTTGCAGATTCAAGGAATGAGGCGTTTAATGGCCCACGCGATGTTCTTGAAGAACTACTGGTATGTCGCAGCGACGTCGGCGGAGCTCGGCGAGGGGCTTCTGCAGCGCTGGATCCTGAACGAGCCGGTGGTGATGTACCGCACGGCGGCCGGCAAGCCCGTCGCGATGCTCGACATGTGCCCGCATCGCAGCTATCCGCTCTCCAAGGGCGAGCGCGTGGGCGACAACCTGCGCTGTCTTTACCATGGCCTGATGTTCGAACCGGGCGGGAAATGCGTGGAAATACCGGGCCAGCGCAGCATCGCGCCCCGCTGCCGGGCGAGCGTTTTTCCGCTGGTGGAAAAATGGCGCTGGGTCTGGATCTGGATGGGCGACCCCGCCCTCGCCGATGAAGCGCTCGTTCCGGACATGCACTGGAACGAAGATCCCGGCTGGACCACGACCGGGGGGCACTTCTACATCAAGTGCGACTACCAGCTGCTCGTCGACAACCTGCTCGACCTGTCCCACGAGGCGTTCGTGCATACGAGCACCATCGGCAACGCGGCGGTGGCGGAAACGCCGTGCAAGACGGAGGTCAACGGCACGCACGTGCGCACCTTCCGCCAGATGGTGAACTGCCCGGCGCCGCCGTTGTACGTGAAGCTGCGGGGCTTCGCCGAAAACATCGACCGCACGCAGGACATCAACTTCACCCCGCCGTCGAACATCGTCATCAAGTCGCTTTCGGTGCCGCACGGCAGCGCGCCGGACCAGGCCGCGCTGCGGCTCGAGTACCGGGTGCTGAACGGCATCACGCCGGCGACGCAGCGCAGCTGCCACCATTTCTGGGCGGTGCCGCGCAACTTCGCGCCGGACCCGGCGATCACGGAAGCGTTCCACGCCGGCAGTGTGCGCGCATTCTCCGAGGACGTCGCGGTGCTGGAGCAGCAGCAGGAACGCGTCGAGCGCAGGCCGGCCGGCGCGCGCTGGGTCGACATCAACGCCGACTCGGGAGGCGTGGCCGCGCGCAGGGTGGTCGCAGCACTTCTGGAAAAAGAAGCCAAGCCAGTCGTTTCTTAGCGAGGAGGGGATGATGAAACGGATCGTGTTCGTTCTGTTTGCCTTGACCCTGGGGCTCCCGCAGCCCTCGGCCTGGGCGCAACGCGCCGAGAAGATACGCCTCGGCTT
Organism: Burkholderiales bacterium; assembly: GCA_035651575.1. Taxonomy (GTDB): domain Bacteria; phylum Pseudomonadota; class Gammaproteobacteria; order Burkholderiales; family SG8-39; genus SCGC-AG-212-J23. The sequence continues at coordinate 22,492 of DASRFM010000065.1, read as the reverse complement.
CCTCACCACGCTGAGCGGCCCGATCGCCACGCTCGGGAAAGAGCAGGAAATGGGGCTCGACCTGGCGCTCAAGCAGCTCGGCGGCAAGATCGGCGGCATCCCGGTCGAGGTGTTCAAGGAAGATTCGCGCATGCAGCCGGATACCGCCGCGCAAGCGGCGACGAAGCTCATCGAATCGAATCACATCGACTTCCTCACCGGGACCATGCTGTCCAATCAGCTGCTGGCGATCGTGAAGCCGGTGACCGATTCCGGGGCCTTCATCTTCAGCGGCATCGGCGGACCGTCCGAGCTCGCGGGCGCCGGGTGCAACCCCAACGTCTTCGTCCTGTCCTGGGAGAACAACACGCCGAGCGAGGCGGCCGGCAAGATGATGACCGACGACGGGCACAAGCGCGGCTTCTTCGTCGCCCAGAACTACGTGACCGGCAAGGAGCACGTCGCCGGCGCGAAGACCTACTTCAAGGGGCAGGTGGTCGGCGAGGCCTATCCGAACCGCACCACCATGGATTTCGCGGCCGAGATTTCACAGATCGGCGCGGCGAATCCCGATGCCGTCTACGTCTTCATGCCGGGAGCGCAGGGCATCGCGTTCGTCAAGCAATATGCGAGCGCCGGGCTCGCCGATCGCATCCCGCTCTACTCGGGTTCGTGGCTCGCCGACGAGCACAGCTTCAGCGCCCTCGGCGACGTCGCCCTGAAAACGCACCTGGCCGCGAACTGGTTCGTCGGGCTCGACAACCCGCAGAACAAGGCGTTCATCGCGGCCTTCCGCAAGGAGTACGGCCGCAACCCGGTGTTCTACGCCGCCTTCGTGTACGACTCCATCATGCTGCTCGACAGCGCGGTGCGCGAGGTGAACGGCAACATCCAGGACAAGGACAAGCTGCGCGCGGCGCTGCGCAAGGCGGATTTCAAGTCCACGCGCGGCGATTTCCGCTTCAACACCAACCAGTTCCCGATCCAGAACTTCTATTCGGCGAAAGTCGTGAAGGCCGGCGCCGGCTACCAGCACGAGGTGACCGGGACGGTGTTCCGCAACCATGCGGACCGCTTCGCCGCCGAGTGCAAGATGAAATAGCGCCCGGCGCGCCGCCCCGGCCGATTCACACGCCGAGGTGGCGGCGCCAGACCGAGGAATCGCCGCGCAGCGCGCCGGAGTCGCCGCTCCAGACGACCCTGCCTTTCTCCAGGATGTAGTGCCGGTCGGAGACGTCGGCGAGCGCGCCGACGTCCTTGTCGATCAGCAGGATCGACTGGCCCGCTTCCTTCAGGCGCCCGATGCAGCGCCAGATCTCGCGGCGCAGAAGCGGCGCCAGGCCTTCGGTCGCCTCGTCGAGGATCAGGAGCCGCGGGTTGGTCATGAGGGCGCGGCCGATGGCGAGCATCTGCTGCTCGCCGCCGGAAAGCTGGTTGCCGAAATGCCGCCGCCGCTCGAACAGGCGCGGGAAAAGCTCGTAGATCGCGGCCTCGCTCCACGGATGCGGCGCCTTGCGGCGATTGGCCGACGTCGCGACGAGGTTCTCGCGGACCGTCAGCGTCGGGAAGACGCGCCGGCCCTCGGGAACGAGGGCGATCCCGCGCCGCGCGATCTCGTGCGGCGCAAGGGCGGCGATGTCGTCTCCGTCGAAGCGGATGGCGCCGCCGCGCGCGCGGCAGAAGCCCATGATGCAATGCACGGTCGTCGTCTTCCCCATGCCGTTGCGGCCGAGGAGGCTGACCACCTGGCCTGCGCCGACCGAGAGCGCGACGCCGAAAAGCACCTCCTTCGCGTCGTAGCCCGCCCGCACGCCGTCCAGTTGCAGCATCGTCAGCCGGCCCCCATCGCGAAATCCTCGCCCAGGTAGGCTTCGCGCACCTGCGTGTTCCCCTGAACCTCGCGCGGACTGCCGGAGGCGATCACCTGTCCGCCGGCGAGCACGGTGATGCGATCGGCAATGGCGAACACCACCTGCATGTCGTGCTCGATCAGCAGGATGGTGTAGCTCTTCTTGAGCCCGAGCAGCAGCTGCTGGAAGTCCCGCGACTCCTCCGGCCCCATGCCGGCGGTCGGCTCATCGAGAAGCAGCAGCCTCGGCCGGCGCACGAGCGCCATCGCGATTTCCAGCTGGCGGTGCTCGCCGTGCGAAAGCTCGCCGGCGGGATCGCTCCATCTCGACTCGAGCCCGACCTGGCGCAAGGCCTCGCGCGCCAGCGTGTTGAGACCCTCGTCCGCCTCAGCCGGCTTCCAGAACGCGTAGCTGTGCGAAAGCCGGCCTTGGGCCGCGATGGCGACGTTTTCGAGCGTGGAAAAATCCTTGAAGATGCTGGTGACCTGGAACACGCGGGCGAGGCCGCGCGCGGCTCTCCGATAGGGCGGCATGCGCGTGACGTCCAGGCCGCCCAGGACGATGCGGCCCGCGGAGGGCAGGATCTCCCCCGAGAGCTGGGCCACCAGCGTGGTCTTTCCCGCGCCGTTCGGTCCGATCACGGCGTGCGTTTCACCGGCCGCGAGCTCGAGATCGATGGCGTCGTTGGCGGTGACGCCCCCGAAGCGCTTCGTGAGCCCCTGCACTTCGAGCAGCGGCAGGGGCCTAGCGCTCATGCTTGCCGGCGAGGAGCGCATGGATGCCGCCCTTGTGCAGCAGGATGACGAGCAGCATCAGGGGACCGAAGATCGCCATCCAGTGCTTCGTCAGGGAGGACAGGATCTCTTCGAGGACGATGAACGCCGCGGCCCCGATCGGAGCGCCCGCAATGCTTCCGAGCCCGCCCAGGATGATCATGATGAGCAGGTCGCCCGAGAGCTCCCAGTGAAACAGGCGTGGGCTCGCGAACGCATTGAGGTTGGCATCGAGGGCGCCGCCGAGCCCCGCGAGGGCGCCGGCGAGGACGAACGCGACGAGCTTGTAGCGGTAGGTGTCGAAGCCGAGCGACTGCATGCGGCGCTCGTTGTCCTTGATGCCGCGCAGGACGCGGCCGAACCTCGAACGCACGACGCGGGAGCAGGCGAAAAGCACGGCGAGGAAGATCGCCGCGACGACGTAAAAGAAGAGGACCGGCTTGTCGAGGTTGAGCACGCCAAGGCTGTTGCGGGCGGCGAGCCTGACGCCGTCGTCGCCGCCGAACCGGGCCGAGCCCACCGCGACGTAGTACAGCATCTGGGCGAAGGCGAGCGTGATCATGATGAAGTAGACGCCGGAGGTCCTGAGGGCCAGAGCGCCGATCAGCAGCGCTCCGAGAGCGGCAGCCAGGATCGCCGCCGGCCAGACCACCCAAGCGGAGCCGACGCCGTGCAGGCCGAGCGCCGCGACGCTGTAGGCGCCCAGCCCTACGAAGGCGGCGTGGCCGAAGCTCACGAGGCCGGTGTAGCCGACGAGCAGGTTCAGGCTCGTGGCGAGGATGGCGAACACGAAAATCCGCGTCACCAGGCGGATGTAGAACACTTCGCCGGTCAACGGCACCGCCAGCAGCGCAAGCAGGCAAAGGGCGAGCAGCCATTGCGCGCCGCGCTTCGGCACGAGGGACCTAGCCACGGGCCGCGGGGAAGAGGCCTTGCGGCCGCCAAAGGAGCGTCGCGGCCATGAGGATGTAGATCGCCATGGATGCCAGCGCCGGCCCGAGCGCGTAGCCGAACCAGGCGGGGAGGAGAAAGCGGCCCATGGTGTCGACGAGCCCCACCAGGAGCGCCGCGACGAACGCGCCGCGGATGGAGCCGATGCCGCCGATGATCACCACGACGAAAGCGACGATCAGCATCGGCTCGCCGATCCCGACCTGCACGGCGAGCAAGGGACCGGTGATGACGCCGGCGAAGCCGGCGAGCGCCGCGCCGAGGGCGAACGTGAACGAGAAGAGCAGCCCGATGTTCACCCCCAGTCCCTGCACCATCCGCCGATCCGCCGCGCCGGCGCGGATCAGCATGCCGAGCCGGGTGTGCGCCACGAGCAGATACAGCGCGAGCGCGACGAGAAGGCCGAAGGCCGTCACGGCAAGCCGCAGCACGGGGTATTGCACTCCGGAAAGCAGCCGCACCGATCCGGAAAGGAGCGCCGGCGTCGGGATGAACTGCGGCTCCGTGCCCCAGATCGAGGCGGCCACCTCGTTGAAGAAGAAGATCAGGCTGAAGGTGCCGAGGACCTGGTCGAGGTGATCGCGCGCGTACAGGCGGCGGATTGCGATCGCCTCCACTGCGAGCGCCAGCAGAACGCAGGTGGCCACGCTCAGAGCGAGCCCGACGACGAAGGATCCGCTCCACTGGATGAGGCTTGCGGCGAAGAATGCGCCGAGCATGTAGAACGAGCCGTGCGCGAGATTGATGAAGTTCATGATGCCGAAGACGAGCGTCAGGCCGGCCGCCATCAGGAACAGCATCACGCCGAGCTGAAGCCCGTTGAGGAGCTGCTCGACGACGAGAGCCGCGGTCATCGACTAGGCTGCGGCAAGCCGTTCCGACATGCGTTCAGCGATCATGATCGTGGTGAGATTCGTGTTCGCGCGCGGGATCGTCGGCATGATCGACGCGTCGATCACTCGCAGCTGCGCGACCTTGCGCACGCGGCAGTCTGCATCGACCACGGCGTTCGCGTCCTCCTTGGCTCCCATGCGGCAGGTGCCGACCGGGTGGTAGAACGCCGTGGCGCGCTCCCGCAGCCAGGCATGGAGCGCCTCGTCGCCGGCGAGGATGTCGTCGATCGACGGGCCGGGCGTGATGACGTTCCGCACGAGCCAGCTCCGCAGCGCGCCCGGGCCATCCATGGCAACGGCGGCGGCGCCGGCGCGCACGCGATTCGCCAGCGAGATGCGGTTGAGCGCGCGTATCCTCTCGGAATAGCTCGTCAAGAAGATCTCGTTGGTCACCGCGCGCAGCTCCGGCGCGGCATAGACTTCCCGGGCGAGGCGCACGGCGGCCGCCAGGCGCAAGAGATCGCGAGGGTCTGACAGAAGATTGAAGTTGACGTGCGGCTCGCTCATCGGGTCCGCCGAGGCGAGGGACACGCGCCCGAGCGAATACGGCTTGTACACGCAGGCCACCAGGGCGCCCAGCTGTCCGCCCAGGGCATGCCAGGAGGCCTTGTTCGTGACCGAGACGTACATGTCATGGCGCGCGCAGCCCGGCAGCCCGGAGTCATAGCGCAACGCCGCGTTGGGCGCCGCGCGGAGCGCGCGGGGCTGGCGGCCGACGCCTTTCAAATGGCAACCCACCGAGACGGCCGGGTGGTCCTGGAGATTGCCGCCCACTGCCGGCAGATCCGCGATCACCTCGAGCCCGAGCTTCTTCAGGTCCTCCGCGGGACCGATGCCGCTCCGCATGAGCACCGCGGGGGAATGCAGCGCGCCGGCCGAGACGATGATTTCTCGACCTTTCACGAGATGCGACCCAGTCGCGGCGCGCACGGAGACGCCCACCGCACGAGAGCCCTCGAAGAGGATCTTCTCGACGTAGCAATCCGGCTGCAGGACGAAGTTGCGGCGCGCGCGGACCTCGCGGGTGAGGTATCCCATGGCTGCGGAGATGCGCTGCGCCGGCGTGCTGCTGATCGGGACGCGGCAGACGCCGTTCGCCGGCGGACCGTTCATGTCGTCGACGAATGCCCAGCCGCGGCTCTCCAGATGACGCGCGACGGCCTGGCAGAATCCGGGCCACTCGTCCCTGCGGTGCCGCCGAATCGCGATGGGGCCTGCCGTGCCGTGGCGCTCGCCGTGAAAGTCGAGGTCCGACTCGAGCTTGCGGTAGTGCGGCAGCACGTCATCCCAGCTCCATCCCGTCGCTCCGGCCGCCACCCATTCCTCGAAGTCGCCCGGCAATCCGCGCAGCGCGATCATGGCGTTGACCGCCGAGCCGCCGCCGACGATGCGTCCCTGCTCGTATCGCCGGCCGGGGTCCGCGCGATCCGGCGCTTCGCGGAAATGCACGCGCAGGTCGGGCCAGAAGAACTCCGGCTTGAAGAATGCCGAGTAGTACGTGTCGCGGATCTCGGGCGGCTCCTCGCCCGGCGGACTGTCCGGTCCCGCCTCGAGCAGCAGCACGCGCTTGCCGGGGTTCTCGCTAAGGCGCCCGGCGAGCACCGCGCCGGCGGATCCCGCGCCCACAATGACGTAGTCGAACTCCTCGGTAGGCATGCGCAGGCGACTATAGCCGACATCGGTCGGCGTTGGAACGCGCGCGGCGCGGATTTGCTTGCATATCTATTTGCATTTTCAACTAAAGCCGCGTCTAATACCCCGCCATGGCCCGCTCCACCGGAAAGAAGCAGCTCGCCGTCGTGCCCCGCGTGCGCGCCGTGGAGGCGCGCACCGGCCAGGAGGCCATCCCGTACCTGCTGCGCCAGGTCGCCGAGCGTCTCGGGCGCAGCCTGAACGAAGCGCTCAAGCCCTTCGACCAGACGCCGAGCGTGTACCGGGTGCTGATCGCGCTCACGCGGAGAAACCCGGCTCGCATCACCGAGCTCGCGGAGCTCACGCTCCTCGAGCTCTCGACGCTGAGCCGGACCGTCGATCGCATGCAGACCGACGGCCTGGTGAAGCGCGCTTCCGGCAGCGACGATGCCCGCACCGTCCTGGTTTCCCTCACGCCGGCCGGGCGCGATTTCCTCGAACGCATCCTGCCCGCGGTCTCCGCGCAGTACGAATGGGCGATCCACGACGTGCGCGGACCGGACCTCGAGGTCATGCGCGCGGTGCTGAAGGCGATGCTGCGCAACCTGAGGGTCTCGCCGATCAAGTGACGGAGGCATAGTGGAGCAGGCGAAGAAGATCTGGATGGACGGCCGCCTCGTGGACTGGGCGGACGCCAAGGTGCACTTCATCAGCAACAGCCTGCAGTACGGCTTCTCCGTGTTCGAGGGAATCCGCGCTTACCCCACGAACGCGGGCCCGGCGGTGTTCCGGCTCGACGCGCACATCGAGCGGCTGTTCAACTCCGCCAAGATCATCGGGCTCGATATTCCCTACGAGCGGGCGGCGGTGATCGAGGCGTGCTGCGCAACGGTGCGCGCCAACGAGTTCGACAAGTGCTACATCCGGCCGGTCGCGTATATCGGCTACGGCGGCATGGGGCTCGACTATCGCGAATGCAAGGTCAACCTTTCCATCGCGGTCTGGTTCTGGGGCGAATACCTGGGAGAGGGCAAGCTCGAGAAGGGCATCCGCATCAAGACCTCCTCATACACCCGCCACCACATCAACGCCAACATGACGAAGGCGAAGGCGGGCGGCAACTACATGCTTTTCCAGATGGCGCGCACCGAGGCGCTGCGCCAGGGATACGACGAAGCCCTGCTGCTCGATCCGCAGGGGCATGTCGCGGAAGGATCGGTGGAGAACATCTTCCTGGTGCGCGCGGGCGAGCTCGTCACGCCGCCGCTCACCTACATCCTGGAAGGCATCACGCGCGATTCGATCATCCGGCTCGCGAAAGCCGAGGGCCTCACGGTGCGCGAGGAATTGTTCTCCCGCGATTCGGTCTACGTGGCGGACGAGGTGTTCTTCGTCGGCACCGGCGCCGAAGTCACGCCGGTCGTAAGCGTCGACGACCGGGACATCGCGCACGGCAAGCCGGGCGCGATCACGCGCCGCCTGCAGAAGCTCTATTTCGAGACCGTGCATGGGCGCAACCCGGCCTTTGCGAAGTGGCTGACGCCCGTCCGCGCGTGAAGCGGTTCAGCGCCGAGTTGCCGTACCGCTCCCAGCGCTCCCCGGTCCACGCCCGTAACGTCGTCGCGACCTCGCAGCCGCTCGCGGCGCAGGCGGGTCTGCACGCGCTGTCGCGCGGCGGCAATGCGGTCGACGCGGCGCTCGCGAGCGCCATCGCCCTCACGGTGGTCGAGCCCACGGCCAACGGGATCGGCAGCGACGCCTTCGCCATCCTCTGGGATGGATCGGCGCTGCATGGGTTGAACGCGTCGGGCCGCTCGCCCGCGGCGTGGTCGCCCGAACGCTTCGCCGGAATGAAGAGCATGCCGGCCCGCGGCTGGGACAGCGTGACCGTCCCGGGAGCGGTATCCGCGTGGGTCGCATTGAGCGAGCGCTTCGGCAAGCTGCCATTGGAGGCGCTCTTCGAGCCGGCCATCCGTTACGCGGAGCGCGGCTTTCCGGTGAGCCCGTTGATCGCGCAGCTTTGGGCCCGCATAGCGGCGAAATACCGCGGGCAGCCGGGGTTCGACGAGGCATTTCTTCCGGGGGGACGTGCGCCGCAGCCCGGCGAGCGTTTCAGCTTTCCCGCGCTCGCCGGCTCGCTGAAGAAAATCGCGGAGACGAAAGGCCGCGCGTTGTACGACGGCGCGCTTGGAGAGGCGATGATCGACCATTGCGCCAGGAACGGCGGCGCGATGACCCTGGACGATCTGAGGGAGCACCGCGTCGACTGGTGCGGAACGCTCGCCCAGGACTTTGCGGACGTTTCCGTGCACGAAATACCGCCCAACGGCCAGGGCATCGCGACCCTCATGGCGCTCGGCATCCTGAAGGAGCGCGCCCTGGAGCGCTATCCCGTGGACAGCGCGGAAGCGATCCATCTGCAGATCGAGGCCATCAAGCTTGCTTTCGCCGATCTCGCCGCGTTCGTGGCCGATCCCGCGGCGATGGGCGTCGGCGCGGCGTCGCTTATGGATCCCGGCTATCTGGCGGCGCGGGCGCGCTCGATCGATCCGGACCGGGCAGGCGATTTCAAATGCGGCGCTCCGCGCCAGGGCGGCACGGTCTATCTCGCCGCGGCGGACGAAGCCGGCATGATGGTGTCGTACATCCAGTCGAACTACGAGGGCTTCGGCTCGGGCGTCGTCGTGCCGGGCACCGGGATCAGCCTGCAAAATCGCGGCTGGGGTTTCTCGCTCGAGCGCGGGCATCCCAATGAAGTGGCCCCGCGCAAGCGTCCATTGCACACGATCATTCCCGGTTTCGCCATGGCGGCAGACCGGCCTGCCATGAGCTTCGGCCTGATGGGCGGCCCGATGCAGGCCCAGGGCCATGTGCAGCTCGTGACCCGCATGGCGCTGTACGGGCAGAACCCGCAGGCGGCTTCCGATGCGCCGCGCTGGCAATTCCTGCAGGGCCGCAAGGTATCGGTGGAGGCAGAGATGCCGGAGGCGGTGGTCCGCGCTCTGGAGCGCAAAGGCCACCTCATCCAGAAGGAGCCCCCGGAAGCGGCGTTCGCTTTCGGCGGCGCGCAGATCATCGCGCGGACGGACGAGGGCTACGTCGCCGGATCGGATCATCGCAAGGACGGCGCAGCCGTCGGCTTTTAGCGAGGCCGCACATGAGCATGCCGAAAGAGGAATGCATGGCCCGCGTCGCGAAAGCGCGCGCCCTGATGCGCCGCGACGGGCTCGACGGCCTCGTCGTGACCGACCCGGTCAGCTTCTATTACTTCAGCGGGCAGAAAGCCGGCGCCGGAGGGATCGGCCGCCCGATGGCCTTCGTCCTGCCCCTCGAGGGCGAGCCGGCGGTCATCGACTGGAGCGGCCCGGGGCTCTTTGCACGGCTGTACAACAGGCCTTATCCCACCTGGGTCGAAGATCGGCGCATCTACCCCGAAGTCCCGTTCACGCACGATCGCGCCGTCGACTGGGGCATCCGCGATGCGCTCGCGCAGCGCGGCCTCGCCGAAGGGACGCTCGGCATCGAGCTTGGAAACGAGCCGCGCCTCGGCCTCGGTCTGAACGACTTCGAGCGCCTGCGAAAGGATCTGCCGAAAGCCCGTTGGGTCGATTCGAGCCCGGTGCTCTGGGGTTGCCGGATGGCGAAGTCCGATTGGGAGGTCGGCCGGCTGAAGAAGGCCTGCGAGATCGGCGGAAAGGCCTTTGCGCGGGTGCTCGGCGAGCTGCGTACCGGCATCAAGCAGGCGGAGATCCAGACCAGGGTGGTGCAGTACTACATCGAGCTGGGCGCCGATCTGGATTCCGGGCCGCCGCTGGTGCTCGGCGCCACCGGGCCCGGCGGCGCGTTCCAGAAGGGCGACATCCTCTATCTGGATGGCGGATGCAGCGTCAACGGCTACAAGATGGACTTCACGCGCCGCGCCGTGTTCGGTGCGCCCTCCGACCGGCAAAGGACCGAGCATGAGCGGATGTGGGAAATCACGCTGCAGCTGATCGAGCGCATGAAACCGGGTGTCGCGACGGCCGAGCTCTTCGAGTTCTCCCAATCGCTGCTCGCAAAGACCGGATGGCACAACTATTCCGACCACCCGTCCAAGAGAATCGGTCATGGCATCGGCCTGGTGACCGAACCGCCCTATCTGAACGCGTTCGACGAGCACGTGCTCGAAGCGGGCATGAGCATCACGCCAGAGCCCAAGATCGAGACCGTCGAGGGGCTGCTGAACGCCGAGGAGCATGTCATCGTCCGCGACGGCGGCGGCGAAATCATCTCCGGATTTCCCGGCTCCGGGCTGCACCGGGTGCCGTGAGCGTCCTGCTCCTCAACCAGGGCGACATCGCCGCGATTGCCCCGGGCTGCCGCGAGATCGTTTCGCTCGTCGAGGAGACCTACAGGATGCAGGCGGGCGGAGGCGTCGAAGTCCCGGCGAAGATCGGCGTCTACCCCCACGGCTCCCAGAGCTTCCTGCATGCCATGCCGGCCTGGGTCGGCGGCCAGCGCGCGCTCGGGCTCAAGTGGGTCTCGTTCTTCCCGCAGAACGCCTCGCGCGGGAAGGCGGTCTCGAGCGGACTCGTGGTGCTCAACGATCCGGAGAGCGGCTTGCCGCTGGCGATCCTCGAGGGCATGTGGATCACGTATGCCCGCACCGCGGCGTGCGCGGCGGTGGCGGCGCGCGCGCTTGCGGCAGGCGCGCCGCGACGGCTTGGGCTGGTGGGCTGCGGGGGCCTCGCGCGCTGGTCGCTGCGCATGATCGGTGCCGTGGTGCCCACCATCAAGGAGGTCTTCGTTGCTTCGACTCGCCGCGAGACGCGCGAGGCGTTCTGCGCTGCCATGAGACGGGAAGGGGATTGGTCCCTCCGCGCCGTCGATGACGTGCGCGGCGCGGTCGAGGGGATGGACGTCGTGGTCTCGTCGGTTCCGAAGCTGGAGGTCCATCCGGTGTCCGCCCGCTGGTGGGCCAAGGGCGCGGTCTTCATCCCGCTCGACGTGACCGGCGCCTGGGACGACGCGGTCTATTCCACGGCCGACCGGATCGTCTGCGATGGCGCGGAGAACCTGCGCAAGGCCTTCGAGCGCTATCGTCCGGATCTCTCGCTCGATCCGGCGCGCCTCGTCTCGCTCCAGGACATCGCGCTGGGCAAGGCGAGCGGCCGGCGCGGCGCGGACGATCGCGTGCTGGCGTTCGTCACCGGCATCGCGAGCGTCGACATGGCGCTCGCTGCCGAGCTCTACCGCCGCGCATTGCAGCAGGGTCGCGGTCAGCCGTTCGACTTCGGTCCATTCACAGAAAGCACATGACATGACGAAGCCACTTTCCGCAACGCTGCTCGCGGCCGTCCTGCTCGCCGCCGCGCATGGCGCTTCGGCGCAGTATCCCGTGAAGCCGATTCGGATCGTCCTGCCGTATCCGCCGGGAGGCGGCGGCGACGTGGTCCTGCGCACTTTGCAGCCCGGCGTGGAAAAGCGGCTGGGACAGAACCTGATCGTGGATTACCGTCCCGGGGCCGCCGGGAACATCGGCATGGGCGAGGTCGCAAAGGCCGAGCCCGACGGGTACACGCTGGTGGTCGGCCCGACCAACAACTTCGTCATCAACCAGTATCTCTTCAAGTCGATGGGCTTCGATCCGCTGAGCGCCTTCGTACCGGTGTCGATGCTGGTGGAGAACCCCTATCTCGTCACCGTCAGCTCGGGCGTGCCCGGGAATTCCTTCGCCGAGTTCGCCGCTTATGCGAAAGCAAATCCCGGCAAGCTCAATTTCGGCTCTCCCGGCAACGCGACCGTTCCTCACTTGTCCGGCCTGATGCTCTCGGATTACCTCAACGCCGGCATGGTGCATGTCCCGTACAAGGGCTCCCAGCCGGGGCTGCAGGCGCTGATGACCAACGAAGTGCAGATGTTCATCGCGAGCTACGGCATCGTCATCGGCGCGCTCAAGACCGGCAAGGCGAAGGCGCTCGCGGTCTCCGGCAACGAGCGGCTGAAGCCCTTGCCCGACGTCCCGACCGCGTCGGAAGTCGGCATCCCCGACGGCGTGCTCTACAGCAACTGGTGGGCGCTCGCCGGCCCGCGCGGCATGGACGGCGCCATCGTCAGCCGCCTCGCGGAGGAATTCCGCGCCGCGGCGGCGGATCCGGCCATCCAGGCCAAGTTCGTGGACCAGGGTGCCATCGTGATCACGAACAGTCCCGCGCAGGCGAGGGAACGCATGGGGGCCGAGGCGCGGGTGTGGAAGTCCGTCGTGGAAAAGGCCGGGCTCAAGCCTGCCGATTGAATGCCGGTGCTGATAAGGTCACGACCATGAAGAAGCTGCTGCGGCCCTGGCCCGAGGGTTTCGCCGCCCGGCCGACGCTCACGCTCTGCGTCAACGTGCGCAAGGAGGATTTCGTGCCGAGCTGCGGGCGCCGCGGCTCGCTCGAGCTCCGGCCGCAGCTCGAGGCCGGGCTGCGCGAGCGCGGCATGGCCGTCGAGTTCCAGACGATCGCCTGCCTCGGCCTATGCGACAAGGGTCCGAACGCGCGCCTTGCGCCGAGCAATTCCTGGTTCCACGCCATCGGCCCGAACGATGTTCCCGAGCTCCTCGACGTGCTCGAGTCGGAGCTCGCCAAGCTGGAAGTTTCCCGATAAGGAGAGATCTGCAATGGCACTCACCCAGACCCAGCCCGAAGCGATGAGCCGCGACGCCTTCCTCAAGGCGATGGTCACGCGCCTGGACGGCAAGCGGCATTCCGACTACCCGTTCGTGAAGGCCGTGGCGGCCGGGACGGCGAGCCGCGAGCAGATCGGCTTCCTCGGCATCGTGTTCTACCACTTCACCAAGGTGACGCCGCAGGTGCTCTCGACCATCCATTCGCGCTGCGACGACCGCCGCATCCGCCGCCGCATCATGGACACGCTGATCGACGAGGACACGGAGCTGCGCTGCGGCAGCAAGGGGCACGACGCGCTCGCCATGGACTTCGCGACGCGCTTTACCGGCTGGACCGAGGACGAGGTCGAGAAGTTCGACCGGCCGCGCTGGCTGAAGGACATGGTCGACTACCGCTTCAAGGTCGCGCGCGATATGCCGGTGGTGATCGCGCTCGGCAACTCCGGCATCGCGAGCGAGTCGCACGCCCCCGAGATGTGCCGCCTCATCAGCGACGGCCTGCGCGAGCACTACGGCGTGAAGGACGACGACCAGGAATCGTGGATCGTCCACATCGAGGGCGACGAGGACCACAGCGAGACCGCCTTCAAGGTCGTGCTCGACAACTGCAAGAGCGCGGAGCTGCAGCAGATGATGCTCTGGTGCATCGACGAGTACACGCGCCACTGGGGCAACTTCTGGCGCGCGTGCGAAAAAGGCTCGGTACCGATCCGGAAGCGGTAAGGCTCCGTGCTTTTTTCAGAAGATCAGGGCGTTTGGGACTTGCGGGCTGACAATCCGTTTTGTCTGGCTAGCTGCACTGCTGTATCTCCACCGTGACGTGGGCTAGCTCTTCGTGGATGCTGAGCCCGCGCTTTACGCGCTCGGGGGTGATGCCAGGGTCGTGGGTGACCAGGCTCACGATGCAGGCATATCGCGCCTTTGCGACACGCCAGAGATGAAGATCGGCAATCTTCGTTGAGTGGGTGTCGTCGAGGTCTTCGATGACCTGCCCGATCTCTGCAGCGACTGGATGATCCATTTCCCGATCAAGCAAGACTCGGCCACTGTCGCGAAGCAGTCCCCATGCCCAGCGGGACACGAGACCTGCGCCGACGATTCCCATGATCGGGTCCAGCCAGTTCCAGCCGAAGAACATTCCGCCTATCAGCGCTGCGATGGCGAGGACTGACGTCGCTGCGTCTGCCATGACGTGCAGGTAGGCAGACCTGAGGTTCAGATCGTGGTGATGGTGACTTCCCCCATGGGCATGGCCATGGTCATGATCGTGAGGAGGGTGTGCGCGGCCAAGAATCAGGGCGCAGACAATGTTCACGATGAGCCCGACGACTGCGACCGCGATGGCTTCCGGGAAGTGAATCATCCGGGGCGCGAAGATTCGTTCGATTGAAGCGAAAGCCATCGCAGCCGCCACGCCCATGAGAAAGAGCGCGCTCGTATAACCCGCGAGAACTTCAATTTTCCAGGTGCCGAAGGCAAATCGGGAATCATGGGCATAGTGGCGCGCGGCCGCATAAGCGAACGCGCTGAGGCCGATGGCGAGAGCATGCGAGCTCATGTGCCAACCGTCCGCCAGGAGCGCCATCGAGTTGAACCACCAGCCCGCCCAGATCTCGACCACCATCATTGCAGCGGTTATCCACATCACCAACTTGGTGCCGCGCTCGGCAGCGTGGCTGCCGGCGTCAAAAACGTGGCTATGGGTCCAGGGGCTCAAATCGTGCGTATGCATAGAAATCCAAGGGTGGGACTGCACTCAGCGGGTTCGCGATTCTAGGCGCCCGGTTCATGTTTTCCCTACTTGGCGAAATCGCCAAACGTCCCTGACGTCTAGCGGCTGTAGTCGCGCCTTCCTGGAGCATTGCGCTTGAGGTCGGCCTCGACGTCGGCACGGCTCTTCTCGTAGACGATCTCGCGCCCGCGGATGGAGCCGACGTAGGCGAGCCCGGTGCGCGTGGGCTTGAGCTCGCAGCGCATGCTGTGGACGCCCTCGCCGATCACGACCTCGATGCACTCGGCGCGCTTGCTGAGCACCACGACGTCGATGTGCTGGCCGGTCTCGGTGCGCACCCTGATCTTCTCAATGTTCATGCGATTTTCTCCAGCGCCTGGCGGATCTCGGCGGCGCCGCCGGGGCGCACGAGGCGCGCGACTTCGTTGCCGTCCTTGAGGAAGACGAGGGTCGGCCAGAGCTTCACCCGGAAGGCGCGGCCGAGGCGCCGGCCGCTCGCGTCGGCGATCTTCAGGTGGCGCAGGCCGGGGCGGCCGGCGAGCGCCTCGGCGATGAGCGGCTGCGCGCGGCGGCAGAAGCCGCAGCTCGGGCTGCCGAACTCGAGGAGGGTGGGGCCGGCGAGCGCCGCCACCTCCGCGCGCGTCGGCTCCGTCTCCGCGTAGGCCGTGGTCATTTCTTGCACGGGTAGCGCTTGCTGAGCGCCTCCTCGACGAGCCCGGAGGCGCCGAGCGCGCGCTTGGAAGGATTCTGGTCGAGGTAGCGCAGCACGGTGGCCTGGGCTTCCTTCGCGCTCGCGCCGTTCGGCACGGCGAAGCACCAGTTGAGCTTGGTCGGGCCGAGGCCGTTGTTCGCGTCGGCGATGCCCGCGATGTAGCCGCTCGCCTGCGCCCGCAGGAATGGATCCTGGTCCACCAGCATCTCGTAGAGCCGCTGGCCGGTGAGGAAGTTCTCGGCCTGGGCGGGCGTCACGAGGGCGAGCAGCGCCAGGAGCATGCCGCGCCTCATTGCAGCAGGCCGAGCTCGGCCGCCTTGATCTGGAGCGCGAGCACGCGCGAGTAGATGCGCGACTGCGCGAAGCTTCCGGCGATGAACCAGAGCCCGGGCTGCGCGGTGCGCGCGAACATGTTGCGCAGCTCCTGGCCGGGGCCGTAGCCCCAGATCGGGCCGACGCGCTCCGCGACCGCGGCGCCGAAGAGCTTGGCGACGAGGTGCTCCTGGCCCTTGTATCCGGTGGCGAGCACGACGAGGTCCGCGCCCTCGAGGTGCTTCTCCAGCTCGGACACCGGGCCGAAGCCGATCTTGCCCTCGACGATGAGGTCCGAGCAGCCGACGTTGAAGTAGTAGCCGCCGCCCCGCGTGAGGTACTTGAACTGCCAGCCGGTGCCGTCCTCGCCGTCGTCCAGGCGGAAGCCCTTCTTGGCGAGCGCCTCGAGGAGCGGGCGGTCGAGCTCTTTCGAATGCGCGGTGGCGAGCTGGTGGCTGCGCTTCGCGAGCGCGAGCGGAACCGACGTCGTGATGAGGTCGCAGTCCTCGAGCGGCGGCCCTTCGCTGTACAGGCTGTAGACGAGCTGCGCGCTCGGCTCGATGTTGACCACGAGCGTCGGGCTCCTCTGCAGCAGCGTCACCGAGGCGCCGCTCGAGTGCAGGTCCTGCGCGATGTCGTGGCCGCTGTTCCCGGTGCCCACCACGACCGCTTTCTTGCCGGTCCAGTTCTCGCCGTCGACGTATTGGCTCGAATGCAGCACTTTCCCGGAAAAATTCTTCAAGGACGGGAGATCGGGAAGGTTCGGAATCCCGCTGACCCCGGTCGCGAGCACGACGTGGCGGGGCCGCAGCGTTCGCCGGGTGCCGTCCGGGCGCCGCAGCGCGACGGTCCAGCGCTTCTCCTTCTCGTCGTAGGCGCCGCCCTCGAATTCGGTCCCGGTCCAGTAGTTGAGCTCGAGCGCCTCGACGTAGGCCTCGAACCAGCCGGCGAGCTTGTCCTTGGGGATGTAGACCGGGAAGCTCGGCGGAAACGGCAGGTAGGGCAGGTGGTTGACGTGCACCTGGTTGTGCAGCGTGAGCGCGTGGTAGCGCTTGCGCCAGTTGTCGCCGATGCGCGGCCAGCGGTCCACGATCAGCGTGTCCACCTGCATCTGGCGCAGCCGCGCGGCGATCGACAGCCCGGCCTGGCCGCCGCCCACCACGAGCACCACCGGATCGCGACCCGCGTATTCGGCGTCGGCCTTGCGCAGGTCGAGCCAGTTCGGGCCGCCGAAGTCGCGCGAGTACGACTGCCCGACCGGGCGCAGCTTGCCGACGCGCTCCTCGTGGCCCTTGATCTCGTCGAGCGCGGTGTGGAAGGTCCAGGCCTTGAGCGCGCCGCCCTCGCTCTCGGGAAGCAGGCGCAGCACGCCGCTGCAGCGTCCGATGCCCGTCTCGAAGCCGAAGAGCGCCTCGAGCGCGCTCGTTCCGGCGCGCTTCGCGTAGCGCGGCGGGGTGCGCTCGGGGTCGACTTTGAAATGCCTCGGCTTTGCTTTTCCGGCGGAGAAAGCCAATTCCTTCGTCAAACCATCCTTGCCGCTTACCGTCGTGATGCGCCAGGTGAGCGCGAGCAGGTCGCGCCAGTGGCTGTCGTCGAGGAAGAGGCTCGCGAGCAGCGCCTCGTCGCCCTCGGCGAGAGCGCGCTCGAGCTTCGCCAGCCAGTCGTTGGCGATCGCGGCGAGCGTCTCGGTGCCGGCGAGCATGTCTATTTCAGGAAGCTATCGGAGGGAATGCAGGCCGATCATATTACCCTCCGTGTCCTCGACGTGGCTGATGAAGCCGTAGGGGCCGATCGCCATCTTCCGGTGCTCGACTCGCCCGCCCGCCTTTTCGGCTCGCGCTTCCTCCACCGCGCAGTCCTCGCACGCGAAGTAGACGAGCGTCCCCATGCCGCCGGACGGCACGCCCGGAATGCGCACCAGCGCGCCGCCCGAGCCGAACGATTCCTTGTCGGCCGGGAACGCCCAGAGCTCGATGTCGGCGCCGATGTCCGGGGCTTCGAGCTTCTCCAGCCGGCACTGGAACACTGCCTCGTAGAATTTCCTCGCGCGTGCGAGGTCCTGCACGTAGATCTCGAACCAGCGGACGGGATTGGACTTCATGGTCGCTCCGTGCCTTCAGACGATCTTGCAGGGGATGAGCGCGTCCTCGTCGAAGTGGTACACCGCGCACAGGCGATGGTAGCCGTCGGCGATGACGACGCGGCCGCGCGCCTTGTCGCGCACGAGGAGCAGCGGCGAGAGCCGCCGCCCGGCGCGGATCTTGCGGCGGTCCCTTTCCACGTGCGAGTTGCTGATGCCGAGGAGCGAGAGGCCGGAGGCGCGGAAGATGTCCTTCGCCTTGAACTCGGTCACCGCGGCGGCTTTCAATTCGTCGATGTAACGCACGACGGTCTTCGGTTTGAAGAGCAGCAGGAGGTAGGACTGCGCCGCCGGGTAATCGTGCACCTCGGGCTCGCGCTGCCATTTGATGCTCGGCTTCACGCGCGCCGCCGCCGCGCGTTCGCGAGCACCAGGCTCCTGAACTCGGGATCGGAGTCCGCGGTGCGCAGGACCGGCAGGTTCACGAACGCTGCGGCGCCCATGCTCTTCGCGGCGATGCCGACCGCTTCGACGGTCACCTGCGGGATCTCGGTGTCGCCGATGCGGCAGCAGACGAACGGCACGCCGGGAAAATCCCGGCGCGCGACGCGCAGCAGGTCGAACATGCGCGTCTGCCCGAAGTAGATGCCGCACAGGATGAGGTCGAGGTCCGGGCGGCTGCGCAGCTCGGCGAGGCCGCTCTCGTAGGTGTACACCGGCAGGATCTCGGCATACTCGCCCAGCGCCCGCTCGACGGCGACGATCGCCTCCGGCCGCAGCGCCGCGAGCACCTTCAGCTTGGGAACCATTGCCGCGCCTATTCTAGACGCGGAAGTTTTTCCCGATCGCCTGGGGCGGAAGCTCGAGCGCGATGCCCGCTTCGCGCAGCACCCACGCGGCGAAGGTGTTGCTGTTGGGGCCCGGCCAGGGCAGGTAGCGGTGGACGTGCGGGTAGGCCGTCTCGCTCTTGCGCAGGACTTCCGCGATCCTCAGCGCGTCGGCGCCTCGCCATTCGGCGTGCACGCGCGCGGGGCCGCCGCCGACCCCGGCATCGGGCGCCTTCAGGTTGCAGTGCAGGTGCCCGACGCTCTCGCCGCCGGCTTGCTTGCTCTGCCAGATCTCCCAGCGGTCGCAGCGCCCGCCGGCGGCATCGAGCACCGTGAACCAGTAGTGGACGGCGAAAAGCCCGAGCGGGAAGGGCAGCGTGGCGTACTTCAGCTGCACGAGCATTGCTTACCAGTCTACGGCGCCGAAGCGGTCATGGCCGAGGAGCGTGTAGAAGATGCCGACGGTGCCGCGCGTCTGGGAAAGATCGCCCGCTCCGGCGAACGAGGCGTCGCGCCGGTTCCACAGGTACTTGATCGCGAGCGCGTGCTGCTTGTGGATTCGGAGCGTCAGGGTGAGGTCGGTGCGGATGATGTTGTCGTGCCCGCCCGTGGTGCCGGCGGACACGTTGCTCACGAAATATTCGCGCGTCGTGAAGTCGAGCGCCGCGGTCGCGCCGAGGATGAGGCGTAGCCCGAGGAGTCCCTGCGGGGCGACGCCGTAATGGTAGTCGCGCTCGCCGCTGCTATGGAGCGTGCCGACCGCGGCGTAGCCCGCGCCGGCCATCGCAGTGCCCTGAAGCGCGATCGCGCGCGTGAACGAGTATTGGCCGGTCGTGCCGAGTGAAAGCGCGGTGCTCGAGACACGGAAGAGTTGCGGCGAGAGGTAGTCGTAGCTGCCGTACAGGCCCCACACGCCGCGGTAGCGCTCTCCGGCGTCGTAGTCCGCGCCGATCAGCAGGCCGCGCGTCATGACGTTCTCCACGCCGTCCGCGCTCGAGAGCGTTCCCTGAAACGAGAAGTTGTCGAACGGGCGGTCGTAGGTGTAGCCCGGCTTGCCGGGCAGGCCATAGTCGAGGCCGAAGTCCACCAGCGCCTCGTTGCGCTTGAGCTCCGTGGCGTTGCCTTGCCTGTTCTGCACCGTGCCGCTCAGGGCGAGCGAGAGCCGGCTGTAGTAGACCGGATCGTGGCTCGCGAGGACGGTGCGGAAGCGCTCGCCGAACGCGAGGCGGTTGAACCCGGTCGCCGGCGAGATCGCCGCGGCGCCGGCCTCGCGCCAGAAGCGCGGCAGGTCGTCGCCTCTCTCGAGCGCGAGGTTCGCCATGCGATAGAGCGCCTCGCCGAGGAACGTGCCGCCGACGCCGCTCGCGATCTGGTCGTTCTTCGACGGCAGCGTCGTCTCGCCGCCGATCTCCCAGGCCGCGCTGCCCGCGAACGCATAGAAGGCCGATTCCCAGTAGCCCAGGCCGGCCGAGCGGGCGAAGCCGTAGTACATCGATCCCTGGTAGGGATGGCCGAGCTGGTTGATGTTGAAAGGGTCCTTGTCGACCACCCAGCCGGAGTGCAGGTTGCGGCGGATGCTCGATTCGTTGACGGCGTAGTCGGCGCCGTAGACATGGTGGTCGTAACGGTTGAGCAGGTATTCGAAGCCCGCGATCTCGAGCGCCGGGATGGTGTAATCGCGCGGCGGCTGCCTGTCCTTGTCCGGGTCGTTTTCGAGCGCCGCCGCGGCGAGCGGCAAGGCGAGCACGGCGAGCAGGAGGCAGCGTCCCATCGTCAGGAAAAGCGTAGTGAACGCTACGTCCTGTCGCTACCTTGACGCTTGTCGCCGAAGCGCCACCGCCGTAGCGGCGCGGCGACGCGAGGCGCTATTTCATTCGGCGCGCGCGCCCGTCGCCTTGACGACCGCGGTCCACTTCGCGGTCTCGGAGCGGATGAACTTCGCGAATTCGCCCGGCGTGCTGCCGACGACGTCGAAGCCCTGCTTGCCGAGGAGCTCTCGCACCTCGGGAAGCGCCATCGCGCGCTGCGTGTCGCCCGCGATGCGGGCGGCGATCTCGCGCGGCAGTCCGGCCGGCGCGAGCAGGCCGATCCACGCCGTGGCGTCGAACCGGGGGAAGCCCTGCTCGGCGACCGTGGCGACGTCGGGGGCGATCGGCGTGCGCCTCGCGCTCGTGACGGCGAGCGCCTTCAGCTTGCCGGCCTTCACCTGCGGTAGCACCGCCGGGATGATCGCGAACGTCGCCTGGATGTTGCCGGCGAGGAGATCCTGCACCACCGGCGGAAAGCCGCGGTACGGCACGTGCACGAGCGCGATTCCCGCCTGCGACTTGAGCAGCTCCATCGTCAGGTGCGACGCGCTGCCGGCGCCCACCGAGCCGTAGGACAGCTTGTCCGGGTTCGCCTTGGCGTACGCGATGAACTGGCCGAGGTCCGCCGCCGGCACCGAGGGATGCACCGCGAGCATCTGCGCGCCGCTCGCGAGAAGCGAGAGCGGCTCGAGGTCCTTCTCCGGGTCGTAGGGCAGCTCCTTGTAGAGCGCGCGGTTCACCGCGATCGGGCCGTTGATGCCGATGAGGAGCGTGTAGCCGTCGGGCGCGGCGTGCGCGACCTCGGCGGTGCCGATGTTGCCGCCGGCGCCGGTCTTGTTGTCCACGACGATCGGCTGGCCCCAGGCCTCGCGCAGCTTCTCGCCGAGCGTGCGGCCGACGATGTCCGGGGTCGAGCCCGCCGGGAAGGGCACGACGAGCCGCACCGGCTTCGCGGGATACTGCGCGGCGGCCGGCAGCGACGCTGCCAGAAGAAGGACAAGAAGAAGTCTCACCATGTTTTCCCCAGATACGCTCCGTTGCGCTCGAGTGCGGCCTGCAATTGTGCGATGTCCACCTCGCGCGGGCCGCAGCCCGCGCGCAGCGCGAGCGCGGCGGCGGTGCCGGCGGCCTCGCCCATGGCGAAGCAGGCGCCCGATACGCGCGCCGCGGACTGGCCGAGGTGCGTCATGGACGCGCAGCGTCCCGCCACGAGGAGGTTCTCCACGCCGAGCGGCAGCAGCATGCGGTAGGGCAGGTGGTTGAAGCCGCGCGACTGCGGAATCGGCGGCAGGCGCCAGCGCACGTCGCCCGCGACGTGCTCCTCGATCGGCCAGCCGTTCACCCCGATGGTGTCCTCGAAGCTCGCGCAGCCGAGGACATCGGCATCGGTGAGCTGGTATTCGCCGGTGATGCGGCGCGTCTCGCGGATGCCGACCTGCGGCGCGAGGTCGAGCAGGTAGGCGTTCTCGAACCCCGGCGCGGTGCGCAGGAACGAGAAGAAGTCCGCGGCCTGGCGGCGGCCCTCGATCTCGGCGCGCGAGAGCTGCGCGGCGTCCGTGCCGTCCACCGCCGAGCCGTCGGGGTTCGCGAGCTGGGTGACGTTCACGCGCCACTCGATGTCGTGCTTCTGCGGCCGCACGATCGCGCCCTTGCGCGGGAAGCGCCTGCCGCTCGCCGCCATGAGCTCGCCGATGCGCTCCCAGAGCCGCCCGGCGCGCCGCGCGTCGACGTTGTTCACGCGGAACATGAGCGAGGGGTAGAGCATGCCGCCGCGGCCGTCGCCCTTCTCGAAGGGCGCACCGGCCCACGCCGCGAGATCGCCGTCGCCCGAGCAGTCGATGAAGAGCTTGCCGCGCACCGCGCCGCGCCCGGATTTCGTCTCGACGAGCAGGTGGTTTTCCCGGAAGCCCGCTGCGCAGGCATGGAAGAGCAGCTTCGCGCCGCTCGCGAGCACGAGATCGTCGGCCGCGAGCTTGTAGGCGGCGTTGTCGTAGGCCTGAGCCTTGATCTTGCCCCTGAAGAGCGAGTGCGGCTCGCTCAGGCCGCCGAGGCGATCGATGCGCTCGAGAAGCTCGTCAGCGACGCCGTGCACCACCTGGCGCACTTCGCCGTGCACGTTCGCGTGCAGGCCGCAGAAATTCGTCACGCCCGCGGCAGTGCCCATGCCGCCGAGAAATCCGTAGCGCTCGACGAGGAGCGTCGAGCATCCGGCGCGCGCCGCCGCCGCCGCGGCCGCGATGCCCGCCGGGCCGCCGCCCAGCACGACGATCTCGTGCTCGGCGAGGATCGGCGTC
>DASRFM010000064.1:0-21703 GCA_035651575.1 Burkholderiales bacterium | reverse complement strand
CCTGCAAATGCGGAAGAAAAGCCCTGCGCGTGCGCTGCATCGGGCGCACGGACGACATGCTGATCGTGCGCGGCGTCAACGTGTTCCCGTCCGCGGTGCGCGAGGTCGTGACGCGCTACCAGCCGCGGGTCACCGGGGCGCTGCAGATCCGGCCGAAGGCGCGCGGCGTCAAGCAGGATCCGCCGCTGCCGGTGCTGGTCGAGGGCGAGGCCTCGCTCGCCGAGGCGATCGCGAAGGAGATCCGCAGCACGCTCCTCTTCACGCCCGAAGTGCGCATGGTCGCACCGCAGTCGCTGCCGCGCTCGGAGTACAAGTCGAAGCTCGTCGATTTCTCGGAGGCAAAATGAAAAAGGGGTCAGGACCCTTTCTTTGGGTCGTTCTGTTTTTCCTTATGGCGGCCGGCGCGCAGGCGCAGACCTGGCCCGGCAAGCCGGTGCGCATCGTGGTGCCGTACACCGCTGGCGGCCCGGCCGACCTGCTGGTGCGCGCGATCGGGCAAAAGCTCACCGACGGCTGGGGGCAGCAGGTGATCGTGGAGAACAAGCCCGGCGCGAACGAGATCGTCGCGGCGCAGGATGTCGCGAAGTCGCCCGCCGACGGCTACAACTTCCTGCTTGCCTCGGACGCGGTCTACTCGCTCAACCCGTATCTCTACTCCCGCCTGCCCTACGACCCGGTGAAGGATTTTGCGCCGGTCTCGAGATGGGTGACGGCCAACCTGATGCTCGTCGCCGAGCCCGACGCGCGGTTCAACGACGTCAAGGGGCTCGTGCAGTACGCCAAGGCGAATCCCGGCAAGCTGAACTACGGCTCGGTGGGCGCGGGGGGCGTGAACCATCTCGCCATGGCGTGGTTCAACACGCTGAACGGCCTCGACATGCAGCACGTGCCGTACAAGGGCCTGGTGCAGGGGCTGCAGGACATCATGACGAACCGGCTCGACGTCATGTTCGCGGTGATCGGCGGCGCCGCGCCCTACATCAAGACGCAGAAGATGAAGGGGCTCGCGCAGTCGGGCAAGGCGCGCCACCCGCTGATTCCGGACGTGCCGACATTCGCCGAAGCGGGCTTCCCGAGCTTCGACGCCTCGTTCTACTTTGCGCTCGCCGCGCCGGCCGGCACGCCGCAGGACGTCCTGCGCAAGATGGCGGCGGACTCGGCGAAGATCGTCAACGATCCGCAGTTCAGGCAGGAGCGGCTCCTGAATCTCGGCTTCGAGCCGGTGGGCGAGACTCCGGAGCAATTCGCGGCGTTCCTGCGCCAGGACCGCGAGCTCGCGGCGAAGAAGGTCAAGGCTTCGGGCGCGAAGCTCGACTGATGACGCCTCCCTTTCGCGCCGACCACGTCGGCAGCCTGCTGCGCCCCGAGCGGCTGAAGCGCGCGCGCGAGCGCTATCTCGGCCCGCAGACGCCGACCGCGGCCCTCGGGCCGCACCAGAATCCCGAGCTCGCCGCGATCGAGGACGAATGCGTGCGCGAGGTGATCGCGATGCAGGAGCGCATCGGCCTGCAGTCGGTCACCGACGGCGAGTTCCGCCGCAGGAGCTGGTGGCTGGAGCTGATCCTCGGCTGGAGCGGCTTCGAGGCCGACCGCACGGGGTCCGCGCGCCTGAAGTGGCGCAACGCGCAGGGCGAGACGCAGGGCTTCTCCGAGCTGCGGGTGCGCGGGCCGATCCGCTGGCAGCCCAGCTCCGTGGTGCGCGCGTTTCAGTTCCTGAAGAACAATACGAAGCAGACGCCCAAGGTGACGATGCCCGCGCCCAACTGCGTGCACTACTACACCGGCGGCAACATCGGCTTCTACGAGAAGGATCCGGAGGGCTTCTGGCGCGACCTGGTGGCGGCGTATCGCCAGGAGCTGAAGGCGCTGGTCGACGCGGGCGCGCGCTACATCCAGCTCGACGACACGAGCATCGCCTTCATCTGCGACCCGGCGCACCGCGAGTTCGTCCGCTCGTGGGGCCAGGATCCGATGGCGCTGCTGAACCTCTACGCGGAAAAGATCAACGAGACGCTGCGCGACGTGCCGGACGACGTCACGGTCACGCTGCACCAGTGCCGCGGCAACCGCGAGGGGAACTGGGCGGCCGAGGGCGGCTACGACCCGGTGGCCGAGGTGCTCTTCAACAAGATCGACGTGGACGGCTACTTCCTCGAGTACGACACCGGGCGCGCCGGCGGCTTCGAGCCGCTGCGCCTGCTGCCGAAGGGCGCGAAGCGCGTCGCGCTCGGCCTCGTCTCTACGAAGACGCCGGCCGTCGAGGACGAGAAACTGCTGATGCAGCGGATCGAAAAGGCGGCACAATTCGCACCCCTGGAGCAGCTCGCGCTCTGCCCGCAGTGCGGCTTCGCGAGCTCGATCAAGGGCAACCCGCTCGGGCTCGCGGAGGAGGAGGCGAAGCTCGGCCGCATCGTCGAAGTGTCACGCAAGCTATGGGGAGACCGCTGAGATGCTGAAGCTGGACATTTTTCCGCACATCTTTCCGCAGGCGTTCTTCGAGCGCATGAAGGGCATCGCCGAGCGCAACCCGGCGCTCGGCGCCGCGCTCAAGCGCTGGATGCACATCCCGGTGCTCTGGGACCTCGAGCGGCGCATCCGGATGATGCGCCGCTTCCCGGACTACAAGCAGATCCTCACGCTGTCGCTTCCCGCGATCGAGTTCCTCGGCACGCCGGAGGAAACGCCCGCCCTTGCGCGCCTCGCGAATGACGGCATGCACGAGATCTGCCAGCAGCACCCCGATCTCTTCCCGGCGTTCGTCGCCTCGCTGCCGCTGAACAACGTCGCCGCCTCGCTCGAGGAGATGGACCGCGCCATCGGCAAGCTCGGCGCGAAGGGCATCCAGATCTTCACCAACATGAACGGCCGGCCGATGGACGAGCCGGAGTTCTTCCCGATCTTCGAGCGCATGAGCAGGAAGTACGACCTGCCGATCTGGGTCCACCCGGTGCGCACGGCGAAGTTCGCCGACTACCCGTCCGTGGAGCAGAAGTCCAGGTACGAGATGTGGTGGCTCTTCGGCTGGCCCTACGAGACGGCCGTGTTCATGGGGCGCATGGTGTTCTCGGGCATGTTCGACAAGCTGCCGAACATCCGCATCATCACGCACCACCTCGGCTCGATGGTGCCGTTCATGGCGAACCGCGTCGGCTACGGCATGGACCAGTTCGGCAGCCGCACCTCGGACGAGGACTACGAGGGGCAGCTCAAGCGCATGGCGAAGCGCCCGGTCGACTACTTCAGGATGTTCTACAACGACACCTCGATCAACGGCTGGGCGAGCGGCATCCGCTGCGGGCTGGACTTCTTCGGCTCGAAGCGCGTGCTCTTCGGCACCGACTGCCCGTTCGATCCGGAGGGCGGGCCGCTCTTCATCCGCGAGACCATCAAGGCGATCGACTCGCTCAAGCTCAAGCCCGACGATGCGCGGCGGCTCTATTTCGGCAATGCGCTGCAGCTCCTGAAGATGAAGCTGCCCCAGCCGCCGCGCAAGAAGCCCGCCGGGAGGAAAAAAAGAAGAAAATAGGCCGCTTCATTGCGGCAGGGAAGGCAGGCAATGGTCCAGGACGCGGCGAACTTCGGCGGCTCGGCTCCGGAGTACTACGACCGGCTTCTCGGCAATGCGCAGTTCAAGCTGTTCGGCAGGGACCTGGCGGGCAGGATCCCGCAGCGCCCCGGCGGGGCGCTCCTCGAGATCGCATGCGGCACGGGGATCGTCACGCGGGCGCTGCGCGAGCGCCTCGCGCCGGAAGTGCCCCTGGTCGCGACGGACATCAGCCGCGCCATGCTCGACTACGCGCAAGCGCGCCACGCCGACCTGCGCGGCGTGGAGTGGAAGGAAGCGGATGCGACGCGGCTTCCCTTCGGGGACGGCGCTTTCGGCGCCGTGGTCTGCGCTTTCGGCATCATGTTCTTCCCGGACCGCGAGCTCGGGATGCGGGAGGCGCGCCGCGTGCTGCGCAAGTCGGGCCGGTTCCTCTTCAACGTCTGGGACGGGCTCGAGAACAATCCGCACGGGCGTGCCAACGCGGCGGTGATGGACGAGCTGTTCCCCGGGGATGCGGAGATGACCTTCGCCGCCATGGCCTACGGCTACAACGATCGCAAGGCGATCGGCGCGGCGCTCCAGGCGAGCGGCTTCGGCGAGGTCCGCTTCGAGGCCGTCCGGCTGCCGGTCGAGCTGCCCAGCGCGCGCGACTATGCGACCGGCCAGATGCGCGGCACGCCGCGCGGCATGCTGGTGGAGAAAAAAGGCAGGACGATCGACGAGGTGATCGACAAGGTCGCCGCCGCGCTCGCGAAGGTGGGCGGCGAGCGGCCCTTCCGGGTGCAGGCGCAGGCGCTCGTCGTGGAGGCCACGGCCGCATGAGGAAAATTGCCTTTCTCCTGTCGCTCCTCGTTGCGTTTGCGGCCGGGGCGCAAAGCTATCCCGCCAAGCCGGTGCGCGTGGTCGTGACGTTCCCGCCGGGCGGCACGCCCGACATCTACGGCCGCGTCATGGCGGCGGAGCTGCAGAAGGCCTGGGGGCAGGGCGTGCTGGTGGAGAACCGCACCGGCGCCGGCGGCACCATCGGCACCGACGCGGTCGCGAAGGCCGCACCCGACGGCTACACGCTGCTCTTCGCCGCCGATGCGACGATCACGATCGCGCCGTCGCTCTACGCGAAGCTTCCCTACGACCCGGTGCGCGACTTCGCGCCGATCATCAACGTCGCGCGCGGGCCGTTCGTGCTCCTCGCGCATCCTTCGCTGCCTGCCAACACGCTTCCCGAGCTCATCGCGCTCGCGAAGGCCCAGCCCGGCAAGCTGTCGTACGCGTCCTCGGGCGCGGGCGGCCAGCAGCACCTCGCGATGGAGACGGTGAAGAACGCCGCCGGCATCGACGTGCTCCACATTCCCTACAAGGGGTTCGGCCAGGGCCTCGCCGACGTGATGGCGGGGCAGGTGCCGATGATCTTCGGCGGCATCACGGCGTCGCTGCAGATCGCGAAGAGCGGCAAGCTCAAGCCGATCGCAGTGACGAGCCCCGCGCGCGCGAAGGCCATGCCGCAGGTCGCGGCGATCGCCGAGACGCTGCCGGGCTTCGACATCCAGGCGTGGTACGGCTTCGTCGCGCCCGCCGGCACGCCGCGCGAGATCGTGCGCAAGGTGCACGACGACGCGCACGCCATCATCCAGCGCCCCGACTTCCAGAAGCGCCTCGCCGGCGACGCGATCGAGCCGGTCGCCAACTCGCCGGAGGAGTTCGGCGCGCAGATCCGCGCCGACGTCGAGCGCTGGCGGCGCGTGGTCGCCGCCGCGGGGGTCAAGGCGGAGTGAGCCTGCCGGGGAACTACGAGATGCAGCCGACCGCGGCGCGGCCGGTGACCGACGCGATCTACTGGCTCTGGGCGGCTGGGGTGCGCTTCGGCGCCGCCATCGACGTCGGCTGCGCCGACGGCTGGTTCCTGCTCGAGCTCGCGGAGCTCGGCCCGCTGCGCGGCAAGCCGGTCCTCAACATCGACGCGCAGGAAGATTACCGGGACTCGCTCGCCGCCATCCAGCAAGGCATCGGCGGGCATTTCCGCATCTGCGCGGCGAGCGACCGGGACGGCGGCGAGATGGAGCTGCAGGTCGCGGTGCATCCGTACTGGAGCTCCATCCGCCCGCCCGGCGACCGGTACTGGGAGTCGATGCACGACCTGCGCGCCTCGGCTGCGCGCGTGCCGCTGCGCACGCTCGACGCGCTCGCGGAGGAAACGGCGCTTCCCGGGCCCTACCTGCTGAAGCTCGACGTGCAGGGCGCGGAGATCGAGGCGCTGCGCGGGGCGCCGCGCGTGCTGGCGCAGACTTCGGTGCTCGCCGTGGAGAGCGCGGTCGAGGACTTCCAGCCGGTCCACGAGCTCGTCAGCGCCGCGGGCTTCGACCTCTTCGACCTGTGCCACCTTTGCTACCGCGACTCGGGCGCGCTCGGCTGGTTCTATCCCATCTACGTCAGCCGCCGGCACCGCGGCCTCGCCGACGCGAAGATCTGGGAGGCCGGGCGCACCGGCGAGGTGATCGCCATGCAGAAGCAGCACCGCGAAGCGACCCGCGATCTGCTCGGCCAGTCGCTCGCGCGCCTGCGCGCCGGCGCCTGGCGCCCGATTGTTGCGTGAAATCCAGCGCCCGCTGGTCCGGGCGGAGCAGCCCGGGCAGCACCATGCGCAGCATCGACCCGCAAGCGGATTCTCCGCAAACTCCCGCTCGTGCTGGAGATCGTCCTCGCGCGGCTCGAGGTGCATTCCCGGGCGCTGGAGGCGCTCGCGCGCCTGCTTTCCGCGGACGAGCTCGCGCGCGCGGCGCGGCTGCGCGCGCGGCGCCACCGCGATCGCTTCGTCGCTGCGCGGGGAACGCTGCGCCGCCTGGTCGGTGAAAGGACCGGGGAAGATCCCCGGGCCGTAGCGTTCGTCTACGGCGCGAGCGGTAAGCCGGCGCTCGAGAACGGCGCGCTGCACTTCAACGTCTCGCACAGCGAGGACCTCGCCCTCTATGCGTTCTCGGGCGCCGAGGTCGGCGTGGACGTCGAGGCGGTGCGCGAAGTCCCCGAGGCGGACCGCCTGGCGCGCGAATGGTTCGACGAGGACGAGTACCGGCGCTATGGGTTCCTCGGCTGCTGGACGCGCCGCGAGGCGCTCGCCAAGGCGAGGGGCCGCGGCATCACGGAGGCGGTCGATGCTTCCGGATGGCGCGTTCGGGGATTTTCCCCGGCGCCGGGCTACGTCGCCGCGGTCGCCGTGCGCTCCAGCCGATGACCCGCGTGCCGCCCTGGGAGACCGAGGAAGTCGCGATGTACCGGCGCTCGGTGCGCCAGTTCATCGAGAAGGAGTTCGTCCCGCAGCAGGCGCGCTGGCGCGAGCAGCACCGGCCCGACGCCGAGTCGTGGCAGGCGGCCGGCCGCGCCGGCCTGCTCCTGCCGGATGTCCCCGAGGACTACGGCGGCGGCGGCGGCACGTTCGCCCACGAGGCGGTGGTGCTCGAGGAGCTCGCCGCGGCGGGCGTGCACTTCGGCGCGACGATCCAGAGCATCGTCGCGCGCTACGTCCTTGCCTACGGCAGCGAGGCGCAGAAGAGGAAATGGCTGCCGGCGATGGCGCGCGGCGAGCTCGTCGCCTCGATCGCCATGACCGAGCCGGGCGCCGGCTCCGACCTGCAGGCGATCCGCACGAGCGCGCGGCGCGACGGCGAGCACTACGTCGTGAAAGGCGCGAAGACCTTCATCTCGAACGCGCGGCACGCGGGCCTCGTCTGCCTCGCCGTGAAGACCGACCCGAAGGCGAGCGGCCCGCGCGGCCTGTCGCTCGTCATGGTCGAGACCTCCGGGCTCGCCGGCTACAGCGTCGGCCGCACGCTGGAGAAAGTCGGCATGCACGGCCAGGACACCTGCGAGCTCTTCTTCGACGACGCGCGCGTGCCGCTCGCGAACCTGGTCGGCCCCGCCGAGGGCCGCGGCTTCTCGCAGATGATGGAGCAGCTCGCCTATGAGCGCCTGTCGATCGCGGTGAGCGCGGTCGCCGTGGCGGAGCGCGCGCTCGCCCTCACGACGCAGCACGTGAAGGACCGCAGCGCTTTCGGCCGGCCGCTCTTCGACCTGCAGAACACCCGCATGAAGCTCGCCGAGTGCAAGACCGAGGCGACGCTCGGGCGCGTGTTCGTGGACGACTGCATCGCGCGCTTCGTCGCCGGGCGCCTCGACGATGCAAGCGCGGCGATGGCGAAGTACTGGACCACCGAGCGCCAGTGCCGGATCGTCGACGAGTGCGTGCAGCTGCACGGCGGCTACGGCTACATGACCGAGTACCCGATCGCGCGCATGTGGGCCGACAGCCGCGTGCAGCGCATCTATGCCGGCAGCAACGAGGTGATGAAGGAGCTGATCGCGTGGTCGCTGTAGGGGAGGGCGTCGCCGTACACCACTGGTTCGAGGCTCAAGCGGCGCGTGCGCCCGAGGCGCCCGCACTGCTCTTTCGAGACCAGACCTTCTCGTACTCGGAGCTCAACGCAAAGGCGAACCGCATCGCGCACGCGCTCATC
This sequence comes from Burkholderiales bacterium, assembly GCA_035651575.1. Classification (GTDB taxonomy): domain Bacteria; phylum Pseudomonadota; class Gammaproteobacteria; order Burkholderiales; family SG8-39; genus SCGC-AG-212-J23. The sequence goes on along the minus strand of DASRFM010000064.1, from coordinate 13,651 downwards.
CGGCGCGGCATCGGGCCCGAAATGCTGGTCGGCGTCTGCCTGCGCCGCACGCCGGAGCTGATCGCGGCGCTCCTCGGCGTCTGGAAGGCGGGCGCGGCCTACGTGCCGCTCGACCCGGACTACCCGCCCGAGCGGCTGACGTTCATGGCCCGCGACTCCGGGATTACCGTTCTCCTGAGCGACGAGCTGCGCTTTCCGGTCGACATCGAGTGGCTCGACCCGCGGCAGATCCCGGCCGGGGACGCAGGCGACCCGGGTGTCGGGCTCGAGGCGCGCAATCTCGCGTACGTGATGTACACCTCGGGCTCCACGGGAAGGCCGAAGGGCGCGATGATCGAGCACGGCGGGCTCGCGAACTACGTGGGCTGGGCAATCGGCGCGTACGGCGTGCGCGCCGGCGACCGCGTGCCGATGCACAGCTCGATCTCCTTCGACCTCACGGTGACGAGCCTCTATCCGGCGCTCGCGGCGGGCGCCTGCGTCGAGCTGCTGCCGGAGGACCAGGGGGCGCAGAGCCTGTGCGACGCGCTGCGCGCGCGCGGCGAGTACGCGCTGGTGAAGATCACGCCGGCGCACCTCGAGATCCTCGCCACGCTGCTCGCGCCGCACGAGGCGGCGGGGTGCACGCGCGTCTTCGTCATCGGCGGCGAGAACCTGAGCGCCGAGAGCCTTTCCTTCTGGCGCGAGCACGCGCCGCGCACGCGGCTCATCAACGAGTATGGTCCGACCGAGACGGTGGTCGGCTGCAGCATCTACGAGGTGAAGGCGCAGGATTCGCGCCATGGATCGGTGCCGATCGGCGGGCCGATCGCGCGCACCGAGCTGCACGTGATCGACGGCGAGCTGTATATAGGAGGCGCGGGCGTGGCCCGCGGCTACCTCAACCGGCCGGAGCTCACCGCCGAGCGCTTCGTGCCCGATCGCTTCTCCGGCCGGCCGGGCGCGCGGCTCTATCGCAGCGGCGACCTGGCGCGCCGGCGCGCCGACGGCGTGCTCGAGTACCTCGGGCGCATGGATCACCAGGTGAAGATCCGCGGCTATCGCGTCGAGCTCGGCGAGATCGAGGCGGCGCTCGCCGGCTATCCGCAGCTGCAGTCGTGCGCCGTGCTCGCCCGCGAGGACGAGCCGGGGCATCGGCGTCTCGTCGCCTATGCGGTGCCGCGTGCCGGGGAAGCGCCCGATGCGGCGAGCCTGGACGGGTTCCTGCGCAGGCGCCTGCCCGAGCACATGCTGCCCGAAGCGTACGTGCTGCTGCCGGGCTTGCCCCTCACGCCGAACGGCAAGGTCGATCGCAAGTCGCTGCCGCGGCCCGAGCGCGCCGCCGCGGAAGCGGCGCCGCCTGGAAGCGCCACCGAGCGCGCGCTCGCCGAGATCTGGGCGCGGCTCCTCCACAGGGAGACGATCGGCGTCGACCAGGACCTTTTCGACCTCGGCGCGCACTCGCTCATGGCGGTGCGCGCGGTGGCGCAGATCCGCGAGAAGTTCGGGGTCGAGGTGCACCTGCGCAACCTGTTCGAGCGCCCGACGGTCGCGGGGCTCGCCGAGCTGATCGACGGCATGTCATGGCTGAAGGCGGAACCGGGCGGGGCCGCCGCGGGCGCGCGGGAAGAGATCGCGCTGTGAGCGTCGCCGCGTTCCTGAACGAGCTGCGCCGGCTCGACATCGTGGTGTGGCTCGACGGCGCCGAGCTGCGCTGCAACGCGCCGGCGGGCGTGCTCAAGCCCGAGCTGCGCGACCAGCTGCGCCGGCGCAAGGACGACATCCTGGAGTTCCTGCGCACCGCCAAGGCCGCCGCGAGCCAGCCGCGCGGCGTGGTCCCCTTGCAGCAGAACGGAACCCGCATCCCGGTCTTCGCCGTCCCCGGCCACAACGGCGACGTCTTCTGCTACCGCTCGCTCGCGCAGGCGCTCGGCGACGGCCAGCCTTTCTTCGGCCTGCAGCCGCCGGGCCTCGACGGCGCCGGGGCGCCGCTCACCGGCGTGGACGCCCTCGCCGAGTACTTCGCCGGCCAGGTGCGCGCTTTCCAGCCCGACGGCCCCTGCGTCATCGGCGGCTTCTGCGCCGGCGGCGCGGTCGCGTTCGAGCTTGCGCGCAGGCTCGGTGCCCAGGCGCGGCTGCTCGTCCTCTTCGGCAGCCCGTATCCCGCCTTCTTCCGCTGGCCGGCGCAGCTCAAGTACAAGCTAGCCCATCGGCTGGGACGCCTGGGCGGGCATTTCCGCTCGCTCGCCTTCGGTCCGCTCGCCGAGCGGCGGCGTTACTTCGCCGGCATCCTCGAGGAAAGGAAGAAGCGGCGCGACGACGCCCAGAGCGCGCGGACCGATCCGATCCTGCGGCTGCGCCACGCGGTGGAGGAGGCCACGCTCGGCGCGCTGCGCGACTACGAGCCGCGGCGCTACGACGGCGCGATGGCGCTGCTCCTGCCCTGCGAGAGCTGGGCGCGCGGCGACAACGGTGCGCTCTACTGGAGGCTGCACGCCGATCGCACCGCCGTCTACTTCGGCCCGGAAGGCGCCGATGGCGACAACATGCTGCGCGCGCAGTACGCGCCCGCATTCGCCGAGCTCTTCAAGCGCGCCTGCACGGAGGCCGCGGTATAGACTACGTCGCGTGGGTTGCTGCGACGATAAAGCCTGCGCAGTGGAGGCCCTTCGGGAGAGCCAGGGCGCCACGCTCCGGGTCGTGCTGGCGATCAATGCGGTCCTGTTCGTTGTAGAGCTCGCGGCAGGAGTGCTGGCCGGCTCGACCGCGCTCCTGTCGGACTCCCTGGACAACCTCGGCGACGCGCTCACCTACGGGCTGAGCATCTACGCGATTTCCCGGGGGCCGCGAACGAAGGCGAAGGTTGCGCTGCTCAAGGGGTTTCTGATCCTCGCCGCCGCGCTGTTCGTCCTCGCACAGGTCGGCTACCGGGCGCTCTACGGCGCGACACCGCTCTACGAGGCGATGGGCGTCGTCAGCCTGCTCGCGCTCGCCGGGAACGCCACCTGCCTCGCGCTGCTGTGGAAGCACCGCAGCGCCGACGTGAACATGAGCTCCGTCTGGGAGTGCTCGCGCAATGATATCGCGGGGAACGTGGCAGTGTTCATCGCGGCGGGGGCGGTGTGGCTGACCGGGACGAGGTGGCCCGACCTTGTCGTGGGCCTGCTGCTTTCCGCGTGGCTGCTCGCGTCCTCGGCCAGAGTCCTCAGGAATGGCGCCGCGGAGCTGAAGCTCGTCTCAGTCTGACTGCTTGAGGCCGACGTAGCGCTCGAGGAGCGTCCCGTCGGCGAGCAGGGCGGCGGAGGGGCCATGGTGCGCGATGCGGCCGCGCTCGATGAGGAGCGCCTCGCGCGCGAGGGAAAGCGCGTACTCGACGTGCTGCTCGACGAGCACGACGGCGAGGCCCTCGCCGGCCATGGCGTTGCCGATGTCGCGCGCGAGCTGCTCGACGACGATGGGCGCGAGGCCCTCGAGCGGCTCGTCGAGGAGCAGGAGCTCCGGGTTGGTCATCAGGGCGCGCGCGATGGCGAGCATCTGCTGCTCGCCGCCGGAGAGCTGGTTGCCGAGGTTCGCCCTGCGCTCTTCGAGGCGCGGGAAGAGCTCATGGATCTTCGACAGGCTCCACGGCCCGCGGCGCGCGGCGACGCAGAGGTTCTCCTCCACGGTGAGCGACGGGAAGATCTCGCGCTCCTGCGCGCACCAGCCGATCCCGAGGCGCGCGCGCTCGTGGGAGGACAGGCGCGAGATGTCGCGCCCCTTCCACAGGATCGCGCCCTTGTGCAGGCGGGTGAAGCCCATGACGGTGAGGAGCAGCGTGCTCTTGCCGACGCCGTTCCTTCCGAGCACCGCCAGGCTGCCGTGCGCCGGGAGCGAGAGCGAGACGCCGTCCAGCACGACGGCGTCGCCGTAGCCCGCGCGCACGTCGCGAAGTTCGAGAAGCGGCGCGATCCGCGCCTCAGCCATGGTGCGAGCGCCCGAGGTACACCTCGCGCACTTCCTCGCTCTCGGAGATCTCCTTCGGCGTGCCCTGGACGAGGATGCGCCCGGCGACCATGACGAGGATGCGGCTCGCGAAGCGGAACACGACGTCCATGTCGTGCTCGATGAAGAGGATCGAGAGCTCGCCGGAGAGCTTCGCGATCGCGGAGAAGAGCTCGGCGCTCTCGTCCTTCGGCACGCCGGCGCCGGGCTCGTCGAGGAGCAGCACGCGCGGGCGCGTGGCGAGCGCGATCGCGATCTCGAGCAGGCGCTGCTGCCCGTAGGCGAGCTCGCGCGTGAGGCGCGTGGCGGCGCCCTCGAGGTTGAGCGAGGCGAGGATGGCGCGCGCTTCCTCCACCGCGGCGCCGTGCGCGGAAAGCCCGCGCCACCAGTTCTGCGCGTCGCCTTCGCGCTCGAGCACGGCAAGCGTCACCGACTCGAGCGCGCTCAGCTGCGGGAAGAGCGTGTTGATCTGGAAAGTGCGCGCGAGGCCGGCGCGCACGCGCAGGTCGGGCTTCAGGCGCGTAATCTCGCGCCCGCCGAGGAACACCTGGCCCGCGTCGGGGCGCAGCAGGCCGGTGACGAGGTTGATGAGCGTCGTCTTGCCCGCGCCGTTCGGCCCGATCAGGGCGTAGCGCGCGCCGGGCGGCAGCTCGAGGTCGATGCCCTGCGCGACGACGAGCGAGCCGAACGCCTTCCTCAGGCCCTTCGCGGCAAGAATCGTCCGATCCCCCCCAGGACGCCGTTCGGCAGGAACATGACCACGCCGATCAGCAGCAGCCCGATCCAGAAATACCAGTACTGCGGGTTGACGCCCGAGAACTGGTCGCGCGCCACCATGTAGAGCATCGCGCCGACCAGGCCGCCGTAGAGGCGACCCGCGCCGCCGAGGATCAGGATCACCAGCACGTCGGCCGAGCGGCCGAAGGAGAGCACCTCGAGCGACACGGTCTCCGTCGTTTGCGCGAGCAGGCCGCCGGCAATGCCGGCGAGCACCGCCGAGATCGTATAGACCTTCCTCAGGTGCGCGCGGCTCGGCGCGCCGATCGCGGTCATGCGCACGGAATTTTCGCGGATGCCGCGAAGCGCGAGGCCGAAGGGCGAATGGATGATCCTGCGGCAGGCGAGGAAGCAGAGGAAGAGCGTGAAAAGCGAATACCCGTACGCCGTCCTTCCGTACAGGTCGAACTTGAAGCCGAGCAGCGTGCCCATGCGCACGCCCTGGAGGCCGTCCGCGCCGCCGGTGATGGCGTGCGCGCTGTTCGCGGCCTCGGCGAGGAGCAGGCCGAAGCCGAGCGTGAGCATGATGAGCGCGAGATGGCGGAAGCGCACGATGACGTGGCTGCTGAGGTAGCCGGCGATGCCGCCGACCAGGCCCGCGAGCAGCAGGCCGGAGAGCGGCTCGCCCCAGCCGTGCTTGGCGAGCAGGCCCGCGGCATAGGAGCCCAGGCCGAAGTACGCCGCGTGGCCGAGCGAGACCAGGCCGGCGTAGCCGACGATCAGGTCGAGGGACAGGGCGAACAGCGCAGTGATCGCGATCTGGCTCGCGAGCTGCAGGTACGCAGGCGTGACCGCGTAGGGGAGGAGCGTGCACGCCCAGAAGGCGAGCTCCGGCCAGCGCCAGCGCGCGCGCGAGGCAAAAATGTCGGCGGCGGCCACGGCGCTAGCGCTTTCCAAAAAGACCGGCCGGCCGCCACATGAGCAGCCCGACCATCACGAGGTAGATGAGGAAGGCGCCGAGCGAGGGGACGTAGTACTTGCCCGCCATGTCGCTCACGCCGAGGAGCGCGGCGGCGAGGAGCGAGCCGCCGATGGAGCCGAGGCCGCCCACCGCGACCACGATCAGCACGTACACGAGGTAGGTGAAGGCGAAGGCGTTGTCGAGGCCGATCATCTCCACCGCGAGCGCGCCGCCGAGGCCGGCGAGGCCGCCGCCGACCGCGAAGGTGAGCGCGAAGGTGCGGTCCACGTCGATGCCCAGGCCGCGCGCCATGCGCTGGTTGTCGACCGCGGCGCGGACCCGGGCGCCGAAGCGCGTGTACTCGAGCCCGGCGAGGAGCGCGAGCGTGATGGCGCCGGCGAACGCGATGAGGAAGGCGCGGTACCGGGCGAAGCTCATGCCGAAGAGCTGGAACGTGCCGCGCAGGTAGCCGGGCGTCTCGATCGACTGCTGCACGGTGCCGAAGAACCACGCCGCGCCTGCGATCGAGACGAACACGACGCCGATGGTGAACAGGCACTGGTCGAGCTCGCTCGCGCGGTAAAGGCGCCGGTAGAGCGTGCGCTCGAGCGCTATCGAGACGAGCGCCGCGGCGAGGAACGCCATCGGCAGCGCGGCGAGGAAGGGCCATCCCATGCTGTTCGTCAGCGTCACGGCGACGTAGCCGCCGATCATCGCGAACGCGCAGTGCGCCAGGTTGACGAAGTTCATCATCCCGAGCGTCACCGACAGGCCCGCGGACAGGAGGAACAGCAGCATCCCGTACGCGAGCCCGTCGAACAGCACGCCGACCAGGGACTGCATCGGCGCGCGGCCTTACTTCTTCATGCGCTCTTTGACCGGGTCCTTGACGTTCTCGATCTTGTCGATGACCACGTTCCGCGTGCCGTCGCCGGCCTTCTCGACGCGCTGGATGTAGACGGTCTGGATGATGTCGCGCGTCTCCGGGTCGATCGTGATCGGGCCGCGCGGGCTGTCCCACTTCATGCCCTTCGCGGCGTCGATCAGCGCCTGGCCGTCGGTATTGCCGTTGGTCTTCTTCAGCGCCTCGTAGATGAGGTGCATGCCGTCGTAGCCGCCCATGGAGAAGAAGTTCGGCGTGCGCTTGTAGTCGGCCTCGTACGCCTTCACGAACTCCCTGTTCTTCGGGTTATCGAAGTTCGGGTCGTAGTGCGCCGCCGTGATCATGCCGAGCGCCACGTCGCCCATCGCCTTGCGCGCCGACTCGTCGGTCAGCTCGAGCTGGCCCATTACCTTGATCTTCTTCGGGTCGATGCCGCGCTCGGCGAACGCCTTGCCGAGCGCCGCGGGCTGCGCGCCGCCGGGGATGAAGACGAAGATGCCCTCGGGGCTCTGGTCCTTCGCGCGCTGCACGAACGCCGAGAAGTCCGGGTTCGCCACCGGGAAGCGCACCGAGCCGACGATCTCGCCGCCCGCCGCCTTGAAGCCGGTCTGGAAGGCCTGCTCGGCGTCGATGCCCGGGCCGTAGTCGGAGACCATGGTGTAGGCCTTCTTCACGCCGCCTTTCTTGAAGGCCCAGTCGCCGAGCGCCTGGTTGAGCTGCGGCGTGGTGAGCGAGGTGCGCGCCATGTAGGGCGACTTGGTCGTGATGATCGAGGTCGCGGCGTTCATCACCACCATGAATTTCTTCGCCTCGGCCGACACGTCGCCGGCGGCGAGCGCATTCGGCGTCAGCAGGAACCCGGCGAGGATGTCCACCTTGTCGCGCACCACCAGCTCCTGCGCGAGGCGCTTCGCGACGTCGGGCGCGATGCCGCCGGTGTCCTTGCGGATGAACTCGAGCTTCTTGCCCGCGACCGTATCGCCGTGTTGCTTCACATAGAGCTTGATCGCGTTGTCCATCTGCGTCGCGCCGTCGGCGAACTGGCCGGTGTAGGGCAGGATGATGCCGACCTTGACCTGCGCCTGGGCGCCTGCGGCAAAGAGCAGCGCGAAGGCCGCGCCGAAAAGAACCTTCATGACTTCCCTCCTCGTTGTAGGTCTACGCCGCGTAGCCTACCGTGGGAAGCCGCCCAAGACCACTCTAGCCGGCCGGCAGGCTCGAAGGCGCGCCAAGCCGGCGGTCGGCGGCGCCGCGCCGGCGCTCATAGGCCACGACCGCCGTGGCATGGCGGCGCTCCGCGACGTTGCCGCGCCGCTCCGGGCGCAGGGCTCGCGAAGCAGGCGGCCGGGCGAGGAACAGCCAGCCGAAATACGCCGCCGCGAGCGCGCTCGCGCCGTGCAGCCAGACGTCGTGGCCGCGGAAAGGTGCCCAGCCGAGCGCAAGGACCGTGAGCGCGCCGTAGACGATCGCCATCGCGCGGGCGTAGGACACCGGTCCCGACACCCAGGCCCACGCCGCGAGTCCCCAGAGCCCGGTCGCGAGGTGAATGAGCGCGAGCGCCGCGCTCGTGCGGAAGATGCCGAGGAGAAGGCCGTTGGGCGCCGCCTGGGGAAGGAAGCCCAGGACGCCGAGCCCGCAGTAGACGATGCCGGCGATCAGGCAGAACGTGCCGGGCGTCATGACGCCTTCGCCGCGATGGAGAGCTTGTTCTGGACCCACGCGACGCCGGCCACGGACTGCGCCGTCTGCTGCGCGCGCTGCTTGGTGTCGAGCGAATCGACCTGGCCCTGCAGCGTCACGACGCCGGCGTTGCTGTGCACCTCGATGTTCAGCGTCTTCAGCCCGACGTCGTTCGCGAGCGCGGCGCGCACTTTGGCCGTCATCGCCGCATCGGCGCCGGCTTCCTTCGCCTCGGCGATGCCGGCGTCGAGCCTTTGTCCCGGCGTCTGCGCCGAGGACTGCGACGCGCCGGCGCTCGCGCGGGACTCGGTCTTCGGCTTGGGCTGGCAGCCCGCGGCCAGGGCCGCGAAAAGGGCGAGAAGCAGGAACCTCATGAGTGTCCTCCAGAGGGAGCTTGGGCGTGCACCACGGCAGGCTTCTCGACGGGCGGGCGGCGGATCTCCTGCTCGAGGCTCGGGCGGTCGCGGCGCTCGAAGGGCGGCAGCTCGACCGGGGCGCCGCGCTGCGCGGACTCGTAGAGCGCGCGGATCACGCGCACGTCGGCGAGGCCTTCCTCGGCGCCGGGTTCCGGGTCGTGGCCGCGCAGCACGCAGTCGGAGAAGTAGAGCAGCTCGGGCGCGAACTGGTCGCGCTTTGCGAAGCGCCGCTCGCGCGGCTCGCCGCCGAGCGTCAGGCGGTGCTTGAGCGGCACCGCGTACTCGAAGGCGGGCTCGACCACGAGGTCGCCCTTCGTGCCGACGAGGCGGTATTCCGAGACGTCTGCGGCGCCGAAGCTGCAGGTGAACGCGGCGAGCCGATCGCCCGGGAAGCGCAGCAGCGCGCTCACCGCCTGCTCCACCTCGCCGGCGCGGCCCGCAGTCATGGCGCGCACCTCGACCGGCTCGTCGCCGAAGAGCGCGCGCGCGGCGTTGATGCAGTACACGCCGATGTCGTAGAGCACGCCGCCGCCCGTCCCGCGCCGCACGCGGATGTTGCCCGGCACGACCTGCATGGTGAAGTCGGCGCTGAACAGGCGCGGCTCGCCCAGGCGCCCGGAGCGCGCGATCGCGATCGCCTCGAGGTTGGCGCGCTCGAAGTGCAGGCGGTAGGCCACCATCAGGCGCACGCCGGCCTCGCGCGCGGCGCGGTCCATCCGCGCGCACTCTTCCTCGGTGAGCGCCATCGGCTTCTCGCAGAGCACGTGCTTGCCGGCGCGCGCGGCGCGCACTGCGTACTCGCAGTGCAGGCTGTTCGGCAGCGCGATGTAGACGGCGTCCACGTGGCGCAGGCATTCGTCGAGCTCGTCGTAGGCGTAGGCGCGCTCGACGCCGTACCGCTCCGAGAGCGTGCGCCGCTTGACCGGGTCGCCGGAGACCAGCGCCGCGAGGCGGGAGTTGCGCTTCGCGTTGGCGAAGGCCGGCAGCACCGCGACCTGGGCGATGTGCCCGAGGCCGATGACCGCGTAGCGCACCTGGGGCTTCGGCATCGCGCTACTCCGGCTCCGAGACCTTCTTCAGCACGCCGCCGGACTGGTGCTCGCGCAGGCAGAGCGCGAGGTCGCCCAGCGACACGATGCCCACCGGCGTGTCGTCGTCGCCGGTCACGACCAGGCGGCGCACCTGGCGCGCCTCCATCAGCTCGCAGGCCGCCTCGATGTCGCTGTCGGCGGGGCAGGCGAGGACTTCCTTCGTCATCACCTCGTCCACGTGCGTGCGGTTGGGGTCGAGGCCGCGCGCCACCGCGCGCACCGTGATGTCGCGGTCGGTGATGATGCCCACCAGCCGGCTCGGCTCGGCGCACACCGGCAGCGAGCCGATGTCCTGCGACGCCATCTTCTTCGCCGCCTCGGCGAGCGTCGCGCCCGGCGCGATGGTCTGGATCGCGCCCGTCATGATGTTGCTAAGCCGCATGGCGCCTCTTCGTCCGGCTCGCGCGCTTCGCCTGCCTCGCGGGCGCCTTTTTCTCGACGCTCTTGCGCAGCAGTCCCATCAGGTCGATGACTTCGGCGCCGGCCTTTTCGCGCCCTTCCTTCGCCGGCGCGGTGATCTCCTCGGTCTGCCCGGCCTTCACCTTCTCCTCGATGCGGGCGAGCAGGTCTTCGCGGTAGGTGTCCTTGTACTTCTCGGGCTTCCATTCGTCGGCCATGTCGTCGATGAGGCGCAGGGCGAGATCGAGCTCTTTCGCCGTCGGCTTGTGGTGCTTCAGGCTCGAGAGATCCAGATCCCCGGCGCTGCGCAGCTCGTCCGGATAGCGCAGGGTGTTCATCACCAGCACGTCCTCCTGCGGGAATACCGCCGCCAGGTACTGGCGCGTGCGGATCACCACGGTGGCGACGCCCACCTTGCCGGCCTTGCGCAGCGCGTCGCGCAGCAGCGCATAGGCCTTCTCGCCGCGCTTTCCGGGCGCGAGGTAGTAGGGCGTCTCGTAGAAGCGCGGCGCGATGTCCTTCGCGTCCACGAAGGCGAGGATCTCGACGGTCTTGCTCGCCTCGACGTTGGCGCGCCGGAAATCCTCGTCGGAGAGCACGACGTACTTGCCGTCCTCGTACTCGTAGCCCTTGACGATCTCGGCCCACGGCACGTCCTCGCCGGTGGCCTTGTTGTAGCGCTTGTAGCCGACCGGGGCGAGGTCGCGCTTGTCGAGCATGGTGAGGTCGAGCTCGGTGGAGCGCTTCTCGGCCGAGAAGAGCTCCACCGGCACGTTGACGAGCCCGAAGCTGATCGCCCCCTTCCAGAGGCCGCGCGCCATGGGAAGGCTCCTAGTGCTTCGCCATGCCCTCGAGGAGCGTCGCGAGGTCGTCCGCGTGCTCCTCTTCCTTGGCGAGGATCTCCTCCATCAGGCGCCGCGTGGTGATGTCCTTCGTGCCGAAGTATTCCGCCATCTCGCGGTAGCTGTCGATGGCGATGCGCTCGGCGACGAGGTCTTCCCGGATCATGTCCTCGAGCGAGTCGCCCTCGACGTACTCGGCGTGGCTGCGCGTGGCGAGCCCCTCGGGGGAGAAGTCCGGCGCGCCGCCGAGCTGCGTGATGCGCTCGGCGATCCGGTCTGCGTGCGCCTGCTCCTCGGCGGCGTGCTCCTGGAATTCGGCGGCCACGCTCTCGGCGTGGATGCCCTTCGCCATGAAGTAGTGCCGCTTGTAGCGCAGCGTGCAGATGATCTCCGTGGCGAGCGCCTCGTTCAGCAGCTTCACCACGACGTCGCGGTCGGCCTGGTACCCGGGAGTGACCGCGCCCTGCGCGATGTGCTCCCGGGCCCGGCGGCGCAGCGTCTCGATGTCGGAGAGAAAGGCTCCCTTGTCGGACGGGACCGCGCTCATGCTATCGCCGCTTCGCCATGCCGCTGGACGAGCCGGTCGAGGAAGAAGGCTTCGCCGCCGCGAGCGCCTGGTCGCGCTTCGCCTTGGCTTCGTTCTCGCACGCCGACTTCTCCTTGCCCTTCTGGTCGTCGCAGCGCTCCTTGGCGACGTCGTAGTCGGCCTCGGCCTTCGCCTTGGCGACCTTGTACTGCGCGTTGCCGGACTTGTCGTCGCGCGCGTCGAGCTCGGCCTTGGCGACTTTCTCCCGGCCTTTCGCTTCCTTCATGCAGACGTCCTTGGCGTTGCCCTTCATGGGATCGCACTTCGCCTTGTCGGCCTTGTAGGTTGCTTCGATGCGCTCCTTTTCGGCCTTGTGCATGTCGCGCGCGCTGTCCGCCGCCTGCGCCGTGCCGGCGAAGGCGAGTGCGACGGCGGCCGCGAGGCCGCAGAGTTTGAGATTCATGTGAGCTCCTAGAGAAATGAATGGATGCCCGGAATTCTGCAAAGCACGTGCCCGGGGCAGCGGGCACGTGCCTTCGCAAACGCTCCGACGACGCCGCTAGGGCCTGCGCAGCAGGCCGGCGACCAGCGACACCAGGAACAGGACCACGAACACGACGAACAGGATCTTCGCGATTTCCGCCGCGCCGGCCGCGATACCGGTGAAACCGAACACTGCGGCGATGATTGCCACGATGAAGAATGCAAGCGCCCAGCTGAGCATGACTGATGACTCCTACGAATTGAGGGTTGATGCCCCCGTCGCCGGAGCAAACTCCATGCCGTGCCCGCGCATGTAACTCGCGGCGCCGGCGCTTGTACAAATTGCGCTGCGCCGCGCTCGGCTTCGTCGATGCGCCTCTACAGCGTGTCGCGGCACGGCTCCTGCAGCGTAGCGTGCATGCCTACAGTCGGCGAAGTTCCGGCGCTGCTCTGGCTCGCGCGCCCGGACATGTCCTGCGAGTACCGCAGCCGCCAGTGGCGCGAGTACACCGGCGCGCTCGACGTCGCCTGCCCGCTGTGGGCCGACAGCGTGCACCCGGAGGACCTGGCGCGCTGGCTGGAGACCTGCCTGCGGGCCTTCGACGCGCGCGCGCCCTACGAAGTGCAATACCGCTTGCGGCGCCGCAACGCCGAGTACCGCTGGTTCCTCGAGCGCGCCGTGCCGCGCTACGACGCGCGCGGCGCCTTCGTCGGCTACGCGGGCGCTTGCATCGAGATGGACCGTCCTGCCTAGGCATGCGCTTTGCAAGAACGGGCACGCATTCCCCGAATTCCGACGACTTTCTACAAGGAGACGACGCATGAACTGGGACCGGATCCAGGGCAACTGGAAGCAGCTGAAGGGCGAGATGAAGCAGCGCTGGGGCAAGCTGACGGACGACGAGTTCGACCAGATGGCCGGCAGCCGCGACAAGCTCGTCGGCAAGATTCAGGAGCGCTACGGCTGCGCCCGCGACGAGGCGGAGCGGCAGGTGAACGAGTGGGAGCCGCGCGTATGAGGCACGCGCGGATGAGGCAGGTCCTCTTTGCCGCCGCTGTCGCGACCGCATCGCTGCTCGGCGCCTGCGCCACCAGCACCGAGACCGGCCAGAAGGAGACCACCGGCCAGTACATCGACGACGCCACCGTGACCGCGAAGGTGAAGACCGCGATCGCGACCGACGTCGGCGTGAAGGCCGCCTCGAACGTCAACGTCGAGACCAGCCAGGGCGTGGTGCAGCTCTCCGGCTTCGCCGACTCGAGCGATCAGGCGAGCCGCGCCGTGGCCGCGGCGCAGAAGGTGAACGGCGTGCGCTCGGTGAAGAACGACATCCGGGTCAAGTAGGAGACGCATCCGATGCGGCCGGCCTTGCTTTGCGTAGGGCTGGTCGCTCTGGCCGCCTGCGCGCAGACGCCGCCGAAGGCCGAGCCGCCGGCGACGCCGCCGCAGGAGCCGCTGGTGCGCGGCAACGAGGTGCGCCTGCTCGTCGACGGGCCGCAGACGCACGGCGCGATGCTCGAGGCCATGGCGCGCGCGCGCGGCAGCATCGACGTCGAGACCTACATCCTCGAGGACGGCGAGGTCGGCGCCAAGTTCGCCGACATGCTCGAGCGCAAGGCGCGCGAGGGCCTCGCGGTCAACCTGCTCTACGACGCGATCGGCTCCTTCGGCACCTCGCGGGAGTATTTCGAG
>DASRFM010000063.1:0-14103 GCA_035651575.1 Burkholderiales bacterium | reverse complement strand
GTGGACCGGGGGCGCGACACCTGGCTCGATCCCTACGCCGCGGAGCACGTCTCGGAGTTCTTCGCCGTGGTGAGCGAGGCGTTCTTCGAGGACCCGCGCGAGACGCGGCGCCGCTACCCGGACGTCTACGACCAGCTCAAGAGCTTCTACCGGCAGGACCCCGCGTCTAGAGCGCGAGCGTAGATTCCTCGGCCGGCGCGTCGTCGGTAATCGGGGACGCACCACGTTTTTCGGCGCACGCGCGCGTCCGCTCTCGGCCAAAACCGGTCGTTCGTCGGTATCGGAGCCCTATTCCTGGTCCGCTGTGTAAAGCCGGTCGATGAATCCGCTTTGCTCGATCTCATCGATGAACGATGAATCCGCAATATCGGATTCCTTCAAGGACTGCGCGGCGGCGTATTTCGCCACAAGAAAATCCCGCAATGCCTGCATTCCCGGAAATGATGGGCGCGGTACCTTCTTGAATTCCGGCACGTGGAATGTGTGCAGTTCTTCCACCGTTTTCCGATCCTCGATCTTCAGGTAGCGCTGCAGCAAAGGCACTACGACGTCCGGACGCGTCTTGAACAAGTGAATGGTTTCCACGAACCCCCGCATGACATTCATCACGAGTTCGCGGTTGGAGGCGACTAACTCGCGGGTGGTCGCGAATATGGAGGGCGCGTCGAAGGAACTCATCGGGAAGGCGTTCCAGCCGTAGCGACTTTGGCCGCTAAAGCGCAGATCGATCGGCAGTGCCCCAGCGTCGATCTCACCGGATGCCAGCGCAGCATAGATTCGATCGAATTTGATCAGGGGCAGATAGGTCGCCGTCGCGCCCGCTTTTTTGATCGTGAGCCGAGTCGCCACGCTGGTCTGGCCCGTCTCCGTGAGCACGCCGACTTTCTTTCCGGCAAGCTGCGCCAGATCGGTGATTTCCTTTCGGGTCATGACGAAGGACTTGGGAAAATCCGTGGTTGGCATCGCCAGAATGACGATGTCCCGGCCCTTGAGGACTTCCTCGGCGACGGGCACGGATCCGGTGTGAGCGAACTGCCAGTCACCGCTGATGACCCCTGCTGCCGCCTGCGGGCCGCCGACCGCGATGGCCGGTAGGGTCATGTCGATCCCGTACCTTTTGAAGACGCCGGCCTCGGCTCCGAGCCAGGCGGTGCTTTGCCACATCGCTAAAAGGCCCGTCGCGACCCTGACCGTGGCGTTCGGATCCATCGAAGGTGATTGCGCCCAAGCGAAGCGTGAAACCGAAGGAAGTGCGGTAGCGCCCGCCGCCAGACGCAAAAGGTTTCTTCGAGAAAGCTTCATGTTCTCCCTTGTCGGCATGATGTTTCTGGAGTAAACGAAGCTGAGCTCATAATATTCCGCACACTGAGGAAGTGAAGTGAAGAGAAATGCCCCAGCGCTACGACTGCCGGGGCACCACGCGTTTCGGTTTGCTATTTCTCGGTCGTCACATGGAAGTCGGCGATGACCTTTGTCCAGCGAGCCTTGTCATCGCGAATGAGTTGGGCAAGAAGCGTGGGGTTGCTGGTCTTGATCTCTACGCCGGCGTTGGTCAGCCGTTCCCGGATTTCAGGCGCGGCGAGAATCCGCACGATCTCGCGGTGCAATCGCTCGATGACGGTTGCTGGCGTGCCAGCCGGCGCGAGCACCGCGTTCCAGGTGTCGGCGTTGAAGTCTGAGAAACCTTCTTCCGCGGAGCTCGGGACTTCGGGCATGAGGTCGGATCGAGAAGGGCTGAGAACCGCCAGTGCCTTGAGCTTCCCGCCCTTGATGTAGGGCTGGACCCCCGGAAGCGAGCTCAAGCCCGCCTGGATCCGGCCAGCGAGCAAGTCGGTGGCCACCTCCGAGTTGCCCTTGTAGGCAACCAGTTCTGCCGCGTCGCTCACCGCCTGGCGGAGAAGAAGTGCCATGAGATACGGCGTTCCGGCGGTGTGGCCCAGAGTGGTCGTTCGCGGATGCGTGGAGGTATAGGACGCGAGGCTCTTGAGGTCGCTTGCCGGGAAAGCGGCGTTGGCCGTGAGGAAAACCGTCGTGCGCACCGTCTGCGTAATGGGGGCGAAATCCTTTTCACTCTCGTATCGCACCCGGCTGCCGTAGAGCGCTGGAGCCACGGTCAGCGACCCTCCCAGCGCATAGAGAAGGGTATAGCCGTCAGCAGCGGACCTTGCGACAAGTTCGGTACCGATCGTCCCATCCGCACCCGGCCGGTTCTCGACGATGACCGGTTGTCCTAACGACGCTTGCATGCGTTCGGCAAGGACGCGCGCGACGATGTCCGGCTGGGAGCCCGGCGCGAGCGTCACGACAAGCCGGATGGGTTTTGTCGGATACGGCGTCTCAGCACTCGCTGAGCAGGCGATGCCCGCCGCCGTAAGGAAACCGAGCAACAACTTAATCATGTTCACCTCCTCGGGTTGTAAACGCAGCGCAGATTGCGGGCTTCCGGGGACAAAAGGAATTTCCAATTGCGCGATGTGTATATAGGCCGGGGCTTATGGCACTTTTCAAAGACCTGGACGGCCTTATTGGGAGGCGCTTGCGTTTGCGCGACCTGCGCGTCTTCATGGCGGTCGTGGAAGCGCGAAGCATGGCGAAGGCGGCATCGAATCTCGGCGTCTCCCAGCCGGCCGTTTCGGAAATAGTCGCCTCGCTCGAGCACGCGCTGCGAGTGCGGCTCTTCGACCGTAAGCCGCAGGGCGTCGAGCTCACCTCCTACGGCGAGGCGCTTCTGCGCCGCAGCAGGTCGGCGTTCGATGAGTTCAAGCAGGGACTGAGGGAGATCGAAGGGCTCGCCGACCCTACGGCGGGCGAGGTGCGGGTGGGCTGCCCGGAATCCATTGCTGCCAGCGTCCTGCCGCCCATCCTCGAGCGCTTCGGCAAGCTCTACCCGAGAACGATCGTCCACGTCGAGCATGTCACCACTCCAACGCTCGAGCTGCCCCAGCTGCACGAACGACGCGTAGACGTAGCGATCGTCCGCATGCCCCGCGATTCCAAGATCTCGCTGGAGAACCTGCAGGTTCAGACGCTCTTCGACGACCACCTGGTAATCGCCGCCTGCGCAAAGAGCCGCTGGGCACAGCGCGGCCGCATCGATCTTGCCGAATTGATTGACGCGCCCTGGATCCTTACGCCTGACTACGCCTGGAACACAGCAATCCTCGCCGAGGCGCTTGCCGCGAGATCGCTGCCGATGCCGAAGATCGCTGTGGTGACGTACTCGGTACAGCTACGGACACGATTGCTCGCCGACGGAAATTACGTGACGACATTCCCCAATTCCGTGCTTCGCTTTGGCGACCCTCGGCTCGGCCTGAAGGAGCTCCGTGTCGATATTCCTCTCAAGCCATGGCCGGTTGTAGTCGTGACCCTGAAGAATCGGACGCTAAGTCCAGTGGTGCAGCGGTTCATCGAGCAGGCAACCCTGGCGACGCGCGCCATCACCTAGCCGGGCGGCCGCTTTTGCCCAAGAGGGACAGCGCCATAGCGTTTCGTTGGCCAGACGTCTGAATCCGCTTGTCGACTTGCGGATGCATTTTGTAGATCGGGAGGATTACTCGGGCCCGGAATTTTTGTTCTGCTCGAAGGTTCGAGCGAAGGCATCCAGGAATGCACGACGAAGACGCTGCGATATATCTGGATCTTCAACCATCTCCGCAACAATGAGGGTATTCGCCCCACGAGCGAAGGCGGACCGTGCGGCGTGATCTATGGTCAACTCAGACAGAATGTCCGCGACCTCACGTTTCTCACGCGGATCGACGCTTTCCGGTTTTTGTTCCTCTTCTTGCATCGGAAATCCAGGTAGTTCGGGTGGCAAACACGTATCGCCGGACTTTATTCCGAGGCCGCGACTCCATCGCGCTCAACGATCGGACGCCAGCTGGAAGTCGCGAACCAACTTCGCGAAACGCGCCTTGTCTTGGTGGATGAGGCGGGCAAGAGCTTCAGCCACAGCAGCGAACGTCCGCTATGGGTCGGAAGCGGACACTACGATGAGGAAAAACGTGGTCTGTCCCTGAATCGCAGTGCTACAGGGCAAGCGTGGATTCTTCGGCCGGCGCGTCGCATTGCACCTTGGAGCCCAGGCGCTCGAGCGCCTCGCGCGTCTCCTTCAGCTTGAGGTCGATCAGCTCGTCGGTCTGGTCCGGGTCGTGGTGGAAGAGGTGCAGGCGCTTCACCTGCGCGCGCGCGGCGAGCTCGGCCACCTGGCTCACGCAGGAGTGGCCCCAGTCCACCTTCGCCGGGTACTCGGCGTCGCGGTAGGTCGTGTCCGTAATGAGCACATCCGCGTTCTTCACGAAGCTCACCAGCTGCTCGAAGTAGCGCGGGTTGTGGCGCGGGTCGCCGGGCAGGTAGAGCTCGTTGTCGGTGATGTAGCACACGGTTCGCCCGCGCGCGGAGAGCTTGTAGCCGAGGCAGTAGCCCGGATGGCTGAGGAGCATGGTCTCGATGCGCACCGGCCCGAACTCGAGCGTCTCCTCGCGCAGGTCGCGGAACACCAGGCGCGCGCCGAACTCGCGCACGGTGACCGGGAAGTACACGCTTTCCATCTGCGCGCTCACGGCGCGCTCGATGGTGAGGTCGCCCTGGTAGGGGCCGAACAGCTCGATCTGGTTGCCGCGCACGTAGAGCGGCGCGAAGAACGGCACCGTGTTGATGTGGTCCCAGTGCGTGTGCGAGATGAAGATGCGCGCCGAGAAGCGCTGCGCGCCCGCGGCCATGATGCGGTCGGAGAGCCGCTTGATGCCCGAGCCGCAGTCGAAGATGTAGAGCGGCTCGCCGCCGATCTCGACGCTCACGCAGGGCGTGTTGCCGCCGTAGCGCGTGTACGCGGCCCCCGGCGCGGGCAGCGTGCCGTGCACGCCCCAGTAGGTCACCCCGACGCGGCTCGACACGATCTCGAGGATCGACTGGAGCAGCGTGGCGCGCTGGAAGGGCTTGGAGATGAAGCCGTCGGCGCCGAGCTCGCGCGCGCGGCGCCGGTCGAAGTCGTAGGTCTTGGCGGAGAGCACGACGATCTTCATGTCGCGCAGGTCGGGCCGGTGGCGCAGCTCGCGCGTGAGCTCGAAGCCGTCCATCTCCGGCATCATGATGTCGGTGATGACACAGTCGGGGCGCGACACCGGGATCTGCTTCAGCGCCTGGCGGCTCGACGTCGAGGACTCGACCCCATGCCCCGCTTCCTGCAGCACGCGCGTGAGCACGGTCAGGATGTCGGGATCGTCGTCGACGAGGTAGAAGTTCATTCTGCCCTTGCAAACCACCTTACAATCGGAAAGCCGCATGGTAACAGCCGTTGAAATGTACGAGGCCGTCACCGCCGGGCGGACGCGGTTCGTCAGGGTGGACGAGCTCTGCAGGCAAGCCGCGGCCCGCTTCCCGGGCGCGCTGCCTTCGGAGGAGGCGATGGCCGCGGAAAGCGCGCGCGCGCAGCGCGACAAGACCGGCCTGGAGCGGCAGCTCGGGCACTTCCTTGCCGAGGTGCTCGCCGACCCCGCCGCGGGCGCGCACCTCTGCCACGCCATGCTGCTGCCGCGCGAGGAGGCGCTCGCCCGCCTGCCGGAATTCGAGAAATCGGGCGCCCTGCGCCTGCCCGGCGCGCAGCTCGAGCGCGAGGGCAAGGCCGCGGTCGTCACCATGACCAATCCCCGGCACCTCAACGCCGAGGACGACTCGACGCTCGCCGGCTTCGAGACCGCTGTGGACCTCGCGCTCCTCGACCGCAGGAGCGAGATCTGCGTGCTGCGCGGCGGCACCGTCGAGCATCCGAAGTGGGCGGGCCGGCGCCTCTTCGGCGCCGGCATCAACCTCACGCACCTCTACCAGGGAAAGATCCCGTACCTCTGGTACCTGGTGCGCGACCTCGGCGTGGTGAACAAGTTCTACCGCGGGCTCGCGCTGAAGGAGCGGCCGCCCGAAGTCGACTCGATCGAGAAGCTGTGGATCGCGGCGGTGGAGGGCTTCGCGATCGGCGGCCACTGCCAGATCCTGCTCGCGATGGACTACACGATCGCCGCGGCGGACGCGTACCTCACGCTGCCCGCGCGCAAGGAGGGAATCATCCCGGGCGCGGCGAACCTGCGCATGCCGCGCTTCGTCGGCGACCGCATCTCGCGCCGGGCGGTCATGGCGGAGCTGCGCATCGACTGCGCGAGCCCCGAGGGCCGCATGATCTGCGACGAGATCGTCCCGGCCGCCGGGATGGACCACGCCGTGCGCAACATCGTGGAGCGCCTGACGGGCTCCGGCGTGGTGAGCGCGGCGGGCAACCGGCGCGCGTTCCGCATCGCGCAGGAGCCGCTCGACGACTTCCGGCGCTACATGTCGGTCTATGCGCGCGAGCAGGCCGAGTGCCACCTGAGCCCGGCGCTCATCGCCAACCTCGAGAAGAACTGGAACGCGGCCTCAAGGCGGGCGTGAAAAGCGGGCCTGCAGGATTGTTCTCCAGCGTCGCCGCATAGCGCGACATCGCGAAGCAGAAGGCGAAATACACCAGCGCGACGAAGAGGTAGCCTTCGGCGCCGTAGCCCACCCATGCCGGCTCCTGCAGCGACACCTTGAGCGCCTGCAGCAGGTCGAACAGGCCGATGATCGTGACGAGCGAAGTGTCCTTGAAGAAGCCGATGAACGTGCCGACCAGCGGCGGCACGGCGATGCGCAGCGCCTGCGGCAGCACGACGAAGCGGTTTTTCTGCAACGCGGTAAGGCCGAGCGCATCGGCCATCTCGTACTGCGATTCCGGGACCGCCTGCAGGCCGCCGCGCACCACCTCGGCAAGGTAGGCGGCGGCGAAGAGGACGAGCGCGAGCTGCGCGCGCAGCAGCTTGTCCACGCTCATGCCGCCGGGCAGGAAGAGCGGCAGCATCACCGAGGCCATGAAGAGAAGCGAGATCAGCGGCACGCCGCGGATGAGCTCGATGTAGCCGATGCAGAGCGCGCGCACCAGCGGCAGGCCCGAGCGCCGGCCGAGCGCGAGCGCGATCGACAGCGGGAAGGCGAACGCGAGCCCGAAGGTCGTGAGGAGCAGCGTGAGCGCGAGGCCGCCCCAGCGTTCGTGGTCGACGTAAGGCAGGCCGAGCGCGCCGCCCCACATCAGCACGCCGATCAGCACGAGCCCCGCGAGCCAGGCCGGGAGGAGCCAGGCGCGCGAAAATCGCACCGCGGCGCTGACCGCCCAGAGAATAACCAGCAAGGCCGAAGCGAGCGCCGCGCGCCACTGCTCCTCGAACGGGTAGGTCCCGAAGAGGAGAAAGCGGTACTTGTCCGCGATGAAGCCCCAGCACGCGCCGCGCGCGGCGCGGCAGGCGGCGGGATCGGGGCGCCAGACCGCCTCGACGAGCGCCCAGTCGAAGAATCTCCATGAAAGCAGCAGGACGACCAGCCAGAAAGCCGCGCGCCTCATCGCCGCATCACCCGCGCGTTGTACGCGTTCATCAGGAGCGCGATCGAGAGGCTGATCGTCAGGTACACAGCCATGATGATCGCCACGCCCTCGATCGCCTGGCCGGTCTGGTTGATGGTGGTGTTGGCGATCGACACCAGGTCGGGATAGCCGATCGCGACCGCGAGCGAGCTGTTCTTCACCAGGTTCAGGTACTGGCTGGTGAGCGGCGGCAGCATGGCGCGCAGCGCCTGGGGCAGAACGACGCTGCGGAAAACCTGCGGGTCGCGCAGGCCGAGCGCGGCGCCCGCCTCCGCCTGGCCGCGCGGCACGGAAAGGATTGCGGCGCGCACGATCTCGGCCACGAATGCCGCCGTATAGAGGACGAGGCCGACGAGCAGCGCGGCGAACTCCGGGCTCACCGAGCCGCCGCCGGAGAAATTGAAGCGCCCCAGCGCCGGCGCGCTCCCCGGCAGCGGGAAGTAGATGCCGCGGTTCGTGAGGAAAAACCCGTGCAGCGGCTCGAGCGCCCGGTCGGGCGGCGGCAGCTGCGTGAAGAGCGTGTACCAGAAGAGCAGCTGCACCAGCAGCGGCACGTTGCGCACGAACTCGACGTAGGCGGCGCACGCGGCCCTCAATTCCGGGCCCCTCGAGAGGCGGCCGAGCCCCACGAGCGTGCCGAGCGCCGTGGCAAGCACGACTCCGAGCAGCGCGACCTTGAACGTGTTGGCGAGCCCGACAGCGAGCGCGCGCAGGTAGCTGCCGGCGGAATCGTAGGCGACGAGAAAGTGCTCGCCGATCTCGAAGCCCGCCTCGCGGCCGAGGAAGCCGAAGCCGCTCGAGATGTGGCGCGCGTGCAGGTTCGCCGCCGTGTTCGAGGCGATGAACCAGAGCGCCGCCGCGAGCGCCGCGGCCGCGGCCGCCTGATACGCTACGCGCTTCGCCTTCTTTTTATCGAGCGCCATGACCGCCCGTAAGCTTACCCGCCAGGACCTGCGCGACGCTGCCGAGAAGTACAAGAACTGGGGCAAATGGGGCGCCGCCGACGAGATCGGCACCCTCAACCACACGCAGGCCGAGGACATCGTCGCCGCCGCGCGCCTGGTGAAGAAGGGCAAGGTGCTTTCGTTGGCGCTGAATTTCGACAACAACGGGCCGCAGGGCGCGAAGAGCAAGTACCCGGCGATGGGGCGCATCAACCCGGTGCACACGATGCTGCGCACCGGCACCGACGCGTACTCGGGCGTCCTCGACAAGCGCGGCATCCGCGCCGCCGACGACATGGTGGTCATGCCGCTGCAATGCGGCACGCAATGGGACGGCCTGGGGCACGTGTTCTACGAGAACTCGATGTGGAACGGCTACGACTGCCGCGAGGTCACCTCCGCCGGCGCGCAGAAATGCGGCATCGAGAAGACCAAGAACCGCATGGTCGGGCGCGGCGTGTTCCTCGACGTGCCGCGCGCCCTCGGCAAGCCGTTCCTCGAGGACGGTTACGGCATCACCTGCGCGGACCTGGACCTGACCGCGAAGAAGCAGAAGGTCGAGCTGAAGCGCGGCGACTTCGTCGTCGTGCGCACCGGGCAGATGGAGGAGAAGCTGAAGGCCGGGAGCTGGGACGGCTATCCGGGCGGCGACGCCCCGGGGTTTGCCTTCGAGACGCTGGAGTGGATCCAGCGCACGCAGCTCGCCGCGCTCGCCTCCGACACCTGGGGCTGCGAGGTGCGGCCGAACGAGTCGGAGCCCGGCATCAACCAGCCCTGGCACTGGATCACGATCCCGATCATGGGGATGACGATGGGCGAGATCTTCTACGTGAAGGACCTCGCCGAGGACTGCGCCGCGGACGGCGTCTACGAGTTCCTGTTCGTCGCGCCGGCGCTGCCGATCACGGGCGCGGTCGGCTCGCCCACGAATCCGCTGGCGATCAAATAGGAGGAGGAGCCGTGAAGAAGACCCTGCTTGTCGCACTGCTGCTCGCGGCGCCGTCGGCGCTCGCCCAGGGCTATCCGACGAAACCGCTGCGCATGGAGGTCGCATTCCCGCCCGGCGGTCCGGTTGACATCATCGCGCGCCTCTTCGGGCCGAAGATCGGCGAGGCGCTCGGCCAGCCGGTGGTGGTGGAGAACAAGGTCGGCGCGAGCGGCAACGTCGCGACCACCGACGTCGCGAAGTCCGCGCCCGACGGCTACACGCTGCTCGCGCATTCGTCGGCCTATGCGGTCAACCCGACGCTCTTTCGCAACGCGGGCTACGACCCGCTCAAGGACCTGGCGCCGGTCGCCATCGTCGCGCAGCAGGCGAACATCATCCTCGTCAACGCGTCGTTTCCCGCGAACACGCTGGAGGAGCTGAAGCAGCAGGTGCTCTCGCGCAAGCTCGCGTTCGCCTCGCCCGGCGCCGGAACGACGCCGCACCTCACCGGCGAGAACCTGTTCCACGCGCACTGGAAGGCGGACATCACGCACATTCCGTTCAAGGGCGCGGGGCCGGCGGTCGCCGGCATGCTGAGCAGCGAGCCGCCGATCGGCTGCATGGCGGGCTCGGGACCGATGTCGAACATCAAGTCGGGCAAGTTCCGCGCGCTCGCGGTGTCGGCCAAGCAGCGCCTGCCGCAGCTCCCCGACGTGCCGACGCTGGACGAGCTCGGCTATCCGGGCATGGAGGACTACACCTGGGTCGGCCTGTTCGTGCCCGCGGGCACGCCGGCCGAGGTGGTGCAGAAGCTGAACGACGCCGTGCTGAAGGCGGTGCAGAGCCCCGACATCAGGCAGCGCCTGGATGCGCTCGCCTTCCAGCCGACTGCCGCGCCGTTGCGCGAGACCGCGGACTACGTGCGCGCCGAGGTTTCGAAGTGGGCCAAGGTGGTGCGGGAGACCGGCGCCAAGGTGGATTGAGCGGCCCCGATCGCCGCGAGCAGCTCGCGCAGCGTATCCATGCGCGCGGGCTTGACGAGGTGATGGTCGAACCCGGCCTCGCGCGCCCGCCGGCGATCGGCCTCCTGGCCCCACCCCGTCAGCGCGACCAGGGCACAGGACCGCGCCTCGGCGCTCGCGCGCAGCGCGCGCGCCACCTCGTAGCCGTCCATGCCCGGCATGCCGATATCGAGGAACACCGCGTCCGGACGGAAACGCGCATGCGCCGCGAGGGCGCCCGCCCCGTCATGCGCGAGCTCGGTCTCGGCGCCGAGCCCGCGCAGCACCATCGCGAGGCTGGCCGCGGCGTCGCGGTTGTCGTCCACCACGAGGACCCGCATCCCCGGCAAAAGCGCGGATGGCTCGCGCGCCTCTGACACCGCCGCGGCGGGCGCGGCGGCGCGCGGCAGGCGCAGCACGAACTCGCTGCCCCGGCCTGCGCCCTCGCTGCGCGCATCCAGCGTGCCGCCGTGCAGCTCGGCGATCTGGCGCGAGAGCGCGAGCCCGATCCCCAGCCCGCCCGAATCGGTACCGCCGGGCCCGCGCGCATCGCGCGTGAACATCTCGAAGATGCGCGACAGCGCCTCCGGAGCGATGCCCATGCCGTCATCGCGCACCGCGACGACGACGTCCTGCCCGTCGGCCGATGCGCGCAGCTCGATCGAGCCGCCTTGCGGCGTGTACTTCGCCGAATTGTTGAGCAGGTTCGCCACGAGCTGCGCGAGGCGCACCGGATCGCCGTCGACCCAAAGCGCCTCATCGGGCAGCGCGAGCTGCAGCCGGTGGCGCCCGGCGCGCAGCAGCGGCTCCGCCGTCTCCACCGCGCTGCGCATCACCGCCTCGATCGAGACCCGCTCGCGCCGCAGCTCGAGCGCGCCGCGATTGATGCGCGCCATCTCGAGCAGGTCGTCCACCAGGCGCACGAGGTGGCTCAGCTGCCGGTCCATGATGGCCCGCGCGCGCACCGCGGTGTCGCCGGTGGCGCCGGCCACCTGCAGCACGTCCAGCGCGTTGCGCAGCGGCCCGAGCGGATTGCGCAGCTCATGCGAGAGCATCGCGAGGAACTCGTCCTTGCGCCGGTCCATCTCGCGCAACGCCTGCTCCGAGCGCTTGCGCGAGGTGATGTCGTTGAACACCACGCCGACCCGGCGAAGCTCCGGAGCGCCCACCCGGAAGGCGCAGACGTCATACCAGCGGCCGAGCGCGGCGGCCTGATTCTCGAAGCGCAACGTCTCGCCGCTCTTCGCAATGCGGCCGTAGACGTCGAACCAGTGCTGCTCGTGCTGCGGCCGCAGCTCGCGCATGCGCCGCCCCTTGGCGTCGGCGAGGCCCGTCTGCCTCTCGAAGGCAGGGTTGGTCTCGAGGAAACGGTAGTCCACCGGGTGATCGTCCGCGTCGAAGAGCACCTCGATCACGCAATAGCCTTCGTCCATCGACTCGAAGAGCTGGCGGAAGCGCAGCTCCGACTCGCGCAGCGCCTCGAGCGAGCGCCGGCGCAGCTCCTGGCTCTGCAGGAGCGCGCCGACGCGCACCAGCAGCTCGCGCGCGCTGAAGGGCTTGACGAGGTAATCGTCTGCGCCCCGGTTCAACCCCTCGATCCGGGCTTCTTCGCCCGCCCGCGCGGAGAGCAAGATCACCGGGATGTCGTGCAAGCCCGGATCGGCGCGAAGCTCCGCGATCAGACCAAAGCCGTCGAGCTGCGGCATCATGACGTCGGAGAGGACCACGTCGGGGCGGCGCGCCCGCGCGGCGGCGAGCGCCTGAGCCCCGTCGGCAACGGTTTCGACCTCGTAGTGCTCGGCGAGCAGCCGGCGCACGTAATCGCGCAGGTCGGCGTTGTCGTCGGCGACCAGGACGCGCGCCGCGCCGGCTCCGGTGTGCAGCGCCGCGCCGGCGTTCTCGTCGGGCAGCCAGCCCAGGGCCTCGGCGACGTACGCGTCCGCAGTGAGCGCCGAGCCGGGCATCTCGCGCACGCTGCCCACGCGCTCGGCGGGTAGATGGGCCATGCCGGCCGGGATGCGCACCGTGAAGCTGCTTCCGCCTCCCGATGCGCTCTCTGCCGCGATCGATCCGCCGTGCAGGCGAACCAGCTCCTGCACCAGTGCGAGACCGATTCCGGTGCCCTCCTGACTGCGGCCGCGCGCGCCCTCCACGCGGTGGAAGCGCTCGAACACCCGCTCGAGCGATTCCTGCGGGATGCCGATGCCGGTATCGCGCACCGCGAGCTCGAGCACGTCCCCGGCGGTGCGAATTCCCACCTCGATCGAGCCCTGCAGCGTGTACTTGAACGCGTTCGAGAGCAGGTTGAGGACGATCTTTTCCCACATGTCGCGATCGACGTAGCCCTCCACCGGATCCTCGCAGCGCACGCGCAGCTCCAGGCCAGCCTTCTCGCAGGCCGCCCGGAAGTTGCTCGCCAGCTCGGCAGTGAGCGCCGCGAGGTCGGTGCGCTCGTAAGAGGCTTGCGCGCGGCCGGCCTCGATGCGTGCGAAATCGAGCAGCGTGTTCACGAGCTTCAGCATGCGGCGCCCGTTGCGGTGCGCGAGCTCGAGCAGCCGGCGCCGCTCCTGCTCCGGAAGCGCCTCGTTCGCGAGCACGTCCTCCAGCGGCGCGAGCATGAGGGTGAGCGGCGTGCGGAACTCGTGGCTCACGTTGCTGAAGAAGACGGTCTTCGCGCGGTCGAGCTCGGCGAGCGCCTCGGCGCGCTTTCTCTCCGCCTCGTACGCCTGCGCGTTGCTGATCGCGATGCGGATCTGGTCCGCCACGAGGCCGAGAAAGCTGCGGTACTGCTCGTCGTAGGGCCGCAGCGGGTTCAGGCCGGCCACCAGGCGCGCCGGCGCCCCGGGCGTCTCCAGCGCGAATTCCCGAACCATCTCGGGCTTCGCCTGAGCGAGCGCCTCTTCCGCGCCGGCCGTGCAGGCCTCCAGCCTGCCGTCCACGTACGCAAGCGCGAAAGGGATGCGGCCGGTAAGCGTTTGCATCGCAAGCTCGCACGCTTCGCGGGCCGAGCGGGCGGTGGCATTGCGTGCCGCGAGGTCCTTCAGAAGCGCAAGCCGCCGCTCGCCCACCACCCGCGCGGTGGTGTCGCTTACGATGCAAAAGAGGCCCGCAACCGCGCCCGACTCATCGCGGATCGGGTCGTACGAGATGTCGAAGAAGGTCTCCTCCGGATAGCCGTGCCGGTGCATGAGGAACGGCCGGTCGCTCGCCCAGAAGGCGGCGCCCGTCTCGAGTACGCCGTAGAAGAGATCCTTCAGCCCGGTGTCCCACAGCTCCGCCCAGACTTCCCGCACGGGGCGTCCCAGGGATTGCGGATGCTTGGCGCCCAGGACCGGCTTGTACGCGTCGTTGTACAGCGTGATCAGGTCCTTGCCCCAGAACAGCGCGATCTGCGCCCGGGAAGGCAGCATGATGCTCACTGCGCTGCGAAGGCTCTGCGGCCAGGCGTCCGCCGGCCCGAGCGGCGTCTGCGACCAGTCCATCGCGCGCATGCGCGCGCCCATCTCGCCGCCGCCGGCGAGGAAGTCGTGGGCTGGGGACTGGGGCATCACCCGTTCGCAGCTTCTTCGGAAGGGCAAAAAGGGTACTACGCGACCCCTGTAGCTGGGGCGCTACAGGCGTCGCTATTGCGTGCGGAGACCCAGCGCGTCGAGCGTGGCGGCGTCCAGGCTGCCGCTCACCGGGAGGCTGCGCGCGAGCTGGAACTGCGCGAGCGCCGCCTGCGTCTTCGACCCGAAATCGCCGTTGACCGGACCGGCGTCGAAGCCGAGCGCGCGAAGCTTCTGCTGCACCTGCTGGATGAGC
>DASRFM010000062.1:0-5397 GCA_035651575.1 Burkholderiales bacterium | reverse complement strand
TCGACGTGCAGGGGGTTGAAGTCGCCGAAGAGCCCGGCCGCGAGGACCAGGTGCGCCTCGGTGACCGTCACGCTCGTGCCGAAGCGGTCTCCGACCGCGACCTCGCCGTACCACTTGCCTTGGAACACCTGCACCTCCGCTTGTTTGCCGGGCCGGAGCGCGAATATACAGAAGCCGCGCGCCTTGCCGCGCTGCGGCATCACCCGAAAGGGTTATCGATTCGTCCTTCATTTAGTGGATGATGGCTCGTGCTCAATCCGCAATCTTTCGCACGGGGAAGAGCAACAAGCGGGGAAGGGGTGGGGGCCTCGAATCAAAACGCGAGTCAGGGCAGCGCCCGCGCGGCGATGGCGACCGTCATCCTGCTCGAGCGGGCGCTCGACATGTTGGACTATGCCGTCGTGCTGGTCAACGCCGAGGCCAGGATCGAGTTCCGCAACCGGCCGGCCGCCGCGCTGCTGCGCAAGCCGGACTGCCCGCTTGGCGCGGCCGACGGCACCCTCGTCGCGAAGCCGCGCGCGGCGCGCGCGGAGCTGCGGCAGGCGATTGCGCATTCCTGCGCCGGCCGCGGCGCCCGCGCCCTGCGGCTCGCGAGCGGCGAGCTCGCCGGCCAGGCCTGGCTGCGTCTCATCATCGCGCCGCTGCACGCCGCCGAGGTTGCGGGGTGCTCGGCGGTGTGGGTCCTGAACGGCCAGTCGGTCGGCGTGCCTGGCGAAGGCATGCTGTCGGTGCTCTTCGGCCTGTCGCCTGCCGAGGCGCGCCTCGCACGCAGCCTCCTCCTCGGCCGCACGCCCGAGGAGCACGCGCGCCACGCCGGCGTCGGCGTGGCCACCGTGCGCACCCAGCTGCACAGCATCTTCTCGAAGACAGGCGCGCGCCGCCAGGCGGAGCTCGTGGCGCTCCTCGCGCGAGTTCCGGCGCTTCAGCTCGGCGAGTCTTAGGCGACCCGGCGCGCGGCCTGCTCGGCCGCAGTACCGGCGACCGACGGCGCATTCGCCGCGCTCGCCCGCACGAACTGCATCGTGCGGGCGTCCATCGAGCGCCGCCCGCCGCGCGGCTCGCTGCGCCGGTCGCGCCAGCCGCGCCGCTCGCGGCCCATCACGCACAGCCAGGCCCCCCAGCCCAGCAGCGCGAGCCCGCCCACCTTCAAGATCCAGACCAGGACTTCGGAACCCATGATTCCCTCCGCTTCGTGATGGAGGGACTATCCGTGCGCGGTCGGGGCGCCGCAATCACCTGGACGGGTGATGGGTTAGACTGCGTTTATCGCAGCATGGATACCGATAGATTGGCGCCCCAGACACGAATCGAACGTGCGACCTGCCCCTTAGGAGGGGGCTGCTCTATCCACTGAGCTACCGGGGCGCGTGGCGCATTTTAACTTGGGTGTTTCTCGTGATCGCTAGGACGGCACTCGCATTGCTTTTCACGCTCGCGCTGCCGGCGCGGGCGCAGGTCTGGAGCGGCGACGACGGCGTCACGCCGTACGTCCAGTCGCCGATGGACGTGGTCGAGCGCATGCTGCGCCTCGCCGAGCCGAAGCCCGGCGATCGCCTGATCGACCTCGGCTCGGGCGACGGCCGCATCGTCATCGAGGCGGCGAAGCGCTACGGCGTCGCGGGCCTCGGCGTCGACCTCGATCCGCGGCTGGTGCAGCTCGCGCAGGACAACGCGCGCAAGGCGGGCGTCGCGGCGCTCGCGAAGTTCGAGGTGCGCGACTTCTTCGAGCTCGACCTCGGCGGCGCGAGCATCATCACCGCCTACCTTCTTCCCGAGGTCAACCAGAAGCTGATGCCGCGCCTGCTCGCGCTCAAGCCCGGCACGCGCATCGTCACGCACGACTACGACATGGGCGCCTGGCACTACGACGAGATGATGGAGCTGCCGGTCGCGGAGAAGCTCGTCGGGCCGCTCGGCCATTCGAAGATCTTCCTCTTCCTCGTGCCGGCCGACGTGCGCGGCGAGTGGACGAGCGAGCTGCCGGAGCAGGGCGGGCCGTGGCGCTTTCGCATCGAGCAGGCCTACCAGGACCTGAGGATCAAGGCGTTCACCGGCGGGCACGAGCAGCGCGTGCGCGGCAGCCGGCTGCGCGGCGAGGAGCTGCGCATGGTGGTGACCGGAGTGGTCGGCGAGCGCGCGTGGAACCACGCGTTCCGCGGCACGGTGAAGGGCGAGCGCATCGAGGGCGAAGTCGCCATTTCCAACGGCGAGAACACGAGGACGATCCCATGGCAGGCGACGCGGGCGAAGTGAAGCCGAAGGCGCTGCTCTCGGTTGCCGACGGGGTTTTCCTGATGGCGGGGATGGTCATCGGCGTGGGGATCTTCAAGGCGCCGGGAATCGTGGCGGCGAACTCGGCGAGCGCGGCGGAGTTCTTCTTCGCCTGGGTGCTCGGCGGGCTCGCGTGCCTCTGCGGCGCGCTGGTCTATGCCGAGCTCGCTTCGCGGTATCCGGAGACCGGCGGGGAATATGCCTTCCTGCGCCGCGGCTGGGGCGCCGGGCCGGCGTTCGTTTTCGCCTGGTCGCGGCTCACGGTGATCCAGACCGGCGCGATCGCGGGCGTCTCCTTCGTGTTCGGCGAATACGCGACGCAGATCTATTCCCTCGGCCCGAAGAGCGACGCCCTCTACGCCGCGATCGCGGTGGCCGGGTTCACTGCGCTGAACGTCGCCGGCACGCTGCAGACGAAATCCTTCCAGAAGATCCTGGAGGTGCTCCTGATGTGCGCGCTCCTCGGCATCGCGATCGGGGGGATGATGCACTCCGGCAGCGCAAAGGCGGCGCCGGCTTCGCCGGGCGGCGACTTCGCGTTTCTCATGATTTTCGTGCTCTACACCTACGGCGGCTGGAACGAGGCCGCCTACCTCGCGGGCGAGCTGCGCGACGCCCGGCGAAGCATGATCAAGGTGCTCGCCGGCGGCACGATCCTCGTGACGATCCTCTACCTGCTCGTCAACCTCGGCTACTACAGCGTGCTCGGCCTGGGCGGAATGAAGGAGTCGAAAGCAGTCGCCTCGGACGCCATGCGGGCGATCGCGGGGGACAACGCGGCGCTCCTGCTCGCGATCGTCGTCTGCGTTTCCGCGCTGACCACCATCAACGCGGCGATCTTCACCGGGGCGCGCACCAACTACGCGCTCGGGATCGACGTGCCCCTGTTTCGCGCGCTGGGATCGTGGCAGGCGCGGGGCAGCACGCCCGCCAATGCGCTTCTCGTGCAGGGCGCGATCACGCTGCTTCTCGTCTGGGCGGGCTCCTATACGCAGGACGGCTTCGAGGCGATGGTCGCCTACGGCTTCCCGGTCTTCTGGACTTTCCTCCTCATGACCGGGCTGACGCTGCTCGTTTTCCGCAGGAAGGAAGCGGCCCGGCCGGAGGTGACCACGCCGCTGTACCCGCTCGTGCCGCTCGCCTTCTACGCCATGTGCGTGTTCATGCTCTGGAAGAGCATCGCCTACATCGCGAACCCGCAGTTCGGGCCGAAGTTCGGCAATCTCGTGCTGACCGGGGTCGTGGTCATGCTTGCCGGAATCCCGCTCTACTTCGTCGCGAAGCGCAGATGACGCTGACCGAGCTGCGCTACATCGTCGCGGTGGCGCGCGAGCACCATTTCGGGCGCGCCGCCGAGGCCTGCTTCGTCTCGCAGCCCACGCTCTCGGTGGCGGTGAAGAAGCTGGAGGAGGAGCTCGGGGTCACGCTCTTCGAGCGCGGTCCGGGGGAAGTGAGCGTCACGCCGGCAGGCCAGCGCATCGTCGAGCAGGCGCAACGCGTGCTCGAGGAATCGGCGCGCATCAAGGAGATCGCGGCGG
Source organism: Burkholderiales bacterium (assembly GCA_035651575.1). Lineage (GTDB taxonomy): Bacteria > Pseudomonadota > Gammaproteobacteria > Burkholderiales > SG8-39 > SCGC-AG-212-J23. The sequence continues at coordinate 1,588 of DASRFM010000062.1, read as the reverse complement.
CCGGGCGCGACCCGCTCGCAGGACCGCTGCGGCTGGGCGCGATCTACACCATCGGCCCCTACCTCCTGCCGAAGCTGATCCCGATCCTGCGCAGAAGCGCGCCGACGATGCAGCTCCACATCCAGGAGAACTTCACCCACCGGCTGGCGGAGATGCTGAAGAGCGGCGAGGTGGACGTAATCCTCATCGCGCTGCCCTTCGAGGAGCCGGGCATAGCGACGCAGGCCGTGTACGACGAGGCGTTCGTAATCGCGGTGCCGAAGGGCCATCCCTGGGAAGGCCGCAAGCGCGTCAGCTCCGAGGAGCTGACGCGCGAAAGCCTGCTGCTTCTGGGCGAGGGCCATTGCTTCCGTGACCAGGTGCTCGACCTGTGCCATACCGTGCGCGGCAAGGATCGCAGCCCGATCGCGAAGACGGTGGAAGGCGGCTCGCTCGAGACCATCCGGCAGATGGTCGCGGGCGGTGTCGGCATCACGGTGCTTCCCGGCACCTCGGTGAGCGGCGCCGCCGGCGACATCGTGCGCGTGGTGCCCTTCGCGAAGCCGGTGCCGACGCGGCGCGTCGGCCTCGCCTGGCGCCGCAGCTTTCCCCGTCCCGAGGCGATCGAGGCGCTGCGCAAGGGCATCCTCGCGTGCAACCTGCCGCAGGTCGTCAAGCTCGGCTAGACTGCGCGCCATGAACGCGGGCAACTGGCGCACGCCGATGGTGGTTCTCGTCTCCGGCTGCATCGTCATGTGCGTCACCTTCGGCGTGCGAGCCGGATGGGGACTCTTTCTGCAGCCCATGAGCCTCGAGTACGGCTGGGGCAGGGGCGTGTTTTCCCTGGCGATGGCGCTGCAGAATCTCGCCTGGGGCGCGCTCGGCGCGGTGATGGGCGGCTTCGCCGACCGCTACGGCTCGGGCCGGGTGCTCGTCGGCGCGCTCGCCTGCTACGTCCTCGGCCTGATCGGCATGTCGGTGATCAGCACGCCCGTCGGCATGTACCTGAATGCCGGCCTGCTGCTCGGCACCGCGCTCGGCGGCGCGTCCTTCGGCATCCTGCTCGCGGTCATCGCGCGCACGGTCCCGGCGGAGAAGCGCAGCCTCTTCATGGGGATCGCCACGGCGTCGGGATCCTTCGGCCAGTTCGCGCTCCTGCCGGTGACCCAGGGGCTGATCGCGCATTTCGGCTGGCATGCCGCGCTTTTCGGCCTCGCGCTCATCGTGCTCCTCATAGTGCCGTTCACCGCAGCCCTGTCCGGCAAGCCGGCCGCGTCCAAGCTCGCGCCGCAGTCGCTTGGCGAAGCGCTGCGCGAGGCGATGGGCGAGAAGGGCTTCCACCTGCTCTTCTGGGGCTACTTCGTGTGCGGCTTCCACATCGCCATGCTCACCGTGCACCTGCCCGCGTTCGTCACCGACGCGGGGCTGAAGCCCGAGAACGGCATGACGGCGCTCGCGCTGATCGGCCTCTTCAACGTGATCGGCACGCTCGGCGCCGGCTGGCTCGGCGGGCGCTTCAGCAAGAAATACCTGCTCTCCAGCATCTACCTGGTGCGCGCCGGCCTAATCACGATGCTCGTGGTGTTGCCGCTCAGCCCGCTCACCCTCT
>DASRFM010000061.1:0-3229 GCA_035651575.1 Burkholderiales bacterium | reverse complement strand
ACGGTGAACTCGCTGCCCCGGCCCGCGCCGTCGCTCGTCACCTCGACGCGCCCCTGGTGCAGCTCGACGATGCGCTGCACGACGGTGAGGCCGATGCCCAGCCCGCCGAGCGAGCGGTCGAGCGTGCGGCTGCCCTGCGTGAAGAGGTCGAAGACGCGCGGCAGCAGCTCGCGGTCGATGCCGATGCCGTTGTCGCGCACCGAGATGGTGGCCTGCCCCTGCGACACCGTGGCGGCGAGCTCGATGCGCCCGCCCTCGGGGGTGTACTTCGCGGCGTTGTTCAGCAGGTTGGCGATCACCTGCGCGAGGCGGCCGAAATCGCCCGCTACCCAGACCGTGACCGGCGGCAGCGCGACGCTGAGCTGGTGGCCGCGCGCATCGACGAAGGCGCGCACCGTCTCGACGCTGTGCGCCACCACCTTGGCGAGCTCGATCGGCTCGCGCTTGAGCGTGATCTTGCCCTGCGTGATGCGCGAGACGTCGAGCAGCTCGTCCACCAGGCCCGCGAGGTGCGTGACCTGGCGGTCCACCACGTCGCGCGCCCAGGCGAGGCGCGGGTCGGCCGGCTGCAGCCGGCGCACCACCTCGACGGCGTTGCGGATGGGCGCGAGCGGGTTCCTCAGCTCGTGCGACAGCATGGCGAGGAACTCGTCCTTGCGCCGGTTCGCGTCGAGCAGCTTCTCCTCCGCGGCGCGCGTCTTCTCCATCTCGCGCTTCAGGCTGCGGAAGAGCTTCGCGTTCTCGAAGGCCATCGCGGCGCGGCTCACCAGCTCGCCGAGGGTCGCCTGGTCGGCGCGGCTGTGGAAGGCGTCCGGGCGCAGCGCGCCCACGGCGAGCACGCCCAGCGTGCCGTTGCCCGACTGCACCGGGATGGCGCGCGCCGCCGCGATGCCCTCGAAGGCCGCCGGGTGCGCGAGGCGCACCGCCACCGGCAGGCCCTCCTCCACCGCCTGGCGCATCGCCTGCGTGAGCGCGGCCGGCAGGGCGTCGAGCGAATCGAGCGCGCGGATCGCGTCGCCGCGCGCGCCGCCGCAGGCGAGCATCACGTCGCCGTCGTCCACCGCGATGCGCAGCAGCGCGAGGTCGGCGAGCTCGGGCACGACGATGTGCAGCAGCCGCCCCATGCTCTCCTCGAGGTCGAGCGACTCGGAGAGCGCGCGGCCGGCGCGCAGCAGGAAATCGGAGCGCCGCGTCGCCTCCTCGGCCACCGCGCGCGCCGCCTCGGACTTGGCGAGCGCCTGCGCGCGGCTCTGCATCCGGAAGAGCTCCACGAAGACGCGCACCTTGCTGCGCAGGATCTCCGGCACGATCGGCGAGAGGATGTAGTCCACCGCGCCCAGCCGGTAGCCGCGCGCGGTCTGCATCTCGTCGGCGTACGCGGTGACGAAGATGATCGGCGTGTGCGCCGTTTTCTTGTAGCTGCGGATGAGCTCCGCGGTCTCGATGCCGTCCATGTCGGGCATGTTGACGTCGAGCAGGATCACCGCGAAGTCGCGCTGCAGCACCTCCTTCAGCGCCTCGGTGCCCGAGGCGACCATGACGAGGTTCTGCTCGAGCTCGTCGAGCACCGCCCGGTAAGCGAGAAGCTTGTCGGGCAGGTCGTCGACGACCAGGATGTTGACTTTTTCTTCCATGTTCTTCTTAGAGAGAAAAGGGGTCAGGACCCTTTTTCCTGCGTCCCGACCCCGTTTTCACCGGTGCAGCCAGCCTCTCAGGACGGCGAGCAGGTGCACCGTGTCCACCGGCTTGGAGAGGTAGTCCCAAGCGCCGGCCTCGATGCACTTCTCGCGGTCGCCCTTCATGGCCTTCGCCGTCACGGCGATGATCGGCAGGTCCTTGCGCTCGCGCAGCTTCCGGATCTCGCGCATGGTGGTGATGCCGTCCATCTCCGGCATCATGATGTCCATCAGCACGATGTCGATGGTCGGGTCGTCCTCGACCATGCGGATCGCCTCGCGGCCGTTGTTCGCCGAGACCATGGTCATGCCCTGGTCGTGCAGCACCGTGGCGAGCGCGAAGATGTTGCGCATGTCGTCGTCGACGATGAGCGCCTTCTTGCCCTCCAGCACGCGGTTGGACGAGTGCAGCGCCTCGATCATCTGCCGCTCCTCGGGCGTGAGCGCCGAGAAGCTGCGGTGCAGGAAGAAGTACACCTGGTCGAGCAGCCGCTCGGGCGAGCGCGCCTCGCGCAGCGCGAAGGCGCCGTCGCGCCGCTTCCAGCGCGCGAGCGCCTCCGGATCGTCGGGGCCGAAGAGCACCACCGGCAGCTGCTGCGCGACCGGCTTCTGCTCCAGGATCTCGATCAGGTCGTTCGGCACGAGGTTGGCGAGGCCGTTCTCGATGACGAAACAGTCGATGCGCTGCTGGCGCAGCGCCTCGCAGACCGCCGCCGCGTCGTCGGAGACGATGGCCTCGCACTCCTCCGGGTTCACCGCGGAGGCGAGCAGGTCGCGCGTCGGCCCCGCCGACATGAGCGCGGCGACCCTGCGCTTGGGCCGCGACACGAACTCCTTCAGCTCCGCGATCGCGCGGTGGATCACCTCCTCCGACTGCACCGGCTTGCCGAGGAAGCCGATGGCGCCGCTGTTCAGCGCCCGCTCGCGCGAGTCGTCGGTGGAGACCACGCACACCGGGATGTGGCGCGTCGACAGGTCCGCCTTCAGGCGGTCGAGGATCCTCCAGCCCTGCATGTCGGGCAGGAAGATGTCGAGCGTCATCACCGTCGGCTGGTACTCGCGCGTCATCGCGAGCGCGCTCGCCGCGCTGCCGGCGACGATGCCCTTGAAGCCCTGCTGGCGCGCCGACTCGAGCAGCACCTTCGCGAAGGCGAGGTCGTTCTCCACGATGAGGAGCACCAGGTCGCCGGGCTGGATCTCGCCGCGGTCGTCGCCCGCCTCGTTCAGCGCGGGCGGCGGCGCCTCCTCGGTGTAGAGCGGCTCGACGTCCGCCATGGCCGCGGACGCCGCGGCGGCGTGGATCGCCGCCGCCGCCTCGGCCACGGCCGCCTGCGCCGCAGGCAGGCCCGCGGGGCGCGCGCGCGCGAGGCGCGGCTGCATGTAGGACTGCGGCAGGTAGAGCGTGAACGTGCTGCCGGCGCCCGGCGCACTGATCAGCTTGATCTCGCCGCCGAGGAGCTTGGAGAGCTCGCGGCTGATGGCGAGGCCGAGGCCCGTGCCGCCGTACTTCCGCGAGGTCGAGCCGTCGGCCTGCTGGAACGCCTCGAAGATGA
>DASRFM010000060.1:0-4390 GCA_035651575.1 Burkholderiales bacterium | reverse complement strand
CTTGCAGCATAATATTTCCACCATGGCGGCCTTGACCCAGATCAATCGCGACGCGCTTCGCAAGGTGAGCAGCGCGACCCTCACCACCGTGCTCTTCAAGCGCGGCTTGCGCAACGTCTTCATCCAGGGCGTGTTCCTGCTGAACCGGCAGGCGCCGCGGATGGTCGGCGAAGCCTTCACGCTGCGCTACATCCCGGCGCGCGAGGACCTCGACACGCTCGGCGCCTTCGAGGGCCGCGGCCACCCGCAGCGCGAGGCGATCGAGGCCTGCCCGCCGGGGCACGTGCTCGTCATGGACGCGCGCCGCGACGCCAGCGCCGCCACCGGCGGCGACATCCTGATGGCGCGCCTGCACGCGCGCGGCGTCGCCGGCATCGTCACCGACGGCGGCCTGCGCGACTCCTACACCATCGAAAGCATGCCCTGGCCGGCGTACTGCGCGGCGCGCTCGGCGCCGCTCAACCTGGTGCGCCACCACGCCGTCGACAGCCAGGTGCCGATCGGCTGCGGCGGCGTGGCGGTGTACCCGGGCGACATCCTCGTCGGCGACCCCGAGGGCGTGGTCGTGATCCCGGGCGCCATCGCCAACGAGGTGGCCGAGGAAGGCGCGCGCCAGACCGAGTTCGAGGACTGGGTCGAGGCGCGCGTCAAGGAAGGGCGCTCGATCTTCGGCCTCTACCCGCCGAGCGCGGAGACGCGCGCCGAGTTCGAGGCGTGGAGGAAGCGCCGCGCCTAGCGGCTTGTCGGTTATCATACAACCGGCTTTTTCAAAGGGAGGAGTTTCCATGGCAAGGACCGTGACTGCGCTCGTGTTCCTGTTCTTCTTCGGGACCGCGGCCGCGCAAGAGACGCTCGTCGTCTACTGGACCAAGGGGTTCTACCCGCAGGAGGACAAGGCGCTCGACGACATGGTGGCGAAGTTCGAGAAGAAGACCGGCGTGAAAGTGGAGCTCTCGCGCTACTCGCCGCAGGAATCGGTGCCGAAGGCGGTCGCCGCGCTCGACGCCGGCTCGCCGCCCGACGTGGCGTACGGCGACGTGTTCGACTTCCAGGTCGCCGGCAAGTGGGCCGCCGAGGGCCGGCTCGAGGACCTCTCCGACATCCTCACGCCGATGAAGGGCGAGTTCCTGCCGATCACGCTCGAGACGGTGTACCTGCTGAACGAGAAGACCGGCAAGCGCGCCTACTACGCCTTCCCGATGAAGCGCCAGACCATGCACGTCCAGTACTGGAAGGACATGCTCGCCGAAGCGGGCTTCAAGGAAGGCGACATCCCGAAGGGCTGGAACGCCTACTGGGACTTCTGGTGCTCGAAGGCGCAGGCGGGCTACCGCAAGAAGACGGGCAAGCGCATCTACTCGGTGGGCGCGCCGATGGGCGTGGACTCGAGCGACGCGTTCTACTCGATCCTCACCTTCATGGACGCGTACGGCGTCAAGGTGGTGGACGACAACGGCAAGCTCCTCGTCGACCAGCCCGCGGTGAAGAAAGGGCTCGTGGCGATGATCAAGGACTACTCGCACACCGTCGCCGCCGGCTGCACGCCGCCTTCCGCGGTCAACTGGAAGGACCCGGACAACAACGTCGCCTTCCACAACAAGCAGATCATGATGACGCACAACGCGACCATCTCGATCGCCTCGAAGTGGCTCGACGACATGAACAACGACAAGCTCACCGCCGAGCAGCGCGCCGAGGCGAAGGCGAACTACTACGAGAAGATCGCCACCGCGGGCTTCCCCAACCGGCCCGACGGCAAGCCGATGCAGTACCGCTCGGCGGTGAAGGTCGGCGTCATCTTCAGCAACGCGAAGAACCTCAAGCGCGCGAAGGAGTTCGTGCAGTTCGCGATGCAGGACGAGAACCTCACGCCCTACGTCGAGGGCGCGCTCGGGCGCTGGTACCCGGTGAAGAAGGCCGCGGTGCAGCGCGAGTTCTGGAGCAACGACCCGCACCGCAAGATCGTGCACGCGCAGTTCTCGGCCGGCACGGTGCCTTTCGAGTTCACCAAGAACTGGAAGTTCACCATCCTCAACAACGAGAACGTGTGGGCCAAGGCGGTGAACCGCGTCGTGGTCGACAAGTGGACCCCGGAGAAGGCGGTCGACGAGATGACCGCGAGGATCAAGCAGGTCGCTGGATAGGTTTTTCCGGTGTCTTCGATCGCCCTTCCGAGGAGCGAGCCGGCCGCCCCGGTAAAGCCTCCCCGGAAAGGCCTCTCGACGTGGCAGACGTGGGGCGCGATCCTGATCGCGCCCTACGTGCTCGTCTTCCTCGTGTTCGTGCTCTACCCGGTGAGCTACGGGCTGTGGCTCGCGCGGCACCCGGCGAGCTACCAGACGCTCTTCGAGGACCCGGTGTTCTTCCGCACCGTGGTGAACACGGTGGTGTTCCTGCTGGTCGCCGTGAACCTGAAGATGGCGCTCGCGCTTTTCCTCTCGGGCTTCTTCGTGCACGAGCGGCGCTGGATCCGCTGGCTCTCGGTGATCTTCATCATTCCCTGGGCGGTGCCGGCGATCCCGACGATCTTCTCGATCCGCTTCATGCTGAATCCCGAGTGGGGCATCGTCAACTCGCTCATCTTCCGCCTCACGCAGCAGGACGGCCCGAACTGGCTCACCGATCCCTCGCTCGCCCTCGCCATGGCGATGGCGGTGCACATCTGGAAGGCGCTGCCCTTCTGGACGCTCATCCTGATGGCGGCGCGGCTCGCGATCCCGCGCGAGCTCTACGAGGCCGCGGGCGTGGACGGCGCGAGCGGCTGGCAGAAGTTCAAGTTCGTCACCTGGCCCTCGCTGCGCACGCTGTATCTCACCTCCACGCTCCTCTCGATGATCTGGACGCTGGGCGACTTCAACAGCGTCTACCTCCTCACCGGCGGCGGGCCGGCGGACCTCACGCACGTCCTCGCTACGCTCGGCATCCGCTACATCCGCCTCGACCAGGTGGACCAGGCGATGGCGACGATCGTCGTCGCGCTGCCGTTCGTCCTGCCGCTGGTCTACTTCATGATGAAACGGCTTTCGGTGGATGAACAAGCTCGCTAGGGAAGCGCGGCTGTGGCTCGTCGGCATCCCGGTCCTGCTGTGGACGCTGCTGCCGATCTACCACATCTTCCTTTTCTCGATCTCCTCGAAGGACTCGGCGTTCTCCGGCGCGCTCTGGCCCGACAAGCCGACGCTGCGCAACTTCGGCACCGTGTTCCGCGAGGAGCATTTCTACCTGCACCACTTCTGGGAGCAGATCTGGAACTCGCTCTGGATCGCGGTGGCGGTCGGCGTGCTCACGCTCGCGGTGGCGACCTGCGCCGCGTTCGCCATCAGCCGGCTGAAAGTGAGGGGCGGCCGGATGGTGATGAACGCCGCGCTCTTCACCTACTTCATCCCGGCGGCGTTCCTCGCCGTGCCGATGTACAAGGCGATGGGGTCCTACGGCCTGCTGAACAACCGCTGGTCGCTCGTCCTCGCGATGGTGACGCTCGCCTCGCCCTACGCCATCTGGGTGCTGAAGCAGGCCTCCGACCGCCTGCCCTGGGAGCTCGACGAGGCCGCGCGCATCGACGGCGCGACCCCGCTGCAGCTCTTCCGCCTCGTCTACCTGCCCCTGATGACGCCCTCGCTGGTGGCGATCGGCACCTACGCGCTGCTTCTCGCGTGGAACGAGTACCTCTACGCGTTCCTCCTCCTCTCGCACGAGGAGACGATCCCGCTCTCGGTGGGCCTCGCGCACTTCCTCGCCTCCGACGACTCGCCCTGGGAGGTCCTCATGGCGACGGCGCTCGTCTACGGCCTGCCGCCCGCGGCGATCTACTACGCGTTCCGCCGCTACATGGTCGGCGGACTCACTTCCGGGGCGGTGAAGAGCTGATGGCGTCGGTTTCCTTTTCCGGAATCGAAAAGAGCTTCGGCAGGACCCGGGTGCTCCACGGCATCTCGCTCGACATCGCCGACGGCGAGTTCACGGTGCTCGTCGGCCCCTCGGGCTGCGGCAAGTCGACGCTGCTTCGCATGCTGGCGGGCCTCGAGGACATCAGCGGCGGCACCATCGCGATCGACGGCCGCGTGGTGAACGACCTCGAGTCGAAGGACCGCGACGTGGCGATGGTGTTCCAGAGCTACGCGCTCTACCCGCACATGACGGTGCGCGACAACATGGGGTTCTCGCTTCGCCTGAGGAACGAGGGCGCCGGCATCATCGGCGCGCGCGTGGCGCAGGCGGCGAAGATCCTCGACCTGGAGCCCTACCTCGCGCGCTACCCGCGCGAGCTCTCCGGCGGGCAGCGCCAGCGCGTGGCGATGGGGCGCGCGATCGTGCGCGACCCGAAGGTCTTCCTGTTCGACGAGCCGCTGAGCAACCTCGACGCCAAGCTGCGCGTCGCGATGCGCGCCGA
>DASRFM010000059.1:0-65289 GCA_035651575.1 Burkholderiales bacterium | reverse complement strand
TGCCGGGGGACAACGTGAAGATGGTGGTCACCCTCATTACCCCCGTGGCGATGGAGCAGGGCCTTCGCTTCGCCATCCGCGAGGGCGGCAAGACCGTCGGCGCCGGCGTCGTCGCGAAAATCCTCGAGTAGGGCCGTTCCGATCGCTGACATGAACAGGGGCATAGCTCAATTGGCAGAGCGTCGGTCTCCAAAACCGAAGGTTGGGGGTTCGAGACCCTCTGCCCCTGCCAACGCCTGATGGTCGACAAGATCAAACTTGCAGTGGCGGTCCTCCTCGTGGGCATCGGCCTGTGGGGGTACTACTACCTCGCCGAGACCGCGCTCGTGCTGCGGATCCTCTCGGTGGTCGCCGGCGTGCTCGCCGGCGCCGCGGTCGCCTGGTTCAGCGCGCCGGGCCGCGAGTTCGGGCTGTTCGCGGTGGAGTCGCTCGCGGAAGTGAAGAAGGTGGTGTGGCCCACGCGCAAAGAGACGATGCAGACGACCGCGGCGGTCTTCGCGTTCGTCGTGGTGATGGCGGTTTTTCTATGGTTGAGCGACAAGACACTGGAATGGGTTCTCTACGAGCTGGTTCTCGGCTGGAAGAAGACATGAGCAGCAAGCGCTGGTACGTCGTGCACGCCTACTCCGGCTTCGAGAAGTCGGTGCAGCGCGCGCTCGAAGATCGGATCAACCGCGCCGGCATGGCCGACAAGTTCGGCAAGATCCTGGTGCCGGTCGAGGAGGTCGTCGAGATGAAGGGCGGCCAGAAGCACATGTCGGAGCGCAAGTTCTTCCCGGGCTACGTGCTCGTCGAGATGGAGATGAACGACGACACCTGGCACCTCGTGAAGAACACGAACAAGGTGACCGGCTTCGTCGGCGGCACGGCGACCAAGCCGGCGCCGATCCCGGAGAAGGAAGTCGACGCCATCATGCAGCAGATGCGCGAGGGCGTGGAGAAGCCCAAGCCCAAGGTGCTCTTCGAGGTGGGCGAGATGGTGCGGGTGAAGGACGGCCCGTTCACCGACTTCCAGGGCACGGTGGAAGACGTGAACTACGAGAAGAGCCGCCTGCGCGTGGCGGTCACGATTTTTGGACGCTCGACCCCGGTCGAGCTCGAGTTCGGTCAGGTCGAAAAGGCCTGACGTAACGGGGGAGAGCCGGTAACCAGCCCGGCTCGCTCGCACCCCTCAAGGAGAGAAGCGTGGCGAAGAAGATCGTCGGTTACATCAAGCTGCAGGTCCCGGCGGGCAAGGCGAATCCCTCGCCGCCGATCGGCCCGGCCCTCGGCCAGCGCGGCCTGAACATCATGGAGTTCTGCAAGGCGTTCAACGCCCAGACGCAGAAGGCGGAGCCCGGCATGCCGCTCCCCGTGGTGATCACGGCGTACGCGGACAAGAGCTTCAGCTTCATCATCAAGACGCCGCCGACCACCGTGCTCATCAAGAAGGCGGCGGGAATCGAGTCCGGCAGCAGCAAGCCGCACACCGACAAGGTGGGCAAGATCACGCGCAAGCAGGTCGAGGAGATCGCCAAGGTGAAGCTTCCCGACCTGAACGCGACCGACCTCGAGGCCGCCATGCGCATCGTCGCGGGCAGCGCCCGCTCGATGGGCGTCATCGTGGAGGGCATGTAAATGGCGCACATCTCGAAGCGCAGGAAGGCGTTCGCCGCCAAGGTGGACCACGCCAAGGCCTACGCCGCGATCGACGCGATGAAGCTCGTCAAGGAGACCGCCACCGCCAAGTTCGACGAGGCGGTGGACGTTGCCGTGAACCTCGGCATCGACGCGAAGAAGGGGGACCAGACCGTGCGCGGCTCGGTGGTGCTGCCCGCGGGAACCGGCAAGAAGGTGCGCGTCGCGGTCTTCGCCCCGGGCGACAAGGCCCAGGCGGCGAAAGCCGCCGGCGCCGACCTCGTCGGCATGGAAGACCTCGCCGAGCAGGTGAAAGCGGGCAAGATCGACTTCGACGTCGTCATCGCCGCGCCGGAAGCCATGCGCGTGGTCGGCCAGCTGGGCCAGATCCTCGGCCCGCGCGGCCTGATGCCGAACCCGAAGGTCGGCACGGTGACGCCGGACGTCGCGGGCGCGGTGAAGAACGCGCGCGCCGGCCAGGTCCAGTTCCGCGCGGACAAGTCCGGCATCGTGCAATGCACGATCGGCCGCGCCTCGTTCACGCCCGAGCAGCTGCGCGACAACCTGGCGGCGCTCGTCGACGCGCTGAACAAGGCGAAGCCGGCCGCGACGAAAGGGATTTTCCTGAAGAAGCTTTCCGTGTCGAGCACGATGGGGATCGGCGTCAAGGTCGATCCGGCCTCGTTCTCGGCATGAGTGCCGCTGCACGGGCACAGCAATGACTTTGGCAGTTGTTGTCGTCAAAGACCGTAGGGGTAGGTGGTGAAGCAGGCCACGGACTTAATCGCGAGCATTCGCCCTACGCAGACGGCGGTTCCTGGATTCGGGGTCGCCGTGGTTGTCAACCGTAAGGAGGTAGACCTTGGGTCTTAGTCTGGAGCAGAAGCAGGCGACGGTCTCGGAAGTCGCGGCGAAGCTCGGCACGGCGCAGGCGGTGATTGTCGCGGAGTACCGCGGCATCGACGTCGGGCGCGTGACGCAGCTGCGCGCGAAGGCGAGGCAGTCGGGGCTTTACCTGAAGGTGCTGAAGAACACCCTCGCGCGCAGGGCCGTGAAGGGCACGCCGTTCGAGAAGCTGGCCGAGCAGATGAGCGGCCCGCTGATGTACGGCATCGCCGACGACCCGGTCAGCTGCGCGAAGGTGCTCTTCGAGTTCGCCAAGGAGAACGAGCTCTTCGTGATCCGCGGCGGCGCGATGCCGAACGCAGTGATGACCGCGAAGGAGGTCGGCGCGCTCGCCGTGCTGCCTTCGCGTCAGGAGCTGCTCGCGAAGCTCGCCGGCACCCTGCAGGCCCCGATGGCCAGGCTCGTGCGCACGATGAACGAGGTGCCGGGCAAGCTCGTCCGCGCCCTCGCCGCGGTTCGCGACGCGAAAGAGAAGGCCGCCGCCTAACCCTCACCAATCAGGAACCGATTTCAGGAGAAACCATGGAACGCGCACAGATTCTGGAAGAAATTTCGAAGATGACCGTCCTCGAGCTCTCGCAGCTCATCAAGGACATGGAAGAGAAGTTCGGCGTCTCGGCCGCAGCCGCGGTCGCGGTGGCCGCGCCGGCGGCCGCCGCCGCGGGCGGGGCGAAAGCCGAGGAGAAGACCGAGTTCACCGTCGTGCTTGCCGCGGTGGGCGACAACAAGGTGAACGTCATCAAGGCGGTCCGCGAGGTGACGAGCCTCGGCCTCAAGGAGGCGAAGGATCTCGTCGACGGCGCGCCGAAGCCCGTGAAGGAAGGCGTGTCGAAGGCCGATGCCGACGCCGTCGCGAAGAAGCTGACCGAGGCCGGCGCCAAGGTCGAGATCAAGTAAGGCTTGAACTTCGGTGCCCGGGAGGGGTCCAAATGGCCCCCCCGGGAACCGGAATAAAGCAAAAACCCTCCAGGTTGGGGGTTTTTCCTTTGTTCCGTATCCGTGCAGCGGCCCAGGAGCCCCATGACCTACACGTTGACCGAGCGTAAACGCATCCGCAAGAGCTTCGCGAAGCGCGCCATCGTCCAGAAGGTGCCGTTCCTGATCGCGACGCAACTGGAGTCCTACACCGGCTTCCTCCAGGCGCACGTCGCGCCGGAGAGCCGCAGGAACGAAGGCCTGCAGGCGGCGTTCACCTCGATCTTCCCGATCACCAGCCACTCGGGCAACGCGCGCCTGGAGTTCGTGAGCTTCTCGCTCGGCGAGCCGCCCTTCGACGTCAAGGAATGCCAGCAGCGCGGCCTGACCTACGCGAGCCCGCTGCGCGCCAAGGTGCGCCTCGTGATCCTCGACAAGGACGCGCCCAAGCCGACCACGAAGGAAGTGAAGGAGCAGGAGGTCTACATGGGCGAGATCCCGCTCATGACGACCACCGGCTCGTTCATCATCAACGGCACCGAGCGCGTCATCGTGTCGCAGCTGCACCGCTCGCCGGGGGTGTTCTTCGAGCACGACCGCGGCAAGACGCATTCGAGCGGCAAGCTGCTCTTCTCCGCCCGCATCATTCCCTACCGCGGCTCGTGGCTCGACTTCGAGTTCGACCCGAAGGACATCGTGTTCTTCCGCGTCGACCGCCGGCGCAAGATGCCGGTGACGATCCTCCTGAAGGCGCTCGGCTACACGCCGGAGCGGATCCTGAAGGAGTTCTTCGCCTTCGACACCTTCCACATCGAGAGCAGCCACGTCCTCTTCGACGTGGTGCCCGAGCGCCTGCGCGGCGAAGTGGCGCGCTTCGACATCAACGACAAGCAGGGCAAGACGATCGTCGCGAAGGACAAGCGCATCACGGTCAAGCACATCCGCGACATGGAGTCCGCCGGGCTGAAGAAGATCACCGCGCCCGACGACTTCATCCTCGGCCGCACGCTGGCGCACAACGTCGTCAACAAGGAGACGGGCGAGATCCTCGCCAACGCGAACGACGAGATCACCGAGACGCTGCTCGCGCAGCTGCGCGAGGCGAAGGCCGACAAGGTGCAGACGCTCTTCACCAACGACCTCGACCAGGGCCCCTACGTCTCGCAGACGCTGCGCGCGGACGAGACCGCGGACATGAACCAGGCACGCGTGGCGATCTACCGCATGATGCGCCCCGGCGAGCCGCCCACGGAGGACGCGGTCGAGGCGCTGTTCAACGGCCTGTTCTTCGCCGAGGAGCGCTACGACCTCTCGGCGGTCGGCCGCATGAAGTTCAACCGCCGCGTCAACGCGCCGAGCGAATACAGCTGGCAGGCGCGCTTCAAGAACCTCGCCCTTCCCAAGGAGGCGGAGGCCGAGCTGCGCGCCTACTGGAAGAACGCGCCCGAGCTCTCGCTCGGCAAGGTGAGCCTCGAGGGCACCGCGAGCGAAGCCGAGGCCCATGCCGCCGTGGACAAGATGTTCCACGACCTGAAGGGCAAGGGCATCGACCGGCAGAAGCTCGAGGCGAAGATCGAGAACCGCCTCACGCTGAGCCCCAAGGACATCGTCGAGGTGATCCGCATCCTCGTCGAGCTGCGCAACGGCCGCGGCGAGATCGACGACATCGACCACCTCGGCAACCGCCGCGTGCGCTCGGTGGGCGAGCTCGCCGAGAACCAGTTCCGCGCCGGCCTGGTGCGCGTCGAGCGCGCCGTCAAGGAAAGGCTGTCGCAGGCCGAGTCCGAGAACCTGATGCCGCACGACCTGATCAACGCCAAGCCGATCTCCGCGGCGATCAAGGAGTTCTTCGGCTCGAGCCAGCTGTCGCAGTTCATGGACCAGACCAACCCGCTCTCCGAGATCACCCACAAGCGCCGCGTGTCGGCGCTCGGACCGGGCGGCCTGACCCGCGAAAGAGCGGGCTTTGAAGTGCGCGACGTGCACCCGACCCACTACGGCCGCGTCTGCCCGATCGAGACGCCGGAAGGGCCGAACATCGGCCTCATCAACTCGCTCGCCCTGTACGCGCGCACCAACAAGTACGGCTTCCTCGAGACGCCCTACCGCAAGGTGAAGGACGGCAAGGCGACCAACGAGATCGCCTTCCTCTCGGCGATCGAGGAGGGCAACTACGTCATCGCGCAGGCGAACGCCTCGCTCGACAAGAACGGCAAGCTGGTCGACACGCTCGTGTCCTGCCGCTTCAAGAACGAGTTCGAGCTGAAGTCGCCCGAGGAAGTGCAGTACATGGACGTGGCGCCCTCGCAGATCGTCTCGGTCGCGGCCTCGCTCATCCCCTTCCTCGAGCACGACGACGCCAACCGCGCGCTGATGGGCTCCAACATGCAGCGCCAGGCGGTGCCCTGCCTGCGGCCGGAGAAGCCGCTGGTCGGCACGGGCGTCGAGCGCACCGCGGCGGTCGACTCCGGCACCTGCGTCATCGCGCTGCGCGGCGGCGTGGTGGACTACGTGGACGCGAACCGCATCGTCGTGCGCGTGAACGACGACGAGACGGTGGCGGGCGACGTCGGCGTGGACATCTACAAGCTCACCAAGTACACGCGCTCCAACCAGAACACCAACATCAACCAGCGCCCGATCGTGAAGCAGGGCGAGCGCATCGCCAAGGGCGACGTGGTCGCCGACGGCGCCTCCACGGATCTCGGCGAGCTCGCGCTCGGCCAGAACATGCTGGTCGCGTTCATGCCCTGGAACGGCTTCAACTTCGAGGACTCGATCCTCATTTCCGAGCGCGTGGTGGGCGACGACCGCTTCACCTCGATCCACATCGAGGAGCTGACCGTGGTCGCCCGGGATACGAAGCTCGGGCCGGAGGAAATCACCCGGGACATCTCCAACCTGTCGGAGGCGCAGCTCGCGAGGCTCGACGAGTCGGGCATCGTCTACATCGGCGCGGAAGTCGAGGCCGGGGACGTGCTCGTCGGCAAGGTGACGCCGAAAGGCGAGACCCAGCTCACGCCGGAGGAGAAGCTGCTGCGGGCGATCTTCGGCGAGAAGGCGAGCGACGTGAAGGACACGTCGCTGCGCGTGCCCTCGGGCATCAGCGGCACGGTGATCGACGTGCAGGTCTTCACCCGCGAGGGCATCGAGCGGGACAAGAGGAGCCAGTCCATCATCGAGGACGAGCTCAAGCGCTACAAGACCGACCTCGGCGACCAGATGCGCATCGTGGAGGCCGACACGTTCGAGCGCCTCGAGCGCCTGCTCACCGGCAAGAGCGCGAACGGCGGCCCGAAGCGCCTCGCGAAGGGCAGCAAGGTGACCAAGGACTACCTTGCCTCGGTCGAGAAATTCGACTGGTTCGACATCCGCCTCGCCAACGAGGAGGCGGCGGCGCAGGTCGAGGGCCTGAAGGAATCCCTCGCCCAGAAGCGGCGCGAGTTCGACGCCATGTTCGAGGCGAAGCGCAAGAAGCTCACGCAGGGCGACGAGCTCCCCCCGGGCGTGCTGAAGATGGTCAAGGTCTACGTCGCGGTGAAGCGGCGGCTGCAGCCGGGCGACAAGATGGCCGGCCGCCACGGCAACAAGGGCGTGATCTCGAAGATCGTGCCGGTGGAGGACATGCCGCACATGGCCGACGGCACGGCGCTCGACATCGTGCTGAATCCTCTCGGCGTGCCCTCGCGCATGAACGTCGGCCAGATCCTGGAGACGCACCTCGGCTGGGCGGCGAAGGGGCTCGGGCTGCGCCTGGGCGAGCTCCTGAAGAAGGCGCAGCAGCAGAGCCTCGCCGAGATCCGCAAGATGCTCGAGCGCGTCTATGCGGGCGGC
The DNA here is from genome assembly GCA_035651575.1 of Burkholderiales bacterium. GTDB lineage: Bacteria > Pseudomonadota > Gammaproteobacteria > Burkholderiales > SG8-39 > SCGC-AG-212-J23. Next base: position 58,017 of record DASRFM010000059.1, on the reverse strand, counting down.
GGCGAGGACAAGGATCTCGGCAAGCTCACGGACGAGGAAGTGCTGCAGCTCGCGCAGAACCTGAAGGAGGGCGTGCCGTTCGCGACGCCGGTCTTCGACGGCGCCGCCGAGAGCGAGATCAACGCGATGCTCGAGATGGCGGGCCTGCCCACCACCGGGCAGGTGCAGCTCTTCGACGGCCGCACCGGAGAGGCGTTCGACCGCAACGTCACGGTGGGCTACATGCACATGCTGAAGCTCCACCACCTCGTCGACGACAAGATGCACGCGCGCTCCACCGGGCCGTACTCGCTCGTTACGCAGCAGCCGCTCGGCGGCAAGGCGCAGTTCGGCGGCCAGCGCTTCGGCGAGATGGAGGTCTGGGCGCTGGAGGCCTACGGCGCGGCGTACACGCTGCAGGAGATGCTCACCGTCAAGTCCGACGACATCACCGGGCGCACCAAGGTGTACGAGAACATCGTCAAGGGCGACCACAAGATCGACGCCGGCATGCCCGAGTCGTTCAACGTGCTCGTGAAGGAAATCCGCTCCCTTGGCATCGACATTGATCTGGAGAGGTTCTGATGAAAGCGCTACTTGAGCTCTTCAAGCAGGTCCAGCAGGACGAGGAGTTCGACGCGATCAAGATCGGGCTCGCTTCGCCCGAGAAGATCCGCTCGTGGTCCTACGGCGAGGTAAAGAAGCCCGAGACCATCAACTACCGCACCTTCAAGCCGGAGCGCGACGGCCTGTTCTGCGCCAAGATCTTCGGGCCGATCAAGGACTACGAGTGCCTCTGCGGCAAGTACAAGCGCCTCAAGCACCGCGGCGTGATCTGCGAGAAGTGCGGCGTGGAAGTCACGCTGGCGAAAGTCAGAAGGGAGCGGATGGGCCATATCGAGCTCGCAAGCCCGGTCGCCCACATCTGGTTCCTGAAGTCGCTGCCGTCGCGCCTGGGCCTCGTGCTCGACATGACGCTGCGCGACATCGAGCGCGTGCTCTACTTCGAGGCCTATGTCGTCACCGACCCGGGCCTGACGCCGCTGAAGCGCTGCCAGCTCCTCACCGAGGACGACTACCTCGCCAAGGTCGAGGAGTTCGGCGACGACTTCTCCGCGGCGATGGGCGCGGAGGGCATCCGCGCGCTGCTGCGCTCGCTCGACCTCAACAAGGACATCGACAACCTGCGGAAGGAGCTCGAGGCCACCTCGAGCGACGCGAAGATCAAGAAGTACGCGAAGCGCCTCAAGGTGCTCGAGGGCTTCAAGGCCTCCAACATCAAGCCCGACTGGATGATCATGGAGGTGCTGCCGGTGCTGCCGCCGGAGCTGCGCCCGCTCGTGCCGCTGGACGGCGGCCGCTTCGCGACCTCCGACCTGAACGACCTGTATCGCCGGGTGATCAACCGCAACAACCGCCTGAAGCGGCTGCTGGAGCTGAAGGCGCCCGAGATCATCGTGCGCAACGAGAAGCGCATGCTGCAGGAAGCGGTGGACTCGCTGCTCGACAACGGCCGCCGCGGCAAGGCGATGACCGGAGCGAACAAGCGCCCGCTGAAGTCGCTCGCCGACATGATCAAGGGCAAGGGCGGGCGCTTCCGCCAGAACCTGCTCGGCAAGCGCGTGGACTACTCCGGGCGCTCGGTCATCGTCGTCGGCCCGCAGCTCAAGCTCCACCAGTGCGGCCTGCCGAAAAAGATGGCGCTCGAGCTCTTCAAGCCCTTCATCTTCAACAAGCTGGAGCTCCTCGGCCTCGCCACCACCATCAAGGCGGCGAAGCGCCTGGTCGAGCAGGAAGTCCCCGAGGTCTGGGACATCCTCGAGGAGGTGATCCGCGAGCACCCGGTGATGCTGAACCGCGCGCCGACGCTGCACCGCCTGGGCATCCAGGCGTTCGAGCCGGTGCTGATCGAGGGCAAGGCGATCCAGCTGCATCCGCTGGTCTGCGCGGCGTTCAACGCCGACTTCGACGGCGACCAGATGGCGGTGCACGTGCCGCTGTCGCTCGAGGCGCAGATGGAGGCGCGCACCCTGATGCTCGCGTCCAACAACGTGCTTTCGCCGGCGAACGGCGAGCCGATCATCGTGCCGTCGCAGGACATCGTGCTCGGCCTCTACTACGCAACCCGCGAGCGCATCAACGCCAAGGGCGAGGGGATGAGCTTCGCGGACCTCGCCGAGGTGCACCGCGCGTACGACTCGCGCCAGGTGGACATCAACGCCAAGGTGTGGGTGCGCATCAAGGAAGTCGACGTGAGCGAGGACGGCGAGCGCAAGGACAAGGTGACGCGCTACGAGACCACCATCGGCCGCTCGCTCCTGTCCGAGATCCTGCCGCCCGGGCTGCCCTTCGAGCTGCTCAACAAGCCGCTCAAGAAGAAGGAGATCTCGCGCCTCATCAACGCCGCCTTCCGCCGCTGCGGGCTGCGCGAGACCGTGATCTTCGCCGACAAGCTGATGCAGGCGGGCTTCACGATTGCCACCCGCGCCGGAATCTCGTTCGGCGTGAGCGACATGCGCATTCCGGAGCAGAAGCAGGAGCTGATCAAGCAGGCCGAGAACGAGGTGAAGGAGATCGAGAACCAGTACACCTCGGGCCTGGTCACGGCCGGCGAGCGCTACAACAAGGTGGTCGACATCTGGTCGCGCTGCGGCGAGCAGGTCGGCAAGGTGATGATGGACCAGCTCGGCCAGGAGGAGGTCGAGAACCGCCAGGGCAAGAAGGTGAAGCAGGAGGCCTTCAACTCGATCTACATGATGGCCGACTCCGGCGCCCGCGGCTCCGCGGCGCAGATCCGCCAGCTCGCCGGCATGCGCGGCCTGATGGCGAAGCCCGACGGCTCGATCATCGAGACGCCGATCACGGCGAACTTCCGCGAGGGCCTCAACGTGCTGCAGTACTTCATCTCCACGCACGGCGCCCGCAAGGGCCTTGCCGACACGGCGCTGAAGACGGCGAACTCGGGCTACCTGACGCGCCGCCTCGTCGACGTGACGCAGGACCTGGTGGTGACCGAGGACGATTGCGGCACGCAGAACGGCGTGGCGATGAAGGCGCTGGTCGAGGGCGGCGAGGTCGTCGAGGCGCTGAAGGAGCGCATCCTCGGCCGCGTGCTCGCGACCGAGCTCGCGCACCCGGAAACCCAGGACACGCTGTTCGCCGCCGGCACGCTCCTCGACGAGGAGGCGGTCGAGACGATCGACAACCTCGGCATCGACGAGGTGAAGGTGCGTACCGCGCTCTCCTGCGACACCCGCTGGGGCGTGTGCGCCAAGTGCTACGGCCGCGATCTGGGCCGCGGCAGCCTGGTGAACGTCGGCGAGGCGATCGGCGTCATCGCGGCGCAGTCGATCGGCGAGCCGGGAACGCAGCTCACGATGCGGACCTTCCACATCGGCGGCGCGGCGTCGCGGACCGCGGTGCAGAGCCATGTCGAGGCCAAGTCGGCCGGCACCGTCCGGTTCACCGCCACTATGCGCTATGTCACCAACGCCAAGGCCGACAAGGTCGTGATCAGCCGCTCGGGCGAAGTCATCATCGCGGACGACAACGGCCGCGAGCGCGAGCGCCACAAGGTGCCCTACGGCGCCATGCTGTCGGTGGCCGACGGCGACACGGTGCGCGCGGGCAAGAACCTCGCGAACTGGGACCCGCACCACCGGCCGATCATCACCGAGTACGCCGGCACGGTGAAGTTCGAGCACGTCGAGGAGGGCGCGACCGTCGCCAAGCAGATCGACGACGTCACGGGCCTCTCGACCCTGGTCGTCATCGACGCGAAGCGGCGCACCACCGCCGTGAGCAAGGGCCAGCGGCCTTCCGTCAAGCTGATCAACGAGCGCGGCGAGGAAGTGCGCATCGCCGGCACGGACCACGCCGTCAACATCAGCTTCCCGGTGGGGGCGGTGATCGCCGTGCGCGACGGGCAGCAGGTGCAGGTGGGCGAGGTGCTGGCGCGCATCCCGCAGGAGGTCTCGAAGACGCGCGACATCACCGGCGGCCTGCCGCGGGTGGCGGAGCTCTTCGAGGCGCGCTCGCCGAAGGACGCGGGCATCCTGGCGGAGGTCACCGGCACGGTCAGCTTCGGCAAGGACACCAAGGGCAAGCAGCGCCTGGTGATCACCGACCTCGACAAGCAGGAGCACGAGTACCTGATCGCCAAGGACAAGCACCTGCTGGTGCACGACGGCCAGGTGGTGAACAAGGGCGAGATGATCGTCGACGGCCCGGTGGACCCGCACGACCTGCTGCGCCTGCTCGGCATCGAGGAGCTCGCGCGCTACATCATCGACGAGGTGCAGGACGTCTACCGCCTGCAGGGCGTGAAGATCAACGACAAGCACATCGAGGTGATCGTGCGGCAGATGCTGCGCCGCGTGGAAATCGACGAGCCCGGCGACACGCCCTTCATCCAGGGCGAGCAGGTGGAGCGCGCCGAGGTGCTCGAGGAGAACGAGAAGGCGACCAAGGACGGCAAGAAAGCGGGCAGCTACAAGAACATGCTCCTCGGCATCACCAAGGCGTCGCTGTCCACCGACTCGTTCATCTCGGCCGCCTCCTTCCAGGAGACGACGCGGGTGTTGACCGAGGCGGCCATCATGGGCAAGCGCGACGAGCTGCGCGGCCTGAAGGAGAACGTCATCGTCGGGCGCCTGATCCCGGCCGGGACGGGCCTCGCGTACCACAACATCCGCAAGGCGCAGGCCGCCGAGCCCATCCTGGCGGAGGTGCCGGCGGCCGCCGAATCGCCGCAGCAGGCGGAGGCCACCGCGAGCGGCGGCTGAGCGGGCCTTCTTCTTGCTCCCGAAAGGGCGCCTGCGGGCGCCCTTTTTTTTCGGACATGGAGCCCGACTCGACAAAGGTGGAAGCCCTCGTGCGCCAGCTGCTCGTCGAGCTCGGCGAGGACCCGGCGCGCGAAGGGCTGGTGAAGACGCCCGCGCGCGTCGCGCGCGCGCTCGCCTTCCTCACGCACGGCAGCCGCATGGAGCTCGGCGCGGTCATCAACGACGCGCTCTTCACGCAGGCGACGAGCAGCATGGTGATCGTCAAGGACATCGAGCTCTACAGCCTGTGCGAGCACCACCTGCTGCCTTTCTTCGGCCGCTGCCACATCGGCTACATCCCGAACGGGCGCGTCTTCGGCGTGAGCAAGCTCGCGCGCCTGGTGGACATGTACGCGCGCCGCCTGCAGCTGCAGGAGCGCCTCACCGAGCAGATCTCCCGGGTGGTCATGGATTCGATCGACGCCCGCGGCGTGGGCGTGATGATCGAGGCGCGCCACCTCTGCATGATGATGCGCGGGGTCGAGAAGCAGAACTCGACCATGGTCACCTCCGCGGTGCTCGGGGTGATGCGCGACTCGGTCGCGACGCGCGAGGAATTCCTGTCCCTCGTCTCCCGGCGCGGACCCTAGCCCCGGGCACGCCGGTTGCTGGGTACTCCGGCATCGGCCCGGTGGCGGGCCCCAGCGGCGATGGAGGCTTGGATGCAAAAGGTTCGGCAGTGGCGGCGCAGGCAGGAAGGCAAGCTTGGCTACATCCTCCTCTGGGCGCTGGGAGTCCCGATTCCGGTGCTGTTCGTCTTCTTCCTGCTGCGCGGCTGCACCTGAGCCGGCTGCGGAAGCTTTCTTTTTTACAAAGGAGTGCGACATGATGAAGCTCTTCGTGGCAGTGGCGCTGGCGCTGGGCCTCGCGGCTTGCGGCGGACGCGGTGAAACGGTAGGGACCGTGGGCGGTGCGGCGCTCGGCGGCGCGGTTGGCTCGTCGGTGACCGGCGGCAGCACCCTCGGCACCCTCGGTGGCGCGGCCGTGGGCGGCTACGTCGGCAACAAGGCCGGCGAGAGCTACGACCAGAAACATCCCCGCTAGGCGGTTCGCTGCCGCAGAAAGGCGCCTTCGGGCGCCTTTTATTTTGCGGGCGGCGCCGGCTTGTCGAGCGACTTCAGCGCGACCTTGCCGTTGACGAAGCGTACGGTGATGGCGGTGTCGCCGCTCACCCAGCGCGACGAGGTGCCCGAGACCCCGAGCACGCTGACGCTGCTCGATTCGTTCGGCTTGCCGAGGATGTCGAGGACCTGCTGCTCGGTCATGCCGTCCTGCAGCTTCGCGAAGTTCTCCGGCGTGACCTTCGAGCAGGCGACGAGGAGAAGGAGCAGGCAGGCCGCAGCAAGGGCTCGCATGGCGCCACTATAATCGACGCCGTGGGGACCCTGAAGGAGCTCGCTCGAAGCGGGGCCGAAATCCGGCAGGCCGAGCGCGAGGCGCGCGCCGACCTCGCCGCCGCCTTCCGGCTCGCCGTGCGCATGGAGCTCCACGAGGGCGTCTGCAATCACTTCAGCGTGATGCTCGAGGGCGGCCGGTTCCTGCTCAACCGCTACGGCCTGCACTGGAGCGAGGTGAGCGCCTCGAACCTGCTCTGCCTCGATGCCGGGGGCACGGTGCTCGAGGGGGACGGCGAGGTCGAGAAGACGGCGTTCTACATCCATTCGCGCATCCACCTCGCGCACCCGCGCGCCGCCTGCGTGCTCCACACGCACATGCCGTACGCGACGGCGCTGACCCTTCTCGAAGGCGGCCGGCTCGAAATGGCGGAGCAGAACGCGCTGCGGTTCCATGACGACATCGCGTACGACGACGTGTACAACGGGCTGGTGGTGGATCCCGGCGAAGGCGACCGCCTCGCCGCGGCGCTCGGCGCGAAGCGAGTGCTCTTCCTCGCCAGCCACGGCGTCATCGTCACGGGCGCGAGCGTTGCGGAGGCCTTCGACTCGCTCTACTACCTCGAGCGTGCCTGCCGCCTGCAGGTGCTGGCGCGCTCGACGGGCGGCAAGCTTCGGGCCGTGCGCCCCGAAGTCGTGCGCGAGACGCATCGCCTGCTGGGCGCCGACCTGCCGAAGTATGCCGAGGCGCACTTCTCGGCGCTGAAGCGCATCCTGGACCGCGAGGAGCCCGGTTATTCTCGCTAAGCTGGTCGCCGTCCGGCCAGCGCGCAGCGAGGATTTGCCTGCGATCCAGGCGATCTACGCGCACCACGTCCTGCATGGCCTCGCCTCGTTCGAGGAGGCGCCGCCCTCGATCGACGAGATGCGCAGGCGATTCGACGAGGTCTCGGGGCGCGGCCTGCCGTACCTCGTCGCCGACCTGGAAGGCACGGTGGCCGGCTACGGCTATTGCGCGCCCTATCGCGCACGCTCGGCGTATCGCTATGCGCTGGAGGACTCGGTATACGTGCGCGAGGACATGGCGGGACGCGGGGTCGGCGCCGCGCTTCTGGGCGCCCTGGTGGAGCGCGCGGCGGCGCTCGGCTACCGCCAGATGGTCGCGGTCATCGGCGACAGCGCGCACCATGCCTCGATCGGGCTGCACGAGGGCCAGGGATTCGTGCGCGTTGGCACGCTGCGCTCGGTGGGCTACAAGCACGGCCGTTGGGTCGACAGCGTGCTGATGCAGCGTCCCCTGGGGCCGGGGGACGGGCTTGCGCCGAAGGACTAGACGCCCAGGACGAAGCGCTTCGCCGGCGCGCCGATGACCTGCGGCTTGAGCTGCGCCGCGAGACGCTCGCGCTCGCGCTCGATCTCCGCCTCGATCTCCTCGCGCATGTGGGCGAGTTCCGCCTTGCGGGGCGCCGGCGCGCTGCTGTTCGCGGCCGCCGCGAACTCCAGGGATCCGGAAACCGGGGCGGCCAGCGCCACGAGCGGGTGCGAATCCGCAGGCGTCGCCTTGTCATGGACGCTCGGTTCCACCACGCGCGGCGCGAGAGCGGCGAGCACCGGATGGGCGACGCGCGGGGGTGCGGCACCGGCAACGTCCACCGCGAACTGCGCCTTCGCTTCGCCGCGAGGCGCCACGGAGAGCGGCTCGGCAACGGCCGCGCCTCCCACCCCCGGCGGGACAAGCGCGGCCACCAGCATCGGGGCATCGCCGGACGCGGCCGCGATCGCGTCGACCGGAACCGAGATCGAGGCTTGCGGCACCGCGCCCGCCCTGGAAGCCGCTGCGTTTGCCAGCGGTTGCGGGAAGGAGGCGCCCGCGAGAGCGGCGAGCGTGATCGTCTCTTTGCGCGGCTGCGGGATCGACACCGCCGCGATATCGACGCGCAAGTCCGCCGTCGGAGCGGCGCGCGAGCCGGCGCCCGCGGTGCGCGCCTGCGGCGCCAGGAACGAGGGCAGCGCGGCGAGCGCGATCGGCTCGAATTGCGCCTGCGGAAGCATTGGGACCGCGGCGAAGGCAACGAAGTCGCGAGCGATTTCCGGAGCAACCGGGCGGGCTCCCGGCCGCGCGGCAGGAAGCATGGCGGGCCGCGCCGGCGCGATGGCGGGCGAGGCGAGCGCCGTCACGAACGTTTCGGCAGCCGGCGCCTTGGCGAGCTGAACGGGCAGGCCGGCCGAAGGCAGGAGCGCTGCGAGCTGCACCGTGCCGGCGCCGTGCAGCGCCACCTTGCCGTCGAGGTCGATGCTCGCCTCGAGCGCGTTGGCGCCGCCCGGCTTCACGAGCAGCGCGAGCGCCTTGCCGAGATCGGATGCGGCGAGGTTGCCGAGCAGCATCGGCTCGGTCTCCGGCGCCTTGATCTCGACATGGATGGAAGGTGAGAGCGCGTCGTTCACCGTGAGCGTGCTGCCCGCGGCGAGGATCATCGCGACCTTGTCGGGCGCCGACGCGCTTCGCTTCTCCGGCGCGGCGGTCTCCGGCGTGACGATGTAGAGCCGCCCGGTACCGCGCAGGTCGAGCCGCCCGGCGGCGAGCGAGCCCTGGGGAAGGTTCAGCGTTGAGACCACGAGCCGCGCGACCTCGTTCGGCGGCGGCGAATACTGCGCGCTGCCGCCGAAGACGTAGCGCCATGCCGTCCGGCCGATGGACTTCGTCCCGGAGAACTCGGCCTGCTTCCACAGCGCTTCGTCGGCCGCGGCGCGCAGCCACACGATCTCGAGCGGTGTCTTCATGGCGCGGTCGAGGCCTGCGAGGAAGCCGGTGCTCACCGCCCGGTCGAGCGCGCTTTGCGCGAGCGCGCCGGCGCTCCACATCGCGCCCGCGCCGAACGCCGCGCACACCGCTGCTGCGCAAAGCCGCTGCTTCATGCGCCTCCCCTGGAAGGACTAGGACCGTCCCGGCAGGACTCCCTGCGCGAGTTTACGCCTGTTCAACCGTCAGGACGACCTTGCCGGTCACACGCCGCTCCGCCATGAGCCTGAGCGCCTCGGGCGCCCGGGCAAGCGGAAAGGTGCGCGAAACGTGCGGCCGCAGCTTGCCCGCCGCATGCCATTCCCCGAGCTGGCGCACGCTCTCGGCCAGGCGCGCCGGCTCGCGCCGCGCGAAATCGCCCCAGAAGACGCCGACCACGCTCGCGCCTTTGAGCAGGGCAAGGTTGAGGGGCAGGCGCGGGATCTCGCCCGCGGCGAAGCCGACCACGAGGTGCCGGCCGCGCCAGGCGATCGAGCGGAAGGCGGGCTCGCTGTAGGCGCCGCCCACCGCGTCGTACACCACGTCCGGCCCGCGGCCGTCGGTCAGCGCCCGCACGCGCTCGCGCAGGTCCTCGCGGCTGTAGTCGATCGCCGCGTCGGCGCCGTGCTCGCGGCAAACGGCGAGCTTCTCCGCGCTCGAGGCGCACGCGAGGACGCGCGCGCCGAGCGCCTTGCCGATCTCGATGGCGGCGAGGCCGACGCCGCCCGCTGCGCCGAGCACGAGCAGCGTTTCCCCGGCACGCAAGGCGCCCCGGTCGCGCAGAGCGTGATCCGAGGTGCCGTAAGCGAGCAGGAATGCCGCCGCGGTTTCGAAAGTCATCCCCTCGGGGATGGCGACCAGCCGCGAGGCCTCGGTCTTCACCTCCTCGGCGAAGGCGCCATAGGTCGTGAAGGCCATGACCCGCTGCCCCGGCTGGAAGCGCTCCACGCCGGCGCCGACCGCCTTCACCACGCCGGCAAGCTCGCTCCCCGGCGAGAACGGCAGCGGCGGCTTGAACTGGTACTTGTTCTGGATGATGAGCACGTCGGGGAAGTTCAGGCTCGCCGCCTTGACGCGCACCACGACCTCGCCCGGGCCCGCCTCGGGCGCGGGTACCTCCTCGAGCACGAGCGACTCCGGCGGGCCGTGCGTTTTGCAGACAATCGCTTTCATCGACATAGAATGCCACATGCCTTTCGTGCAGACCGATGACGGCGTGCGCCTGCACTGCGAGGAGACCGGCGCCGGGAGCGCGATCGTCTTCGTGCACGAGTTCGCCGGCGACCATCGCAGCTGGGAGCCGCAGGTGCGGCACTTCTCGCGGCGCTATCGCTGCGTCACCTACGCGGCGCGCGGCTATCCGCCTTCCGAGGTGCCGGAGGACGTCGAGCGCTACTCGCAGGCGCGCGCGCGGGACGACGTGCGCGACGTCATGGACGCGCTCGAGATCGAGCGCGCGCACGTCGTCGGCCTCTCCATGGGCTCCTTCGCCGCGCTGCATTTCGGCATGGCCTACCCGGCGCGCGCTCTCTCGCTCGTCGTCGCCGGCTGCGGCTACGGCGCGCATCCCGCGCAGCACGCGCGCTTCCAGGAGGAGTCGCGCGCGCTCGCCAAGCGCATCCTCGAGGCCGGCATGGCGGAAGTCGCCGCCACCTACGGTCACGGCCCGTCGCGCGTCCAGTACCAGGCCAAGGACCCGCGCGGCTTCGCCGAGTTCGAGCGCCAGCTCGCGGCGCATTCGGCGCGCGGCTCGGCGAATACCATGCTCGGCTACCAGGCGCGCCGGCCCTCGCTCTATGCGCTGGTCGAGGACCTGAAGCGCCTCGCCGTGCCCACGCTCGTCGTCGCCGGGGACGAGGACGACGCGACGCTCGAGCCGGGGCTGCTGATGAAGCGCGCCATCCCGGGCGCCGCGCTCGCGGTGCTGCCGAAGACCGGGCACATCATCAACCTCGAGGAGCCGGCGCTTTTCAACCAGCTCGTCGAGAGCTTCTTTCACCAGGTCGAGGCCGGGCGCTGGAGCGCGCGCGATCGGCGCAGCCCGGTGGAATCCATTTACGGCCCGGGAGGCAAGCCATGAGCGAGGGCCGGCTCGTCACGGAGCGGCGCGGCGCCGTGGGCTGGGTGATCTTCGACCATCCGGCGCGGCGCAACGCGATCAACGGCGCGATGTGGCGCGGCATCCCGCCGGCCATGGAGGCGTTCGAGCGCGACCCGGAGGTGCGCTGCGTCGTGTTCCGCGGCGCCGGCACCGAGGCCTTCGCGGCGGGCGCCGACATCTCGGAGTTCGAGAAGGTGCGCTCGGCGCGCGGCGCGGTCGCGGAATACGACGATCTGCTCGACCGCGTGCTGCATTCCATCCAGGACGCGCGCAAGCCCTCGGTCGCGATGATCCACGGCTACTGCATCGGCGGCGGCCTCGAGATCGCGCTCGCGTGCGACCTGCGCTATTGCGGCGAGTCGGCGCAGTTCGGCATCCCGGCGGCGAAGCTCGGGCTCGCCTACAACGTCGAAGGGCACAAGCGGCTCGTCGAGACGGTCGGCCACGCCCGCGCGCGGGAGATCATGTTCCTCGGCCGGCGCTATGGCGCCGCCGAGGCCCTGCGGATGGGGCTCGTCGAGCAGGTGGTGGCCGATGCTGGCCTCGAGGCGCACGTCGCCGAGATCGCGCGCACGCTCTGCGACAACGCGCCGCTCTCCATCGCGAACTCCAAGACCATCATCGAGGAGTACGCCAAGGCGGAGGGCGCGCCCGACTTCGCGCGCATGCGGCAGGCGATCGCGCGCTGCGCCGCGAGCGAGGACTACGCCGAGGGCCGCAAGGCCTTCATGGAAAAGCGCAAGCCCGTCTTCAAGGGACGCTGAATGAAAGTCGACAAGCTCAAGATCCGCGCCATCCGCGCGCGCGCGGTCGCTGCGCCCATGAAGCGGCCGCTGCACACGAGCATCGCCGCCGTGACCGTGGCGCCGCTGGTGCTCATCGACCTGCAGACCGACGGCGGCATCGTCGGGCGCTCGTATCTCTTCGGCGTATCGAAGAGCGCGCTTGCGCCCATCCTCAAGCTCGTCGAGGGCATGGCCGAGATGGTCAAGGGCGATGCCGTCGCGCCTTTCGACCTGGAGAAGAAGCTGCGCGCGCGCCATGCGCTCCTCGGCGTGCACAACATCGTGCTCTTCGCGATGTCCGGCATCGACATGGCGGCTTGGGACGCGCTCGGCCAGGCGCTCGGCCAGCCGCTCGTGCGCCTGCTCGGCGGCACGCCGCGCCCGATCCCGGCGTACAACTCGAAGGGGCTCGGCATCATGGAGCGCAGGAAGCTCGAGAAGGAAGCCCGCGAGCTCCTCGACGAGGGCTTCAGCGCCGTGAAGCTTCGCCTCGGCCGCGCATCGGCGCGCGAGGACCTGGAAGCGCTGCGCGCGGTGAAGAAGGCGATCGGCGCCGGGGTGACGCTGATGGTGGACTTCAACCAGGGGCTCACGGTCGCCGAGGCGCTCAAGCGCGGGCGCATGATCGACGAGGAGGGCGGGGTGAGCTGGATCGAGGAGCCGGTCCGCGCCGACGACTTCGCCGGCTGCTCCCGTCTCGCGCGGGAGATCGCCACGCCGATCCAGATCGGGGAGAACTTCATGGGGCCGGAGCAGATGCAGCAGGCGCTCGCGGCGCGCGCCTGCGACTACGTGATGCCCGATGCGCAGCGCATCGGCGGCGTCACCGGATGGATGCGCGCCGCGGCCCTGGCGCAGGGCGCGGAGATGGAGATGTCGAGCCATCTCTTCCCCGAGGTGAGCGCGCATCTCCTCGCGGTGACCCCGACCTGCCATTGGCTCGAGTTCGTCGACTGGGCGGAGCCGGTGCTGGAGCAGCCGGCGCGGGTCTCGGCCGGGCATGTCCTGCCCGGCGAGCGTCCCGGCATCGGCATGCGCTGGGACGAGAAGGCGGTCAAGCGCTACGCGCTTTGATGTTCCAGCGGCACTACGCGCACTGGCCGCCGGGGATCCCGAAGACGCTCGAGGTCCCGCGCGCGAGCGTCTACACGAACCTGGCGCGCGCGGCAGCGCGGCATCCCGCGCGCGCGGCGCTCGACTTCTACGGCTCGCGCATTCCGTATGCGGAGCTCGAGGCGGACGCCCTTCGGCTCGCCGGCTTCCTGCGCGAGCGCTGCGGGGTGCGCAAGGGCGAGCGGGTCCTGCTGCTGCTTCAAAACAGCCCTCAGTTCGTGATCGCCTTCCATGCAGTGCTGCGCGCCGACGCGGTCGTCGTGCCGGTCAACACGATGAATCGCACCGAGGAGCTGCGCCACTATGCGCAGGATTCCGGCGCGCGCGTGGCGATCGTCGGCCAGGAGCTGCTCGCCGAAGTGCGGCCGCTCGCGCTGGAGCACCTCGTCGTTGCGGCGTACTCGGACTATCTGCGCGCAGCGACGGACCTGCCGGTGCCGCCGTTCGTCAGCGCCCCGCGAGAAGCCCTCGGCGAAGCGATCCAGTGGGCGCAGGCGCTGCATGCCGGCTGCGAGCCCGGCGAGCATACCGCCGGCCCGGACGACCTCGCGGTCATGCCCTATACGTCCGGCACGACGGGCAAGCCGAAGGGCTGCATGCACACGCATTCGAACGTCCAGGCCACCGCGAGCGCCTACCTGGAATGGCGCGGCGGGCCGCGGCCGCCGGTCGTGCTCACTGCGCTGCCGATGTTCCACGTCACCGGCATGCAGGCGGGAATGAACGCGCCGCTCAACGCCGGCGGGACGCTGGTGCTGCTGTCGCGCTGGGATCGCGATTGCGCGGCGCGGCAGATCGAGCGCGCGCGAATCACGACCTGGTCCGCGATCACGACGATGCTCGTCGATTTTCTCTCGAACCCGAAGCTGCGCGACTACGACCTGTCCTCGCTCCAGGTGCTCGGCGGCGGCGGCGCCGCGATGCCCGAGGCGCTCGCCGCGAAGCTCGAGCAGGCCTTCGGCCTCAAGTACGTCGAAGGCTACGGACTCTCGGAGACCATGGCGCCCACGCACATCAACCCGCCGCAGCGGCCCAAGCGCCAGTGCGGCGGCATCCCGATCTTCAACACCGACGCGCGGATCCTCGACGTCGAGACGCAGCGCGAGCTGGGCATCGGGGAAATCGGGGAAATCGTGGTGCACGGGCCCCAGGTGTTCCAGGGCTACTGGAAGCAGCCCGAGGCCACGGCGCAGGCGTTCGTCGTGCATGACGGCAAGCGGTTCTTCCGCACCGGCGATCTCGGCTACTACGACGAGGACGGCTATTTCTTCGTCACCGACCGGCTGAAGCGCATGATCAACGCCTCGGGCTTCAAGGTCTGGCCCGCGGAGGTCGAGGCGCTGCTCTACGCGCATCCGGACATCCAGGAGGCGTGCGTCATCGGCGCGCCCGACGGCTACCGCGGCGAGACGGTCAAGGCGCTGGTGGTGCCGCGGCCTTCGGCGCGCGGGCGGCTCGCGGGAGATGAGATCATCGCCTGGGCGCGCGGCCGCATGGCGGCGTTCAAGGTGCCGCGCATCGTCGAGCTGGTGGACGAGCTGCCCAAGACCGCCACGGGCAAGATCCTGTGGCGCGAGCTCCAGGAAAACGAACGGAGGAAGCACCCATGAAAGTCCTTGCACTTCTCCTTGCTTTCATCGCGCTGCCGGCCTGGGCGCAGGTCGAGATCGAGCGCCCGTGGACGCGCGCCACGCCGCCGGGGGCGAAGGTCGCCGCCGGCTACATGGTGATCCGCAACAAGGCGAGCGCGCCCGACCGGCTGGTCTCGGCCGCCTCGCCGGTCGCGGCGCGCGTCGAGACGCACATCACGGTGCAGGAGGGCAACGTCAGCCGCATGCGCGAGGTGAAGGGCTATGCGATCCCGGCGGGCGGCAGCTTCGAGCTCAAGCCCGGCGGCGCGCACCTCATGCTCGTGGACATCAAGCATCCGATCAAGCAGGGCGAGAAGGTCCCCGCCACCCTGCATTTCGAGCGCGCCGGCGACGTCAATGTCGAGCTCGAGGCCGAGGCCATGGGCGCCGCGGCGCACGGCCACGGCGGCATGGACATGAAGATGCACTAAGAGAAGCGCTCGCGCTTCAGCCGGCGAGCGTCAGGCGCGCGAGCCACCACGCGAGCCCGGCGATGAACGCCGAGCAAGGGATGGTGAGGATCCAGGCCCACACGATGTTGCCGGCAATCCCCCAGCGCACGGCGGAGGTCGACTGGGTCGTCCCGACGCCGAAAATCGATCCGGTGATCGTATGCGTGGTGGAGACCGGGATGCCGAACGCGGTGGCGGTGAAGAGCGTGATCGAGCCCGACAGCTCGGCGCAGAAGCCGCCGACCGGCCGGATTTTCGTGATGCGCTGGCCCATGGTCTTCACGATGCGCCAGCCGCCGAAGAGCGTTCCGAAGCCGATCGCCACGTAGCACACGATGATCACCCAGCCCGGCGCCGGCGCATCGCGCGCCGTGTAGCCGCCGGCGATGAGCAGCATCCAGATGATGCCGATCGTCTTCTGCGCGTCGTTGCCGCCGTGGCCCAGGCTGTAGAGCGACGAGGAGAGCAACTGCAGGCGGCGGAACAGCCGGTCGACCCGGCTCGGGGTGGAGCGCACGAAGATCCACGAGATGAGAAGAAAGAGGAGGGCGCCGATGACGAAGCCGAGCAGCGGCGAAAGGATGATGAACGCGACGGTCTTCAGGATGCCCGCGGGCTGGAGGACCCAGGTGCCGCCTTTCGCCACGCCCGCGCCCACCAGGCCGCCGATGAGCGCATGCGAGGATGACGAAGGGATGCCGTAGTACCACGTGAGCAGGTTCCACGCGATCGCGCCGACGAGCGCGCCGAACACCACGTAGTGGTCGACGATGCCCTGGTCGATGATCCCCTTGCCGACGGTCGCGGCCACGCTCAGGTGGAAAATGAACACGGCGAGGAAGTTGGCGCACGCCGCCATCATCACGGCCTGGTACGGCTTCAGCACGCGCGTCGAGACGACGGTCGCGATGGAGTTCGCGGCATCGTGGAAGCCGTTCAGGAAGTCGAAGACGAGGGCGACCACGACGAGCCCGGCCACGACGCCGAGGCCGAGCTGGCCCGCCACGTCGCCGTCCATCAGGAGTTTTCCAGGACGATGCCCTCGACGATGTTCGCGACGTCCTCGGCCCGGTCGGTAATGGCCTCGAGCAGCTCGTAGATCGCCCGCAGCTTCATCAGCTGCTTCAAATCGTTCTCCTCGCGGAAGAGCTTGGAGAGCGCGCTGCGCATCACCCGGTCGGCGTCGGACTCGAGGCGGTCGATCTCCTCGCAGCACTTGAGGATGGCGTCGGAGCGCTTGACGTTGGTGAGCAGGCCGACGGTGTCCTTCACGCGGTTGCAGCACATGTGGCAGATCTCGGCGAGCTGCTTCGCCTCCGGGGTGACGCGCCGCAGGTCATAGAGCGCGATGGACTCGGCGACGTCCTGGATGAGATCCAGGATGTCGTCCATGGCGGTGATCAGCTGGTGGATCTGGTCGCGGTCAAAGGGCGTGATGAACGTCTTGTGCAGCAACGCGATCGTCTCGTGGGTGATCTTGTCTGCGGCGCGCTCGGCGGCGTCGATGCGCTGCGCGTGCGCCTCGAGGTCGCTGAAGCTGCCGATCATCTGCGAGAGCTCGCGGCTGCCCTCGACGATGCGCTCGGCGTGGGCATTGAAGAGATCGAAGAACTTGCCCTCGCGGGGCATCAGGCGTCCGAGCATGCGGTCAGTCCTTGGTGGCGAGGCCGCGCGATTTTAGACGGTCTATGTCGCCCGCGCCGAAGCCCCAGTCGCCGAGCGCGGCGCCGCCGCCCTGGCCGCGCTCGGGCGGGGGGCGCCGCACTTCCCCGGGCGTCCTCGAATAGCGCGGGGCGGGCGCGGGCTGCCGGACCCCTGAAACCTCGACATGGCTCTTTCGGAACGCGTTG
Organism: Burkholderiales bacterium; assembly: GCA_035651575.1. GTDB lineage: Bacteria > Pseudomonadota > Gammaproteobacteria > Burkholderiales > SG8-39 > SCGC-AG-212-J23. The sequence continues at coordinate 41,170 of DASRFM010000059.1, read as the reverse complement.
TGCGCGTGCTCGCGCGACTCGCTGAAGGACAGCACCGGCGCGAAGCAGGCATCGGAGCCTTCAAAGATCGCGCACCACTGCTCGCGCGTCCTCGACTTGAACGCCGCTGCGAAGCGCGCGCGCATTGCGGGCCATCCGGAGCGCTCGTGCTGCGCCATGGGCGGCAGGCCGAGGCGGGAGAGCAGCTCCTCGTAGAAACGCGCTTCGATGGCGCCGACCGAGACGAATTTTCCGTCCTTCGTCTCGTAGACGTCGTACCACGGCGCGCCGGTATCCAGCACGTTCTCGCCGCGCGTCTCGCTCCACTGCCCGGCGGCGAGGAAGCCGTGGAACATCGCCGCGAGCAGCGAGGCGCCTTCCACCATGGCGGCGTCCACGACCTGCCCGCGGCCCGAGCGCGCGGCCTCGAGCAGCGCGCACGCGACGCCGAAGGCGAGCAGCATGCCGCCGCCGCCGAAGTCGCCGACCAGGTTGAGCGGCGGCACGGGCGCCTCGCCCCTGCGCCCGAAGGCGTGCAGCACGCCGGCGAGGGCGATGTAGTTGATGTCGTGCCCGGCGCGCGGCGCCAGCGGGCCGCTCTGTCCCCACCCGGTCATGCGTCCATAGACGAGCTTCGGATTGCGCGCGAGCGCCGCGTCGGGGCCCAGGCCGAGCCGCTCCATGACGCCGGGGCGAAACCCCTCGATCAGGGCATCCGCCTTTCCGATGATTTCGAGCGCAAGGTCCCTGGAGCCCGCGGCTTTCAGATCGAGCATGATGGAGCGCTTGCCGCGCATCATGACGTCGTACCAGCGCTCGCGCTTCAGGCCGAGGCCCGGGTCGGCGGGCCGGTCGACGACGAGCACGTCGGCGCCCATGTCGGCGAGCAGCATCCCCGCGAAGGGAGCCGGGCCGATCGCCTCGAACTCGAGCACGCGGATGCCGGCGAGCGGTCCCATGGCTCGATAATACAGACCGAGAGGAAAATGAGCGCGCGCTATCCCGAGCGGATCGTCTGCCTGACGGAGGAGACGACCGAGACGCTCTACCTCCTGGGCGAGGAGCGCCGCATCGTCGGCATCTCCGGCTACACCGTGCGGCCGCCGCGGGCGCGGCGCGAGAAGCCGAAGGTGTCGGCCTTCCTCACCGCGCGGACGGAGAAGATCCTGGAGCTCGAGCCCGACCTCGTGATCGGCTTCTCGGACCTCCAGGCCGACATCGCGCGCGAGCTCGCGAAGCTCGGCCTCAACGTGCTGCTCCTCAACCAGCGCTCGGTGCAGGAGATCCTCGACATGGTTCTCGTCCTGTCGTCCATCGTCGGCGCGCCGCAGAAGGGCAAGGCCCTGGTCGAGCAGCTCGAATCGGGCCTGCGGCAGATCGAGGAACGATCCCGGGCCTTTGCGCGCCGGCCGCGCGTGTACTTCGAGGAATGGGACGAGCCGATGATCAGCGGCATCCGCTGGGTGAGCGAGCTCGTGGGGATCGCCGGCGGCGACGATGTCTTTTCCGAGAAATCCCGTTCGCACGATGCGAAGGGGCGGACCATCGCCGATCCCGGCGAGGTCGTGGCGAGAAGCCCGGACATCATCGTCGGCTCCTGGTGCGGCAAGAAATTCCGCCCCGAGCGCGTCGCGTCGCGGCCGGGATGGCAGCGCATCCCCGCGGTGAGGGACGGCGAGCTCCATGAGGTGAAGTCTTCCGAGATCCTGCAGCCGGGCCCGGCCGCGCTCACCGACGGCGTGCGCCGCCTGCACGGCATCTTCGCGCGCTGGGCGGGCCGCGCCTAGTTCCTGCGCCTCGGCTTGCGGTGCAGCGTGAGGTGGGGGAAGGGGATGCCGATGCCGTTGCGCTCGTAGGCCTCCTTCAGCCGCTTCTGGTATTCGCGCTGCACGTTCCACTGCTCCACCGGCGGCACCACCTGCACGCGGCCGCGCAGCACCACCGCGGAGTCCGCGAGGCGCTCGACGCCGACGATCTCGGGATCGGCGGCGAGCTTCGGCCCCCAGAGCGCGTCCTTGCGCATCTCCAGGCCGACCTCCTTCATGAGGGCGAGGGCGCGGTCCACGTCCGCGTCGTAGTCGATGCCGACCTCGATCACGGCGTGGGCGAAGCCGCGCGTGCGGTTGGTGACCACCTTGATCTCGCCGTTCGGCACGAAGTGGACATGGCCGTTGAAGTCGCGCAGCCGCACATAGCGCAGCGTGACTTCCTCGACCATGCCGCTCTTGCCGGCGACTTCCACCACGTCGCCCTGGCGCACCTGGTCCTCGAGCAGCAGGAAGAATCCGGTGAAGTAGTCCTTCACCAGGCTCTGCGCGCCAAAGCCGATGGCGACACCCGCAACGCCGGCAGTGGCGAGGATCGGGGCCACCGAGATGCCGAGCTCGCCCAGCACGAGCGAGCCGGCGACCAGGGCGATGAGCACCGCCGCGGCGTACCGGAACACGCGCCCGAGGGTTTCGATGCGCGGCAGCTCGTCGGGCGCGGCAATGCGCCGCTCCATGTAAATCCTGAAGAGACGCAGGAGGCGCGAGGCGAGCGCCTCGAGCATCCACGCGAGCAGCAGGATCAGCGCGATCCGCGCGGCGTGGACCGCCGCGATCTTCGCGCCCTCGTCGAGGTCGCGGAAGTAGGCGAACAGCTGGTTAATGCAGCCCGGCCTGTTTCAGTTCTTCAGTGAAGGCCGAGCGAGGCCTCGATGTTGCGGATCATGGCGACGAGGCGCGGCCCGAGGTCGTCCTCGAGCTGGCCCTTCTTCACCATGAAGGCGGGTACCGTGCAGTTGAAGGCGACGATCTCGCCGTCCACCGTGCGGCGCATCGGCGCGCCGACGCCGTAGACCTCGCGGCGCAGCTCGCCCATCGAGGCGCAGAAGCCGCGGCCGCGGATATCCTCGAGCGACTTGTCGATCGAGCCGCGGTACTTGCGGTGCGCCTCGGGATCCTTCACCTTGAGGTGGTTCAGCACCGCCTCGCGCTCGGGCGGCGTGCAGGCGGCGAGGAAGGCGCGCCCGATCACCGACTGCGAGATCGGCACCGAGGTGCCGATGTCCGGAAGCGTGGTGATGCCGTTGCCGCTGCGGCAGGATTCGACGTAGACCATGTTGAGGCGGTCGCGCACGCCCATGGAGACCGAGCCGTTGCAGTAGTCGGCAAGCTCCTTCATCAGCGGCCGCGCCGCCTGGCGCACGTTCATGGAGGCGAGCAGCGGATAGCCGATGGAGAGCACCGCCGAGCCGAGCTGGTACTTGCCCAGGCGCATGTTGTGGCGCAGGTAGCCGAGCTTGGTCAGGGTGTAGGTCAGGCGCGAGACCGTCGGCTTCGGCAGGCCGGTGCGCACCGAGATCTCCTTGTTGCCGAGCAGCGGCTCGAGCGGCGTGAAGCAGCGCAGCACTTCCAGCCCGCGCGCGAGCGTCGTGGCGAACTGGCGGTCGCCCTCGTGCTCATAGCTGAAATTGGCGACCGGCTGGGAAAGCGGCGCCGCGGGTTCGGGAGCTCCCATGAATGCCTCCTCTGATCGGCTTGTTTCGAGTTGAGGTGAAGCAGAGTGTTGCCTGTTTCGTTATTCTGTCGCGCGCCGCCCGCATGTCAACTTAGTCGTACCATATTTCACATAGTGAAATCGTCGCCGTGAAACCGACGCATTGAGATCCGCTCTGTTCGACCTGAGCGGCAAGGTCGCCCTGGTCACCGGCGCAACGCGCGGCATCGGCCGCGCCATCGCGGAGGAGCTCGCGCGCGCCGGCGCGAAAGTGGCCCTTTGCAGCCGGAAGAGCGAGGCCTGCGAGGCGACGCGCGCCGAGCTCGAGCAGCAGGGATTCGAGTGCATGGCGCAGCCCTGCAACGTCTCGAGAAAGGACGAGCTGCAGGCGCTCGTCGACGCGACGCGCAAGCGCTGGGGCCGGATCGACATCGCGGTGGCGAACGCCGCCTCGAACCCGTACTTCGGCCCGCTCGCCGAGATCCCGGACGAGGCGTTCGACAAGATCTTCGCCAACAACGTGAAGAGCGCGCTCTGGCTCGCGGGCATGACGCTCCCGGGCATGGCGAAGGCGGGCGGCGGCAGCTTCATCGTGGTGGGCTCCATCGGCGGCCTCCTCGCGAACACGGTGATCGGCGCCTACGGGATGTCGAAGGCCGCGGCGCATCACCTGGTGCGCAACCTCGCCGCCGAGTGGGGGCCCAAGGGCGTGCGGGTCAACGCGATCGCGCCCGGCCTCATCAGGACCGAGTTCGCGCGCGCGCTGTGGGAGGACGAGGCGCGCCGGCGCGAGCGCGAGGCGGCGACGCCGCTGCGGCGCCTGGGCGAGCCGCGCGACATCGGCGGCATCGCGGTGTTCCTCGCCTCCGATGCCGCGGCCTTCGTTACCGGACAATGCATCGTCGCCGACGGCGGCGTTACCATCCTGTAAATGGATCTCAACTATTCGGCCGAAGAGCTCGCGTTCCGGGACGTGGCGAGATCCTGGCTCGCGCAGAACCTGCCCGCCGACCTGCGCGACAAGGTTGCGTCCTACGAGGAATTGTCACGCGAGGACCTGCTGCGCTGGCATCGCATTCTCGCCGCGAAGGGCTGGATCGCGCCGGCGTGGCCGAAGGAATGGGGCGGCACCGGATGGAACGTCGTGCAGCGCTACATCTTCGAGGAGGAGCTCGGCTACGCCGGCGCGCCGACGCTGCCGCCCTTCGGCATCGCCATGTGCGCGCCGGTGCTGCTGCGCTTCGGCACCGAGGAGCAGAAAAAGCGCTTCCTGCCGCGCATCTACAGCGGCGAGGAGTTCTGGTGCCAGGGTTATTCCGAGCCGGGCGCCGGCAGCGACCTCGCCTCGCTCAAGACGAAGGCGGTCCGCAGCGATGAGGGCTATGTCGTGAGCGGGCAGAAGATCTGGACCACGCTCGCGCACTACGCCGACTGGATCTTCTGCCTCGTGCGCACCGACAGCGGCGCGGCGAAGCGCCAGGACGGCATCTCGTTTCTCCTCATCGACATGAAATCGCCCGGCATCACGGTGCGCCCGCTCACGCTCCTCGACGGCGGCCGCGAGGTGAACGAGGTGTTCTTCGACGAGGTGAACGTCCCGGCCGCGAACCGGGTGCACGAGGAAGGCAAGGGCTGGACCGTGGCGAAGTACCTGCTCGGCCACGAGCGCCTCAACACCGGGCGCATCGGCGCCTCCAAGCGCGAGCTCGCGAGGCTGAAGCAGTACGCCGCCTCGCGCACGCGCGAGGGCCGGCCACTGCTGCAGGACGTGCGCTTCCGCGATCGCCTGTCGCGCCTGGAAGTCGAGCTCATGGCGCTCGAGATCACGAACCTGCGCTTCCTCGACCGCATGCGGCGCAGCGGCGAGCCGCCCGGGGCGGAGGTGTCGATGCTGAAGATCAAGGGCACCGAGATCCAGCAGGCGCTCACCGAGCTCATGGTGCAGGCGGCCGGGCCCGGGGCGATGGGCTCGCCCGATCGCTTCACCGCGGCGCTCGGGCTGCGCTACTGCAACTTCCGCAAGACGAGCATCTACGCAGGCTCGAACGAGATCCAGCGCAACATCATCGCCAAGGTCACTCTCGGCCTATGAATTTCGACACCAGCGAAGAGCAGCAGCTCCTCGCCGACTCGGTGCGGCGCTTCCTGCAGAAGGACTACGCCTTCGAGGCGCGAAAGGGCATCCTCGCCTCGCCGCAGGGCTGGAGCGAGCGCGTGTGGGACAGCTTCGCCGGCATGGGGCTGCTCGGCCTGCCGCTTCCCGCCGAGCACGGCGGTTTCGGTGGCGGCGCCGTCGACCTCATGGGGGTGATGGACGCCTTTGGCGAGGCGCTGGTCCTCGAGCCCTACGTCCCGACGGTCATGGCGGCTTTCGCGATCGCCCGCGGCGGCTCGGCGAAGCTGAAGGAGGCCGTGCTGCCCGCCGTCGCGCAGGGCCGGATCCGGCTCGCGTTCTCGGCGGACGGGCGCCAGGTGCTGGGCGCTGCGGGCGCCGACAAGCTCGTCGTGCGCTCCGGCGATCAGCTCGTCGTTGCCGAGGCGAACGAGGTTGCGGTGAAGCCCTATCGCGTCCTCGACGGGCGCGCCGCCGCGGACATCGAATTGAAAGGCCGGCCGGCGGAGCGCCTGGAGGGCGGCGTTCGCCTCCTCGAGCAGGTGCTCGACTTCGCCGCGGCGCTCGCCTGCGCGGAGGCCGTGGGCGCGATGCAGTACGCCTGCGATGCGACGCTTGAGTACCTCAAGACGCGCAAGCAGTTCGGCGTGCCGATCGGCACCTTCCAGGCGCTGCAGCACCGCATGGTGGACATGGTGATCGCCACCGAGCAGGCGCGCTCCATGGCCTGCCTCGCGTGCTCCAAGGCCGACCAGGCCGTCGAAGCGGAGCGCGCGCGCGCGGTCTCGGCGGCGAAGATCAAGATCGCCGACGCGGCGCGCCACGTGAGCCAGGAGGCGATCCAGCTGCACGGCGGCATGGGGATGACCGAGGAGCTGAAGGTGAGCCACACGTTCCGCCGCCTCACCTTCCTCGCGCAGCAGTTCGGCGACGCCGACTACCACCTCGAGCGCTTCGCGCGGCTCTGATGCGCAACCGCCGCATCGTGCTGGCGAGCCGCCCGGCCGGCTGGGTGACGCAGGACAACTTCCGCATGGAGGAGGCGCCGCTGCCGGCGCCCGCCGAGGGCGAGGTGCTGGTGCGCAACCTGTGGCTCTCGCTCGACCCGTACATGCGCGGCCGCATGAGCGACGCGAAGAGCTACGCCAAGGGCGTAGAGCTGGGCGAGGTGATGGTGGGGCAGACGGTGGGCGAAGTGCTGGAGTCCAGGAATCCGAAGCTGAAGAAGGGCGAGCACGTCCTCACGCCGCTCGGCTGGCAGCTCTTCGGCGCGACGAAGGAGGCGACGAGGGTGGACGGCGCGACGGCGCCGCTCAGCTACTACCTCGGCATCCTCGGCATGCCCGGGATGACGGCCTACTTCGGCCTGAAGGAGATCGGCCGGCCGCAGCCGGGCGAAACCGTGGTGGTCTCGGCCGCCTCGGGCGCGGTGGGCAGCGTCGTGGGCCAGCTCGCGAAGCTGTGGGGCTGCCGCGCCGTCGGCATCGCCGGCGGTCCGCAGAAATGCGGCTACATCGTCGACGAGCTCGGCTTCGACGCCTGCATCGACTACAAGGCGGGGGGACTGCAGGAGGCGCTCGCGAAGGCCTGCCCCGATGGCGTGGACGTGCATTTCGAGAACGTGGGCGGCGAAATCCTCGATACGATGCTGAAGCTGATGCGGGTGGGCTCGCGCATCGTGGTGTGCGGCCTCATCTCCGAATACAACGCGACGCAGCCGTACGCCTATCGCAACATGCGCTCGGTGCTCGTCAACCGGATCAGAATGCAGGGAATGATCGTCTTCGACTGGAAAGAGCGCTACGGCGAGGCACTCAAGGCGCTCGCCGGCGGCCTTGCGCAACACAAGCTCAAATACCGCGAGTCCATTGTGGAGGGGCTGGAGAACGCGCCGAAAGGGCTGATCTCGCTCCTCAAGGGAGGCAACTTTGGAAAACAGCTCGTCAAGCTCGCCTAGCGAGGCCGCGCCTTCGCGCAGCGTCGAGTATGTCGGCTTCTGGAAGCGCTTCGTCGCTTTCGTGATCGACATGCTGATCGTCTTCGTCGTCGTCGGCCTGGCGCTGTTCGCGCTTTACGGACAGCTCATGGCCGTGCAGAGCGACGCGGTGAATTGGACGGTCAACGGGCTGCTGGTCGTCGCGACCATTCTTTTCTGGCGGTATCGCGGCGCCACGCCCGGGAAAATGGCGATCTCGGCGAAGATCGTCGACGCGAGGACCTTCGGGCCGCCCAGCACCGTGCGCCTGGTGGTGCGCTACTTCGCGTACATCCTGTCGAGCCTGCCGCTCGGCCTGGGCTTCGTGTGGATCGGCATCGACCGCAGGAAGCAAGCCTTCCACGACAAGATCGCCGGGACCGTGGTCGTCTACGACGACGATTGATCACTACAAAGGAAAAGCCATGATCGACCTCTACACGTGGCCCACGCCGAACGGCCACAAAGTCCACATCCTGCTCGAGGAGACGGGGCTCGAGTACCGCGTGCACCCGATCGACATCGGCGCCGGCGACCAGTTCAAGCCCGAGTTCATGGCCATCTCGCCGAACAGCAAGATCCCGGCGATGGTCGACCAGCGGGGGCCCGACGGAAAGCCCTTTGCGCTCGCCGAGTCGGGGGCGATGCTCTTCTACCTCGCCTCGAAAACCGGCAAGTTCCTGCCGAACGACCTGCGCAAGAGGTGGCAGGTGATGCAGTGGGTGATGACCCAGATGGGCCACGTCGGGCCGATGCTGGGGCAGGCGCACCACTTCCTGCAGTACGCCCCCGAGAAGATCGAGTATGCGATGAAGCGCTACCGCAACGAGGCGAACCGCCTGTACGGCGTCCTGGACAGGCAGCTGAAGAGATCGGAGTGGCTGGCGTGCGATGAATACACCATCGCCGACATCGCCACGATGCCGTGGCTGCGCGCGCCGGAGCGCCAGGGCGTCGCCATCGAGGAGTATCCGAACGTCAAGCGCTGGCGCGACCGCATCGCGGAGCGCCCGGCGGTGCAGCGCGGCGTCGCGGTGCTGGCGGAGCGGCGCCGGCAGACGCCCGGGTTCACGAAGGAGCAGGCGGAAGTGCTTTTCGGCAATACGCAATATCAAAAACGATAATCGCGCAGCGCATAAGAAAGACAAAAACAAGATGAGCGAATCCCTGAAGGGCAAGGTCGCCTGGGTCACGGGCGGCGGTTCCGGAATCGGCCTTGCGGGCGCGATCGAGCTCGCGCGCGCCGGCGCGCACGTCATCGTCTCCGGGCGCAGCGCCGAGACGCTGAAGAGCGCGACCCGGGCCATCGGCGGCGCCGAGGCGGTGGCGATGGACGTCGGCGACCAGAAGGAGGTGGCGAAGGCCGCCGAGGCGCTCCTCAAGCGCCACGGCAGGATCGACATCCTGCTGAACAGCGCCGGCATCAACCTGCCCAAGCGCAACTGGCGCAACGTCTCCATCGAGGGCTGGGACCAGATCGTCGCCACCAACCTCTCCGGCATGTTCTATTGCTGCCAGGCCGTGCTGCCCGGCATGCGCAAGCACAAGGAAGGCCTCGTCATCAACATCTCGTCCTGGGCCGGGCGCCACGCGAGCCCGCTGTTCGGGCCGGGCTACTACGCGACGAAGAGCGCGGTGCTCGCCCTTACCGCGCAGATCAACATCGAGGAATGCAGGAACGGCATCCGCGCGACCTCCATCCTGCCGGGCGAGGTGGCGACGCCGATCCTGGAGAAGCGGCCGGTGCCGCCCTCGCCGGAGGAGCGCGCGCGCATGCTGCAGCCCGAGGACCTCGGGCGCGCGGTGCTCTTCGTCGCCACGCTGCCGCCGCGCGTGTGCATCAACGAGCTCATGATCACGCCGACGTGGAACCGCTTCATCGTCGGCGGCCTGGAGGCGGCGCCCGATTGAAGGTCATCATCTCGGGCGGGTTCGAGGGCGCCTACCGCGAGCTGCTGCCTGAATTCGAGCGCGCCGCCGGCGTCCGGGTGCAGACCGGATCGGGCGCGTCGCAGGGAACCGGACCGCAGGTCATCGCGGCGCAGCTCGCGCGCGGGGTGCCGGCCGACGTCGTCATCCTGTCGCGCGAGGGGCTGAACGAGCTCATCGCCGCGGGCCGCATCGCGCCCGGGACCGATCGCGACCTGGCGAGCACGCCGATCGGCGCCGCGGTGCGCAAGGGCGCGCCCAAGCCGGACGTGCGCACGGTGCAGGCGCTCGAGCGCGCACTGCTCGAGGCGGGAACCGTCGCGGTACCCGGAAGCACGAGCGGCATCTTCCTCGTCAGGGAAGTCTTCCCGCGCCTCGGCCTGGAGGGCAAGATCGACGTGAGAGTCACCCCGCGCGGCACCGGCGCCGCCGCCATGGTCGCTGCCGGGGAGGCGAGGCTCGCGCTGCTGCCGGTGAGCGAGATCCTCGCCGCGCCGGCGATCGAGCTCGCAGGCAGGATCGCCCCGGAGATCCAGCTCGTGCAGGTGTTCTCGGCCGCGAGCGTGGCCGGGACGAAGGAGCTCGAGCTCGCGCAGCGCCTGATCGCCTTCCTCGGCTCGCAGCGCGCGGCAGCCGCGATCACGAGGAGCGGGATGGACCCGCTCGCCCGCGGCTAGGACGTCCTCGGCGCCTCACGGTCGCACGACGCGGCCCTCGGCCGTGACCCGCACCCGCTCGCCCGGAACGAAGCTCAGGCTGTTCTCGTGGATCGTCTGCGTGCTGCCATCGTCCATTCGCAGCGTCATGAGATAGGGCGGCGCCGCGCTCGCGGAGGCCCCGGCGGACGCGGATTGCTCGGAAACCATCGAGACCACGGTGCCGGTACCGGCTCTGTAAGCGGACGCGGGAGCTGGCGCTGCGGGGACCGGGCTCGCTATGGCAACCGGGGCGCTCGGGACGCCGACGACCAGGCCATCGCGCGTGACCTCCACCCGCTCTCCGGGCTTGAACGAGGCGCTGCGCTGCGTCACGGACTGCGTGCTGCCGTCGTCCATGCGCAGGGTGAGCTGATACCCATCAGTCCAGCGCGGTCGGACAAGCTGGTCCATGGGGGTGTTGTACGACCCGCCCGCGCTCGGCGATCCTGCGATGGCATTCGCCGGGATCGCGACATGCGCGGGACGCACCGATTCGATCACGCCGCTCCCCGGCCGGTAAGCGAAGCTCTGGTCCGGGGGCGATACGGTCGTGCATCCGGCAAGCGCAATCGCAAGTGCAGAGCAGAAAAGCTTCATGGCCGCCTCCTCGAGTGAGGCGGCTGCCGCAGGATTCGTGCCGGCCTTCAGCTTTCCTTGCGGATGACGCGGACGGTGGCGATCGCCTTGGCGACGAGCGAGCCGTCCTCGTTGGTCGCCTCGCCCTCGACGAAGCTCATGCTGCGGCCGTCCTTCAGGACGCGCGCGTGCGCGAAGAGCCGCGCGCCGCTTCCGGCCCCGATGAACGAGGTGCTCATGTCGATGGTGATCGCGCCGGCGGAATTCTCGTGCAGGGTGCGCGCGGCGGTGCACAGCGCCACGTCGAGGAGCGACATGATGAGGCCGCCGTGCGCGCTGCCCATGCTGTTGGTGAGCTCGGGCCCGATGCCGACCGAAAGGCGCGCGGTCCCGTCGCCAAGCTCGTCGGTGACGATCTTCAAGTGCTGCAGGAACGGGATCTTCTTCTGATACTCCCGGGTGAACTCCAGGCGCGAGCGGCTCATATCACCGTCGCTCCGCCATCCACCGCGATCGCCTGGCCGGTGATGTGGCGCGAGGCCTCGGAGGCGAGCAGCACGACCAGGCCCTTCAGGTCCTCGTCGTTGCCCAGGCGCTTGGTCGGCGTCCAGTCGCGGATCAGCTCGCCCGTCGTGCCGAGCGTGGCGCGCGTCATCTTCGAGGGAAAGAAGCCGGGGCAGATCGCGTTCACCGTGATACCGTGCTGGCCCCATTCGGCGGCGAGCGCGCGGGTGAGGTTGACGAGCCCGCCCTTGGTCGCGTTGTAGGCGATGGTGCGCACGATGCGCGGGTCCTGGCCCATGAGGCCCGCGATCGAGGCGATGTTGACGATGCGGCCCCATTTCGCCGGGATCATCGAGCGCTTGGCGATGAGCTGGGTGAGGATGAAGGCGCCGGTGAGGTTCACGTTGACGAGCTTGTCCCAGGCCTCGAGCGGATGGTCCTCGGCCGGCGCGCCCCAGGTGGCGCCGGCGTTGTTGACGAGCACGTCCACCTTGCCGAATTTCCCGAGCACCTGGTCGGCAAGCGGTGCGATCGCCTCGCGCTTGCCGATGTCGCAGACGAACGCCTCAGCGGGAATTTCCTTTTTCCGAAGAGAGGAAACCGCTTCGTCGAGTTCGTCCTTCTTGCGCGCACTGATCGCGACGCGCGCGCCCATCTCGCCGAGCGCCTCGGCCATCTGCAGGCCGAGCCCGCGCGAGCCGCCGGTGACGAGCGCCGTCCTGCCCTTCAGGCTGAGAAGGTCCAGGACCTTCATCAGCCCTTCAGCTGGAGCGACTTGTATTCGAGGAATTCCTCGAGCCCGTAGACGCCGGCCTCGCGCCCGTGCCCGGACTGCTTGAAGCCGCCGAAGGGCGCGTTCATGTTGAAGGCGCCGCCGTTGACGTCCACCTGGCCGGCGCGGATGCGGCGCGCGACGCGCTGCGCGCGCGACTCGTCCTTCGACCACACGGCGCCGGCGAGGCCGTAGACGCTGTCGTTCGCGATGCGCACCGCGTCCTCCTCGTCGCGGTAGGGGATGATCGAGAGCACCGGCCCGAAGATCTCCTCCTGCGCGATGGTCATGTCGTTCTTCACTTTTCCGAATACCGTCGGGCGCACGTAGTAGCCGCCGGCCGGCACGCCCTCGGGGGGCGTGTCGCCGCCGGCCAGCAGCTCCGCGCCTTCGGCGACGCCCTTCCTGATGTAGCCGCGGACCCGCTCGAGCTGCGCCTGGGAGCTGAGCGGGCCGAGCTTGGTCGTCTCGGCGAGCGGGTCGCCCACCGTGAACCCTTTCGCCGCCTCGGCGGCGAGCTTCGCCGCTTCATCGTATTTCGACTGGGGAACCAGCATGCGCGTCAGCGCCGTGCAGGTCTGCCCCGAATTCAGGTAGCAGCCGTTCACCGTGCCCTTCACCGCTGCGGCGAGATCGGCGTCCTCGAGGATCACCGAGGCGCTCTTGCCGCCCAGCTCGAGGGCGATGCGCTTCACGGATTGCGCGGCGAGCTCCGAGATGCGCTTTCCGGCTCGCGTCGAGCCGGTGAAGGAGATCATGTCCACGCCCGGATGCTTGACGAGCGCCTCGCCCGCCGGCGCGCCGAAGCCCGAGACGAGGTTGAAGACGCCTTTCGGCAGCCCGGCGGCTTGCATCACCTCGGCGAGGACGAACGCGTTGAAGGGCGCGATCTCGGAGGGCTTCAGCACCACCGTGCAGCCCGCGGCGAGCGCCGGAGCGACCTTGAGCGCGATCTGGTGCAGCGGGTAGTTCCACGGCGTGATCGCGCCGACCACGCCCACCGGCTCGCGCACCACCACGGAATTTCCGACGCGCTCCTCGAACTTGAACTGCGGGAGTATTTTTGAATAATTCGAAAAGTTCGCGACCGGCAATCCCACCTGGATGCGGCTCGCCATCTTGAGCGGCATGCCGACCTCCTGCGCGATCAGCCGCGCGAGCTCGTCCGAGCGCGCCTTCAGGCCGGCCGCCACCTTCTCGAGCAGCTCCGCGCGGAAGGACGGCTCGCGGGAAGACCACGCTTCGAGCGCGCCGCGCGCCGCGCGCACCGCGGCGTCCACGTCCTTCTCGGCGCCCGCCGGGATGCGGCCCATCACTTCGCCGGTGCCGGCGTTGTGCACGTCGATCGTCTCGCGCGCCGAAGGCGCGACCCATTCGCCGCCGATGAAGAACTTGTCCTGCACCCGCATCGCTCTCTCCTGGTGTATGGACCTATTTTATACTCGGCGCATGGCGCGAAAAGCGAAAGCGGTCCTCTGCAGGGAGCTCAACCAGCCGGTCGTCGTCGAGGAGATCAGCGTCGATCCGCCGAAGCGCGGCGAGGTGACGGTGAAGATCGCGGCGTGCGGCGTATGCCACTCCGATCTCTCGGCGACGAACGGCACCATCGCGCTGCCGCCGCCGCTCGTGCTCGGCCACGAGGGCGCGGGCGAGGTGGTCGAGGCCGGCGAAGGCAGCGGGCTCGCGGTGGGCGAGCACGTGGTGGCGTCGTTCATCTACATGTGCGGCAAGTGCCGCTTCTGCGTCTCCGGGCGGCCGGTGCTCTGCTTGGAGCAGCACAAGGCGCTCACTACGCCGCTCGAGGGCACGCCGCGCGTGAAGGACGCGGCCGGCAAGCCGCTCGGCATCTTCTCGGGCTGCGGCGTCATGGCCGAGTACGCGACGCTCTCGGCCGAGAACGTGATCCGGATCGATCCGAAGATCCCGCTCGACCGCGCCGCGCTCGTGGGCTGCGCCGTCACGACCGGGGTCGGCGCGGTCTTCAACACCGCGCGCGTCGAGCCCGGCTCGACGGTCGCCGTCTTCGGCTGCGGCGGCGTCGGGCTGAACGTGATCCAGGGCGCGGCGATCGCCGGCGCCGAGCGCATCATCGCCATCGACACGATGCAGGCGAAGCTCGAGCTCGCGAAGCGCTTCGGCGCGACCGACGGCCTGCTCGCGAAGGAGGGCGAGGACCTCGGCAAGGCGCTGAAGAAGCTGACCGGCGGCGGGCCGGACTACGCGTTCGAATGCGTGGGGAGCGGCGCGCTCGCCGAGGCGGCGTACCGCGCGATCCGGCGCGGCGGCAAGGCGGTCGTGGTCGGGGTGGCGCGCCCGAGCGAGGCGCTGTCGCTCAAGCCGATGACCATGGTGTTCGAGGAGAAGACGCTCCAGGGCAGCTACTTCGGCTCGTGCGTGCCGCGCATCGACTTCCCGCGGATGCTGCAGCTCTACAGCGCGGGCAGGCTCAAGCTCGACGAGCTGATCACGCGGCGCTACCGCGTCGAGGAGGCGCCGCAGGCCTTCGAGGACCTCGCCCGCGGACGCAACGCCCGCGGCGTGATCGTCTTCTAGCTCAGTCGCCCCAGCCGCGGCTCGGCACGACCTCGCGTACGAGCGACTGCGCGTCGGCCTCGTTCCAGTCGAGGCCCAGCGTCTCCTCGTCCCAGTCCTCGGCCTCGTCGTCGAGCTCGAGCGCGTCGCAATCCTGGTCTTCCATCAGCTCGTCCATCCTGCGCAATCTCCGTTTCCTGAGTCCGTTTCCCTGAGGGGCGCAGGCATTGTTAGCGAGGCGGCGTTACACAGGCCCGCGCGCGATGGCGCCCCGAACGGACCACGCCGGGCGATAATGGCCGCATGGCTACGCGGCGCAGCTTCCTCGCAGGCACGCTCGCCCTGGCGGCGGCCCCCCTCTGGGCGCCGCAGGGCAGGGCCCAGGAGAAGCAGCGCGTCTACCGCATCGGCATGCTGGTGCCGGTGGAGCGCTCCGCGAACGAGGCCAACCTGGAGGAGTTCAGGAACGGCCTCAAGGAGCTCGGCTACGTCGAGGGACAGAATCTCCACCTCGAGTACCGCTCGGGCGACCCGAAAGCCGAGCGCTACACCGCGCTCGCCGCGGAGCTCGCCGCGCTCAAGGTGGACGCGATCGTCACCAACGGCACCCCGG
Source organism: Burkholderiales bacterium (assembly GCA_035651575.1). Classification (GTDB taxonomy): domain Bacteria; phylum Pseudomonadota; class Gammaproteobacteria; order Burkholderiales; family SG8-39; genus SCGC-AG-212-J23. Next base: position 25,999 of record DASRFM010000059.1, on the reverse strand, counting down.
CGACGCTCGCCGCGAAGAACGCGCGCGGGCCGATTCCCGTCGTCACGGTCGGCGTGGTGGATCCGGTGGACACGGGCCTCGTCGCGAGCCTGGAGAAGCCGGGCGGCAACGTGACGGGCATCGCGGTGCTGACCCAGGAGCTCGAGGCGAAGCGCCTGGAGCTCCTCAAGGCGCTCGCGCCGACGGCGAAGCGCATCGCGGCGTTCATGGACATGGGCAATCCCGCCTTCACCCCGGTGTGGAAGGCGATCGAGGCCGCAGCGCCGGCGCTCGGCGTGCAGGCGCAGCTCTACGACGTCCGCAAGGGGCGCAAGCTGCCCAAGGCGTTCCTGGCCGCGGCGGCGCAGAAGGCCGATGCGTTCGTCCTGCGCATCGGCACGCTCACCGACGCCGAGCGCAGGAGCGTCGTCGAGCTCGCCGCCCGGCACCGCATGCCGGCGATCTACGCCGCGCGCGAATTCGTCGACATGGGCGGTCTCATGTCGTACGGCGTGAATCCGTCGCACATGTACAACCGGGCGGCGACGTTCCTGGACAAGATCCTGAAGGGCGCGAAGCCCGGCGATGTGGCGATGGAGCGGCCGTCGAAATTCGAGTTCATCATCAACCGCAGGACCGCGCGCGCGCTCGACCTCGTGATCCCGCCGGACCTGCTGCTGCGCTCCGACAAGGTGGTCGGCTAGGCCGGCGCACTCGTTCAGGCCACCTCGAAGAGCCCCGCGGCGCCCATGCCGCCGCCGATGCACATGGTGACGACCACGAGCTTCGCGCCGCGGCGCCTGCCCTCGATCAGCGCATGGCCCGTGAGGCGCGCGCCGCTCATGCCGTAGGGGTGGCCGAGGGCGATGGCGCCGCCGTTGACGTTCAGCCGCTCGTTCGGGATGCCGAGGTGGTCGCGGCAATAGAGCACCTGCACGGCGAATGCCTCGTTCAGCTCCCAGAGGTCGATGTCGGCGACGCGCTTGCCCGCCATCTCCAGCAGCTTCGGCACGGCGAACACGGGCCCGATGCCCATCTCCTTCGGGTCGCAGCCGGCCACGGCGAAGCCGCGGAAGACGCCGAGCGGCTTCAGGTTTCGTTTCGCCGCTTCCTTGTCCGACATGACGACGCAGGCCGAGGCGCCGTCGGAAAACTGGCTCGCATTCCCGGCGGCGATGCAGCCGCCTTCGATCGCCGGCTTGATCTGCGAGACGCCCTGGTAGGTGGTGTCCGGGCGGATGCCCTCGTCCTCGGCGGCGGTCACCTCCTTCATCGCCTCCTGGCCGCTCGCCTTGTCCACGACCTTCATCTTGGTCGTGATCGGGACGATCTCGTCCTTGAATTTCCCTTCGGCGCGCGCCCTTGCGGCGCGGTTCTGGCTCTGCACGCCGAATTCATCCTGCTTCTCGCGCGGGATCTCGTAGCGCCGCGCGACGTATTCCGCGGTCTGCAGCATCGGCCAGTAGACCTCGGGCTTGTGCCGGTGCAGCCACTCGTCCTCGAAGTGGTGCTTGTTCATCTCGTTCTGCACCATCGAGATGGACTCGACGCCGCCGGCGACGAAGATGCTGCCTTCGCCGGCGAGGATCCTCTGGCTCGCGAGCGCGATGGTCTGCAGTCCGGAGGAGCAGAAGCGGTTCACGGTCATGCCGGGAACCGTCATCGGGCAGCCGGCGCGCAGCGCGACCTGCCGCGCGATGTTCCAGCCGGTCGCGCCCTCGGGATTGGCGCAGCCCATGATGACGTCGTCGACTTCCTGGCAGTCGACCTTGGCGCGCTCGAGCGCCGCGTGCACCACGTGCCCGCCCATCTTCGCGCCGTGCGTCATGTTGAGCGCGCCCTTCCAGCTCTTGCAGAGCGGCGTGCGCGCCGTGGAGACGATGACTGCGTCGGTCATTGGATTCCTCGCATTTGATCAGCCATTGAACCGTTTACCTTCGCGCGCCAGCCGCTCGAGCAGCGCTGCGGGCTTCCATTGCTCGCCGTGGTAGCCCTTCTGGAACCGCGCGATGGCGGCCAATACCCTGTCCAGGCCCACCGTGTCGGCATAGAACATCGGCCCGCCGCGGTACGACGGGAAGCCGTAGCCCGTGAGATAAACCATGTCGATGTCGGAGGAGCGCAGCGCAATGCCCTCTTGCAGGATATGCGCGCCTTCGTTGGCGAGCGCATAGATGCAGCGCTCGATGATTTCCTCATCGCTGATCGGCTGCGTCTTGTAGCCCGCCTCGCGGCGGTAATCGGCAAGCATGCGCTCCACCTCGGCGTCGGGAATCGGCTTGCGGTTTCCCGGCTCGTAGCGGTACCAGCCGCGCCCGGTCTTCTGCCCGAACCAGCCTTGCTCCGCAATGCGGTCGGCAAACTTGCCGTAGACGAAGTCGGGCCGTTCCTTGGCGCGGCGCTTGCGGATCTCCCAGCCGATGTCGTTGCCCGCCATGTCGTACATGGTGAACGGGCCCATCGCCATGCCCCATTTGGCGAGCGCGCCGTCGATCTGCTGCGGCGTCGCGCCTTCGTCGAGAAGGAAAAGCGACTGCTGCACGTACTTCTCCAGCATGCGATTGCCGATGAAACCGTCGCAAACGCCGCTCACCACCGGCACTTTTTTCAGCGTCTTGCCGAGCTTCAGGGTGGTCGCCAGCACGTCCTTGGCGGTTTTCTCGCCGCGCACGACCTCGAGGAGACGCATCACGTTCGCCGGCGAGAAGAAATGCGTGCCGACCACGTCCTGCGGGCGCCGGGTGGCCGCGGCGATCTGGTTCACGTCGAGCGTCGACGTATTGGTCGCGAGGATGGCGCCCGGTTTCGCGATGCTGTCGAGCTTGCGGAAAAGCTCCTGCTTGACATCCATGCGCTCGAACACCGCCTCCACCACGATGTCGGCATCGCGCACGGCGCCGACATCGGTGCTCGGCGCGAGCAGCGCCATGCGCTTGTCCATCTCCTCCTGCTTGAGGCGCCCTTTCTGCACGGTGCCGGCGTAGTTCGCGCGGATGCGCTGCAGGCCGCGGTCGAGCGCTTCGCGCGTCGTATCGGTGATGGTGACCGGGATGCCGACGTTGGCGAAGCTCATCGCGATGCCGCCGCCCATCGTGCCCGCGCCAATCACCGCAGCTTTCTTCACCGGGCGCGTCGGCGTGTCTTCCGGCACGTCGGGAATCTTGGTCGTCTGCCGCTCGGCAAAGAAGGCGTGGCGCAGCGCTGCCGATTCGGTCGTCTGCACGAGATGCGCAAAGCGCTCGCGCTCGAACTTGCGGCCTTCGTCGAACGGTTTCGTGACCGCCGCTTCCGCGCACGCGACGATCTCGAGCGGCGCCGGATAGCCGCGCGAGGCCTTCGCCACTTCGTCGCGCAGTTTCCTGAAATCGACGTCGCCCTGCGCGCGCAGGTCGCGGATGCGGCGCAGCGGCTTGCGCTCGGCAACCAGCTTGTTGGCGTAGACCACGGCGGCCTGCAGCAGATCAGCGTTCTGGACAATCTCGTCGACCAGGCCGAGCTGCAGCGCCTCCTCAGAGGTGATCGGGTTGCCGGTCGTCATCATCTGCACGGCCTTCGCCACGCCGATGATGCGCGGCAGGCGCTGGGTGCCGCCGGACCCCGGCAGGATGCCGAGCTTCACTTCGGGCAGCCCAAGCTGCGCCTTCGGCGTCGCGATGCGGTAGTGGCAGGCGAGCGCGAGCTCCAGACCGCCGCCGAGCGCGAAGCCGCTGATGGCCGCGACGAGCGGCTTCTTCATCGCATCCTGGTAGTCGTTGACATCCGGCAGATCGGGCTTCTCGCGCGGCTTGCCGAACTCACGGATATCGGCGCCGCCGGAGAACGCCTTGCCGCCGCCGATCAGCACCGCAGCCTTCACTTGCGGATCGGCGTCTGCACGCTGCAGGCCCTTAAGGATTGCAGCGCGCAGCGCGTTGCCGAGTCCGTTCACCGGCGGGTTGTTGAGTGTGATGACGGCGACGCCGTCCTGGACGGCGTAGGGAGCAACTTCGCTCATGAGGGGTAATCGATTCTAACTCGGTAGAATTAAAAGCAAGAGGAGGCTTACGTTTGGCTGCGGGAACGGAGCAGGCGCTGCTGCGCGTGCAGGACGTTGCCGTGCGCTTCGGCGGCATCGTGGCGCTCGACGGCGTCTCCTTCGACGTCGCCCCCGGCCGCATCGTCGGCCTGATCGGTCCCAACGGCGCCGGCAAGACCACGCTCTTCAACTGCATCTCGCGGCTCTACCCGTGCGAGCGCGGCGACATCGCCTTTGCGGGCCGCTCGCTCCTCGGCACGCCGCGCCACCGCATCGCGGCGCTCGGCATCGGGCGCACCTTCCAGAATCTGGCGCTGTTCCGCAGCATGAGCGTGCTCGAGAACGTGATGGTCGGGCGCCACAGCCGCTCGCGCGGCGGCTTCTTCGCGGCGGCGGTGCGCCTGCCTTATTCGGTGCGCGCCGATGCGCAGGCGCGCGACAAGGCGCGCGAGCTGCTTGCCTTGCTGGAGCTCGAGCGCCTCGCGGATATGCCGGTCGCGGCGCTGCCCTTCGGCACGCAGAAGCGCGTGGAGCTCGCGCGAGCGCTCGCTGCAGAGCCGCAATTGCTGCTGCTGGACGAACCGGCGAGCGGACTCAACCATGAGGAAGTGGGCGCGATCGGCACGCTGATCCGCACGCTGCGCGCGCGGCTGAAGCTCACCGTGTTGCTGGTCGAGCACCATATGCAATTGCTGATGAGCCTTTCCGACTGGGTGGTGGCGCTCAATTTCGGAAAACGCATCGCCGAGGGCACGCCGGCCGAGGTGCGCAACCATCCGGAGCTGGTGCGCGCCTATCTGGGAGCCCCCGCCTGAGCGCCCTCCTTGAAGTCGCGGGATTGCGCGCGAGCTACGGCGCGACCCGCGTGCTGCATGGGCTGGATTTCCGGCTGCAGGAAAAATCGGTCACCGCGCTCCTCGGCGCGAACGGCGCCGGCAAGACCACCACCTTGCGCGCGCTCTGCGGCATGGTGCGCGCCGAAGGCGAGATCCGCTTCGCCGGCGAGCGCATCGGCGGCCGACGCACCGAGGATATCGCGCGCCTGGGCATCGCGCACGTGCCGGACGGACGCGGCACGTTCCTGCACTTGACGACCGAAGAGAACCTGCGCCTGGGTGCGTACGCGCGCAAGGATCGGCCGGCGGTGGCACGCGATATCGAGCGCATGTACGCGTACTTTCCACGGCTGAAGGAGCGCCGCCGTCAGCAGGCGGGAACGCTCTCGGGTGGCGAGCAGCAGATGCTCGCGGTGTCGCGCGCGCTGATGCTCGGGCCGAAGCTGCTGCTCCTCGATGAGCCGTCCTTCGGCCTCGCGCCGCTGGTGGTGCGCGAGCTCTTCGGCATCCTGCGCTCGGTCAATGCCGAATCCGGGGTCAGCATGCTGCTGGTCGAACAGAATGCAGCGATGGCGCTCGAGCTCGCGGACCACGCCTGCGTGATCGAGACCGGGCGCGTCGTGCGCTCCGGCAGCGCGGCGGAGCTCAAGCATGACGACGCCGTGCGGCGCGCCTACCTCGGGTACTGATGGAAGCCGTCCTTCTCCAGGTGCTTGCGGGCCTTGCCACCGGCAGCATCTACGCCAGCCTCGCCCTCGCGCTCGTCATGATCTACCAGGCGACCCACCTGGTGAACTTCGCGCAAGGCGAGATGGCGATGTTCGCCACCTACATTGCGTGGAGTCTCGTCAATGCCGGCATGGGCTACTGGCCGGCGTTTCTGCTGACCGTGCTGATCGCGTTCGTCCTCGGCGTGCTGATCGAGCGCGTGGTCATCCGCCCGGTGGAGAACGCGCCGGTGCTCGCCGTCGTCGTGGTGTTCATCGGCTTGCTCGTGATCCTGAACAGCATCGCCGGCTGGATCTTCAGCTACACCATCAAGAGCTTTCCGAGCCCGTTCCCCGCGGCGCTCGGCATCCGCTACATGTCACCGCACCAGGTGGGCGCACTGCTCGTCACCCTGCTGGTGCTGGCGCTGCTGTATGTGTTCTTCCGCTTCACGCCGCTCGGGCTGGCGATGCGCGCGGCGGCCCAGAACCCGGTATCGAGCCGCCTCGTCGGCATCCGCGTCGGCTGGATGCTGGCGCTTGGCTGGGGACTGGCCGCCGCGGTCGGCGCCATCGCGGGAATGATGGTGGCGCCGATCGTGTATCTCGATCCGAACATGATGGCGGGCATCCTGCTCTACGCCTTCGCCGCGGCGCTGCTCGGCGGCATCGACTCGCCGGGCGGTGCGGTGGTCGGGGGACTTGTCGTCGGCGTGCTCGAAAACCTGCTCGGCGCTTTCGTCATCGGCAACGAGCTGAAGCTGGTCGTCGCGCTGGTCCTCATCGTCGGTGTGCTGCTGGTGCGCCCCTCGGGCTTCTTCGGCAGCGTGCAGGTGTCGCGCGTATGAGCAATGAAAAACAGGGACTGCGGAAAATAGGGACAGTGCCTGTTTTTCTCACCCTCGTGCTTCTTCTGGTTGCATGCGTGCTGCCGTTCGTCGTCAGCAACTACAGAACCTTCCAGCTGACGCTGGTACTGGTCTATGCCATCGCGCTGCTGGGGCTCAACATCCTCACCGGCTACAACGGCCAGATCTCGCTCGGCCACGGCGCCTTCTACGCCATCGGCGCGTACGTCGCCGCGATGCTGATGGACCAGGCGGGCATGCCCTACTGGGCGACGATTCCGATCGCCGGCGTCGTATGCCTCGTGGTCGGCTTCCTCTTCGGCTTGCCGGCGCTCAGGCTCGAGGGCCTCTATCTCGCGCTCGCGACCTTCGCGCTCGCGGTATCGATGCCGCCGATCCTGAAGGCGCATTTCCTCGAAAAATGGACCGGCGGCGTGCAGGGCATCGTCATCGTGAAGCCAGACCCGCCGGCGTGGCTCGCGGCGGCAGGCGTCAAGCTCAATGCCGACCAGTGGCTCTACTATTTTGTGCTGGCGATCGCGCTCGTCCTCTTCGTCGTCGGCTGGAACCTGATCTCCGGGCGCATTGGCCGCGCACTGATCGCGATCCGCGACCACCACACCGCCGCGGAGGCCATGGGCATCAATACGGCGATCTACAAATCGCTCGCCTTCGGTGTCTCGGCGATGTACACGGGAATTGCCGGCGCGCTCGGCGCCATCGCCGTGCAGTTCGTCGCCCCGGACAGCTTCACGGTATTCCTCTCCATCACGTTCCTGGTCGGCATCGTGGTCGGCGGCCTGGCGTCCCTCTCGGGAGCGCTGTATGGCGCGCTCTTCATCCAGTTCGTGCCGAACATCGCCGACGAGCTGTCGAAGGCCGCCCCGTGGGCGGTATTCGGGGTCTTCCTCATCGCCTTCGTCTACCTGATGCCAACCGGTGTCGCCGGCGCGCTGCGTGTGCTCTTGAGCCGCCGCCGCGGCGGTAAGCTATTACAACCCAAGGAGGCCGTCCCATGAACCGCACACTCTTCCCCGTCGCCGCGCTGCTCGCCGCGGCATTGGCGTTTCCCGCGTACGCCCAGAAGAAATACGACCCCGGCGCGTCCGACACGGAGATCAAAATCGGCAACACCAACCCCTACAGCGGACCGGCATCGGCGTACGGCGCGATCGGCAAGTCGATCGCGGCTTACTTCCGCATGCTGAACGAGCGCGGCGGCATCAACGGCCGCAAGGTCAGGGTGATCTCGCTCGACGACGGCTACTCGCCGCCCAAGACCGTCGAGCTGATCCGCCAGCTGGTCGAGCAGGAGAAGGTGCTGTGCACCCACAACACGCTCGGCACGGCGACCAACACCGCGATCCACAAGTACATGAACGCGAAGAAGGTGCCGCAGCTCTTTGTGGCAACCGGCGCCACCAAGTGGAACGATCCCAAGGGCTTTCACTGGACCATGGGCTGGCAGCCCAACTACCAGACCGAGGCCCGCATCTACGCCAAGCACATTCTGCAGACCAAGCCCAACGCCAAGATTGCCGTGCTCTACCAGAACGACGATTACGGCAAGGACTATCTGAAGGGTTTCGAGGACGGTTTGGGCGCGCAGGCGCAAAAGATGATCGTGGCCAAGGCGTCCTATGAAGTGAGCGAGCCGACGGTGGACTCGCAGATCCTGCAGTTGAAGAGCTCCGGAGCCGACGTCTTCTTCAACATCACCACGCCGAAATTCGCGGCGCAGGCGATTCGCGCTGCGTACGACTCGGGCTGGAAGCCGACGCACTATCTGAACAACGTCTCGAACTCGGTAGGCTCGGTGCTAAAGCCCGCCGGGCTGGAAAAGGCGGTCGGCATCATCACCAGCGCCTACGTCAAGGATCCGACCGACAAGCGCTGGGCGAGCGACGCCGGGATGAAGACCTGGCGCGAGTTCATGGCGAAATACAACCCCGACGGCGATACGAGCGACCCGTTCAACGTCTACGGCTACACGGTGGCGGCGACCTTGGAGCAGGTGCTGAAGCAGTGCGGCGATACGCTGACGCGCGAGAACGTGATGAAGCAGGCAGCGAGCCTCAAGCGCTTCCGCGTCGACACGCTGCTTCCCGGCATCACCATCAGCACCAGCCCGAACGACTATGCGCCGATCGAAGCGATGCAGCTCGAGCGCTTCAACGGCCAGCAGTTCGAGCTCTTCGGCGAGGTGATCTCGAACGAGCAGTAAACTAGGCCGCGAGGAGGAGCCGACTATGCAGGGCCTGATGATGGACCGGCCGCTGCTCGTGAGCGAGCTGCTGCGTCATGCCGAGCGCCACCATGGCGCGGTCGAGATCGTCACGAAGACGGTGGAAACGGGCTCGCTCCACCGCTACACCTACCGGGATGCGCATGCGCGCGCGCAGCGCCTGGCGAACGCGCTCAAGCGCCTCGGCGTGCAGATGTCGGACCGCGTGGCGACGCTCGGCTGGAACAACCATCGCCACTTCGAGATCTACTACGCGGTCGCCGGCAGCGGCGCGGTGATCCACACCATCAACCCGCGGCTCTTTCCCGACCAGATCGTCTACATCGCAAACCACGCCGAGGACAAGGTGGTGTTCTACGACATCACCTTCGCGCCGCTCGTCGAGAAGCTGGCGCCGCAGCTAAAAACGGTGAAGCACTGGGTGGCGATGACCGACCGCGAGCACATGCCGAAGATCGGCCTGTGCTACGAGGAACTGCTCGCCGCCGAGAGCGATCGCTACGAATGGCCTTCGTTCGACGAGAAGAGCGCGGCGTGCCTTTGCTACACCTCGGGCACGACCGGCAATCCGAAGGGCGCGCTCTACTCGCACCGCTCGACCATCATCCATGCGTACGCGTCGGCGCTGCCCGACGCGATCAGTGTCTCGGCGCGCGACGTGATCCTGCCGGTGGTGCCGATGTTTCACGTCAACGCCTGGGGATTGCCATACGCCTGTGCGATGCAGGGCGTGAAGCTGGTGTTCCCGGCGCAGCATCTCGACGGCAAGAGCCTGCACCAGCTGTTCGAGGCCGAGGAAGTGACGATGAGCGCCGGCGTGCCGACGGTGTGGCTGGGCCTGCTCAATTACATGAAGGAGCAGAAGCTCAAGTTCAGCACCCTGAAGCGCGTGATCATCGGCGGCTCGGCCTGCCCGCCGGCCATGATCCGCACGTTCCAGGACGAATATGGTGTCGAAGTGCTGCACGCCTGGGGCATGACGGAAATGAGCCCGCTCGGCACGGCAACCACCTTCAAGGCGAAGCATTTGAAGTGGAGCAAGGAGGAGCGCACCAAGCTGCAGGCGAAGCAGGGGCGCGTGCTGTTCGGCGTCGATATGCGCATCGTCGACGAGAACGGCAAGGAACTGCCATGGGATGGCAAGGCGTTCGGTGACCTGCAGGTGCGCGGACCCTGGGTGATCAAGAGCTACTTCAAGGGCGAAGGCGGCGATCCGCTGCGCGATGGCTGGTTCCCGACCGGTGACGTCTGCACCATCGATCCGGACGGCTATATCCAGGTCACGGATCGCTCCAAAGACGTGATCAAGTCAGGCGGCGAATGGATCAGCTCGATCGATCTGGAAAATATCGCCGTGGCGCATCCGGCGATCGCCGAGGCGGCGGTGATCGGCGTGAAGCATCCGAAATGGGACGAGCGGCCGATCGTCGTGGCGGTGAAGAAGCCCGGGCAGAACGTCACCAAGGAGGAGCTCCTCAAGTTCTACGAGGGGAAAATCGCCAAGTGGTGGCTGCCCGATGACGTGGTGTTCGTCTCCGAGCTGCCGCACACCGCCACCGGCAAGCTTTCCAAGCTCACGCTGCGCCAGCAGATGAAAGACTACAAGCTTGGTACGGGCTGAGCATATACGAGTAACGTCGGCTGACGGCATTGCGCGCATCGCGCTCGATCGCCCGGAAAAGAAAAACGCATTTACCGCGGACATGTATCGGCAGCTCGGCGAGGCGCTCGCTGCCGCGGATGCCGCCGCCGAGGTGCGCGCCGTGCTGCTCCACGGCACGCGCGAGTGCTTCAGCGCCGGCAACGACCTCGCCGATTTCCTGAAGCCGCGTGCGCCGGGCGAAGAGCCGGCAACATCGGCCTTGTTCCGCGCCTTGCCGGGGATGAAAAAGCCGGTGGTCGCCGCGGTCGCCGGCCCGGCGATCGGCATTGGCTGCACGCTGCTCCTGCACTGCGATCTCGTCTTCGCCGCCGAGAACGCGCGCTTCCAGCTGCCGTTCGTGCCGCTCGGGATCGTGCCCGAGTTCGGCTCGACGCTGCTCCTGCCGCTGCTCGCCGGTTACCAGCGCGCCGCCGAACTCCTGCTGCTTGGCGAGCCCTTCACCGCCGCGCAGGCGCGCGACGCCGGCATCGTCAACGCTGTCGTCCCCGTGGCCGAGGTGCTGGAGCTTGCGGAGCGCAAGGCGCGCGCGCTCGCCGCGCTGCCCGCCGAATCGCTGCGGCTCACGAAGGCGCTGCTGAAGAGCACGCAGCGCGGCGCGCTCGAGATGCGTATCGCCGAGGAAACGCGCATCTTCGCCGAGCGCCTCAACTCGGCCGAGGCCAAAGCGGCGATCAAGGCTTTCCTGGAAAAGCGCAAAGGGTGAGAGTGCTGGCGCTGCTTCTCGTGCTCGCGGCGCCGGCGCAAGCGGACCTTTACCGCTGGGTCGATCCCGCCAGCGGCTCGGTCAAGTTCTCCACCCTGCCGCCGGCCGATCCGCAGCTGCCGGCCGAGGTGGTGCCTTACCGCGGTCCGCGCGCGCTCGCCACGCCGCCGGACTCGGTGGCCGCGCTGGAGGCGCGCTGGCGCGCCATGGTGCTCGAGCTCGCGGCGCGGGCGCCGCAGGACACGAATCGCGAACGCGGTGCGCTGCGCGCGGAGCTCGACGCCTATGAAGCGCTGCGCGCCCAGCTCGACCGGCTGGACCCGGCAGGCACACGGCGCCGCGCCGCCGAGACCGGCGTCCTGGTCGAGCGCCTGCGCGGGCGATGAGCACTATCCGCGAACTGGAATCGCGCGTCGGCGAGGAGGTCGGCGTTTCGCCGTGGGTCGAGATCACGCAGGAGCGCATCGACGCCTTCGCGCGCGCGATCGAGGATTTCCAGTGGATCCACGTCGACAAGGCGCGGGCGAAGAATTCGCCGTTTGGCGGCACTATCGCCCACGGTTTCCTGACGCTCTCGCTCCTCTCGCACCTCTCGGAGTCCACGTTCTCGTTCAGCGATCGCAAGATGGGCGTCAACTATGGCTTGAACCGCGTGCGCTTCACCTCGCCCGTGCCGAGCGGCTCGCGCGTGCGTGCGCGCTTCACGCTCGCTCGGTTTGAGCACATCGAAACGAGCGGCGTGCAGGTCACCTGGAACGTCACCATCGAGCGCGAAGGCGCGGCGAAGCCGGCGCTCGTCGCCGAATGGATCGGCCGCCACTATTACTAAAAATGGGGTCAGATGAACATTTTCGGGGACCGGGCGATCACTCGGCTGGTTGTCCTGAAATGTTGATCTGACCCCCTTTTCGGGAGCCGTTATGACTCAGCGTTGGAAGCAGCGGCCGACAGGATCGAATTGGGGCCAGTTCGGACCGGACGATCAGCGCGGCCGCATGAACCTGGTGACGCGCGAGAAAGTGCTGCAGGGCGTCGCCGAAGTGAAGGAGGGTTTGAGCTTCTGCCTGTCGCTGCCGCTCGATTACCCGGGCGGCACCGCGCTTAATCCACGGCGCAATCCACCGCGGCTTGCGGCCACCATGCGGGACGCGGGCAAGAACAAGGGAGCGCAGAACTTCTGCTATCCGCTCGCAGCCGACAATCCCGATCTGACCGACGTGGTCTGCGACGACGTCGTGCTGATGACGTTGCAATATTCCACGCAGTGGGACTCCTTTGCGCACATCGGCAGCCGCTATGACGCGAACGGCGACGGCGAGCCCGAGATCGTGTTCTACAACGGCTACCGTGCGGGCGAAGACATCGTGCCAGCGGCCGAGAAGGCCGGTGCTGAACCGTGGGCGCGCTACGAAGGAACGCAGGCGAAGGCGCTCGGCATCCAGCATCTCGCGGAGCACGGCGCGCAGGGACGCGGTCTTCTGGTCGACCTGCATCATCACTTCGGCCGCGAGCGCCATGCGGTCACTTATGACGAGCTGATGCGTGTCCTCGATGCTGACAAGGTGCAGGTCGAGCGCGGCGACATGCTGTGCTTCTACACCGGCTTCGCCGATGTGATCCTCGAGCTGCGCAAGAACCCGGATCCGAAGCTCCTGCACGGCACCTGCAGCGGCCTCGAGGGTCGCGATGATCGCCTGCTCCAATGGGTGAGCGACTCCGGTGTCGCCTGCCTGATTGCCGACAATTTTGCCGTGGAGCTAATTCCGACCAGCATCACCAAGCCGCGCCCGCACGCGGCGATGCCGCTGCACGAGCACTGCATCTTCAAGAACGGCATTCATCTTGGCGAGCTCTTCTATCTCACGGAGCTCGCCCGCTGGCTGCGCGCGCATGGCCGTAACCGCTTTCTCCTCACAGCGCCGCCGCTGCGCCTGCCCGGCGCGGTCGGCTCGCCCGCGACACCGATCGCCACGGTCTGAACGCGTACGACTACATCATCGTCGGCGCGGGCTCGGCCGGGTGCGTGCTCGCCAACCGCCTTGCCGAGGATCCGCGCACGAGCGTGCTGCTCATCGAGGCGGGGCCGCGCGACAGGCATTTCTGGATTCATGTGCCGCTCGGCTACGGCAAGCTCTTCGCGCGCACCGACGTCAACTGGGCCTATCAATCCGAGCCAGAGGCCGCGCTTGGCGGCCGTCGCATCTTCACGCCGCGCGGCAAGGTGCTGGGCGGCTCCTCCTCCATCAACGGCCTCGTCTACATCCGCGGCCAGCCCGAGGACTATGACGGCTGGGGCGTTCCCGGCTGGCGATTTGCGGATCTCCTGCCGTACTTCAAGAAGTCGGAGAACCAGGCTCGCGGCGCCGATGAGTGGCACGGTGCGGGCGGCCCGCTCGAAGTCGCTGATCTTGAGCGCCACGAGCTGTGCGATGCCTTTGTCGCCTCGGCGGCGGCGCTCGGGATTCCGCGCAATCGCGACTTTAACGGCGCCTCGCAGGAGGGCACCGGTTATTACCAGGCCACCGTCTGCCGCGGACGCCGCTGCAGCACGGCGACCGGTTATCTGCGGCCCGCAGAGCAGCGGCCGAACCTGCGGGTGCTCGTCAACACCCTCGCGACCGGCATCACGTTCGAGGGCCGACGCGCCACCGGCGTGCGCACCGCCAGCGAGCGATTCGGTGCGCGGCGCGAGGTGATCCTCGCCGGTGGCACCTTCAACTCGCCGCAGCTGCTGCAACTCTCGGGCGTCGGTCCGGCCGGGCTGCTGCAGCGGCACGGCATCCCGTTGGTCACCGAGTTGCCGGTCGGCGAAGGACTGCAGGACCACTACTACGCGCGCACTTTCTGGCGTTGCTGCAAACCGCTCACGCTGAACGACGACATGGCTTCATGGCTGGGCCGTGCGCGCATCGGCGCGCAGTACTTGTTGCACCGGCAAGGGCCGCTCACCATTGCCGCCGGCTATGCCGCGGCGTTTGCGCGCACGCGCGCCGAGCTCAAGCGGCCCGATGTGCAGATCTATTTCATCAACTTCTCCACCGCGAAGCGCGGCGGCGTGCTGCATGCTTTTTCCGGCTTCACCTGCTCGGTGTCGCAGCTGCAGGTCGAATCGCGCGGCAGCGTCACGATCCGCAGCCGGGATCCGGCAGCGCCGCCGGCGATCCGGTACAACTATCTCGCCACCGAGAACGACCGGCGCGTGATGCTCGACGGCGTGAAGCTGGTGCGCCGCATCGTCAATACGCCGCCGCTGCGCGAATACGTCAGCGCTGAAGAATTGCCCGGCGCGAAGCTGCAAAGCGACGACGAGCTGCTCGCCTTCGTGCGCGAATACGGCGAGACCGTTTTCCACCCCACCTCGACGTGCAGCATGGGAAGCGTGGTCGACGAGCGGCTGCGCGTCAAAGGCATCGCCGGCTTGCGCGTCATCGATGCCTCGGTAATGCCCGCGGTGCCGTCCGGGAATATCAATGCCGCGGTGATCGCCGTCGCCGAGAAGGGCGCTGACTTGGTGAAGCAGGACGCGTCCCTATAATCGATCGATGTGGGAAGCGCTCACGCTGCTGCTGGTGCTCGTGCTTGGCACGCTGCTCTGGGCCGATAGCCTCAAGGCGCGTGAGCGCGCAGTGCGGGCCGGGCGCTCCGCCTGCGAGCGCTATCAGCTGCAATTCCTCGACGACACGGTGGCATTCGCCAGGATGCGCCTCGCGCGCGATGACGAGGGGCAGGTGAAGATCAAGCGCACCTACACCTTCGAATTCTCGGACACCGGGAACAATCGCCGCCATGGCGCCATCGTCATGCTGGGCGGCGAGGTGGCCGATATGCATCTCGAGCCCTATAGGTTGCAATGAGGGATGCAATGCGGGATGCAATGAGGGCAATGAGCGCTTCATGAGCGAGAAGTGGCTCAGCGGCCGGGTGATCGAGAACCGCCACTGGACCGAGTCGCTGTTTTCGCTCCGAGTCGAAGGGGCGGCGCTTAGTTTTCAGGCCGGCCAGTTCGTGCGCATCGCGCTGAATATCAACGGCGAGCGCGTCGCGCGGGCGTTCTCGTTCGTCAACCCGCCGAGCGATCCGGTGCTCGAGTTCTACGGCGTGATCGTGCCCGAGGGGCCGCTTTCGCCGCGGCTGGCGACGTTAAAGGCCGGCGACGCGCTGTATGTGGCGTCGAACCCGGCAGGGTTTCTCGTCCTGCGCGAAGTGCCGGATGCCGAGACGCTGTGGCTCGTCGCCACCGGCACCGGCCTCGCGCCGTTTCTCTCTATTCTGCGCACGCCCACACCCTGGCAGCGGTTCAGGAACGTGGTGCTGGTGCACGCGGTGCGATATGCGAGCGAGCTGACCTATAAGAATGTCATCCGCGGGACGGCTGCTCGCTATGTGACATTCGTCAGCCGCGAGGCGGCGCCGGGGTCGCTCGCGGGACGCATTCCCGCGGCGATTGCCGACGGCAGGCTGGAGCAGGCGGTCGGGCTGCCGCTCACGCCGCAGAGCTCGCACGTCATGTTGTGCGGCAATCCGCAGATGCTGCGTGACGCAACCGCGGCGCTCACCGCGCGCGGCATGCGCAAGCACCGCCGCCGCGCACCGGGCCATATCACCGTGGAAAGTTTTTGGTAAGGACGCTTTGCGCACTGCTCGTTGCCGTGCTGCTCGCGGGCTGCAGCGCGGTACGGCTCGTCTACGACAATGCAGAAATTTACGTTCGATGGCGCGCCGCACATTACCTCGATCCCGATGAAGCGCAGGCCGAGGAGCTCGACGAGCGCATCGCGGCCTTCATGGCGTGGCATCGCACGCATTCGCTGCCGAAATATGCACAGATTGCCGACGATGCGCGGCGCCGGCTCGAGCGCCAGCTGCAACCCGACGATCTCGTTTGGGGGTACGATGCCGTCGTCGCGCAGCTGCGAGAAGACATGCGCGCGGCGGCACAAAACATGGCACCGCTGCTCGATCGGCTGACGCCGCAGCAGATCGCGCATTTCGAGCGGCGCCTGGCGGAAGACAACCGCAGGTTCGAAAGGGAGAACCTGCGCGGCGGGGAGCGCGAGCGCCGCAAGCGCCGCACCCAGCGCAACGTCGAGCGACTGGAGGACTGGTTGGGGAGACTGTCCCGAGCGCAGGTTGAGCGTGTAGCGCAGTACTCGGAGCGCTCGCCGCTGCTCGATGAGCTGCGCGATCGCGACCACAAGCGCTTGCAGGCCGAGCTGCTCGCCATCCTGCGCGCCAGGCAAGCCACGAAACGGCTGCCCGACTTCGTCGCCAATTTCGATCGCGGCCGCGAGCCGGCCTACGCTGCGGCCATCGAGGCGGCGCGCAAGGAATACGGCGCCATGGTGCTCGATATCGATCGAAGCCTGACGCGCGAGCAGCGCTCGCGCGCCTCGCACGACCTCGCCCGCTACGCACAGGAATTCCGCGCCTTGGCAGGCGCCGGGCGATGAGCGAGCCGGCAGCGCGCCGCGATCTCGCCGAGTCCGCGGCCGCACTGCGGCCCGAGCCGGTGCTGCCGAGCGTCGGCCGCACCCGCCATGGGCAGCTCGAATACGAGGCGCTGCTCGCCAATGCCTCGATCGGCATCGCCTTCACGCGTGAGCGGCGCTTTTTCCTGACGAACCCGAAATTCGCCGAGATGTTCGGTTATGCGCCCGACGAGCTCGTCGGCCAGCCCGGCGAAGTCGTGTACCCGAGTCGCGAAAGCTATGCCGCTCTCGGCGCGATCGCCGTGCCGATTCTTTCTGCCGGCCGGCAGCTCGACGTCGAATGGCAGATGCGGCGCAAGGACGGCTCGACCTTCCACTGCCGCATGATCGCCAAGGCGATCGACGCCGCCAACACGCAGAGCGGCACGGTGTGGATCGTCGAGGACATCACCGAGCGCCGGCGCCAGGCCGACGAGGTGTCGCGCCTGCTGCGCGAGCAGGAGGCGATCGTTGGCACGGCCTCGATCGGCATCGTCTTCATCAAGGACCGCCGCATCGTACGCTGCAACCGGCGCTATGAGGAGATGTACGGCTACGGGCCGGGCGAGATGGATGGCCAGCCGACCACCATCCTGTACCCCGGAGGAGCGGGCTACGAGCAGGGCGGCGAAGTCTACGAGACGCTCGCACGCGGGCAGACCTCGCGCCGGGTGGAGCTGCGCCGGCGCAAAGACGGCAGCACCTTCTGGAACCGCGCCGATGGGCGCGCAGTCGATCCGCGCGAGCCGCACCAGGGCTCGGTGTGGATCGTCGAGGACATTACCGAGCAGCGCAAGGCCGAGGAGGAGCTGCAGCGGGTGCTTGCCGAGCAACAGGCGCTGCTCAACAACGTCGTGGTCGGCATCCAATTCACGCGCGATCGCAAGACCGTCCGCTGCAACCGCCGCTACGAGGAGATGTTTGGCTACGCACCAGGCACCGCCGTCAGCTCGCCGACACGCGACCTCTACTACACGGAGGAGGAGTACCGGCGCATCGCCGATATCTACCCGCAGCTCGATGAGGGGCGCACCCATTCGCGCGAATCGTGGCTGCGGCGGCAGGACGGCTCGGGCTTCTGGTGCCGCATCACCGGCCGCGCCGTGCAGCCCGGCGACCGGGCCAAGGGCTACGTCTGGCTGCTCGAAGACATCACCGAGAGAAAGCGCGCGGACGAGGCGCTGCATCGGCTGCTGCGCGAACAGGACGCGGTGCTGGAGAACGCGCTCGCCGGCATCATCTTCGTCAAGGAGCGCAGGATCGTGCGCTGCAATCGCCGCTTCGAAGAGATCTTCGGCTACGAGGCGGGGGAGCTCCTCAACCAGTCGACGCGCTTCATGTTCGCGAGCGATGCGGATTTCAGCGCCGGCGGCACACCGGTGTACGAGGCCGTGTGGCGCGGCGAGACGCAGCAGCTGCGCCGCCAGCATGTACGCAAGGACGCCAGCCTGATCTGGTGCTCGATCAGCGGCCGCGCGGTGCAGGCCGGCGACCCGACGCAGGGCTCGGTATGGCTCTTCGAGGACATCACGCGCCAGCACGAGGCCGAGGAGCGCATCGAGCGCGCGCTCGCCGAGCAGGAGCTGATCCTCGATAACGCCACGGTCGGCATCGCCTTCGTCAGGAATCGCGTGATCCAGCGCTGCAACCGCTTCCTCGAGGAAATGGTCGGTGCCGGCCCCGGTGAGCTCGTCGGCCAGAGCTCGGAGCTGTTGTTCGCCGACGCGGAGGACTGGCAACGCGCCGGCGCGCTCGCCTTCCTTACCACCGCGCCGGGCGACACGCACGACGCGGAATGGCGCTTCAAGCGCCGTGACGGCACGACGTTCCGCTGCCGCACGCGCGGCCGGCGCATCGACGTCGGCGACGCGGTGCAGGAGTGGATCTGGAGCTTCGAGGATGTCACCGCCGAGCGCGAGGCCGATGGTCGTGTGCAGCGGGCGCTTGCCGAGCAGGAGCTGATCCTCGACAACGCCACGGTCGGCATCACCTTCGTGAAGAACCGCGCCTACCAGCGCTGTAACCCGCGCTTCGAGCAGATGTTCGGCTACGGACGTGGTGAGCTGCTGGGCGAAAGCACGCGAGCGATCTACTGCTCGGCGGAGGACTACGAGCGGGATGCCGCCTGGTACGAGGAGCTGCGCACCGGCCGCTCGGTGACTGCGGTTCGCGAGTATCTGCGCAAGGACGGCAGCCGCTTCTGGTGCAAGCTGGTCGGCAAGGCGATCGATCCGGCGAAGCCGCGCGCCGGCACGATCTGGATCTACGACGACGTCAGCGCCGAGCACGCGGCGCGCGAATCACTGGAAGCCTCGCGCGACGCGCTCGAGCGGGCGGTCGCCGAGCGCACCACCGAGCTCGAGGAAGCCAAAGCGCGCGCCCAGCATCTCGCAGACCATGACGCGCTCACCAGCCTGCCCAACCGGCGGCTGCTGGAAGACCGCCTGCGCCAAGCGCTCGCCCTCAGTCAGCGCAACCGCAAGCAGACCGCGGTGATGTTCATCGATCTCGACCGCTTCAAGCCGATCAATGACTCGCTCGGACACGCGGTCGGCGACGTGCTGCTGAAGGAGGTGTCGCAGCGCCTGGTCAGGCAGCTACGCGAAGGCGACACCATCTGCCGCATCGGCGGCGACGAGTTCGTGGTCGTGCTGCCCGAGGTGAAGCGTTCTTCCGACGTCGCGCAGGTGGCGCAGAAGGTGATCGAGCAGGTCTCGGCTCCGGTGCGGGTGGACGAGCGCGAGCTGGCGGTGACCTGCTCGGTTGGCATCGCCGTCTTCCCCGACGACGGCCGCGACGCCGAGACGCTGATCCGCAACGCCGACGCGGCGATGTACCACGCCAAGGAGCTCGGCCGCGCGAACTACCAGTTCTTCACCGAGCAGATGAACCAGGCGGCTTCGCGGCGCCTTGCGCTCGAGACGGATCTGCGCCGCGCGCTCGGCCGCGACGAGCTGCGCGTGCACTATCAGCGCATCGTCGACGCGCACACCGGGCGGGTGAGCGGCCACGAGGCGCTGGTGCGCTGGCAGCACCCGGAGCGCGGCCTCGTGCCGCCGGCGGAGTTCATCCAGATCGCCGAAGAGAGCGGTCTTATCCTCAAGATCGGCGAATGGGTGCTGCGCGAAGCCTGCCGCTGGGCCACCTTCATCGGCGTCGAGCGCGGCCTGCAGGTCTCGGTCAACCTGTCGCCGCGCCAGTTCAACGACCCGAAGCTGGCCCAGCACGTGGCGCAGGCGCTGCGCGACACCGGATTGCCGCCGCGACTCCTCGAGCTCGAGATCACCGAGACGCTCGCCATGCAGCACACCGATATCACTCTCTCGACGCTCAGGCGCCTGAAGCAGCTCGGCGTGTCGATCGCGATCGACGACTTCGGCACCGGCTACTCGAGCCTCGCCTACCTGCGCCGATTCCCGGTCGACAAGGTGAAGATCGACCGCATGTTCGTCGCCGACGCGCCGCATGACCATGAGCAGGGCGCGATCATCTCGGCGATCGTGGCGCTGGCGCACGCGCTCGACATCGAAGTGATCGGCGAAGGGGTGGAAAACGAGGCGCAGCAGGAATTCCTGCGCCGCTGTGGCTGCGACTACATCCAGGGCTACCTCATCGGCCACCCGGCCGACGCCGACACGGCGGCGAAGGACTACCTCTAGATCTGCTTGCCGCGCTTCTCGGCCAGCAGTTGCTCGATTCTCTCGATGTTCATTTCGACGCCCACCATGTTGGGATTCACGTCGAGTGCCTTGCGCAACCATGCGAGCGCCTCGTCATAGCGACCAAGGCGCGTGTAGATCAGCCCGAGCCCCGATAGCGCGCCGAAATGGCGCGGATTGCGCTTCAGCACCTCGGCGCAGTCGGCGATCGATTTCCGATCTTCGCCGGCCAGGTAATAGACCGTTGCGCGCTTGTTCCAGCCTTCGGCGAATTCCGGTTTGCGGCGGATGATGTCGCCGAATGTGGCGATCGCCGCCTTGTAATCCTGCGCCTCCATCTGCTGCACGCCGCGCGCCATCAGCTGATCGATGGCCGCATTGCCCGAGCCGCTCCAGATCGCCCACAGCGCTTGCTCGGCATAGTCGCGCACCAGCGGGTTGTCATCGCGCAGCAAGGCATCGAGCCGCGCCGCGTCTGCCATGCCGCCGTGGTTCGCGAGCCACACGATCGCTTCCAGCCGCGCCGCCGTATCGTCGGTCGCGAGCTGCGCCAGCGCTTGTTGCCGCGATTGGGGCGGCTCGGCAAACGCACCGCCTGCGAGCAATGCGAGCGCAAGGAGCAGGATTCGCGTGCGGGGAGCGGCGGGCATCATGGCCGTTACACGGCGCACATCATACGGTTACAAAGGCTCGCTATGTTTGGCGGCCTTTAGGAGACGCCGGTGAAGACCAAACGATTTGCATGCGCATGCGCATCGCTTGCAGCCGCCGCCGCTGCCGCGGCGCAGGTTCCGGCGCCGAAGGCGCCGGCTGCGCTCGGTGTGCCGAGCGGTCAGGTGCTGCTCCTCACGGCATTCGCGACCGGCGTCCAGAACTACGTCTGCAGCGACGGGAAGTCCGGCCTCGAGTGGACGTTCAAGGGTCCGCAGGCCGAGCTCACCGATGAGAGCGGCCGTGCGATCGGCAAGCACTACGCCGGTCCGACCTGGGAAGCGTCAGACGGCAGCAAGGTCGTGGGACGCGCCGTCGCTTCAGCCGACTCGCAATCCCGCGATGCGATACCGCAGCTCTTGCTCGTCTCGACGCAGAACAGCGGAAACGGCGTGCTCGCCAATGTGAAGAACATCCAGCGACTTCAAACCATCGGTGGTTTGGCGCCGAAGGAGCGCTGCCGCGACGATCAGCTCGGCCGAATGGTGCAGTCGCCATACCAGGCCGTCTATTACTTCTACGGCGAGGCGCAATAGCCGGAATGCCGCCAGTAGCGCCGCTGTTAGCGCAAGCGCAAGGAGTACGATTGCGCCATCGCAAAGGGAGAGCCTCATGAATGCAAACTCGCTCGTCGCCATCGTGGCGTTTATGGTCAGCAACGCCGTGTACGCCGCCGACACTTCCGGACCCACTTCGCGGCCCGATCCGATGCTCGACCGCTATCACGCGGCGGCCGAGCGACAGGACTGGAAGTCGGCCGCGGCGGCGATGAACGACGCGCTGGCTGCCGACTCGCGCAACGCTGATTACCACAGCCTTTACGCCTATGCCCTGCGCCGCAGCGGCAGCCCCGACATGGATGTCGTCTTCAAGCACTACAACGAGGCGCTGCGCCTCGATCCGAAGCATCGCGGCGCGCACGAGTACATCGGCGAGGCCTACCTGATGGTCGGCAACGTCGCCAAGGCGAAGGAGCACCTGGGCGCGCTCGACAAGATCTGCTTCTTCGGCTGCAGCGAGTACAACGATCTGAAGAAGGCGATCTCGGACGCGGAGGCGAAGACCGTCAAGCAGTAATCATGCGCTGGTCGCCCCCGCGCAAGCGGGGGTCCAGTTTCAGTCGTTGAGCCCGAGTAGGCGCGCCGGGTTCTTGCGCATCATCAGGTCGATGTCGGCATCGGAGATGCCGACACGCTTCATCTGCCCGATCGCCGCCTCCATGCCGTCCGGGTGAATCATGTTGCCGGTCTGGCCGAGGTCAGAGGAGATGATGAGGCTCTTCGCGCCGATCTGCTTGATCGCTTCGGCCACGGTCTTCGCGTCGGTCACCGTCCAGTGACGCATCCACTCCATCGGCGCGCTCGGGCCGACCATGAACTGCAGGAAACAGATCTCGATTACCGCGCCCATCCCGGCCACCTGCTTCGCCTCGTCCATCGATAACCCCGGGATGTTTGTGAAGCCATGGGTGACGACGATGTTCTTCACGCCAAGCTCGCGCGCGCGGCGCGTCACCGCGATGACCTCGTAGGGGTGGACGTGCCCGGTCGCAAGGACCAGGTTCTCGCGCGCGATGATCTTCAGGATCTCTTCCATCTGCGGCGTGACCTTGCCGCCCGGCGCGACCTCGATCCCTTTTGCGTCCTTGGAGACGAGCGTCTTCACGTGCTTGTCGGCCTCGAAGGTCGGCAGCCACACCACTTTGCCGCGGCCGCCGTACATGCGGTGCATCCACTCCACCGCGGCCGGATTAATGCCGCCCACTGCATTGTTGAGCACGATGCCGCCCCACACCTCGAGGCCCGGTACGACTTTCATCACGAGCGCCGCGCGGTCCGCGGTGTTGGCGACGTGGTTCTTGAGGACGATGCCGCGCATGCCGCGCGCCTTGGCGAGCTGCGCGACATCGATGTCGTCCATGTTGCGGCCGAAGACATCGGGATGCGAATGGACGTGGAAATCGATGACGCCGGCGGCGGGACTGACCTTCGGCGGCGGCGGCGGGAAGCCGGCCTGGCCGAACGCCTGGGTTGCGCCAAAAGCCAATGCGACGAGCAGTGCTTTACGCATGGTTCCTCCTCCCTGGTAGCGCCAGGAGCTTAGCGCTAGCGTGAAAGGCGCGCCAGCGCTTTGGCGTAGTACGCGGCTTCGATCTTCGTCCTGAGCAGCGCCAGCTTCTTCACGGCGCGTGATTGCGCCATGGCGTCGTCGCAGCCTTGCTGGACGAGGCGCTCGAGCTGCCCGATCTCGCGAAGTTGTTCGACTTCGGCCGGCGCATAGCCCGCATTCTTGAGGATGCGATAGGCGACGCGCAGATCCTCGGGTATCAGGCGATCGTCCTCGAGCGGCAGCGCTCGGCCGGCGCCCGGCAGATCGTCGAGCTCGCCGCGCGCGATCGCTTCCTCGATCTTCCGTTCAGCAAGATAAAGCAGCGCCGTCACTGCGGGGATCATAACCGCCCGCGAGCGTGCCGTCGTCGGCGACGGTGATGCCGTGGGCATGGCCGGCGAGCTCGTTCCAATCGCCCCAGCGATCGAGCCGGTGCCCGCGGCGCGCGAGCGCGTCCAGCGTCTCGCGCGGAAAGCGTGCTTCGAGATGCAGCGTCTCGCGCGGCTCGCCGAGCGCGAAGCGGCCCGAGAGCCAGCGCGGCGCGGCGACCGCCTGCTGGACATCGCGGCCGTAATCGATCATCGCCACATACGCCTGCAGATGGATCTGCGGCTGGCCGTCGGCGCCCATGCAGCCGAGCGCCGCCCACAGCTTTTCGCCTTTGAAGGCGAGCGACGCGATCAGCGTATGGAGCGGAACCTTGCCCGGCTCGAGGCGATTGGGATGTGCCGGGTCGAGCGAAAAATACGCGCTGCGGTTCTGCAGCACCACGCCGGTGGCCGGGTCGGTCACGCAAGCGCCGAACACGCCATAGAGGCTGAAGATCAGCGATGCCGCGCTGCCCTCGGCGTCAACAGCGGCGACGTACACCGTGTCGCCGGTCAGCCGGCTTTCCGGCACGTCGTCCCAGGCGAGCGCGCGCGTCGGGTCGATGAGCTTGCGCCGCTCGTCCGCATACGCCTTTGAGATGAGGCGTGCGATGGGCACCTGCGCATAGCGCGGGTCGGCGAGCCAGCGGTCCCGATCGTGATAGGCGAGCTGCTTCGCCTGCACCGGCAGATGCACGTGATCGGGCCCCTGGTAGGGGCCGAGCTCCAGCGGCTCGATGAGGTTCAGCATCTCCAGCACCGTGAAGCCCTGTGTGGGCGCGGGTGTCTCGTAAATGGTGACGCCGCGGTAGCGGCCGGAGAGCGGCTCGCCCCAATGCGCGCGCTGCGCGGCAAGGTCAGAAGCGCGGAAGAAGCCGCCATGCTCGGCCGAGAAGCGCGCGAGGGCGGCGCCGATCTCGCCTTCGTAGTAGCCGGCGCGTCCCTGGGCGGCAATCGCTTCGAGCGTGCGCGCGAGCGCCGGGTTCTTGAGTGTCTTGCCGCCGTCGAGGAAGAGCGCTGCGGAGCCCGCATCCTCGCGCAGGTCCGCCGCCGTTTCAGTGATCCAGCGCGCCAGGCGCTCGCTCACGGGATAGCCGTCGCGCGCGTAATGCACCGCCGCTTCCAAGCAGCGCGCGAACGGCAGCCGCCCATAGCGCGCATGCGCCTCGCAGAAGCTCGCGACCGCGCCCGGCGCGGTGAGCGTGGCGGGAACGATGCCGCGGAAGGGGATCTCGTGCTGCCCGCCAAAGCGCTCGAGCGTCGCGCTCGCCGCGGCGCGGCCGCCGCCATCGAGATAGGCGACGCGCGCTTCCTTGGCGTCGAAGATCAGCCAGAACGCATCGCCGCCGATGCCGCACATGTGCGGATAGACGACGCCGAGCACGCCGGCGGCGGCGAGCGCCGCATCGACCGCCGAGCCGCCGGCGCGCAGCATTTCCACGCCCGCCGCCGAGGCAAGCGCATGCGGGCACGTCACCATGCCGCGCCGCGCGGCTATTTCAGCTTTCTCCTCGCGAGCTGCGTCCCGGCAACGAGCGCCTCGAGCTTGCGCACGGCGATGTCGCGGTCCATTGGCGCCATGCCGCAGTTGGTGCAGGGATAGAGACGCCGAGCCGGGACGTATTTGGCGGCGGCGGCGATGACGCGCGCGACTTCCTGCGGCGTTTCGACAGTGTCGGTGGCGACGTCGATTACGCCGACGAGTACATCTTTGCCCTTCAGCAGTTTCAAAAGCTCGATCGGCACCCTGGAGTGAATCGCTTCCAGCGACACCTGATCGATCTTGCTTTTCGCGAGCGCCGGAAAAATCTCCTCGTACTGCCGCCACTCGGCGCCGAGCGTGCGCTTCCAGTCGATGTTCGCCTGGATGCCGTAGCCGTAGCAGATATGCACGCACGTCGTGCATTTCAGCCCGCGCGCAGCGTGCTCGAGCGCGCCGATGCCCCATTTCGTCACTTCGTCCATGTAGACGTTGAAGGCCGGCTCGTCGAACTGGATCACGTCGACGCCGTCCTTCACCAGCGCGCGCGCTTCCTGGTTGAGAAGCTCGGCGAACGCGGTGGCGAGTTTCACCTTGTCGCCGTAGTGCTCGTCCGCAATGGTGTCGACGATCGTCATCGGCCCGGGCAGGGTGAACTTGAGCTGGCGCCGGGTATGCGCGCGCGCGAGCCGCGCCTCCGCCTGATGCACCCGGCCTTTCAGGCGCAGCGGCGCCGTCACCACCGGCACCATGGCGTCGTAGCGGTTGTTGCGGATGCCCATCTTCACCTTGCGGCTGAAGTCGATGCCTTCGACGAACTCGAGGAAGCCATGCACGAAGTGTTGCCGCGACTGCTCGCCGTCCGTGACGATGTCGACACCCGCGTCCTCCTGGCTTTTGAGCCAGAGGAGCGTCGCGTCGCGCTTTGCCTGAGCCAGCTCTTGGCCGGAGAGCCGCCACGCGGGCCAGAGTTTCTGCGGCTCGGCGAGCCAGGCGGGTTTCGGCAGGCTGCCGGCAATGGTGCTTTTCAACATGTGCCTATTATCGGCACCGTCGCTCCTTGGCGACGGGTGCCATTTCGCTCCCTATCGTTCATAATGCGACAGCTTCGAGGGAGGAATCCTGACAATGGTGTTTTGCAGCACGCTGGGGGCGCTTGCGGCCTTTTTGATCGGCCTCTTCAATCCGCGCGTAGTCAACAAGGCCGG
>DASRFM010000058.1:0-29690 GCA_035651575.1 Burkholderiales bacterium | reverse complement strand
CGAGGTAGACCTTGCCGCCCGACGAGGTGGTGATGCTGCCCTGGTTCACGATGCCGCCCGCGCCGGGCACTTCGGTGAAGCGCATCTTCCCGGCGAGGAAGTCGGCGTCGGAGAGGTTCAGGCTCGAGGCGACGAGGCCGGCGACGTCGATGCGCGCGCTCTGCCCGATCACGACGCCCATGGGATTCAGCAAGAAGACGCGGCCGTTCGACTGCAGCACGCCGTCGATCACGCTTTGGGGGATGACCCCGTTCGCGCCGACCACGCGGTTCAGGACGGCTGACCCCGCGGAGGACTGCAGGAACCTCGTGATCTCGTTGATGCCGATCGAGAAGCCCTGCCAGTTGATGATCGCGTTCGCGCTGTTGTTGATGACCAGCGTGCTGCCCGCCGTCGTGAACGTGGCGCTGCCCGAGGCGACGCTGGGACCGGTGGGATTCGACCAGGCTTGCTCGGAGGGGAAGCTGAAGCAGGCGGCAACGGAGGCCGCGACGAGCGTTTGCCGTAGCTTCGCGTGCCGGACTTTCTTCATGGTGATGCCCCCTTTGCTGCTTGGGGCATTGTAGTACCCACCCGATGCGGATTGTGTGACGTTTGTCACGCTTTTCTCAGAAGCTGTAGGCAAGCGAGAAGTGGATGCGGCCATGGTTGTCGGGCCGCGTTGGGGACTGGTTCGTCACGATCGCGGCGTCCACGCGGAGCGAGAGCGTTTTTCCCTGGTTGACCCGGGCGCCGAGGCCGAAGCTCGACATGCCGGTCTTCAGCGCGCGGGCCGGGTCCTTGTCCTCGCCGTGCGCCGCGTCGATGAAGCCGAGCAGGCGCGCCCTCCAGGTGTCGCCCAGGCCGAGGCGCGCTCCCATGTCGGGACCATAGACCTCGCCCGAGACCCGCAAGCCGGAGTCGTTGGCTGCCTCGCGCTCGTAGAAGCCGCGGACGGAATCCTGGCCGCCCATGCCGAACTGCTCGCCCGGCACGAGCGGGTCGCGCGCCCACTGGCCGTTCGCAGCCAGGCGCAGCAGGAAATCGTTGGGCAGGGCGTAGGACCATGCGCCGGCCGCCCGGAAGATGCGGTAGTCGGCGGGCGCGTTGGGCCGCTGCAGCGAGAACGCGTCCTGGTTGCCGTCGCTGCTGCTCGGAATGTCCGGGATGTTCTGCGACACGGAGACGAGGAACGACAGATCGCTGCCGGCGAGCGATTGCCGCCCGGTGTAGGTGAGCGAGATCGGGTGGATCGTGATGTCCGGAACGACCGTCCCCGTCGTGCCGACGAGCACGACGTTCTGCTTGAACGCGCGGTAATCGAGCGCGACGCCGAGCTTCTGCTGGTAGGCGCCGATGTTCGGCAGCGTATGCGTGTAGCGCGCGCCGAGGATCGTGCCGCTGCCGCTCACGGTGAAGAGGTCGAGCACGGTACCGGAGTTCACGTCCGAGTAGCCCGCGATGAAGTCGAACGCGCCGCCCCACCGGTACATCGGCAGGTGGTACCCGGCGCCGAAGATCTTCACGTTGTTGATCTCGGTGGGCGAGGTGATGAACTGCGCGCTGAGGACGTCGTCCCGCCCGGTGAGGTTGGCGTGCTGGTAGCCGATGCCCGCACGCAGCATGCCGGTCGCCGGCGTGCCGGTGTTGTCGAGCGAAAGCGTGACGCGCCGCGGGTCGTCGTCCACCACGCGCAGGGTCGCGTCCGTCTTGCCCGGCTCGTCCGAGGGCTCGAGAACCACGGTCGTCTGCTTCGCCGGGTTCTCGTTGGCGAGCTGGATGTCCTGGCTGATCTTGCGCGTGTTCGGCGGCTCGCCCTGCTTCAACGCAGGCACGGAGGCGAGCACGTTGGCTGCATCGAAGAAGCGGTTGCCCTCGACCTTGATGTCGCGCACGCGCGCCTCGACCACCTGCAGATGGACGTCGCCGCCGCGCAGGTCCTGCTCGGGAACGAGCACGCGCACCGCCGTGTACCCGCGGTCGGCATAGGCCTGCTGCAGCGCCTCGAGCGCCTCCTGCACCGAGCCGAAATCGCGATCGGGGCCGATGTAGGGCGCGACCAGCCGATCGACTTCTTTTTGAGGAAGCAGCGTGTTGCCATCCACCGTGAATTTCTGGATGGCGAAGCGCGGCGCGGGCGGCGCCTCCTGGACCTGGCCCAAGGCGAGCGAGCAGGACATTGCGAGCGCAATTCCCGCCAGACCGATCCGCAACCTGCCTCCCCTGATTTGGCTTTGTTACGGTTTGCTTGTTGGTTCTTGCCGCGGGGGAAATTGTCCCATGCCGCCATCCGGAAAGCTACGGCAGGGGAACAGGGAGATCGAGCTCCAGGACCGTCCATTCGCCGACATCCTCGAGGCTGAAGGGGTGCTTCTTGCGCACCGTTCCGGTGATCCGGTAGCCGAACTTGTGCACGTACCAGGCGATCGCGTCGGGGCGGTCGGCCTCCGTGCGCACCTTTCGGACGCCGCGTGAGTGCATCTCGGCCAGGCGTGCCCGCTGCAGGAGCGCGCCCACGCCGGCGCCGCGCCAGCCCGGGTCGACCGCCAGGCTAGCGGTTTCCGCCAGGCCGTTACCGTGCAGGATGTAGCTCGCCACGCCGACGAGCCGCTGATCCGCAAGTGCGACAAAGCTGTTTTCCACGAGGAGAGAAGACCGCTCGGGATGGGGGCGCT
This sequence comes from Burkholderiales bacterium, assembly GCA_035651575.1. GTDB lineage: Bacteria > Pseudomonadota > Gammaproteobacteria > Burkholderiales > SG8-39 > SCGC-AG-212-J23. The sequence continues at coordinate 27,036 of DASRFM010000058.1, read as the reverse complement.
CGGTGCTCGGCGCCTGCGGCGCCATGTTCCAGCGGGCGAGGATCTCCATTGCCCGGGGCAGGTCCTCGCGCCTCATCTTTCTGATGGAGACCGCGCTCATCGCTCGCGGGCCGGATCGATGGCCCGGAAAGCCTCTGCGATCGCGGCGACGAAGCGCAGGTGTGCCTCGCGCCGTGCCGGGATGCCGTCGCTGATGGCGCTCGCAAGCATCGGATTGGTATTTATCTCCCAGACCTGCGGCCGCCCCGCCAGCAGGCCGTAGTCGATGCGGCCGTATTCGATCCGCGCCGCACGTGCGGTCGCACGCAGCACCTCGGCATGCGCGTCGCTCGCCATGAAGGCGCGCTCCTCCTCGATCATCGCGGGCTCCGCGAGGTCTGGCATCTTCACCAGCCAGTCGCGGCTGAAGAAGATGTGGCGCGGCACGATCCGGTCCCCGACCACGAAAGCCCCGTACTTCCGGTAGAGGCCGGCGGTCGAGGTATCGCAGAACTCGACCGCGACGTAGTCCTTGATTGGAGCGCCCTGGCGGACAAGCTCATCCAGCGCCGCGCGATACGCCGCCTCGTCGCGCAGCAGGACGATCTTGCCGGGCTCATGGCCGCTCTCCGGACGCAGAAAGACCGGAAAACGGCGCGGCGGCGGCCCCTCGCCCGGCCGGTAGACGTTGAAACGGTTGATGCCCTGCTCATGCAGCAGGCGCAGCAGCGGAAATCGGAGAAGCGAGCGTTCGGGATCGTTCAGCGTGCGGCCGGCTCCGTATCGCTTGTTCAGCTCGCCGTGCATCCTGGCAATCAGCGCGCGCGCCTGCGGCCACGCCGCGAGGCGATCCAGATCGGAAAAGATGAAAGCGGTGTCACGGTGCGTGAACTCCGCGCCGGCGATGAGGTCCTCGTAGCTCAGGATGCCGATGCGGCCGGCGAGGTCCCTGCCCCAGCTTGCGAGGAAGGACTGCATCGTGTAGGCGTGCTCGCGCGTGACGAGGAACTGGATCATCCGGGCCTGATCGTCCCATACTTGGGCATGGCCGCGACACTGGACGTGCTGCATCTGGAGATCCACGTCGCGCACGCCTGCAACCTGCGCTGCGAGAGCTGCTCGCACTACTCGGACCAGGGGCACAAGGGGATCGTGCCGCTCGACGAAGCGCGGGCGTGGATGAGCGCATGGAGCGGCCGCATCCGCCCGCGGATCTTTTCGCTCGTCGGCGGCGAGCCGACGCTGCATCCGCACCTCGCCGATTTCGTCCGGCTTGCGCGCAGCCAGTGGCCCGCCGCGGCCCTGCGCCTCGTGACCAACGGCTTCTTTCTCCACAACCATCCCGATTTGCCGAGGGCGCTGCAGGGAGACGACAAGGCCGAGATCCATCTCTCGCTGCATCACCGCTCCGAGGACTACCAGCGGGCCATCAAGCCGAACTACGATCTGCTGCGCAGCTGGCGCCGCCAGTACGGTATCCGGGTGGTGCGCTACGACTCGTTCGGCGACTGGCGCAGGACGCACCGCGGCTCCGGCGCCGACATGCTCCCTTACCAGGACGGGCGGCCCCGCGAGAGCTGGGAGCGCTGCAAGGCGAGATATTGCCCGCAGCTCTTCGATGCGCGCATCTGGAAATGCGCGCCGCTTGCGTATCTGCCGATGCAACATGCACGCCATCGGCTCTCACCGCAGTGGCAACCGTACCTCGCCTACCAGCCGCTCGAGCCCGGATGCAGTGACGAGGCGCTGCGCGCCTTCTTTGCCCGCGAAGAGGAGCCTTCGTGCGCCATGTGCCCCGCCGAGCCCGAGCATTTCGCGCTGCCGATGCCGCTCGTGCGCCGGCCGAAGCCTAGGCCGGAGTGATCTGTCCCGCGCGCATCGCCGCGCGCCCTGTTTCCGAGCAGAGGAGATCGAGAAGGGCCTCGGCCTTTTCCCTGGATTGAACTCTCAATGGAATTCCGGCCGAGAATTCCGTCCAGCGCTGCAGCGGCCCCGGCAGCGGCCCGACGATGTCGATTCCCGGCACCGGCGCGAGCTCGCAGAGCTGCTGGATGCCGAGCTCCGCTTCGCCCCTCGCGACCACCGCGCCTACGGGACCTTTTTCGACGGAAATTGCTTTCACACGATCGGCGATGCCCAGCTCGCGGATCATCTCCACGAAGTAAAGACCGCTCGCGCCGACCTGGGAGTGCGCCACGGATTTCGCCCTGACCAGGCTGTTCTTGAAAGCTTCCACGGACGAAATATCCGGCCGCGCTGCGCCGGCGCGCACCGCGACGCCGACGCCCGAGCTGCCGAGCCGGCGAACCTCGCGCACCTTGCCCTCTCGCGCCAGGCGTTCCATCGCCTCGGTGGTGAGGATGAGGAGATCGGCGGGCTCGTTGCGCCCGATGCGCTCGAGCAGCGCGCGCGTGGCGTGGATCTCCACGTCGAGCCGCGGCGCGAGCTTCGCGAGCACGCCCTTCAGCGCGAGCGTGCTGAGCACCCTCAGAACGAGGTCTCCAGGTACGTGTAGATGAAGTTCGAGCCGCCGTTGGTGTTGCCGAAGAGGTGCGAGGAGCCGAAGATCCCGGAGCGGTGCGACACGCCGACGCCGAGAAAGGTGCTGCGCAGCGAGCGCACGCCGATCAGGTCGCCGACGCTGAAGTCCGCGGTCGGGTCGAGCACCTCGAGGAGCTTCGAGGTGTTGCGCCCGCGGTCGGCGAGGTCGCGCTGCTCCATCTGCGAGATGCGCTGCGCGTAGGACAGGCCCACGCCGAGGCCGACGCGCGTGCGGATGCGCTCGGACCACGGAAAGCCGTAGTAGTAGGCCTTGAAGTAGGCGTTGAGCTGCCAGAAGTCGGGCTGAAAGCCGGCCTCGTCGTGGTGGATGAAGCCGAGGAAGCCCGCGATGTCGAGCGGCCAGCCGTTCAGGCGCTCGATGAAGGGCCGCCCGATATCGAAGCCGGTGATCGTGGTGCGGTCCTTGGTGTGCGTGCTCGTGCAGCGCAGCTCCGCGATCTGCAGCACGTTGCAGTCGCTCGAGTCGCCGTGGTAGACGCGCATGATGAGCGGCCGGCCCTCGGGCCAGGCCTCGTGCTCGGGCGTGATGTCGTACATCAGGCCGAGCGTGACCTGGCGCTGCGTGCCCAACCCCTCCACGACCGGGCTGTCGCGCACGGTCTTCGCCCAGCGCGTGTAGCTGAGTCCGCCGATCAGCCGCCAGCGCTCGGTAAGGTTGTACGCCGCCCAGAGGCCGAGCTCGGCGTTGACGCCGGACCCCGCGCTGTAGGCGGGACGCGTTGCGGTGGCCTCGTCGGGCCGCACGCCGTAGTAATAGTCGTTGAGCCGCGCATCGCGCAGGCCGAGGTAGGCGTGCGGCCGGATCCAGAGGCGGCCGCTGCGCCATGGGTAGCGATACCCCAGCTTGTACTCGTTGCCGTGCGAGGCCCCGGCGACGTCGTGCAGCACCTCGACGAAGGCGATGCCCCAGGCGCCGCCGAGCTGCGCGCTCGCTCCCGCGTCGAGACCCGCCTCGCGCTTCGCCATGCCGGCGATCGAGTCCGGAATGCGGTCGTAGGGGAAGCCCTCGAAGCGATGGCGCAGGAAGACGTCGAAGCGCGGCTCGTTCAGGACGTCGCCGAACTTCAGGCCGACGCTGTAGGAGTGCAGGTAGGCGTGCTCGCCCTCGTAGAGGTAGAGCGGCAGGAAGTCGTAGCGCTGCCCGGCGCCGCGGTAGGGCGAGCGCTCGACGCTCGTGAACGCGCCGATGCCGGCGCCGCCGGGAGCCGCGACGCCGGTGAGCGGGTCGCTGTTCGCGAGCGCCGCGCTCGCGGCAAACGCCGCACAGAGCGCCACCAGGGTCTTCATGTCAGCGAAAGCTGAGAAGCGGGCCCTTGGGGACGATCTGCGTCGGGTTGATGTCCTTCATGCTCCGATAGTAATGGGATTTGATTTCGCCCATGCTCACGGTGGCCGCCACCCTCGGAAGCGCGTAGAAGCGACGGGTATAGCGCCACAGCCGCGGATAGTCCACCACGCGGCGCAGGTTGCACTTGAAATGCGAGCAATACACCGCGTCGAAGCGCACCAGCGTCGTGAAAAGCCGCACATCGGCTTCCGTGAGGCGGCTGCCGCAGAGCCAGCGCCGCCCGGCGAGGCGCCTCTCCAGCCAGTCGAGCGTGCGGAACACCTCGGACACCGCCTGCTCGTACTTGTCCTGCGCCGTCGCGAAGCCGGCGCGGTAGACGCCGTTGTTCAGCCCCCGGTAGACGATCTCGTTCACGCCGTCGATCTCCTTGCGCAGCTTCTCCGGGTAGAGATCGGCGAGCTTGCGGCGCGCGAAGGCGTCGAAGTCGCGGTTCAGCATGCGCAGGATGTCGGCGGACTCGTTGTTCACGATCCTGCGCGTCAGGCGGTCCCACAAGACCGGCACCGTGACGCGGCCGGTGTAGTCCGGCTTCGCCGCCGAATAGACCTCGTGCAGGGCGCGGAACGGCGCATCGCGGAACTCCCAGCCGTTCTGCGCCATGCCGGGCTCGGCATAGAACACCGCGATCGCCCGGTCGAGGCCCTTCAGCGCGCGCACGATGAGCGTGCGGTGCGCCCAGGGGCAGGCGCGCGATACCCAGAGCGCGTAGCGCCCGGCGTGCGGCGTGAACGGCCCGTCGCGCGAGATGCGCCCGCGGAACGCGCTCTCGGGCCGGTGGAACGCCCCGTCCCTGGCCGCCTCGCGCGGGATGTCCTTCCACACCCCGGCGACAAGCACCCCCATCAGAGGAGCTGCAGGAAGATGAGGACCATCCCGATCACCGACACGAACCACACCAGGGTGCGCAGCCAGGGAATGCCGACGACGTAGATCGGCGCATAGGCGAGCCGGGCCCAGAAGAAGAGCTGCGCGCCGAGCAGCGTCGTTCCATTGGTCTTTCCGGAAACCACGGCAACCAGAACCAGAGCGGCGAAAAGCACGAGGCTCTCCAGCATGTTGAGGTGCGCGCGGTTCGCCCGCCGCGCCCAGCCGGTGAGCGCCGGCATGTTCTCGCGGTTGCCCGCCAGCATGGGAAGGCCGACCTGCAGGGTCGCGCCGGCGACGCAAACGAGCGCCTGGACGAACGCCAGGGCGACCGACCAGACGAGCCACATGAGTTCAGGCTTCATATCCCCTCCTGTTGAGCAGGGGATTGTCGCTGAAAATCGACTAGGCCTGCCAGCTCGCGCGACGGAAGCGCTTGCGCCGGCTCTGCACCTCGGCGCGCCGGCGCGCGAACTCCTGCACCTTCAGGCGCACTTCCCGCTGGATGTCCTCGGGCAGGGCGAGCGCGGCGTCCTCGAAGCGCTCGACCCATTCCTCCTTCGCCACCGGCCCGTCGTGGAAGAAGCCGCGCTCCTTGTCCCAGACGAGCGCGCGGTCGCTCGAGTCGGGGCCGTAGCAGAGCTGGAAGAGCGTGAGCTCCCCGTCCGCCTGCCACACGAACAGGTCGAAGTAGTCGTCGTGGAACCACCGCCGCCGCGCGGGCGGATCGTCGGCAACCCCGATGATCTCCTTAAGCATGCGCTTCTCACGTTAGTGCGCGCATGCGTCGCGCTGCGCGCGCAGCGGTTAGACCGTCCGGACCGTGCCCGGTTTTCGCGCCGCGCGCACATATTTTGTGAACGCAGCTCGTCAACTTTAAGCCGTTCGGCTCGTTCGAAAGGTGGTAGGCCGGGTTCCAACAATCGTAGGGAACATGGGAGCCTTTCTTGCTCCAACCCGGATCGGGGTGGCGTCCACTGCAGAGGTGATGGCATGAGACAGTCAGACAGCGAAGTGGCCGACAGGCAGGCGGAGAAAGAGGAGAAGCGCTCGGGGTTCCTGAGGTCGCTGGTCGATTTCAGCAAGGAGCACCGCGCGGCGAACTGGAGCGGAACTTTCGCTGCCTTCCTCGAGACGGCGTTCGCCGCCGACGCGCGCGGCATCGCGCGCAGCAGCCATCAATACATCTGGGACATGATACGCAGCTGCGGCCTCGGCGAAGCCGGCGGCCGCATGCGCTGTCAGCTCTTCGAGGACGAGCTCTACGGCATCGACGACACGCTCGAGCGGCTCGTCGACTACTTCAAGGCGGCCGCCGCCGGCTCGGAAGTCGGCCGCCGCCTCCTGCTGCTGCTCGGGCCGCCCTCGGGCGGCAAGTCGAGCCTCGTCATCCTGCTCAAGCGCGGCCTCGAGGCCTACAGCCGCACCGAGGCAGGCGCGCTCTACGCGGTCGACGGCTGCCCGGTGCACGAATCGCCGCTGCACCTCGTGCCGCACACGCTGCGGCCGCAGTTCCGCCAGACCTACGGCATCGAGATCTCGGGGGAGCTCTGCCCGTACTGCTCGAGCCGCATCGCCAACGAGTTCGACGGCGACTTCATGCAGATGCCGGTGAAGCGCCTGTTCATCTCGGAGGCCGAGCGCACCGGCGTGGGCACCTACGCGCCGCACGACCCGAGCACCGCCGACATCGCCGACCTCGTCGGCTCGGTGGACCTTTCCAAGGTCTCGCAATACGGCGACGAGGGCGACCCGCGCGCCTGGTCCTGGTCGGGCGCGGTGTTCGCCGCGAGCCGCGGCATGCTCGAGATGATCGAGATCCTCAAGGTGAAGCGCGAGTTCCTCTACCTCCTGCTCACGCTCACCCAGGAGAAGAACGTCAAGGTGTCGCGCTTTCCGCTCATCCACCTCGACGAGACGATCCTCGCGCACACCAACCTCGCCGAGTTCCGCAAGTTCCTGCAGGAGCCGGAGAACGAGGCGCTGCTCGACCGGATGGTGATCATCCAGGTGCCGTACACGCTCTCCTACAAGGAGGAGGCGAGGATCTATCGCAAGCTCACCTCCTCCACGCAGGCGTTCCGCGAGGTGCACCTCGACCCGCACGCGCTGCACGTCGCGGCGGTGTTCTCGGTGCTCACGCGGCTGCAGGAGGGCGAGGAGCACGAGGCGGAGAACGTGAAGAAGGTCCGGCTCTACGCCGGCGAGGACGTCGAGGGCATGGCGCAGTCGGAAGCGGAGAAGATGCGCGCCCGCGCCCCCGAGGAAGGCCTCTCGGGCGTCTCGCCGCGCTTCGTGATCAACGCACTCTCGAACGCGATCATCCAGTCCTCGGCAAAGAGCCTGACCACCATGGACGTGCTCCTCGCCCTGAAAGACGCGATCGAGTCCGACGTGCGCATGGACGGCAAGAAGAAGAGGAAGTGGGTGGACTACCTCGTCACCGTGCGCAAGGACTTCTACAACCGCTGGGTGAAGGAGGACGTGCACAAGGCGCTCTTCGTCTCCTTCGAGCAGGAGGCGCAGGAGTTGCTCGACAAGTACCTCGACGAGGTCGAGGCGACGCTCGACAGCCGCACCCTCAAGGACCCGATCACGAGCGAGGAGCGCAAGCCCGACGAGCGCTTCCTGCGCTCGGTGGAGGAGAAGATCCGCATCTCCGAGTCGGGCAAGCTCTCCTTCCGCCAGGAAGTGGTGCGCAAGGCCATGGGCGCCTTCAAGCGCGGGGAGAAGTTCACGCTCGACAGCCACGCGCCGCTGCACGACGCGGTGGAGCAGTACCTCTTCGAGAGCCGGCGCGACGTGCTGCGCTTGGTGAGCTCGGCAACCCGCCCCGACGACGAGACGCGGCAGAAGATCTCCGTCGTCGAGCGGCGCCTGGTCGACGAGTACGACTACGACTCGCACTCGGCGCGCGAAGCGCTGAACTACGTCACGACCCTGCTCGCGCAGGAATGACATGACGATTCGCATCGCCGCCGAGACGCCCTGGTACGAGCTCTTCTCGCGCGGCGCGCGGGACTGGCTGCGGCACAACCAGAAGGTGCGCGAGGCGGTGAAGTCGAGCCTGCCCGATCTGCTCTCCGGCGAGGACCTGATGACGAACGCGGCGAACCGCACGGTCGCCGTGCCGGTGCGCCTGCTCGAGCACGCGCGGCTGCGCCTCGTCGACCCGGACAGCCACCAGGGCGCGGGCCAGGGCCGCGGCCAGCCGGGCGACGTGCTGCAGCCCGGGCGCGAGGAGCCCGGCCAGGGCGAGCAGTCGGGCGGCACCAACGACGGCGAGATCCGATTCGTGGTCGAGCTCAAGATCGACGACATCGTCGACTGGCTCTGGGAGGAGCTGAAGCTCCCCGAGCTCAAGCCCCGGCGCGCGAACACCCTGGCCGAGCCCGACTACGTGCGCGAGGGCTGGGACAAGCGCGGCGCGCGCTCGCGCCTCGACCGCAGGCGCACGCTGAAGGAAGCCGTCAAGCGCAGGGCGGTCCAGGAAAACCCCGTCGCCATCGTCAACGAGGACCTGCGCTTCCGGCAGCTGGTGAAGCGGCCGACGCCGGCAACCAGCGCGGCCGTCATTTTTGCGCTCGACGTCTCGGGCAGCATGGACGAGGCGCAGCGGCGCCTTGCGAAGCAGTTCTTTTTCTTCGCGCTGCAGGGCATCCGCCGCCAGTACGCCAAGGTCGAGACCGCCTTCCTCGCGCACGCCGCGCAGGCCTGGGAGTTCGACGAGAGCCAGTTCTTCCAGGCGAGCTCGAGCGGCGGCACGGTGTCCTCGAGCGTGTTCCAGCTCGCCCAGGAGCTCGTCCGGGGGCGCTACGACCCGCAGCGCTACAACGTCTACCTCTTCTACGCCTCGGACGGCGAGAACGCCGCCGAGGACCGCGAGCCCGCCACCGCGGCGCTCGGCGAGCTCGCCGCGCAGATCAACTACGCCGGCTACGTCGAGACCGGCGGCATCGCCACGTTCCGGCCGCGCGAGACGCAGCTCGCCGAGATCTTCGCCGAGCTCAAGGCGAACGGCCTGTCGGTGGGCACCAGCCACTTGAACGCCCAGGAAGACGTCTGGCGCGCGCTGAGGGATTTCTTCGTTGAGCAGCAAGACCGTACCGACTGACCTCGCGGCCTACGCCGCGCAGATCGAGGCGCTCGCGCAGCGCGACGGCCTCGACTACTACCCGGTCGACTTCGAGCTCGCGCCCGAGAGCCTCATGACCGAGATCGCGGTGTACGGGCTGCCGATCCGCATGCCGCACTGGTCCTTCGGCGTGCGCTACATCCACCAGCTGGTGCGCCAGAGCATGGGCCACTCGAAGATCTTCGAGGTCATGTTCCCGGGCGATCCGTGCCGCGCCTTCCTCATGGACGGCAACTCGCTCGCCGAGAACGCGCTCGTGACGGCGCACGTGCTCGGCCATGCCGACTTCTCGAAGCACAACCAGCTCTTCGCGCGCTTCCACGACATGGCCGGGGGCAACATCGTCGAGCACGCGGCGGCGCACGCGCACCGCATCCAGCAGGCGATCGACGCCGCCGGGATGGAGCGCGTCGAGTCGGTGCTCGACGCTGCGCTCTCGCTCGAGTCGCACGTCGACGTGCGCGGCGAGCTGCACCGCGCGCGCTATCCCGAGTTCGCCCCCGACCGGAAGTCCGCCCGCGAGACCGCGTTTTCGAAAAGATTCAAGGACCTCCCGGGAGAAACCCGGGCCGCGCCCCTGCCTCTCGGACCGCTGCGCGCGCCCGTCCCGCCGCACCCGGAGTACGACCTGCTCTGGTTCATCGCGCAGTACGCCCCCGAGCTCGAGCAGTGGGAGCGCGACATCTTCCTCATGGTGCGCTCCGAGTCGCTCTACTTCTATCCGGTGTTCGCCTGCCAGATCATGAACGAGGGCTGGGCCTCGTACTGGCACGCGCGCCTGCTGCGCGAGGCGGATTTCCTGCCGCAGCCGCTCTACCTCGCGGCGCTCAAGGCGCATTCCGACGTGGTGCGGCCGTTCGCCTCGGGCGAGCAGACCGCGCTCGCCATCAACCCCTACCACCTCGGCTTCACGATGTGGGAGGCGATCGTGGAAAAGCACGGCCTCGCCCGCGCCCGCGAGGTGATGCGCGAGGAGGACGACTTCGGCTTCATCCGCAACTGGCTCGACCGCGGCCTCGCCGAAAAGTCGGGCCTCTTCGTGTTCGAGGCGAAGCCGAGCGACGAGATCCGCGTCGCGAGCCGCGACCTCGACGCGATCCGCGAGGCGATCCTCGCGCCGAAGTTCAACTACGGCGCGCCGCGCGTCGCCGCGATCGAGCTGAAGAGCGACGGCTCGCTCACCCTCAAGCACGACCACGCGAGCGACGGCCGCGGCCTGGACGTCGGCCGCGCGAGGAAGGTGCTGGAGTACGTGCGCCGCGTCTGGCGCCGCCCGGTGCGGCTCGTCACGGTCAACGAGCGCACCGAAGCGGTGGAGCTGGCGGCCTGATGCCGCCGAGCGCCGGCTAGAGAATGATGACGACGAGCAGCAGGACGACGATGACGAGCAGGAAGTCCGTGTTGCTGAGCGCCCCGCCGGCGGGCAGCGCGTCGAGCTTGCCCGCGAGCGCCACCACTTCCTGATCGGTCATCGCGTTGACGCGCGCGCCGGCTTTCTCCGGCGCGATGCCGAGCTTCGCGAGCGCCCGGGCGACTTCCGGCCGCGCGACGAGCGCCTTCACCCGCGCCCGGTCCTGGACGGCCTGCTGCGCCGAGATTGCGTCGTCCGTCGCGATCGTGCCGGCCTGCGCCGCCTGCATGCCGAATCCGATCAGAAGCGCGCCGAGCACTGCGCCGGCGATCCTGCGAAAGTCACGGGTCATGGTTCGCTCCAGGGTGTTGGTCGTCGCCGTTTTTACTACAAAAATGCTACATCGGATCGAGGGGGTAGACCGGCCGGCGCACGCGCCGGAAATTGAGCTGCGAGTAATCCGAGGTGCAAACGCCGGTGCCGGCGCATTCCACCACCGCCTTGGCAATCTCCCCAAGTCCGGCGCGCCAGTGGACGCGGCTCTTCAGCATTACATAGCGCTTCGCGGCCGGGTCGATGCCGAGATGCCGCCAGGCGGCGATGTCGAAGGGCTCGACCTGGCGGGAGATCACGACGATCTCGACGCGGCCGGTGTCCAGCACCGCGCTCGGGCCCATGTCCATGAGCTCGCCGCGGCCCATCGGTCCCTCGTTGCGGAACCTTCCCTCCACGAGGCGCTGCACCTTTCCCGAGACCTGCAGCGGCTGCGCTTTCAGCCCGACGGACGGCATGTCGCTCTTGCCGCCGAGCTCGAGCGTGACAGAGGCGCCCGTCCCCGCCTCGCTCATCCGCTTCACCGCGGCCGGGTCGCACACCGCGAACGCCGCCGCCTCCTCCAGGCGCGCCTCGAGGATCGCCGCGAGCACCGTCATCGTGTCCATCGTGCCGCCGGAGGCGCAGTTGTCGTAGTGATCCAGCAGCACGACGGGCCGCGCCTGCAGCGCCTGCGCTTTCTGAATCGAAGCGGCCAGGGGCTCGGGCCGGTAGACGAACGCTTCGCGGCTCTGCCACGCCATCTCGAGCAGCTCGTCGCAGTAGCGGCGCGCGAGGTCCGCGTCGCCGTCGGCCACCACGACCGCGGAGGAGCCGGCGTACGGAATGTCGGCGTGCGGGAATCCGACGAAGAACGTCGCCGACAGCGCTCCCTGCTTCTCCATTTCCCTCGCGCGGGCCTGGATCTCGCGGTTCGGCGAGTCGAGGCTCGACTGGCGCATGACGTGCGGCAGCATGGGCTTGTGCCCGAACGCGAGGACCGGCTTCGCCTTTCCCTGGAGAAGATTGATGATTGGGAGCGCGGCGCGGATGCCCGTTTCATGCATATCCACGTGCGGATAGGTCTGGTAGCCCGCGAGCGAGGTGGCGACGCGCGCGGCGGCGGGAAACAGGTTGGCGTGCATGTCGTGCGCGACACCGACCGGCAGCCTCGGCGCGACACGGCGGATGCGCGCGAGGAGCTCGCCCTCGCCGTCGTCCAGCCGGTCGGTGACCATGGCGCCGTGCAGGTCGAGCAGCACCGCGTCGCAGCCCTTCGCCACCGCGTCGACGATGCGCTTGACGATGTACTCGTAGGCATCCTGCGCGACCCGGCCGCTCGGCCAGGCCTGCGCGGCGATCGGCAGCATGATCTCGGCGCCGGCGCGCTCCGCCAGCTCGATGAAGGCGCCGAGCGCGGTGCCGGTGCCGCGGAATTCCGCGAGCGCCTCCTCGCCCTCCCAGGGCAGGTCGCGGCCGTGGCCGAAACGCGCGAGCGGCGTCGGCACCGGGGAGAAGGTGTTCGTCTCGTGCTTCATTTGCGCGAGGACGAGGCGCATGGCGGCGAAGCTTATATCAAGGCGAGCACGCCGAGGACCGCGAAGAGCGTCGCGCCGATCGCGTGCACGAGGCGCACCGGCGCGCGCCTGAGGATCGCCTCCCCGAGGTACACCGCCGGCACGTTGGCGAGCATCATGCCGAGCGTCGTTCCGGCCACCACCGCCACCGTCGACGCATAGCGCGCGGCGAGCGCCACAGTCGCGATCTGGGTCTTGTCGCCGATCTCGACGAGGAAGAAGGAGACGAGCGTCGCGGCGAAGGCACCGAGCTTCGGCCGGACGTCCTCGCCGGGCGGCTTGTCCGGGACCAGCATCCAGGCCGCCATGCCGAGGAACGAAGCGGCGAGCCCCCAGCGCAGCACGCGCTCGCCGACGAGAGAGGTGAGCCAGGCGCCGAGGAGCGCAGCGAGCGTGTGGTTCGCGATCGTGGCGAGCAATATGCCGAGCACGATCCGCGCGCGAGCGCCGGGTTGGCCACCGTACCGGCCCGCGAGCACGAGGGCGAGGAGCTGGGTCTTGTCGCCGATCTCGGCGAGCGCGACGACCCCTGCGGAGACGAGGAACGCTTCCAGGGAATAAATCCTTCGGTGGGCCGGTCTTGCAGCGTATCAGACCGAAAAAGGAGGCCTTTCATGTCCGTGGACCGCAGACAGTTCCTCAAGCTCGCCGGCCTGGGCGGCGTGGTGTTCGCCTCGGGGCTCGCGCGCGGCGCCGACCCCTACGCCTCGGCGGCCGACGAGTTCTTCTTCGTCCAGCTCTCCGACACGCACATCGGCTTCCAGGGGGCGCCCAACCCCGACCCGCTCGGCACGCTGCCGAAGGCGATCGCGGCGGTGAACGCGCTCGAGACCCAGCCGGACTTCATCGTCTTCACCGGCGACCTGACGCATACCACGGACGACCCCAAGGAGCGGCGCCGGCGCCTCGCCCAGTTCAAGGACATGATCGGCGCGTTCAAGAACCGGAACATCCGCTTCATGCCCGGGGAGCACGACGGCTCGCTCGACCGCAGCGACGCCTTCAAGGAGTCCTTCGGCGAGACGCACTACACGTTCGACCACAAGGGCGTGCACTTCATCGTGCTCGACAACGTCTCCGACCCGCGCGCGATGGTCGGCGAGCAGCAGCTCGACTGGATGCGCCAGGACCTCGCCAAGCAGGACAAGAACGCGCGCATCGTGGTGCTCACGCACCGGCCGCTCTTCCCGCTCTACCCGCAGTGGGACTGGGCGACGCGCGACGGCGACAAGGCGATCGAGCTCCTCATGCCCTACCGCAACGTGACCGTGTTCTACGGCCACATCCACCAGGAGCACCACTTCAAGACCGCGCACATCGAGCACCATGCCGCGAAGGGCCTGATGTTCCCGCTGCCGGCACCCGGCGCGGCGCCCAAGCGCGAGCCGCTGAAGTGGGATCCCGAGCATCCGTACCGCGGCCTGGGCTTCCGCGAAGTCGAAGCGGAGAAGGACGAGTACAAGCTCGCCGAGTTCCCGGTGGTGAAGGCGTGAAGCGGCGCGCCTTCGTGCTCGGCGGGATCGGCGCGGCGCTTTCCGGCGCGGGCGCGTGGGCGCTCGCGCAGCCGAAAGAGCAGGTGGTGAAGATCGTGGCGCGCAAGTTCACCTTCCTGCCGAACACCGTCACCCTGAAGAAAGGCGTGCCGGCGGTGCTGGAGTTCACGGCGCCGGAAGTGGTGATGGGCTTCAACGCGCCGGACCTGAAGATCCGCGCCGACATCGTGCCCGGCGAGGTGGCGCGCGTGCGCTTCACCCCGGACAAGGCGGGCACCTTCGACTACGTGTGCGACATCTTCTGCGGCGACGGCCATGAAAGGATGGGCGGCAAGATCCGCGTAATATGAGCGCCCCGGCCTTTCAGCCTCGCCGACCGTGACCGAGCGCAGCCGTTTCGAGCAGCAGGTGCTTCCGCACATGGACGCCGCGTACAACCTGGCGCGCTGGCTGACGCGCAACGACCACGACGCGAAGGACGTGCTGCAGGAGGCGCTGCTGCGCGCCTACCGCTTCTTCGACGGGCTGCGCGGCGAGGCGCGGCCCTGGCTGCTCGCCATCGTGCGCAACGCCTGCTTCAGCTGGCTGCAGGCGAACCGCCCGGGCGACGTCGCGCCGCTCGACGAGGAGGCGGAGGAAGCCGATACCGAGACGCCGGAGGCGCTTGCCGCGCGCAGCCTCGACCGCAGGCTGCTGAACGAGGCGATCGCGGCGCTGCCGGTGCACTTCCGCGAGGCGCTCATCCTGCGCGAGCTCGAGGACCTCTCCTACCGCGATATCGCGCGCATCACTGGCGTGCCGATCGGCACCGTCATGTCGCGCCTCGCGCGCGCCCGGCGGCTGCTCGCCGATTCCATGCGCGTGATCGCGAGCGCCGCGCGCCTCCCGGTGCACCGATGAACGCCGAAGAATCCCGCCTGCTGCACGCCTACCTCGACGGTGAGCTCGATCCGCCGCGCGCCGTCGCGTTCGAGGCGCGGCTCGCGCAGGACGCGGGCCTGCGCGCGGCGTACGAGCGGCTGCGCGAGCTCTCGAGCGCGATCCGCGAGGAAGCCGACTACCACGCCGCGCCCGCGGAGCTGAGCCGCGCCTTCTCCGAGCAGGCGCCGCGCGCGCGCCGCAGCTGGCTGCAGCCGGCGCTGGCGCTCGCCGCCGCCGTGCTGCTCGGCATCGCGGTCGGCTTCTTCCTGCCGCGCGGCGCCGGCGAGGAGGCGCTCGCGCGCGAGCTCGTCGCGAGCCATGTGCGCGCCACGCTCTCCGACCGGATGATCGACGTCGCCTCCTCCGACCAGCACACCGTGAAGCCCTGGCTCTCCGCCCGCCTGCCGTTCTCGCCGCCGGTGAGCGACTTCTCCGGCGAGGGCTTCCCGCTGGTCGGCGCGCGCGTCGAGTACGTGGGCGGCAAGCCGGCGGCGGTCCTCGTCTACAAGCGGCGCCGGCACACCATCGACGTGTTCGTCTCGCCCGACGTGCCGTCGGGGCGCGCGGCGAGCGCGCGCGACGGGTTCAACGTCGAGCGCTTCAGCGCGCAGGGGATGGGCTTCGCGCTCGTCTCCGACCTCAACCGCAACGAACTGGAGGATTTCGCGCGGCTGCTCGCCGGGCGCAGCTAGGCCCCGGTACACTGGCGCGCCTATGCGCGCCTATTTCATCCAGTCCGGTCCGCGCGGCACCGAGCTCGAAGCCCGCGACGTCCCCAAGCCCGAAGCCGCGCCCGGCAAGGTCGTCGTGCGCGTGCGCGCGGCCGGCCTGAACCGCGGCGAGTTCATCGCCGGCCACGGCCTGGTGAAGCCCGGCGCCGCCAGGGCCGCGGGCAACGAGGCGGCGGGCGAAGTCGAAGGCACCGGCGAGAAAGTCATGGGCCGCGCCGCGGGCGCGTTCGCCGAGTACGCGGTGATGGACGCGCGCGAGGCGATCCCGATCCCGGCGAACCTCAGCTTCGAGCAGGCGGCCTCCATTCCGCTCACTTTCATGGTGGTGCACGACATGATCGTCGAGCAGGGCGCGCTCAAGGCCGGCGAGTGGCTTCTGGTCACCGGCATCTCCTCCGGCGTCGGCGTCGCCGCGCTCCAGGCGGCCAAGGCGATGGGCGCGAAGGTCGTCGGCACCTCGGGCTCCGCTTCCAAGCTCGAAACCCTGAAGAAGCACGGTCTCGACGTCGCGATCCAGACGCGCGCGCCCGATTTTTCCCAAAAGGTCCTCCAGGCCACGGATGGAAAGGGCGCCAACGTCGTCATCAACACGGTCGGCGGCTCGGTGTTCCCCGAGTGCATCCGCGCGATGGCGTTCGAGGGCCGGCTCGCGATCGTCGGCTACGTGGACGGCAAGCTTTCGGCCGAGATCGATCTCGAGGCGGTGCATTCGAAGCGCCTGCGCATCTTCGGCGTCTCGAACAAGCTGCGCAACGCCGAGCAGCGCGCCGCCACCGTGCGCGGCTTCCGCGAGAACTTCCTGCCCTATTTCGCCAGCGGCAAGATCACGCCGCTCATCGACAGGACCTTCGACCTGAAGGACCTGGAAAAAGCCAAGGCGTACATGGAATCCGACGCGCACGTCGGCAAGATCGTGGTGCGCGCCTAAACAGGGACGCACCACGTTTTTAAAAACGTGGTGCGTCCCTGATTTATTGCGCCTTGATGCCCGCCTTCTTCACCACATCGCCCCAGGTCTTGTACTCGCGCTCCATGTAGCGCCCGAGCTCCTCGGCCGTGCCAGGCTCCGCTTCCACGCCCTGCTTGTTCAGCAGATCGATCGTCGACGGCGTCTTCAGCGCCTTGACGAGCGCCTGGTTCAGGCGCTGCGCGACGTCCTTGGGCAGGTTGGCCGGCCCCAGGTACGCGTACCAGTTGAGCGCCTCGTAGCCGGGATAGCCCTGCTCGGCGATCGTCGGCACGTCCTGCAGCAGGGTGCGCGTGCGCTTGGCGCCCGTGGTGGCGATCGCGACGGCCTTGCCCGCCTGGATCTGCTTGAGCGAGGACACCGGCGTCGCGAAGAAGGAGTCCACCTGCCCGCCGAGGAAGCCGGCGCTCGCCGGGCCGCCTCCCTTGTAGGGCACGTGGACGATGTCGATTCCGGCGCGAATCTTCAGGAGCTCGCCCGCGAGGTGCCCGGCGCCGCCGACCCCCGAGGACGCGTAGGTCAGCTTGCCCGGCTTCTCCTTCGCGAGCTTCACGAAGTCGGCGAGCGTCTTGACGTTGAGGCTGGGCTGCACCACGAGCACGTTGGCGAAGATCACGCCCATCGTGAGCGGCGTCAGGTCCTTGAGCGGGTTGTACGGCGTCTTCAGGATGTGCGGGTTCACCGCAAGCGAGCCGACGTTGGCGAGCACGATGGTGTAGCCGTCGGGCGCCGCCTTCGCGACGTAGTCGACCGCGATGTCGCCGCCCGCGCCGGCGCGGTTCTCGACCACCGCCTGCTGGCCGGTCTGCTCGGTGAGCGCCTTCGCCACGATGCGCGCCACGGTGTCGGTGCCGCCGCCGGGCTCGAAGCCGACGACGGTGGTGATGGGCTTGCTGGGGAAGCCTTGCGCGGCGGCGCCCGCCGCGCAGACGAGAGACAGAGCAGCAACGAAAGCTTTCAAACCGTCCTCCTTGGCTAGTCGGGGCGCACGCCGGAGCGCTTGACCACCGGCGCCCACTTGTCGATCTCGTTGGCGACGAACTTCTGGAATTCCTCCGGCGTGCCGCGGAAGACGGTGGCGCCGCGCGATTCCAGCGCCTCGACCACCTTCGGATCCTGCGTCGCCTTGTTGAGCGCCTGGTTGATCTTCAGCACCACGTCGCGCGGCGTCGCGGCGGGCGCCGCGAGCCCGAACCAGGTGCTGACGTCGTAGCCCTTCAGGCCGCCGCCGATCTCGTCGAGCGTCGGCACGTCGGGCAGGATCTTCGAGCGCTGCAGCGTCGTCACCGCGAGCGCCTTCACGCGCCCGGACTTGATGTGCGCGACCTGCGGCGGCAGGTTGTCGAACATCATCTGCACGTCGCCCGCCATCATCGCCGCCTGCGACGGGCCGCTGCCGCGGAACGGAATGTGCACGATGAAGGTTCCGGTACGCGCCTTGAAGAGCTCGGTCGACATCTGCGGCGAGGTCCCGTACCCGGGCGAGGCGTAGTTCAGCTTGCCCGGGTTCTTCTTCGCATAATCGATCAGCTGCTGCACCGTGCTGATGCCGAGCGTCGAGTTCACCACCAGCACGTTGGGCGCCGTGCCGTACAGGCCGACATAGGCGAGATCCTTGAGCGGGCTGTAGGCGAGGTTCGGGTACATCGACGGGCTGATGCCGAGCGAGGGGTTGGCAAGGAGCAGCGTGTAGCCGTCCGGCGCCGCCTTCGTCACCGCCTCGGCGCCGACGTTGCCGCCCGCGCCGGACTTGTTCTCGACGAGCACCGACTGCCCGATCTCGTGCTGCAACGCCGGCTGCACGATCCGCGCGACGAGGTCGATGAGCCCGCCGGGCGGGTACGGCACGACGATGGTGATCGGCCGGCTGGGAAAGCCTTGTGCCGCCGCGCATAGCGAAAACGCGACGCCGAACAGCCCTGCGATGAGCCTCATATCCTCCTCCTCGTTCTAAAGCGTGCTACCTGCCGCGGAAGACCGGCTTGCGCTTCTCCATGAACGCTTTGCGGCCTTCCTTGTAGTCCTCGCTCTCGAAGCACTCGCGCACCCACGCCCTGCATTTCTCGGCGTCGTAGCGCGGCGAGGCGACGACCTCGCGAATGATACGCTTCGCCGCCCGCTGCGTGAGCGGGGCGTTGGCGGCGATGTCCTCGCAGTACCTGCGCGTGAAGCTCTCCAGCTCGGCCGCCGGAACGACGTGGTGCACGAGCCCCATGGCCTTCGCCTCGGCCGCGCTGTACTGGCGCGCCGTGATCATGATCTCGCGCGCGCCGGCGGGCCCGACGAGGTCCACCAGGCGCTGCATCGAGCCGGGGCGGTAGCCGAGGCCCATCTTCGCCGCCGGGATGCCGAAGCGCGCGTCCTCGGCCGCAATGCGCAGGTCGCAGACGTTCGCGATGCCCAGGCCGCCGCCCAGGCAGTAGCCGCGGATCATCGCGATGACCGGCTTGTCGCAGTTGTAGAGCCGGGCGGTCGCCGCATCGCCGATCTCCTCGTAGCGCTGCACCGCCTCGGCGCTCGAGCGCTGGCTCTCGAACTGCGAGATGTCGGCGCCCGACACGAAGGCCTTCTCGCCCGCGCCGGTGAGCACGATCGCGCGCACGTCGGGATCGGCCTCGAAGCCCTCGATCACGCGCGGCACCGCCTCCCACATGTCCACCGACATGGCGTTGCGGCGCTCGGGATTGTTGAAGACGAGCCAGCCGAGCGCGCCCTCCTTCCGCGCGAGGATGCGCCCGGTCAGACGACCTTCCCTTCGCGCAGCCGCGCAATGTCCTTCTCGGCGTAGCCGAGCTCCTTCAGGATCTCGTCGGTGTGCTGGCCGACTTCCGGCGTCGCGGTCTTGATCACCGCCGGCGTGCGCGAGAGCTTCACCGCCTGGTTGACGATGCGGAAGCGGCCGAGCTTCGGGTGCTCGACCTCGGCGGCGGCCTGGATGTGCTGCACCTGCGCGTCGGCGAACGCCTCGTCGATGCGGTAGATCGGCCCGGTCGGCACGCCGGCCTTGTTGATCGCCTCGACCCAGTACGCGGAGGGCTTCTGCGAGAACTCCTCGTTCAGGATGCGGTTCAGCTCCGCGCGGTTCTTCGCGCGCAGCTCGTTCGTCTTGAACTCCTCGCGCGCGAGCAGGTCCTCGCGGCCGAGCTCGTTGCACAGGCGCTTCCACATGCCGTCGCCGGAGCAGGCGACGTTGATGTAGCCGTCCGCGGTCCTGTACGCCGAGGTCGGCATGCTGGTGGGATGGTCGTTGCCGACCTGCGGCGCCACTTCGCCCTTCATCAGATAGCGCGCCGCCTGGAAGTCGAGCAGCGCGATGCCCGACTGCAGCAGGCAGGACTGCACCCACTGGCCCTTGCCGGAAGCCTGGCGCTCGATCAGCGCAGTGAAGATGCCGAGCGCCGCGTAGAGCCCGGCGCTCACGTCGGCGATCGCCGCGCCGGTGCGCATGGGCCCGCGTCCGGGCTCGCCGGTGACCGACATGAGGCCGCTCATCCCCTGGGCGATCTGGTCGAAGCCGGGACGCGAGGCGTACGGCCCGTCCTGCCCGAAGCCGGAGATGCTCGCGAGGATGATCCGCTCGTTGACCTTGCTGAGCGATGCATAGTCGATGCCGAGGCGGAACTTCACGTCCGGACGATAGTTCTCGACGACGATGTCGGCCGTCTTCGCCATCTTGTAGAAGATCTCGCGCGCCTCGGGCAGCTTCAGGTTGAGCGTCATGGCGCGCTTGTTGCGGTGCAGGTTCTGCATGTCGAAGCCGTGGCGCGGGCCGCCCATGTTCTCGTTCGGGTCTACCCCCGGCGGCGACTCGATCTTGATGACGTCGGCCCCGAAGTCGGCGAACTGCTTGACGCACGAGGGGCCGGCGCGCACGCGGGTGAGGTCGAGAATCCGCAGCCGTGCGAGCGCGGTGGACGATTGAATCGCAGGCATGGGAATATTCTAGCCGCCCTTCCTGTTGTGTCTTGCGTACGCTCACTCAAGGAGGAATCGATGACGCTCTTCAGGAAAACGCTTCTCGCAAGCGCCGTACTTGCACTTGCCGCCTGCTCCAGCATGGGGGGCATGGGTGGCGGCCAGACCACGCACGCGAACCTCACGGGCTCCGAGGAAGTCCCGCCGGTCAGCACCGGCGCCTCCGGCAGCGCCGACATCACGGTCGCAAGCGACGGCTCGGTGAGCGGCAAGATCACCACGACCGGGATGAACGCGGTCGCGGCGCACATTCACCAGGGCGCCCCCGGCGCGAACGGCCCGGTCATCGTGCCGTTCGAGAAAGCCGCCGACGGCAGCTGGGCGCCGAAGGCCGGCGCGAAGCTGAACGAGGCGCAGCTCGCGGCGTACAAGGCCGGCAACACCTACGTCAACGTCCACAGCCCGGAGCACAAGCCGGGCGAAATCCGCGCCCAGCTGCAGCCGTAAAATGGGGGAGATGCGCGGCCTGGCGCTTCTCCTTCTCGTTTCTGCATCCTTCGGGGCGCTCGCGGACTATCCCGAGCGCCCCATTCGTTTCGTGGTGCCGCAGGCCGCGGGCAGCGCCACCGACAACTACGCGCGCCTGCTCGCGCCGGAGCTCGCGCACCGCCTCGGCCAGCAGATCGTCGTGGACGACCGTCCCGGCGGCGCCCTCACCATCGGCATCGACATCGTCGCCAAGTCGCCGCCCGACGGCTACACGATCGGCATGGGCCCGGTGGGCGCGCTCGCGATCACTCGCCACATGGTGGCGAGGCTGCCCTACGACATCGAGCGCGACCTGCAGCCGGTGGCGCTCGTCACCACGAACTCCATGATGCTCGCAGTCTCGCCAAAGCTGCCGGTCCATTCCGTGAAGGAGCTGATCGAGTATGCGAGAGCGAATCCGGGCAAGCTCTCCAATGCCTCGTCGAGCAACGGCTCGCCCGGGCACGTGAGCGGCGAGCTGTTCAAATACATGACCGGGACCGACATCGTGCACGTTCCGTACAAGGGCGGCGCGCCGGCGATCGCGGACCTGATCGCGGGGAACGTGCAGCTCATGTTCGAGAGCACCAACTCCATGGCGCCGCACGTCAAGGCCGGGCGCGTGCGCGGCCTCGCGGTGACGAGCGCGCGGCGCTCGAAGGTTTTTCCGGATCTGCCCACCGTGGGCGAAACCGTGCCGGGCTACGAGGTCGATGCCTGGTCGGGCGTCATCGCGCCCGCCGGGCTCGCGCGCGCGGTGCTCGACAAGCTGAACGGCGCGGTCAATGCCGCGCTCGAGGCGCCGGAGGTCAGGGCGCGCTTCGAGCAGATCGGCAGCGAGGGCGGCGGCGGCACTCCGGAGGCATTCGCGGAGCTGATCCGCCGCGACTCGGCGAAGTGGGCCGACGTGGTCCGGCGCTCCGGCGCGCGGATCGACTAGCCGGCGCTCAGGCTCCCGAATACATTTTCTTGCCCGCGACCGGCATGTCGGCGACGAGGATCTCGCCGTTCGCCGAGTCGGTGATGTAGATCTTCTTGCCGCGAAACGCGATGTTCGTCATCAGGCGGTGATGCTTGCCGGCGTGCACGAGATGCGTCGGCAGCATGTTCGAGTCGAAGCGCCAGATGCCGACGCCGAGGTGGCATACGGCGAGGCCGTCCTCCGCGTCCATCTCGATGCCGTCGGGGCCGGCGTGGCCGCCGGAGAGCTGGATCGCGACGCCGCTCTTCGACACGGTGCCGCCGGCCATCAGCGGCAGGCGCCAGATCTGCTGCGAGCGCGTGACCGCGACGTAGACCTGGCTGTTCTTCGAATTGAGCGTGATCCCGTTCGGCGACGGCGCGTTCGTCACCAGGCGCTGCAGCTCGCCGCTCGCCCTGAGCCGGTAGACGCGCCCGGTCGCGTCCGCGATGCCGCTCTGCCCCTGGTCGGTGAAATAGAGGTCGCCGTTCGCCGCGAAGTGCAGGTCGTTCAGGCCCTTGAAGCCCTCGCTGAACGCCGTCTCGAGGACCGGCCTGATCTGGCCGCTCTTCAGATCCAGTTTCATCAATCCGCGCCTGTAGTCGGCGATCCAGGCCGATCCGTCCTTGTGGATCTTCAGCCCGTTCGGCCAGCCGTCGTACTGCGCCACGAGCTCCCAGTCGCCCTCCGGGCTCACCCGGAAGATGCGGCCGAACGGGATGTCGACGCAGTAGAGGTTGCCCTTGCGGTCGAAGGACGGCCCTTCCAGGAAGCTGTCCACCGGGGCGCCCTGGCGGTTGGGGTCGGACCACGCGGTGCGCTTCTTCCTGCGAAATTGTCCCGGCAGGGCCGAAAAGACGCGAACTTCGGAGCGTTTCACCTCCTGAAACGGATTCAGCATGCGCCCCCTCTCCCGACGGAATGAGGCGCAGGATAAGCGTGTTAACTTCCCCGGACAACACTGACTTGGGAGAGGCCATGCGCAAACTGCTGATCGGTTTCCTGTCGTTCATCATCGCCGGCGCCGCCCTGGCGCAGGCGCCCACCCGCATCCGCGGCACCATCACGGCGGTCAACGGCGACGTCCTCGGGGTCAAGACCCGCGACGGGCGCAACATCGAGCTCAAGCTCGCGCCCGACGCGCAGGTCGTGACGCCGAAGAAAGTGAGCGCCCAGGACTTCAAGACGGGCAGCTATGTCGGCGTCACCTCGGTCAAGGACGCGAGCGGCCATCTCGTCGCCAAGCGCGTGCACGCGCTCGGGCCCCAGGTCCCGCAGATGCACGGCAACTGGGACTCGATCCCGAACTCGATGATGACCAACGCCACCATCGACAGCATGGCGCAGGTGAGCGGAGGCACCGAGCTCACCATGAAGTGGAAGGACGGCGAGCAGAAGATCCTGACGAACGCCGACACCGAGTACTACAACTTCGACAACGGCTCCCGCGCGGATCTGAAGCCCGGCGCCTCCATCTTCACCGGCGCGAAGATGGGCGACGACGGCAAGTTCGCCACCGGCCGCATCGTCGTCAGCAAGAACGGCGTCAACCCGCCGCAATAGGCGGCGGAATTCACCCCGCAGCGGCAGCGCTCGCCCCGGCGATGCGGCCGAACACCGAGCCGTTCGTGAGGCCGCTGCCGCCGGGGTAGTTGAACCAGAAGATCCCGCCGACGAGCTCGCCCGCGGCATAAAGGCCGCGGATCGGCTCGCCGTCGGTGTTGATCACCTGCGCATCCGTGTTGATCTTCAGCCCGCCGAAGCTGAAGGTGATGCCGCAGGTGACCGCGTAGGCCTCGAAGGGCGGCGTGTCCAGCGTGTTCGCCCAGTTGGATTTATTGACGGCGAGGTTTTTCGTGCACCTGCCGTCCTTGACGTTCGGGTTGAACGGAATCTGGGTCTGCACGGCGGCGTTGTATTCCCTCAGCGTCTCGAGCGCTGCCTGCTGGTCGGTGTCCTCCATCTTCGAGCAGAGCTCCTCAAGCGTCTGCGCGCTCACCTTGGTGACCTGGCGGATCCTGTACTCGTCGCGCAGCTGCGCCTTGACCTTGGCGTCGAAGATCTGCCAGGCGAACTGCCTGGGCTGCTGCAGGATCACCCGCCCGTACTTCGCGTAGGTGTAGTTCCTGAAGTCCGCGCCCTCGTCCACGAAGCGCTTGCCCTCGGCATTGATGTAGACGCCCCACGGGTAGGAATGCTTCTGGAACTGGTCGCCGACCGCGAGGTCGCCGAACTCGGGCGCATTGCGCTCCCACGCCACCGCGTGGCAGCCCGACCAGTTGCCGACCGGCGCCGCCCCGATGTCGAGCGCCATGCGGATCGCGTCGCCGGTGTTGAAGCGGGTGCCGCGCACCTTCGCGAGCTCCCAGCCCGGCCCCATGTAGCGCGTGCGCCACTCCGTGTTCGCCTGGAACCCGCCGGCGGCGAGAACAACGGATTTCGAGGAGATTTTTTTCGTTTTGCCGTGGTGCTTCACCACGACCCCGTGCACGCCGTCGTCGTCTGCGATGAGATCCACGGCGCGCGCGCCGTACCAGACCTCGACGCCGCTCTTCTTCGCGATCTGGGTGAGCGACTCGACCAGGCCCGGGCCGCCGCCGACCGCCTCGACCGTGAGCCCGCCCCAGAACTTGAAGCGGCCGCCGATCTTGAACGCCTGCCGGCCCCACGCCGCGGTGAAGCGCACGCCGCGCTTGCGCATCCATTCCACGGTGACGAGGCTGCGCTTGACGAGGATCTCGGTGAGGTCGGGGTCGCAGCGGAATTCCGTGACGCGCGCCATGTCGTCCAGGAACTGGTCCTCGGTGTAGGTGCCGAAGTCGGTGTTCTCGAGCTCTTCCTTCGAAAGATCGGGGATCACCTTCTTCAGGTCGTCGACGCCGGCGTACGCGACGCGCATCAGGCCCGCGGTGAAGCGGGAGTTGCCGCCCGCCTCGTCCTCCGGCGCCCTCTCCAGCACGAGCACCTTCTTCGCGACTTCCGAAGCGGACAGCGCCGCGCACAGCGCGGCATTGCCCCCGCCCACCACGACCACGTCATAGTCCATTCAAGCCACCCAGGGTTTGCCGAATATCGGCTCTTTGTACGGCGTCGGCGGAAGCTGCCAGGTGCCGGTCGACGGCGGCCGCACCTCCGCGTCCACGTGCACGTCGAGGACGCACGGCCGCTTGTTCCGGATCGCCTGCTGCAGCGCGCCGGCAAGGTCCTCGCTCTTCGTGACGGTCACGCCGTCGGCGCCGCAGGCGCGCGCCCAGGCGGCGAAATCCGGGTTGTAGGGCTTCTTGTTTTTCTCGAAATAGGTCCCGAGCTGCCGGTCGCCGAACATTCCGACCTGGATGTCGCGGATCGCAGCCCAGCTGAAGTTGTTCCACACCACCCAGACGCACGGCAGGTCGTACTCCACCGCCGTCGCGACGACGTAGGGCGTCATGGAGAAGCCGCCGTCGCCGCACACCGAGATGCAGGGGCGCTCGGGCGCGGCAAGCTGCGCGCCCATGACGCTGCACACGCCGAAACCCATCGACGAATAGCCCCAGCTGTTCAGCATGCTTTGCGCGCGCTTGGGCCGCCAGAACTGCATGAACCAGTTGTGGTGCACGCCGGAGTCGCAGGTGAGGATGGCATCGTCCGGCAGCACCTTCTGCAGCGCGTCGACGACGAATTCCGGGCGCAGCGGCGTCGTCGCCTTCGAGAAGTTCGGCCGCACATAGGCCTCCCACTCCTTGCGCCAGCCCTCCACTTCGGTGCGCCATTCCAAGAATTGTTTTTTCAAGGGAACTGCACCTCGCTGCTCGCGTGCGCCGAGCGCCTGCAGGAGTTGCCCGGCGAAGACCTTGGCGTCGGCGATGATGCCGAGCGTCGGCGGATAGTTGCGCCCGAGCTCCTGCGGGTCGAGGTCGACGTGCACGAGCTTCGTCTTCGGGAAGTTCCACGAGTAGCCGGGATGCCAGCTCGAGGAGGAGCGGTCGTCGAAGCGGGTGCCGATCGTGAGCACGAGGTCGGCGTGGCGCCCTGCCTGGTTGGCCGGATAGGCGCCGTTGCGGCCGATGAAGCCGAGTGTCAGCGGGTCATCCGCCGGCACGCAGCCCATGCCGTTCGGCGAGGTGATGACGGGGATGCCGTAGCCCTGCTGAAGCTGCGTGATCTCCGGTCCCGCCTCCGAGAGCGTCGCGCCATGGCCGATGAAGAGCACGGGCCGCACCGCCTCGCTCAGCAATTCGATCGTTCTTTGAAGATCGTCTTCAGAGGCACCCGGGCGAAGCTGTCCCATCACATGCGACGCGGGCGGCACCTCGACGTCGTCTTCTTCCTGGTAGACGTTGTAGGGCACGTCGATGTTCACCGGCCCGGGCCGGCCGGTCACCATGGTGTCGAATGCCTGGCGCAGCGCGAGCGGCAGCATGTCGACGCGCGTGGGCTGGAACGCGCGCTTCACCACCGGGCGGATCACCGACGGGAAGTCGGCCTGGTTGTGCTTGTAGATCTCCTGGAACGGCGCGCGGTTCATCTGCGAGGTCGGCACGTTCGAGGTGATGGCGAGGAACGCCGAGGAATCCGAGAGCGCGGTGGCGAGCGACATGACGAGGTTCGCCGAGCCGGGCCCCGTCGAGGTGAGCGTCGCCACCGGCTGGTGCTTCACCCGGAAGTAGCCGTCCGCCATGTGCCCGGCGCACTGCTCGTGGCGCGGCGAGACGAGCTTCAGCCTGTCGCGCACCGCGTGCAGCGGATCGAGGATGCCGACGTTGCCGTGGCCGCAGATGCCGAAGAGGTACGGCACCTTCTGCCGGATCAGGTACTCGGCGATCAGCTCGCCGCCTTTCATCCGGGGCATGGCTCTGGTTCAGTCGGCCTTGATGTGCGCGGCGCGCACGACCTTGCTCCAGCGCGCCTGCTCGCTCTTGATGAAGGCCGCGTACTCGGCGGGCGTCGAGCCGATCGGCTCGGCGTCGTCGGGCGCGAGGCGCTCGGCGACGAGCGGGGTCTTGGCGGCCTTGCCGGCGGCATCGGCGAGCTTCGCGATCACCGCCTCGGGCGTCTTCGCCGGCGCGTTGAGGCCGTACCACTGCGAGGTCTCGAACCCCGGGTAGCCCTGCTCCGCGACGGTCTTCACGTCGGGAATCGAGTGCAGCCGCCGCGACGTGCCGACCGCGATGACGCGCAGCTTCCCGCTCTTGACGTGCGGCAGCAGCGGCGGCGTGCCGGCGGAGGACGCCTGCGTGCGCCCGGCGACGAGGTCGACCACGTTCGGGCCGGTGCCCTTGTACGGAACGTGCTGCAGCTCGATTCCGGTGGTCTGCTTCAGGTACTCCATCGCGAGGTGGCCGGCCGAGCCGTTGCCCGCGCTGCCGTAGTAGAGCTGCCCCGGCTTCGCCTTCGCCAGCGCGACGAACTC
>DASRFM010000057.1:0-43159 GCA_035651575.1 Burkholderiales bacterium | reverse complement strand
GGCGGAGATGCCGGAGAAGTCGGCGATCGCGTTCTTGATCTTCGCCTGCGTGATCATCTCCTGGCCCTTGAGGATGCCGCCCAGCAGCAGGCCGATGATGACCAGCACGATCGCGATCTCGACGAGCGTAAATCCTTGTTGTCGCTTCATGGTTCACTCCCTTTGGTACATCAGGTGCCACTCTTCTGCAAAGGGCGTGCCACGAAAAAATCCCTTAAAAATCAATATGACGCACAGCCAATGGAGGGCCTTTTAGTCGGATTCCCGACAGGTCCCGTTGAGCCGCTGACAGTCTTTCACGGTCTGGCGCGCGATTCGAGCTCCTCCAGCCTGTGCTTCAGGAAGCGGGCCTCGTTCGGATCCTTGATCGCGCCGCTCTCGAGGAGTCCGCCCAGCATGATCTTCGCCGCCTGGAGCTCATTCATGTCCTCCAGGACGAAGAGCTCCATGTGCCGCGCCCACAGCGGCAGGTTGGCGCCGGCCGCGAGGCGGTCGATCGCCGCGGCATAGCTGCGCGCAAGCGGCAGGTCGTGCAGTCGGTGCTTGGCGAGGAGCGTCGCGTGCGCGAGCCACGGCCAGCGGCGCTGCGGGTCCTCGAGGAACTCCTGGTACAGGAAGTCGAGCATCCGCCGCATTCGCGCGGGATCCTGGACCTCGGCATAGATGCGCGCCGCGGAGAAGAACGGATACTCGCTCCTCGGATCGAGGGCGATGATCGTGCGCAGCCAGTCGATGAGCCGGCCATAGTCCAGATTGCGGTAGGGCGCCGTGTTCGCCCCGCCCAGATCGAAAGCCTGCAGGTACAGCATGGCGAGGCGCGCTGCGGCCTGCGGCTCGCCCAGGCTCGCGAGGCGCAGCGCGGCCACCCGCGGCGCAGGCGGCAGGTCGGAGGCGAGCGGTCTCGGCGGTCCTGCCCGGGACTGAAGAAAGACCTGGATGAGCAGGCTCGCGCCGAGCAGCAGCCACAGCCATCGGGGCACGACCGCGAGCGCGCGCTCGTCGCGCATCAGACGCTGCGCCGGTGGAAGTCGAACAGGCCGGCCGCGGCGACGACGATGCCGTAGACCGCCGCGCCACCCAGCGCGGCGGCGTAGGCGCGCACTCCGGGTGGCTCGTACAGCAGCCACGCGGTGCGAGTCATCGCATCGACCGGCGGCAGGAGAAATGCCACGCCATCCACGAGCCAGCGCGCCGCAACCTGAAGCTGCGACTCCTCGGCGAGCGGCCCGGTGGAGATCAGCTGGATCGTCGGCATGTTGCGCGCGAGCACGTACATCCCGGCCGTGGCCGCCAGCGCCGGGACGAGCTGCCCGAGCGTCATGGCGAAGAAGAGCGCGATCGCAGCGACCAGCGCGGTTTCCACGGCGAGCGAGATCCCCCAGGCGAGCACTTTCACCGCCGGCGCCCAGAGCGCGAGCGGCAGCGCGAACACGACCGCGAGGGCGACGCCGCAGGCAGCGAAGCCCGCCAGCCGTCCGAGGTAGTGCTCGGTGCGCGAAAGCGGCAGGGCGAGCATGAGCTCGAGGCCCTTGTCGCTGATCTCGCGCGCCGTGCTGGCCGCGACATGCGTCGCGATGAGGAACACGGAGCAGGCGCGCAGGGCGGCGCCGACCACGGCGAGCTGCAGCGCGACGCTTTCCGTCACCGCGACCTGCGAAAGGAACGCGGCCAGCGCCACGCTGAGCAGGAGGCTCGCGGCCGCAAGCCAGGGCAGCCCGCCGCGTCGGGCCTCCAGGAGCACCAGCCGGGCTAGAGTGGCCGTCGCCATCGGTTCGTTTGTAGACTAGCCGCGGGTCCTCCACCATGCAACCCGTCGCGCTTTCGCAGATCGGCAACCTCACCTGGGCGTTCAGCCAGCGTCACTGGCGGCTCATCGTGGTGCCGATGCTGCTGCTGCTGCACGTCGCGGTCGTCCGCGGCGTCTCCGATCCGTGGGCGCGGGCGCTGCTGCTCGCGCATCTCGGGCTGCTGCTCCTGTGGCAGCCGTTCCTCAGCATGGAGCGGCGCGTGTCGCCCGCACAGGGCATGGTGGTGTCCCTCGGCGCGGTGGTCGTGATGCTGTGGCTGAACTGGTGGCTGCTCGCGTTCTGGGTGGTCGTGCTGGCGGGGCTGGTGGGCGGCAAGGTCTACCAGCAGCATGCGCTGTGGCAGCGGCGCGCCTACCTCGTGATGCTGCTCTACCTGGTGGCGTTGCTCGCGGTGATCATCCTTCCGGAGATCGCGCCGCGCCGCGAGATCACGTCGGAAGTCCGCCGCGCGGCGGAATATGGCCTGCCGCTTCTCTTCGTACTGATCGCGCTCTTTCCCGCCGAGCGGGAGTCCGCGGGCGACGCGGCGCAAGTCATCGACTTCTTCTACGCCGTGTTCCTGATGCTGCTCCTCGTCGTCGTGATCCTGGGCAGCTTCACCTTCATGACGCTCGGCCGCACGGCCTACCTCGAGGCGCTGAGCTATACGGTGCTCCTGATCGGCGGCGCAGTGCTCCTCATCGGCCTCGCCTGGAACCCGCGCGGCGGCGTGGCGGGACTCGACGTCTTCGTGTCGCGCTACCTCTTTTCCATCGGCCTGCCGCTCGAGAAGTGGCTGCACTTCCTCGCCGAGCTTTCGCAGCTCGAGGCGCGGCCCGGCCGGTTCCTCGATGAAGCCGTTGCCGCGCTCGCCCGGCTTCCCTGGGTCGCGGGCGCCGGCTGGCGCGCCGGCGAGTCTGCGGGCGAAAAGGGGGAGCACACGCCGCAAAAGGTCGAGTTCCAGAACAACGCGCTCGCGCTCGCCATCTACTCGCGCTACCGCATGAGCGCGGCCCTGCAGTGGCACCTTCACCTGCTCGGCCAGGTGCTCGGCGAGTTCTATATCGCCAAGCTGCGCGAGGAGAAGCTGCGGCAGGCGAGCTACCTGCAGGCGGTCCACGAGACCGGCGCGCGCATGACGCACGACATCAAGAACCTGCTGCAGTCGCTGAACGTATTGTGCTCGGTGGCCGCGCGCGACGACAACCGCGACTCGCCGCAGCTGCAGGCTCTGCTGCGGCGCCAGCTGCCGCTCATCGCCCAGCGGCTCTCCGAGACCCTCGAGAAGCTGCAGCGGCCGAAGGAGTCGCCGGAAAGCTACGTCGCGGCGCGCGCCTGGTGGGACGCGCTCCTCAAGCAGTACCGCGGCGAAGGCGTGGAGTTCCACGCCGCGGAGATTCCCGCCCGGCTTCGCCTGCCGCAGACGGTCTTCGACACCGTGGCGGACAACCTCGTGCGCAACGCGCTCGCGAAGCGCGTCGTCGAGGGCTATCTCACCGTGCGGATCGCGTTCGAGTGCGGCGAGCTCGTGTCGCTGCGGGTGTGCGACTCGGGCAGCGCCGTGCCCGAGGAGCTGGCGCCCCAGCTGCTGCGCTCGCCGGTCGGCTCGGCCGGCGGCCTGGGCATCGGCCTCTACCAGGCCGCACAGCTCGCGCGTGCGAGCGGCTACACGCTCTCGCTCGAGGAGAACCGCGACGGCGAGGTGTGCTTCGCTCTGGCCGGCCCCGCGCGCTGATCAGGGCAGGATGCCGGCGGCGACCAGGCTGCCGTAGAGCTCGCCCACCGGGATCCACGTGAATTGATCGTCGAACTCGCCGCCGGAAGCGCTGCTCGGCGCTTCCTCATGGGAAACGAACACCGGATCGGCGTCGCCCGCGCCGTTGAGGTTCGCCGCTTCGTCGGCGCCGCTGCCGCCGGTGCTGGTCGCGTTCTTGCCCGTGGAGAAGACGATCGCAACGATGAGGCTCTGCGAGTTGACCTGGTTCGCGGCGCCGCCGCAAGCCGAAGCGCTGATCCCCGTCGAGGACTTGCAGACGATCAGGTCGTCGGGTTGGCAGCTCAGGCCGTAGGTCTTGAGGTTCGCGGCATGCGTATAGAGGATGGTGCCGGCGGGCGGCGTGATCGCGCACGTGCCGCTCGCGCGCTGCTTGGCCACCGCGTAGCGTATGCGGTTCTGCCACGCGTCGACGGCAAAGCCGCTCGCATCCACGTTCTGGAAGCCGATCGTGGCCGCGGGCAGCAGACCGCCGGTATAGCCGTTGGAAAGGGTGCCCCCGTAGTAGTCGTCCACCCCGCTGCCGGTGCACCTGCCGGTCACGGAATCGCGGACTTCCGCGCCTGCGCTATGGTTCGCCGCGTCCTTGTAGCGCGCGGGACAGGGCAGGCGCCCGTTCGCGACCGCGAACGCAAGGATGAGCTCGCGCGCCCGGTCGAGACGCTGGCGCGTCTCTTCCTTGTCGCGCTGGTCGATGTGCGCGGCAAGCGTGTAAACGACGCTGCTCATCAGCAAGCCGACGATGACCATGGCGACCGCCACCTCGACCAGAGTGAAGCCGACCGGCCGCTTCATGGCAGCTGCCCCGCGGCGACGAGACGGTTGTAGAGCTCTCCCGCCGTGATCCAGGCGAATTGATCGTCGTACTCGCCGTTCGCGGCGTCGCTGCCGGTCGGCGTGTGCACGACGAAGCTCGCGTTGCCGTCGAGGTTGGCGGCTTCGTCCACCCGGCCAAGCGCCGTCGCGGCCGTTGCATCCGCGGCGCTGCTGCCGTTCTTTCCCACCGAAAGCAGCACGGCGACCACGACGTTGCTGGCCACTGCCTGGTTGGTGGCCGTGACGCAGCTCGAGGCCGTGATCGGGCCGGACGCGGACCGGCAGAGCAGGAGATCCGCAGGTTGGCAGGCGACACCGTAGGTCTTCATGTTCGTCGTGCTCGTGAACACGAGCGTGGGCGAAGTCGCGCTGCAGCCGGTCGGCGTCGTCCCGCTCACGACGTAGCGGATGCGGTTGTTCCAGGCATCCACCGCGAACCCCGACGAGTCAGTCGGCTGAAAGCCGATCGAAGCCGCCGGGAGATAGCCGTTGTAGTAGTTCGAGCAGTTGCCATGCGACTGGACCGTGGTGGTTTCGCTGCCGGAGCACGTGCCGCTCGCCGCGCTGCAGAAGCTCTCGAGGCCCTGACTGTGGCTCGCGGAGCTGGTGTAGCGCGCCGGACAGGGCAGGCGCCCGTTCGCGAGGGCGAACGCCACGACCAGATCGCGCGCCTGCTGGAGCCGGGTGCGCGTCTCGTCGAAATCCCTTTGGTCGGTCTGCGCCGAAAGGGTGTACATCGCGGTCGCGAGCACCAGCGCGATGATGACCATGACCACGGCAAGCTCGGTCAGGGTAAAGCCGCCTGCAGGTGTCCTTCTCCGCGTCATCAGTTGGTGTCGACGACGACGATGCGATCGTTGAACGGCTTCTTCAGCGAGGCGGCATTCGCCCGGCTCACCGTCTGGCTCTCATAGGAGCCGGTCGCGTTGCCGAATTCCAGGTAGTCCGAGAGCGTCGCGCTCGGCCGCGTGCTGCCGTTGATGCTGCGCCCGGCGAGGATCAGCATCGCGCGCTGCCCGCCGCTGGGCGTCACATTGGTCACCGTGAGGCAGTTCGAGCCGGTGGTGCACGCGGGCTGCGCCGGCAGGCCGGCCGGGGAATAGCCGTTGGCAACGGCGTAATAGGTCACTTCCTCCCACTTGTTGCGTGTGAACCAGCCGAAGTTGGAGTCCTGCGAATAGAGCAGCGGGTGGTCGTGGAAGACGCTGATCGGCCTGAGCGCGCTGGTCCCGCCGGCGGCATCCGTGTTGATCGTGACGGTCGACTGCTTGCAGCCCAGAAACAAGCCGAGAATTCCCGATATTGAGCAGAGCCCGTTGCCCAGGAAGGCTCCCAGGCCGCCCGGCAGGGTCGCGTTTCCCGTCACGCTGACGACCGTGCTGCCGTCCGCCGCGAGCGCCGGGTTGGTCGTCGCCATGCTGGCCGACGAGAGGTTGGTCATGGTCACGGAGGCGAGGCTGACATCGCTCAGCTTCGTGAAGGTGCGCATCGCCATGGCGACATTGGATGCGGTCAGATCGATCTGAACCGGGGTCGTCGTGGCGAGGCAGGAGAAGAGCGAGCAGCGGAAGTAGAACGTGCAGCTGACGCTGGTCGCGGACACCGTGCACGACGGCGTGTAGATCGAGCCGCCGGAGATCGCCGCGTTCGTCCACGAAACCAATGTCGGGTTGCATCGGGTTCCCGAGCTGCAGGCCGTGCCGCTGCCCGGCGCAGTTTCCGAATAGACCATCGGCAGCAGGCCGGTGCGGTTGTTGAGCGTGCCCTGCATGGCGCTCGTCGACGGATTCGCGAAGGTCGCCGCGTACGGATAGACGGCGCCGCTTCCTCCAAAGTAGACCGGGGTGAGATTGCTGTGCGTGGTCGCCCCGCTGTTCTCGTACCCGCGCGTCACGGTCAGCGTGGTGCCGCTCACCGCGGTGACAAGCATGAGTTCCGTGTCGACCAGCAGCCGGAAGTTCGGCGCCGGCAGTCCGGTGGAGGACGCGACCGTCAGGGTGGTGCTGCTGCTGTTGATATTGCCGGCGAGGGTCGTGTTGCCCCAGGCCGCGCCGGCAAGGGCGCTCGACCAGCCGTACACGGTCTTCAGCGCCGGGTCGATCTCGCGGTGGATGCGGTCGGCGACCGCGGCCTCGATGCCCGGCATGATGTCCGCAACGGTGATCTTGAGCACCTGGTCGTTGAACGCGCTGTTCGTGCTCGAGGTGACGAAATTCGTATCTGCCGGGCTGGTGGCGTTGTCGCATTCGAGGTAGTTGCGCCAGTCCGGCGCGACGTCGGGGGTCGGAGAGCGGGCCTGGCTCCACGCCGCGCATCCCGTGGAAGCGGTAACGTTTGTGACCGGCCCCGGCGCGATGAGCAGCGCGATCACGGTGTCGCCCGCGGCTTGCGTCGTGTACGAGACGCCGTCGATGTTCAACTGTCCAACGCTGTTGGAGTTGATGGAGGTGTTCGCGCCCACGCCGGTGATCGCCCAGCCGGGCGACACCACGTACCAGAGCGGCTCGCTCGCCGAATCGAGGAACTTTCCCGTGCCGATGGTGCGCCAGGGATAGCGCCCGACGGCGGGCAGCGAGCATCCGGCCGAGTTCATCTTGCCGTCGGTGCCGTTCAGCACGTCGTTGAACGTGCCCGGGGCCTCGGGGCAGGGCAGCGCGCCGGGATTGTTCTCGCCGGCCTTGTTCGCCTGGGCCACGACGTAGCCGATGAGGGCCTGTTTCGCGCGGTTCAGCACCTGCGCGTTGTAGGCGCGGTCGATCGCGAGGTGGTTCGCGCTGAGCTGGTTCAGGCGCTTCACCAGGAACCAGGTGCCGCCCATGGCGAGCACCGCCATCACGAGGATGAGCGCGATGCCGCGCTGCCGGCGAAGGCTGCGCTTCACTCGCCTGCGGGCGCGCGGCGCACGCGGATCTCGCCACCGCCCAGCACGTCGTGCACCTCGCCGCTGCCGCTATCGAGCACTTCGCCGGGCTTGAGCTCGACCCGCGCACCGCCCTCGCCCACGGGGACCGATACGCTCTGGTCCTTGCCGCGCGGCACGCGAGGCGCATCGGGCTGGCCCGTGTCGAGAATGCCCTCGCCGTTCAGGAATACCGTCGAAGGCCCGCCGCTGCGCTTCACGTAGCCGTTCATCTTCGTCGTCGGCGAGGCCGCGACCGCGGCGGCCGGCTTGTCCGGGATGCGCGCCTTGCGCCGCTCGTCGAGCGCGCTGCGCTGCTCCGGCGTGAAGAAGAGGCGGCCGAAGTCCTGGGCGCGGGCGGGCACCGCGAGCAGGGCCAGGACGCAGGCGAGCAGGGACAGGCGGCTCATTTCTTCGCGCCCCGGTCCTGGATGGTGATGAGGTCGATCTTGCACTCGGCGCGCAGCCGCGGCGTGATGCTCGTCCCGGTCGCGGCCTGCCCGGTGCGCGCGATCTCGCAGCGCTTGACCGAATAGTAGGCATTGCCCGATGCGCGCAGGTCGCCGAGGAAGCGCACCAGGTCGCCCTCGTGCAGGAGCGCGAGCTGCACGTCCATCGGGCTCGCATAGAAGTCCACCGTCCCGGGCTTGCCCGGCATCGAGACGAGCAGCCGCTGGCGCTCGACGCGGTAGCGCACGTCGAGAAGCTCGCGCTCCGTGCGGATGCGATTGATGGCGTCGGCCCACTCCAGGCGCTGCTCGTCGCCGACGATGTTGAGGCGCTTGAGCTGCTGGTAGACCTCGAGCTTCTCCTTGACCTCGCGCTCCTCCTCCGCGATGCGCGCGAGGCGCTCGGCGTCCTCCGAGCGCTGCTTTTGCGCCGCCGAGAGCTCCCGTGCGGCGCGCTGCTTGGATTGGCCCGCCCACCAGATGCACCCGGCGCCGACCGCGAGCAGCGCGACGCAGGCGAGCAGCGGCAGGATCAGTTTGTTGAGGTCGGCGCGCGTAAGGTTCATGGCAGCTTGCGCCTGAGAACGATGGTGAAGCGCGGCGCCTCGCCGGAATCGGCGGCGCCGCCGCCGCCGATATCACCCGTGAGCGTGCCCTCGGAGGTCACGTCGAACGGAAGCTGCGTGCGCACGAGCTGGTAGCCGCCGCTGCTGCCCAGAGCGTTGGCGAAGTTCTGCACCTGCGCGGTGATGCCGCGGTAGTCATTGCGCTGGGTCGCGTTCACGCGCCCGGACACTTCGAGCGTGACCGCCGCGGCGCCCGGGTCCTCCGGCTTCGCGCCCGAGACGGGTGTGGCCCCGGCCGCCGGCTTGTCCGTGGCTTCGCCGGGCCGGCCCGCGCTCCACACCAGGCTCTCGAGCTCGAACTGCGGGAACTGCTCGAGCACCTGGGAAACGTGCGCGAACGAGCGCTCGGGAGATGCCGAAAGCTCCGCCAGGCGCCGGAACTCCACGACCGCGATCTTCAGGTTCTCGGTGCTCGTCTGCGTCACGGGGAAGGTCGACGTGATGCGCTGGTACTGGTCCGCCGCCATCGCGGCCTCGCGCCGCTGCGCCGCTGCGCTGTCGCGCAGCGCGCTCGCATCCAGCGCGCGCGATCCGGCCACGAGCATGCACGCGGCGAAGCCGAGCGCGCCGGCGGCGACGACGCCGCGCTGCAGCTGCCAGACGAGGAAGCGCCTGCGCTCCTCCCGGCTCGCGAACTGCTCGCGCGGCGGCTTCTTCGCCGTGAGATGGAGGTAGAGCGATTCGGCGAGCGTGCCCGGCGGTATGGCCTTGAGCCCGATGGCGCGCGCCGTCTCCTCGAGCTCGATGGTGCGGAACACGAGGCGCGCGTCGGAGATCAGCGTCTGCTCGAAGGCGGCCCGCTGGCCCGACGGGGCCACCACCAGCACCTGGACCGGGGCGCCGTCGCGCGGCAGCGTGCGCAGCGTCGCGAGGTACTGGAGCAGCCGCAATGTCTCCGAGCGCACGAACACGGCGAGCGACTCGGCCGGCATGTCCGTGGTGCGCTCGAGGCGCGCGAAGCGCAGGCGGCCGTCCTCGACGAAGGACTGGCGCAGCCCGGAGCGGTTGGCGGTGACGATCAGGCAGCGCGGCGCCGTGACCTTGAGCCGCGCCGCGAGCGCCGGCGCGAGCAGAGGCACGGAGTACACGCCGGCAAGGCGCGCGCCGGCGTTCTCGAGCGCGTCGAGCCAGGGCACGAACTGCTGCGTGTTGGTGAACGAGGCGAGGAGCAGCCGTTCGTTGCGCCGCTCTCCGGTGATCACCTGGCCGAGGGAGAGCGCGGCGGCGAGGCGGGTGTCGCGATAGCGCTGCGCAATGCGGCGCTGCACGATCGCGTCCCGGTCGCCGCCGCGCAGGAACGGGATCTGGTCCTCGTGGAAGTCCTCGCCCATGAGGTCGGCGAGGACGTAGAACAGCGCGCCGCGGCGGCCGCGCAGGTACTCGCGGAAGGCTTCGACGCCGGCGTCGTCGGCGCCGAACTTGGCGTCCAGCTCGAGCCCGCGCGCGGTGCTGCGATAGACCGCATGCTCCTCGCCGGTGAAATACAGGATGCAGCGCAGCGCCATGGGCTAGAACTTCATCTTCGAGATCGAATCGTAGACCGGGCCGAGCACGGAGAGCATCACCCACCCCAGGATGAGACCGAGCACCACGGTGAGCGCAGGCTCGATGAGCGCCTGCAGCTTGCCGATCGATTCGCGCACTTCGCGGTTGTAGAAATAGCTCACGTTGAGCAGCGCCGTGTCGAGCCCGCCGGTATTCTCGCCGATGCGCAGCATCCGGATCACGAGCGGCGGGAACAGGCCCACGTCCTGGAACGCCACGGTCATGTTCTTGCCCTCGGCGATCTGCTGTCCGACGGTGCGCAGCGCGTTCTCGAGCGGCTTGTTGCCGACGATCTCCTCGCAGCTGCGGATGGCATCGAGCACGGTGATGCCGGAGGAGTACATCATGGCGAAGCTCGAGGCGAAGCGCGACAGGATGATGCGGCGCAGGATCGGCCCGAGCAGCGGCAGGCGCAGCTTGTAGCCGTCGACCGCGTACTCGACGGCGGGGTTCGCCTTCATCGCGTAGCGCAGCGATCCCCAGGCGATGAACGGCGCGAGGAGCACCGCCCACCAGTAGTTCACGAAGAAGTCGGACACCTTGATGAGGATCACGGTCTGCAGCGGCAGGCTCTGCCCCATGTTGCGGATGAAGCCCGCCATCTGCGGCACGAGGTAGATCATCAGGAAGAGCGTCACGAGGAGCACCGCGCTGCCGACGAACGCCGGGTACATCATCAGCTTCTTGGTCTGCGAGTGCAGCTCGTCCTCCCACTTCAGCGACTCGGTGAGGCTCTTCAGCACCTCGCCCAGCTTTCCGGTCTGCTCCCCGGAGCGCACCAGGCTGACGAACACCTTGCTGAACACCTCCGGGAACTCCGCCAGCGCCTGCGACAGGCTGCGCCCGCCCTCGATCGACTCGATCAGGCCGGACACGACCTCGCGGAAGCGCGCGTTCTCCACCGTCTCGCGCAGATCGACGAGGCCCTCCACGACCGGCACGCCGGCGTTGGCGAGCTGCTCGAGATGGAAGCAGAAGTTGATCAGGTCCTGGCGCGCGACGCGGCCGCCGCCGATGAGGCGCGTGCGCTGGCTGGTCGGCGCGCCGCTCACGAGGTCGAGCTCCATGCGCGAGAGGCGCTGCTCGAGGTCGAAGAGATTCACGGCCTCGACGCGGCCGATGACGCTCTTGCCCCGCCCGTCGATCGCCTTGTATGTGAACAGCGGCATTTCTTAAACCCGGGATGGTCCCCTGTTCCCGGATTATGGGGCCTAACGGGGCGCCGGTTGCCGCCTAGGCCATGCGGTCGGTGAGGTCCACCACCCGCATGAGCTCGTCGAGGCTGGTGGTCCCGGCGCGCACGAGCCGCACGCCGTCGTCGGCGAGCGTCTTGAAGCCCTTGGCGCGCGCGGCGGTCAGGATCTCCCGGGCGGTGGCGCGCCGCGCGATCAGCTCGTCGATGCCGGCGTCGATCTTGAGGAGTTCCAGGATGCCATTGCGCCCGCGATAGCCCTGGTAGTCGCACTGCTCGCAGCCCACCGCACGAAAGAGCGCCGCGGGCTCGGTGGGCGTCATGCCGAGCAGGCGCCGCTCCTTCACGTCGGGATCGTACGTCTGGCGGCAGGTGCGGCAGAGCCTGCGCACCAGGCGCTGCGCGATGACCCCGATGATGTTGCCCGCCATGACATCGGGCACGATGCCGATGTCGAGCAGGCGCGGGAAGGCGCCGACCGCGGAATTGGTGTGCAGCGTCGAGTAGACCTGGTGGCCGGTCATCGCGGCGCGAAAGGCCATCTCGGCGGTGTCGCGGTCGCGGACCTCGCCCACCAGGATCGCGTCCGGGTCCTGGCGCATCAGCGCGCGGATGCCGTTCGCGAAGTCGAGCTTCGCCGATTCCGCGACCGAGGTCTGGCGGATCAGGGTCATCGGGTATTCGACGGGGTCCTCCAGCGTCATGATGTTCACGCCGTCGGAGTTGATGTGGTTGAGGATCGAGTACAGCGTAGTCGTCTTGCCGCTGCCGGTCGGGCCGGTGACGAGGATGATGCCCTCGGGGCGGGCGATCATGCGCTTGAGCAGCTCGAGCTGCGAGTCCTCCAGGTTGAGCTTCTCGAGCGGCACGATGCCCTTCTGCCGGTCGAGGATCCGCAGCACCAGGTTCTCGCCGTGCGTCGTCGGCAGCGAAGCGACGCGGAAGTCGACCACGCGCCCCGACATGGTGGCGGAAATGCGCCCGTCCTGCGGCGCGCGCGTCTCGGCGATGTTCATCTTCGACATCACCTTCAGCCGCACCGCCATCGCCGGCCAGTAGGTCTTGTGCAGCGAGCGGATTTGCCGCAGCACGCCGTCGATCCGGTAGCGGATGCGCAGGAAGTTCTGCTCCGGCTCGAAGTGGATGTCGGAGGCGGCGCGCTCCACCGCGTCGGCGAGCAGCGCCGAGATGAGGCGCACGACGGGCTGCGAGTATTCATCGCCGTCGGCGATCGACGTATAGTCGACCTCGCCGGTCTCGATCTCGCGCAGGATGCCGTCGATCGAGAACTCATGGCCGTAGTAGTGCTCGATCGCGCGCTCGACCTCCGAGTCGCCGGCGAGGCGCAGCTCGACCTCGAAGTCGCCCTTGAGGTGGGCGCGCAGCTGGTCGATGGCGACGATGTTGTTGGTATCGGCGAGCGCGACGATGAACTTCTTCTGCTGCCGGTCGATCGCGACCGGGAAGATGTGGTAGCGCCGCGCCATGTCGCGCGGCAGCATCTTGAGCGCGGACGGGTCGACGATGATGTGCGCGAGGTCCACCGACTGCAGGCCGAGCTTCTCGGAGAGCGCGTCGCGCAGCGTCGCCTCGGACACGAAGCCGAGCTGCACCAGCAGGCGCCCGACGGGCACGTGCTGCTTCGTCTGCTCGAGCAGCGCGATGCGCAGCTGATCCTCGGTCAGGATGCCCTGATCGATGAGGATCTGGCCGATGTGGCGCTTGGCCTGCGGGTTGGTGGGGGAATTCACCTGGAAAGGATGATATCTGCGCCTCTAGGGGGCGGCTGTCAAATTTGCCCCCCCGCTGTCAGATTCTGTCAGCGGGAGAGCTGCGCTGCGCGCTCGCGCGCCGCCTCGGTACTGAAGCTCGCGCCCGACTTCGTTGCGAGCGCGAGCGCGCGCCGATAGTACTCGAGAGCGGGCTTGGGCTGCCCGATGTGATCCAGGCTTACGGCGAGGTTGTAGGCGAAGTCCGCATTCTCGGGCTCGGCCGAAAACGCCTTGAAGTACTGCTGCTGCGCCTCGCCCCAGCGTCCCTGCTGGGCGAGCTGGTTGCCGAGCGCGAAATAGAGCTCGTGCGCGCCGGGCTCGGAGGCCAGCAGCCCCTTGATGCGGGTCTCCGCCGCCACCGGGTCGGCGCGGCCGCGCAGCGAGATGAGGGCCGCGGCCGCATGCGGGTCGCGCGGATCGATCTGCAGCACGCGCAGGTACGCGGCCTCGGCCGCTTCGGGATGGCCGCTGCGCAGCTCGACCGCCGCGAGCCCGAGCAGCGCATCGCGGTTGGCGGGCTCTTCGCGCAGCGCCTGCTGGTACTCCTCGCGCGCGACGGCGAGGTTTCCGGCGCCATAGGCGGCATAGCCGCTGCTCACGTGCGGGGCCACCTGCTGGGGCGCCGGGCGCGTGACGGTCACTTCCGGCGTGCGCTCTTCGCGGCGTGGCTCCGCAAGCGGCGCGGGCTTGAGGCGCGGAGCCGCGGGCGCAGCCGCAGTGGGGCGCGCCTCGGGCGCAGCCGGAGTCGCCGCAGCGGGTGCGGCCGCAACCGAAGGCGTGATGGCGCCGCTTGCCTGCTGCGGCAACCCGGGAATGGCATTCGCCGAAGGAGCCGGCGCGCTGGGTGCGGCCGCCGGCGCTGCGGCCTGCGCCGGCGCAGGCCCTTCGTTGCCCTGCGGCCGCGGGCTCGAGTTCACCAGGGCCGGCGGCGGCCGCAGCTGGTACCAGAAGTACACGACCGTGCCGACCGCGAACGCGCCGAGCACGCCCACCGTGATGTAGAAGGGCAGGCGAGGGTTGGGCTCCTTGAACTTGGCCTCGAACACCTTCTTTGCCGCGGCCCGGTCGCTTGCCGGGCTCGCCTCGCGCGCCGGCTGCGGCTTCGACGACGGACCGCCCGACGCGGCCGGTCCCTGCGCCGCACGCGGCGCGGGCGCGAGGTCTTCGCTCACGATCTCGAGCGGCTGGGAGATTTTCGGCAGCTCGTCGCGCGTCATGACGCGCGGCGCCTCCTCGGCCGCTGCGGGTGCCGCCTCGCCCTCGAGGCGCAGCGGCGCTCCGCCCGCGGGCGCCTCGCCGCGCGCGCGGCGCTGCGCCTCCTCCTTCGCTTTCTCGGCCTTCTTGAGCGCCTCGAGAAGCAGGCTCATCGCGCGCTGCGGTCCACCCCGGCCGCCGGCCTGCTCGGGTTGGGCTTGGAGAAATAGTCCGCGCCGGGCAGCAGGCCGCGCAGGCTGCTGAAGTCGGCATCGAGGCTCGGCTCGCGGATCACGATCGGACGCATGAAGATCACGAGCTCGGTCTTCTGGTTCTGGTCCTTGCGCTGCTCGAGCAGCTGGCCGAGGCCCGGGATCTGGTTGATGCCGGGGATGGTGTCCTCGATCTTCGAGTTTGAATCCTGCATCAACCCGCCCAGCACGGCGATCTGCCCGCTCTGCACACGCAGCACGGATTCCATCTCGCGCGTCTGGATCACCGGGATCAGGCTCGCGACGCCGGCCTGCGCGAGGCTCGGATTCGGATCGGCCACGTTGCCGATCTGCCGCGAGATGGTCGGCCGCAGGTTGAGCACCACCGAGTCGCTCTCGCTGATCTGCGGCACGACGCTCATGATGAAGCCCACCGGCACCGAGTTGACCGTCGTCGTGAACGTGGTGAGCGCCGTGGTCTGGCTGGTGGTGGTCTGCGCCTGGATGGTGAAGTACACCAGGTTGTCGACCACCTTGAGGATCGCGGTCTGGTTGTTCAGCACGCTGATCTTCGGGCTGGACAGCACGCGCACGTCGCCGAAGGACTCGAGGAGCCGCATCGCGAAGGCCACGCTGCCCGACCTGCCGCCGAGGACGAACGCGTTGGTGTTGATGCCGGCCGGGGTGTTCGCGGAGGACTGGTTGAAGTCGAAGCCGTTGCCGCCAGTGCCGAACGCCTGCGTGCCGAACGTGGCAGCGCCGTTTCTCAGCCGCTGCCAGTCGATGCCGCGCTGGTACTGGTTGTTCAGCTGCACTTCGGCGACGGTCGCCTCGATCAGCACCTGGCGCTTCGCGCTCGCCATGACCTCGTCCAGGAACTCCTGGATCTTCTCGTGCTGGCGTCCGGTGGCGCGGATGTTGAGGATGCCGGTTTCGGCATTGGCGATGACGGAGGCCGCTTCGCGGAACTCGGCGGTCGGGGGGGCGGCCACGGACGCCGGCGCGGCGGCCGGGGCCCCGCCCGGCGCGGCCGGCTGGACCGGCGCGGCCGGCGCCGTGGTCGAGAGCGCCGCGGGCTGCGCCGCCGCGCCCAGGGGCAGGACCTTGTCCGTCTCGCGCAGGATGTCCTTGATGTTGGCGACCAGCGTGTCCCAGAACTTGTTGGCCGAGACCGAATTGATGGTGGAGAGCGAATTGTTCTGGCTTCCGCCGCCGCCTCCCGTGCCGCCGGAAGCCGAGGAGCTGCTCGTGATCTGCGTGGAGAGGCTTGCGACGTTGCGCACGTCACGCGCGAGGTTCACGTAGTCGATGCGATAGACGCGCAGGAACGGCGTGTCGCGCTGCACGACGAGCGTCTGGCCGTCGATGTCGTAGCGCATGTCGATCTGCCGCGCGATGCGCGCCAGCAGCTGCGGCAGCGTCTGGTCGATCGCGTTCAGCGTCACCGTGCCGGTGAGCCCGGGGTCGATGTCGATCTGCAGCTTCGCGTCGCGCGCGAGCGCGAAGAGAAGCTCCTGCGCCGGGACGCGGTTGACGACGACGCTGTAGGTCTCGGGGCGCGGCGCCGGCTGCGGCTTGGGCAGGACCGGAGCGACTTGCACCGGCGGCGGGATCGCGCCCGCGGGCCGGGTCTCCTCGCCGCTGATATGCGTCGGGCTGGGAACGACAGGGACCTGGCCGCATCCGGCGGCCAGTGCAGCGACGACAGCGGCAATGCACCTCTTTGAGCTCAATTGCCCCCGCAAACTCCCTCCCGCGGCAAGGATAGCACAGGCTCGCCTGAAGAAAGTCCGCTAACCGCTTGTCAGGCCGGAAGTTTCCGCTTCTTGCTAAATTTGACCGCGAACTTCGGAAAAGCTGAGCGGCACGGTCTGGAAAGCCGCCTGATAGCGCGGCGGCAGGTGGCGGGAGGCCTCTTCGGCCTCGGCGCGAGACGCGTAATCGCCGAACACGACCTGCAGGCGCTGGCGGCGGCCGCCGCGCACCGGGATGACGTACACCTGCTCGAGCGGCACCCACTCGCGCGCGCGCACGAGGAAGCGCTCCATCCGCGCGGCGTCCGGATTGTCGGTCATGAAGAGCTCGATCGTGTAGCGCCCGTCGGGCGAGTGCTCGAGCAGGTCCCGGGTGGCGGCCAGGCGATCGGCGAGGAGCCGCTGCTTGCCGGGCGAGTAGGCGCTGAGCCGTCGTATCTGGAGCGGGGAAAGAAGGGGTGGCGCCGCCGCGACCTCGGGTTGCGCAGCGGGGGCCGCAGCGGGGGTCGCGGCAGCGGGGGTCGCGGCCGCGGCGGCGAGCGCTACGGGCGCCACCGGCGCCGCGGCCGGCGCGGAAGGCGGCGCGCTCGCTGCCGGGGGCTGGGAGGGCTCGACCTTCGCCGGCGGCTTGTCGCCCGCAGAGAGCAGCCAGGGCAACGCGAGGGCGATGCCCACACCAAGCGCGATGCCGGCGGCAAGCGCTGCGCCGGCATAGCGGGCAAAAAGGCGCCGTGTGCCGGGGATCTCGGCAAACGCGGAATCCTTTACCGCCGCGCGCACGTGCCGCTCGGTCGCGCCGTGCGTGTTCTCCGTGAACGCCGCGAGGAGCGCCTTGTCCGCGAGGATGTTGATCCGGCGCGTGAGGCCGCCCGAGGCCCGCGCGATGGCGGCCAGCGCGCGGGGGCTGAACACTTCGGGGCCCCGGTATCCCGCCGCGCGCATGCGGAAGGAGACGTAGCGCGAGACTTCCGCCGGCGAGAGCGGCCGGGTGCGGAAGGAGTGCGTGATGCGGTCGCGCAGCTGGCGCAGGCTCGGCTTGGCGAGGGTCTCGTCGAGCTCCGGCTGGCCGAAGAGCACGAGCTGCAGCAGCTTGTGGCG
This sequence comes from Burkholderiales bacterium, assembly GCA_035651575.1. Lineage (GTDB taxonomy): Bacteria > Pseudomonadota > Gammaproteobacteria > Burkholderiales > SG8-39 > SCGC-AG-212-J23. The sequence continues at coordinate 26,041 of DASRFM010000057.1, read as the reverse complement.
GTTGGATTCCAGGTTCGAGAGCAGCCGCACGTGCTCGAGCGTGTCGTCCGGCATGGCGTGCGCTTCGTCGACCAGGACGACCACCCGCTTGCCGTCGGCATAGCGCTGGATGAGATGGTCCTGCAGCTCGCGCAGCACGGCGGCGGTGCGCTGCTGCGACAGGCTCATGCCGAGCTCGTCCGCGATCGCCTGCAGGATTTCCTCGCGCGCGAGCGAGGGCGTCGCGAGGTAGAGGGTCTCCACGTGCGACGGCAGGCGCTCCATGAGCACGCGGCAGAGCATGGTCTTGCCGCTGCCGACCTCGCCGGAAACCTTCACGATCCCCTCGTCGTGCAGGATGGCGTAGACCAGCGCCTCGAGCGTCGCGCCGCGATCGGCACCGTCGAAGAAGAAGTCGGTGTGCGGGGTGATGCGGAAGGGCGGCTCGCTCAGCCCGAAGTGGTCCAGGTACAGCGCCACGCTATTTCTCCTCGTCGGCGTTCATGCGACTGTAGAGCGTGGTGCGGTTGATGCCAAGGAGCTTCGCCGCCTGGCTCACGTTGCCGCGCGTGAGCCGCAGCGCCGCCTCGATGTAGGCGCGCTCCCAGGCCTTCAGGGTTTCGTCGAGGCTGAAGTTGGCGGCGTGCTCGAGCAGGCGCAGCGCCTGCTCGACGATCGCGCCGGTCTCGGCGCCGGCGCCGGGCAGAGGCGCTTCCAGGTCGAGCTCGGCGTCGAGCGCCTCGGCCGACACGCGGCGGCCGCCGTGCTTGGTGGTGAGGCGGATGACGACGTTGCGCAGCTCGCGCACGTTGCCCGGGAACGGATAGCGCAGCCAGCGCTCGCGGGCGCTCTCCTCGAGGACGAACGGCTCGACGCGCGCCTGCGCCGAGTAGCGGCGGCTGAAGTGCTCGAGGAGCAGCAGCTTGTCCGCGCCGAGCTCGCGCAGCGCCGGCACGGCGAGCGAGAGCACGGACAGGCGGTGGTAGAGGTCGGCGCGGAAGCGCCCGCCGCGCACCGCCTCGCGCAGGTCGCGGTTGGTCGCCGCCACGATGCGCGCCCTGGAGGTGCGCGCCGTCGTCTCGCCCAGGCGCTGGAATTCGCCGTTCTCGAGCACGCGCAGCAGCTTCGCCTGCATGTCGAGCGGCAGCTCGCCGATCTCGTCGAGGAAGAGCGTGCCTTCCTGCGCGTCCTCGAAGTAGCCGGCCTTCGCCGCGCTCGCGCCGGTGAACGCGCCTTTCGCATAGCCGAAGAGCGTCGCCTCGACCAGGGTGGGCGCGATCGCGGCGCAGTTGAGCGCGAAGAAGGGCTTCGCCGCGCGGCCCGAATTGCGGTGCAGGCTGAGCGCCACGAGCTCCTTGCCGCTGCCCGATTCGCCCTCGATCAGCACCGGGAAAGGCGAGTCGGCGAACTGCGCGATCTGCTCGCGCAGCTTGGCGAGCGCCGGGCTGTTGCCGACCAGGGCGCCGGCCTCGTCCGGGGGCGTCGGCGCGGGCGCGCCGCGCGCGCGTTCGAGCGCCCGCTTCAGCGCGGCCGGATCGCTCGGTTTCGGGATGAACTCCCAGGCGCCCAGCGCGCGCGCGTGGCGCGCATTGGCGGCGTCGTTCTGCCCCGAGAGGACGAGGATCTTCATCGCCGGCGAGTGCGCCAGCAGATCCGCGATCAGCTGGAATCCCTCCTCCGGCGAGTGCGGCGTGGGCGGCAGGCCGAGGTCGACGAGCGCGAGATCGGGGGCCTGCGGCAGCTGGCGCAGTAGGTCGATGGCGTGCGGCCGCGAGTCGCAGGCGTAGATCTCGAAGTCCGGGCCGAGCGCGAAGGCGAGCGTGTCGGTGATCAGCGGATCGTCGTCGACGACGAGCAGCGCCGGCTTGCGCTCAGCGGAGCTCTGCGCTGCCGCCATCGCGGCGTCCCTCGCGGATGCACTGCATGAATGCCTGCTCGAGGCTCGCCTGCCCGTAGCGCTCGCGCAGCGCCGCCGGCGCGCCGCGGAACGCGAGGCGCCCGTCGTCGATGACCGCCATCGCGCCGCACAGCTCCTCGACGTCGGCGAGCACGTGCGAGGTGAAGAGCAGCGCGCGTCCGTTCTCGCGCAGCCGGCGCAGCAGCCCCTTCACGGCGGCACGCGCCGCGGGGTCGAGGCCGCTCATCGGCTCGTCGAGAACATAGAGCTCGCGCTCGAGCAGGAAGCACCAGGCGAGCCCGAGCTTCTGCGTCATGCCCTTGGAGAGCTCGCGCACCGGACGCGCGAGCGCGGCCGGGTCGAGCTCGAGCGCCTCGAACATTTCGCGCGCGCGTCGCGCCTCGTAGCGGCCGCCGGCGAGCTCGACCATCGTCGCGAGGAACTCCCCGCAGCGCAGGTAGTGGGGTGGCGCAAAGCGCTCGGGGACGTAGGCGAGCCGTGTGCGCGAGCGCGGCTCGGCGGCGGCGGCGCCGAAGAGCCGGATCTCGCCCGCCTGGTAGCCGCACAGGTCGAGCACGCACTTGATCAGCGTGGTCTTGCCGGCGCCGTTCGCCCCCACGAGGCCGAAGGCCTCGCCGGGCGGCACCTCGAGGTCGACGCCATGCAGCACGGCGCGCCTGCCGTAACGCTTTCGTAATCCGGTCACGCGCACCGCGGGAGGGGAAGCCGTCGCCTGCATCATGCGCGGTAATATTACGCCGTGCAGCAATCCCCCATCGTCGAAATCGAGCACGTCTCGTTCGGGTATGACGCGTCCCGGCCGGTGCTGCGCGACGTGAGCGTTTCCATCCCGCGCGGCAGCGTGGTGGGCATCATGGGCCAGTCGGGCTGCGGCAAGACGACGCTGCTGCGGATCATCGCGGCGGCCTACCGGCCGAGCGCCGGGCGCGCCCGCGTGCTCGGGGCCCTGACCACCGAGCTCGATCGCGAAGGGCTTTTCGCGATGCGCCGCAGGATGGGCATGCTGTTCCAGTTCGGCGCGCTCTTCACCGACCTCTCGGTGTACGAGAACGTCGCCTTCCCGCTGCGCGAGCACGCGCGCCTTCCCGAGGAGCTGCTGCACGACCTCGTCATGATGAAGCTGCAGGCGGTCGGGCTGCGCGGCGCGGCGCACCTCATGCCGACGGAGCTCTCCGGCGGCATGGCGCGGCGCGTGGCGCTCGCGCGCTGCATCGCGCTCGACCCGCAGCTCATCCTGTACGACGAGCCCTTCACCGGCCTGGATCCGATCTCCTTCGGCGTCATCGTGCGCCTCATCCGCAACCTGAACGACTCGCTCGGGGCGACCTCGATCATCGTGACGCACGACGTGCAGGAGGCGCTCGGCGTCGTCGACTACGTCTATTTCATGGCCGCGGGCAAGGTGATCGCGCAGGGCCGGCCCGAGGAGGTGCGCGCGAGCGGCGAGCCCTTCGTCAACCAGTTCGTGAACGGCCGGCCGGACGGCCCGGTGCCGTTCCACTATCCCGCGCCGCAGTACGGCGCCGACCTCGAGCTCGCGGCCTGAGATGATCCTCGGCAACCTCGTCGCCGCGCTGCGCGCGCGACTCGAAGCGCTCGGCGGCACCGTGACCTCGGCGGTGTGGCGGCTGGGCTTCGCGGCGCGCTTCCTCGCCTACCTGGTGATGCACTCCGGCACGGCGTTTCGCCGCTTCCGCCTCACGACCGCGGAGATCTATTTCGCCGGCGTGCTCTCGCTCATCATCATCCTCGTCTCCGGACTCTTCGTCGGCATGGTGCTCGCGCTGCAGGGATACACGACGCTGCAGCGCTACGGCGCCGCCGAGTCGCTCGGCGTGCTGGTCGCGCTCTCGCTCGTGCGCGAGCTCGGTCCGGTGGTCGCGGGGCTGCTCTTCGCGAGCCGCGCCGGCTCGGCGATCACGGCCGAGATCGGCCTGATGAAGACCACCGAGCAGCTTTCCGCCATGGAGATGATGGCCGTCGACCCGATCGCGCGCGTGGTCGCCCCGCGCTTCTGGGGCGGGGTCATCTCGATGCCGCTGCTCGCGGCGCTCTTCTCGGCGATGGGCGTCTTCGGCGGCTACCTGATCGGCGTGCAGCTGATCGGCGTCGATGCCGGCGCGTTCTGGTCGCAGATGCAGGCCGCCGTGGACCTGCGCGAGGACATCCTGAACGGCGTCATCAAGAGCGTCGTGTTCGGCATCGCCGTGACCTGGATCTCGGTCTTCGAGGGCTACGATGCGCCGCCGACCGCAGAAGGCGTCTCGCGCGCGACCACGCGCACGGTGGTCACGTCGTCGCTCGCCATCCTCGCGCTCGACTTCATCCTGACCGCGCTCATGTTTACCGGAGGGAATGGGAAATGAACCGCTCTACCATCGACCTGTGGGTCGGCGTCTTCGTCGCCGCGGGCCTGGCCGCGCTGCTCTTCCTCGCGCTCAAGGTGGGGAACCTCGCGTCTTTCTCCACCAGTCAGGCGTATCAGGTCTACGCCAAGTTTGCTAACATCGGCGGCCTCAAAGTACGAGCGCCGATCAAGAGCGCCGGGGTCGTCGTGGGCAGGGTGGCCGACATCCGGTTCGACAATGAAAGCTATGAGGCCATCGTGGCCATGAATCTGGATGCGGCATACCAGTTTCCGCGGGACACCACCGCGAAAATCCTCACCTCCGGCCTGCTCGGCGAGCAGTACGTCGGCCTCGAGGCGGGCGGCGACGGCGTCATGCTGAAAAGCGGCGACCGGCTGCGCCTTACGCAATCCGCCGTCGTGCTGGAGAACCTCATCAGCCAGTTCCTCTTCAGCAAGGCCGCCGAAGGCAAGGACGCGCCGAAGGACGCGGCGAAGTGAGCCGATTGGCGCGCGCGCTCGCAGTCCTCGCCCTGGCGGCCGCGGCGGGCTGCGCGACGAACGGCGACACCGACCCGCGCGACCCCTGGGAGCCGGCGAACCGCGCGATCTACCGCTTCAACGAAGGCTTCGACGACGCGCTCCTGCGCCCCGTGGCGACCGCGTACCGCGACACGCTGCCCGAGGAAGTGCGCGGCCGCGTGCGCAACTTCTTCTCCAACATCGCGGATCTGTTCATCGGCCTGAACAACATGCTGCAGGGCAAGTTCGAGGACGGCGTCACCGACTGGGCGCGCTTCGCCTTCAACAGCACCTTCGGCCTGCTCGGGCTGCACGACATCGCGAGCGACGGCGGCCTGGAGAAGCACAACGAGGACTTCGGCCAGACCTTCGGCCGCTGGGGGGTAGGCGACGGGCCGTACGTCGTGCTGCCGATCCTCGGCTCGAGCACGCTGCGCGACGCCGTGGGCACGGGCATCGAGATCTGGACCGACCCGATCGGCGACTTCCGGCCCATCGAGGTGCGCAATTCCGCGGTCGTGCTGCGCGGCGTGAACACCCGCGCCGATCTGCTCGACGCGAGCCGCATTCTCGAGGAGGCGGCGCTCGACAAGTACGTGTTCCAGCGCGACGCCTACCTGCAGCGGCGCCGCAGCCTCATCTATGACGGTCATCCACCCCGTGACTCCGGCGATGCCAATCCCCGCTAGACGCTTTCTCTGCCTGCTCGGACTGCTTCTCGTGCTCGGCCCGGCGCGCGCCCAGGATGCCGGCGCGCCCGACGTGCTGGTCAAGAACGTCACGCTCGAGGTCGTGGATCTCATCACCAAGGACAAGGAGATCCAGTCGGGCAGCCGCGCGAAGCTGATCCAGCTGATCGACGCCAAGGTCCTGCCGCACTTCGACTTCGCCTCGATGACCGCCCTCGCCACCGGCCAGAACTGGAACAAGGCGACTCCCGAGCAGAAGAAGCGCCTCACCGAGGAATTCAAGACGCTGCTGGTGCGCACGTACGCGAGCGCGCTGTCGGCCTACAGCACGCAGAAGTTCGACTTCCGCCCGCTGCGCGCCAAGCCCACGGACACGGACGTGACGGTGAACGTGCGCGTCCTGCAGCCGGGCGCCCAGCCCGTGGCGATCGACTACAGCATGGAGAAGACCGCGGCCGGCTGGAAGGTCTACGACGTCATGGTCGGCGGCGTCAGCCTCGTCGCCAACTACCGCACCGAGTTCACCAACATCGTGCGCGAGAGCGGCATCGACGGGCTCATCAAGAACCTGCAGAGCAAGAACCACTCGCTCGACAGCGCCGCCGGCGCGGCTAAAAAATGATCCGCCGCGAAGGCGCACGCATCATCGTGAGCGGGCCGGTGACCCTCGCCAACGTCGCCGACATCATGGCGGAGGGCAGCCGCCACCTCAGCGAGGGCGTGAGCACCGTGGACGTGGGCGAGGTGTCCGAGCTCGATTCGTCGCTCCTCGCGCTTTTGCTCGCGTGGCTGCGCGAGGCCAAGGCCGGCGGCAAGGCGCTCGCCTTCGCCAACCTTCCCGAGGCCTTGCGCACCATCGCGCACCTCTACGGCGTGGAGGATCTGCTCCCCGCCGGGCCCGCGCAACGCTGAAGGCGCTCGAAGTCACCGGCGTCGAGAAGCGCTACGGCGCTCTCGCCGCGCTCTCGGGCGTGAGCCTCGCGATCGAGCAGGGCGAGTTCTTCGCCCTGCTCGGGCCGAACGGCGCGGGCAAGACCACGCTCATCAACGTGATCGCCGGGCTCGTGCGCCCGGATGCCGGGCGGGCGGCGGTCCTCGGCGCGGACGTTTCGCGCGAGTACCGCAGGGCGCGGCGCCTGCTCGGCGTCGTGCCGCAGGAGCTCGTCTTCGATCCGTTCTTCACGGTGCGCGAGACCTTGCGCCTGCAGGCCGGCTACTTCGGCGTGCGCGCCGCCGATCCGTGGATCGACGAGGTGATGCACCACCTCGACCTCGCGCCGAAGGCCGACGCCAACATGCGGGCGCTCTCGGGCGGCATGAAGCGGCGCGTGCTGATCGCGCAGGCGCTCGTGCACAAGCCGCCGGTCATCGTGCTCGACGAGCCGACTGCCGGCGTCGACGTCGAGCTGCGGCACGGGCTGTGGCAGTTCGTCGAGCGGCTGAACCGCGACGGGCACACGATCCTCCTGACGACGCACTATCTGGAGGAGGCCGAGCGGCACTGCAACCGCATCGCCATGCTGAAGGCGGGGCGCATCGCCGCCCTCGATACGACACGCAACCTGCTCGCCAAGTTCTCCGGGCTGCAGCTTCGTCTCACCACGCCGGCCGAGCTGCCCGCGAAGCTCTCCGCTGCGCTCGTGGAGCGCGACGGCAACTCGTACACGTTGCGCCTGCCGAGCGTGCTCACGCTGGAGCGCGTGCTCGCCGAGCTGCGCGAGGCGGGCGTCGCGATCGCCGACCTCGACGTGCAGCCCCCGGACCTCGAGGAGGCCTTCCTGCGCCTGACGGGCGGCGAGCGGTGAGCGGCTTCCGGGCGCTGCTGGCGAAGGAGCTCCTGCGCTTCTGGAAGGTGAGCGTGCAGACGATCGCGGCGCCGGTGCTCACCGCGGTGCTCTACCTCGTCATCTTCGGCCACGCCCTCGAAGGGCGCGCCCAGGCGTTCCCCGGCGTGCCGTACACCTCGTTCCTCGTTCCCGGCCTCGTGATGATGAGCCTGCTGCAGAACGCTTTCGCGAACAGCTCCTCCAGCCTGATCCAGTCGAAGATGAGCGGCAACCTCGTCTTCATCCTGCTCGCGCCGATCTCGTACGCCGAGTTCTTCGCCGCCTATGTCCTTGCCGCGGCGGCGCGCGGCGCGCTGGTGGGCGCGGGCGTGCTCGCCGTGAGCGTCGCCTTCGTCGACTTGCGCCTCGCCGCGCCGGCCTGGGCGCTCGCCTTCGCGCTGCTGGGCGCAGGCCTGCTCGGGGTGCTCGGGCTCCTCGCCGGCATGTGGGCCGAGAAAATCGACCAGCTCGCGCTGTTCCAGAACTTCGTCATCCTGCCCGCGAGCATGCTCTCGGGCGTGTTCTATTCCATCCACTCGCTGCCCGATTTCTGGCGGCGCCTGTCGCACGCGAACCCCTTCTTCTACATGATCGACGGATTCCGCTACGGGTTCTTCGGCGTTTCCGACGTCGCGCCGGGCCTCAGCGCGGCGGTGGTGGCGGCGAGCCTGTTTGTCGTATCTTTCGTCTCCCTGGCGCTGCTCAAGGCGGGCTACAAGCTGAGGCATTGAGATGGTCACCGCGGAAAGCATCAAGAACGGCATCGAGGCCGGCCTCGCCTGCGAGCACGTCGAGGTGGTGGGCGATGGCCAGCACTTCCAGGCGCTCGTCGTCTCGGGCGGCTTCGCCGGAAAGAGCCGCGTGCAGCGCCACCAGCTGGTCTACGGCGCGCTGGGCGAGCGCATGCGCGAGGAAATCCACGCGCTCTCCATGCGCACCCTCACGCCGGAGGAGTGGCGCGGCGGTGGATAGGCTGCGCATCGAGGGCGGCCGGCCGCTGGAAGGCGAGGTGCGCATCTCCGGGGCCAAGAATGCCGCCCTGCCCATCATGTGCGCCGCGCTTCTCAGCGGCGAGCCGCTCGAGCTCACGCGGGTGCCGCGTCTCGTGGATGTGTCCACCATGGCGAAGCTCCTCGCGCAGATGGGCGTGGAAGTGGAGCGCGCGGGCGAGGAGCAAATGCGCCTCGCGGCGCGCCGCGTTACGGATCCCTCCGCACCCTACGAGCTGGTGAAGACCATGCGCGCCTCGGTGCTGGTCCTCGGCCCGCTTCTCGCGCGCTGCGGGCGCGCGCGGGTCTCGCTGCCGGGCGGCTGCGCCATCGGCCTGCGCCCGGTGGACCAGCACGTAAAGGGCCTGCAGGCCATGGGCGCGACCATCACCGTCGAGCACGGCTACATGAATGCCGTGGCGGAGCGGCTTCGCGGCGCGCGCATCGTCATGGACCTCGTCACGGTCACGGGGACGGAAAACCTGATGATGGCGGCGGCGCTCGCCGAGGGGGAGACCATCCTCGAGAACGCGGCGCGCGAGCCCGAGGTCGTGGACCTCGCGCGCTGCCTGTCGGCGATGGGCGCGAAGATCGAGGGTGCCGGGACGCCGGTAGTCCGCATCACGGGCGTAGGGACGTTGCGCGGCGCGCGGCACGCCGTCATGCCTGACCGCATCGAGACCGGGACCTATCTTGCCGCGGCCGCAGCCGCGGGCGGCAAAGTGCGCCTCGTCGGCGCCGCGCTGCAGGCGCTCGATGCCACGCTCGAGAAGCTGCGCGAGGCCGGCGCGGTGGTGCGCGCGAGCGAGTCCGCGATCGAGCTCGAGATGCGCGAGCGCCCGCGCGCAGTCAGCCTGAGGACCGAGCCTTACCCGGGTTTCCCGACCGACATGCAGGCCCAGTTCATGGCGCTGGCCACGGTGGCGAGCGGCACCGCGCTCATTACCGAGACCATCTTCGAGAATCGCTTCATGCACGCCCTCGAGCTGCAGCGCCTGGGCGCCGACATCTCGCTCCAGGGCAACACCGCGGTCGTGAAGGGCGTGGAGCGCCTGCAAGGCGCGAGCGTCATGGCGACCGACCTGCGCGCCTCGGCCGGCCTGGTGATCGCCGGGCTCGTGGCCGATGGCGTGACGACCATCGAGCGCATCTACCACCTCGACCGCGGCTACGAAGCCCTGGAGAAGAAGCTCGCCGCGCTCGGCGCGCGAGTCGAGCGCCTTCGTTCCTAAGGCGGAAAAAATACGGTAAGATTCAGTGCTTTAGGCTCGCCTCGGAAGAAGGGGCGGGCCTTTTTCATTCGCCATGCCCGAGATCAGCATCGCGCTTTCCAAGGGGCGCATTTTCGATGAGACGGCGCCGCTGCTCGCGCGCGCCGGGATTCGCGCGCGCTCGGATCCCGAGCGCGCGCGCAAGCTCGTGCTCGCCACCAACCGGCGCGACGTGCGGCTCATCATCGTGCGCGCCTCCGATACTCCGACCTACGTCGAGCATGGCGGGGCCGACCTCGGCATCGCCGGGCTGGACGTGCTCGTCGAGCATGGCGGCGAGGGCCTCTACCAGCCGCTCGACCTGCGCATCGCGACCTGCCGGATGATGGTGGCGGTGAAGAAGGGCTTCGACTACGCGGCCGCGGTGCGCCAAGGCGCGCGCCTGCGCGTCGCGACCAAATACGTGAGGACCGCACGCGAGCACTTCGCCGCCAAGGGCGTGCACGTCGACCTGATCCGGCTGTACGGCTCGATGGAGCTCGCGCCGATCGTCGGCCTCGCCGATGCGATCGTGGACCTCGTGTCGAGCGGCCGCACGCTGCGCGAGAACGACCTCGTCGAGGTCGAGGAGATCATGCCGGTATCGGCGCGGCTCATCGTGAACCAGGCGGCGCTCAAGACGCGGCGCGCCGCCCTGCAGCCGCTCATCCGGGCATTCGCGCAGGCGGTGCGGGCGTGAAGCTGCGCCGCCTCGATACGGCGTCGCCCCGCTTCGAGGCCGATCTCGCCGAGCTGCTGCGGCGCGACGCCGGGCAGGAAAGCGGCGTCCAGGACGCGGTGAGAAGGATCCTTGCCGACGTGCGCGCGCGCGGCGACCGGGCGGTGCTGGAATACGCGGCGCGCTTCGACGGCGCGAGCGCGGCCGCGCTTTCGGCGCTGCAGGTCCCGGCCGCCGAGCTCGAGGCGGCCCCGGGGCGCGTGCCGGCGCCGGAGCGCGAGGCGCTGCAGGCGGCGGCCGCGCGCATCCGCAGCTTCCACGAGCGGCAGCTGCAGCAATCGTGGGAATACCGCGACGAGCAGGGGGTGAAGCTCGGCCAGCGCGTGACGCCGCTCGAGCGCGTCGGCCTGTACGTGCCGGGGGGCAAGGCGGCTTATCCCTCCTCCGTGCTCATGAACGCGATTCCGGCGCGGGTCGCCGGCGTGCGCGAGCTGGTCATGGTGTGCCCGCGCCCGGCGCCGCTCGTCCTGGCGGCGGCGGCGCTCGCCGGCGTCGAGCGCGTCATCGGCATCGGCGGCGCCCATGCCATCGGCGCGCTCGCCTACGGGACCGAGAGCCTGGCCCGCGTGGACAAGATCGTGGGTCCCGGCAACGCGTACGTCGCCGAGGCGAAGCGTCAGGTCTTCGGCGAGGTCGGCATCGACATGATCGCCGGGCCCTCGGAGATCCTGGTGATCTGCGACGGCCGCACGCCGGCAAAGTGGGTGGCGCTCGATCTCTTCTCGCAGGCCGAGCACGACGAGTCCGCCCAGGCGATCCTGCTTTCGCCGGACGGCGCGCACCTGGACGAGGTCGCGCGCGAGATGCAGGCCGCGCTGCCGGGCATGGCGCGGCGAGCGGTCATCGCCGCGGCGCTCGAAGGCCGGGCGGCGCTCGTCCGCACGCGCAACCTGGAGGAGGCGTGCGCGCTCGCCAACCGCATCGCGCCCGAGCACCTCGAGCTTTCCGTCGAGGACCCGGAGGCCCTGCTGCCGCGGCTGCGCAATGCGGGCGCCATCTTCCTCGGCCGCTGGAGCTCGGAGGCGATCGGGGACTATTGCGCCGGCCCGAATCACGTCCTGCCGACCGCGGGCAGCGCGCGCTTCTCCTCGCCCCTCGGGGTCTACGATTTCCAGAAGCGCACCAGCCTGGTCGGCGTCTCGCCCGAGGCGGCCGCGCGCCTCGGGCGCATCGCGGTCACCCTCGCCGAGGGCGAAGGGCTGACCGCGCACGCGCGCTCCGCCGCGGCGAGATTCGAGTGAATCCCGCCGAGCTCGTCCGTCCGGAGGTTCTGGCGCTCTCCGCCTACCACGTGCCGCCCGCGGAAGGCATGGTGAAGCTCGACGCAATGGAGAATCCCTACCCGTTGCCCGAGACGCTGCGCCGCGAGCTCGCCGAGGCGCTCTCGCGCGTCGAGCTCAACCGCTATCCGGATCCGAGCGGCGCGAAGCTGCGCGAGCTCCTGCGGCGCAAGATGAAGGTTCCCGCCGGCTTCGAGGTCATGCTCGGCAACGGCTCGGACGAGCTGCTGCAGATCGCCGTTCTCGCGCTGGCGCGCCCGGGCGCGGCGATGATGTTTCCGGCGCCGACCTTCGTGATGTACTCGATGTACGGCACGCTCGCCGGCATGAAGGTGCATGCTGTCCCGCTGCGCGAGGACTTTTCCTTCGACGCCCGGGCGTTCATCGCGCGCATGAGCGCCGAGCGGCCGGCGCTGGTCTTCATCGCCTATCCCAACAACCCGAGCGGCGTGCTCTATCCGGAAGAGGACGTGGCGGCGGTGGTCCGCGCCGCGCCCGGGGCGGTCGTGCTCGACGAGGCATACCACGCTTTCGCCGGGAAGAGCTTCATGCACCGGCTGGCGGAGTTTCCCAACCTGCTCGTGCTGCGCACGGTGTCGAAGCTCGGCCTCGCCGGCATCCGCCTGGGCTACCTCGCCGGCAGCCCGGCCTGGATCGAGCAGCTGAACAAGGTGCGCTCGCCCTACAACGTGAACGTGCTCACGCAAACGGCGGCGTGCTTCCTCCTCGAGCGGCTCGAGGTGCTCGAGGAGCAGGCGGCGCGCATCCGCGAAGAGCGCGGCCGGCTGGCGCGGGCCCTGGCGGCGCTGCCCGGCGTGCACGTCTTTCCGTCGGAGGCGAACTTCATCCTGGCGCGCGTGCCCGGCGCCGACCGCGTGCACGCCGCGCTCCTCGCGCGCAAGGTGCTGGTGAAGAACTTGAATTCCCCGGCCACGCGCGAGTGCCTGCGCGTGACCGTCGGCACGCCGGAAGAAAACCGTATACTGCTCGACGCGCTGCGAGAGTGCCTGCAGAAATGAGGACCGCCGAAGTCACCCGCAACACCAAGGAGACCAGCATCCGGGTGAAGCTCAACCTGGACGGCCGCGGCGCGGCCAGGCTCTCCACCGGGCTGCCGTTCCTCGAGCACATGCTCGACCAGGTCGCGCGCCACGGAATGCTCGACCTCGAGATCGAGGCCAAGGGCGACCTGCACATCGACGCCCACCACACGGTGGAGGACATCGGCATCACGCTCGGCCAGGCGATCGCGCGCGCAATCGGCGACAAGGCGGGCGTGCGGCGTTTCGGCCACGCCTACGTGCCGCTCGACGAGGCGCTGTCGCGCGTGGTGATCGACTTCTCGGGGCGCCCGGGGCTCGAATACCACGTGAAGTTCACGCGCGCGCTGATCGGCGAGTTCGACGTGGATCTCGTGCACGAGTTCTTCCAGGGCTTCGTCAACCATGCCCAGGTGACGCTGCACATCGACAACCTGCGCGGCGACAACGCGCATCACCAGTGCGAGACGATGTTCAAGGCGTTCGCGCGCGCCCTGCGCGTGGCCGCCGAACCCGACCCGCGCGCCGGCGGCAGCATCCCGTCGACGAAAGGCTCGCTCTGAAGATTGCCGTAGTGGATTACGGCATGGGCAATCTGCGCTCGGTGTCGAAGGCCCTCGAGCACGTCGCGCCCGGCGCGAGCATCCTCGTGACGGCCGATCCCGGCGGGATCCGCGCGGCCGACAAGGTCGTCGTCCCGGGCCAGGGCGCGATGCCCGACTGCATGCGCCAGCTCGCGGAGAGCGGCGCGCGCGACGCCGTCGTGGGCGCGGCGCGCGACAAGCCCTTCCTCGGCATCTGCATCGGCCTGCAGATGCTCTTCGAGCGGGCGGAGGAAGGCGACACCCCGGGGCTCGGCGTGCTGCCGGGGCGCGTGCCGCGCTTCTCCCGATCGGCCGAGATGAGCGGCCTCAAGATCCCGCACATGGGATGGAACGAGGTGATCCAGGAGAAGGCGCATCCGCTGTGGGCCGGAATCGGCGACCGCAGCCGGTTCTATTTCGTGCACAGCTACTTTCCCGCGCCCGCGGATCGCGCGCTCACCGCCGGCACCTGCGTCTACGGGATGCCCTTTACCTGCGCGGTGGCCCGCGATAACATTTTTGCCGTCCAGTTCCACCCGGAAAAAAGCCAGTCCGCCGGCCTGCAACTTCTCTCCAACTTCGTGCGCTGGCGTCCCTGATTTACCTCCGTCCGTGCTGATCATTCCCGCGATCGACTTGAAGGACGGACGCTGCGTGCGGCTGCAGCAGGGGCGGATGGACTCCGCCACGGTGTTCTCCGAAGACCCGGTGGCGATGGCGAAACATTGGCTCGCGCAGGGCGCGAAGCGCCTGCACATCGTCGACCTGAACGGCGCGATCGCCGGCCGGCCCAAGAACGAGAAAGTGATCCGCGACATCATCAAGGCGGTAGGCGAGCCGCTGCCGATCGAGCTCGGCGGCGGCATCCGCGATCTCGACACGATCGAGAGCTACCTCGACGCCGGCGTCACCTGGGTCGTCATCGGCACCGCAGCGGTGAAGAACCCGGGATTCCTCTCCGACGCGTGCTACGCGTTTCCGGGCCACGTCATCGCCGGGCTCGACGCGAAGGAGGGCAAGGTGGCGGTGGAGGGCTGGTCGAAGATGACGGGGCACGACGTGGTCGATCTCGCGAAGAAGTACGAGGAGTACGGCGTCGAGGCGCTCGTCTACACCGACATCGGCCGCGACGGCATGATGGGCGGCATCAACGTCGAGGCGACGCTGCGGCTCGCGCAGGCGATCAAGACGCCGATCATCGCCTCCGGCGGCCTGAACAGCGTCGAGGACGTGCGCCTGGTCTGCGAGAAGCTCGTGCCCGAAGGCGTGATCGGCGCGATCGCGGGGCGCGCGCTCTACGAGGGCAAGCTCGACCTGAAGAAAGCCCAGGCGGCCGCCGACCAGGCGACCAAGAAGTCCTGAGCGTGACGCTCGCCAAAAGGAAGGCGCGGGATGGGACTCGCTAAGCGGGTCATTCCCTGCCTCGACGTCACCGCGGGGCGGGTCGTGAAGGGCGTGAACTTCGTCGGCTTGCGCGATGCCGGCGACCCGGTCGAGATCGCCGCGCGCTATGACGAGCAGGGCGCCGACGAGGTCTGCTTCCTGGACATCACCGCGAGCTCCGATGAGCGTGAGATCCTGCTCCACGTGATCGAGTCCGTGGCCTCCAAGGTCTTCATCCCGCTCACCGTCGGCGGCGGCGTGCGCCGGGTCGAGGACGTGCGGCGGCTGCTCAACGCGGGCGCCGACAAGGTCTCGATCAACACCGCCGCGGTGCAGAATCCGGAGCTCGTGCGCGAGGCTTCGGGCATCGTCGGCTGCCAGTGCATCGTCGTGGCGATCGACGCGAAGAAGAGCGCCGGCGGACACTGGGAGGTCTTCACGCACGGCGGGCGCAGGCCGACCGGGCTCGACGCCGTCGAATGGGCGAAAACGATGCAGAATGCGGGCGCGGGCGAGATCCTGCTGACCAGCATGGACCGCGACGGCACGCGCGACGGCTTCGATCTCGGGCTCACGCGCGCGGTGTCGGACGCGGTCGGCGTGCCGGTCATCGCCTCCGGCGGCGTCGGCAGCATGGAGCACCTTGCACAGGGCGTGGTGGAGGGCGGCGCCGACGCGGTGCTGGCGGCGAGCGTATTCCACTTCGGCGACTTCACCGTGCGCCAGGCGAAGGAGCACATGAAGACCCGCGGCATCGAGGTACGGCTTTGACGGTCTCATCCACGCCCACGAGCTGGATCGACGAAGTGCCCTTCGACCAGGCCGGCCTCGTCCCGGTGATCGCGCAGGACGCGGCGAGCGGGCGCGTGCTGACGCTCGCGTGGATGAACCGCGAGGCGCTCGAGCGCACGGTGGCGGAAGGGCGCGCGGTGTACTGGTCGCGCTCGCGCAGCAAGCTCTGGCGCAAGGGCGAGGAGTCGGGCAACGTGCAGAAGGTCGTGGAGGTGCGGCTCGATTGCGACAGCGACGCGGTCCTGCTCAGAGTGGAGCAGGCGGGCGGCATCGCCTGCCATACCGGGCGCGAGAGCTGCTTCTACCGCAAACTCGAGAACGGGAGATGGGTGGGCGTGGATCCGGTGCTGAAGGATCCCGCCGAGCTCTACAAAAAATGAAACCGCAGATCTACGAAGTGCTGGAGCGCATCGCCGCGTCGATCGAGGAGCGCAAGGGCGGCGACCCGGCCACGTCCTACGTCGCCAAGCTGTTCTCGCAGGGTGACGACGCCATGCTGAAGAAAATCGGAGAGGAAGCCACCGAGACCGTGCTTGCGGCGAAGAGCGGCGACCGCCTGCACCTCGTGCGCGAGGTCACCGACCTGTGGTTCCACTGCATGATCGTGCTCGCGCGCCATGGCCTGGGCCCGGCGGACGTGCTCGCGGAGATGCACCGCCGCGAGGGGATCTCGGGACTCGATGAGAAGGCGCTCAGGAAGAAATAAGGGAAGAAATGACCGATCCGAATTGCATCTTCTGCAAGATCGCGCGCGGCGAGATTCCCGCGAAGATGCTGTTCCAGGACGCCGACGTGATGGCGTTCCACGACATCCACCCGCAGGCGCCGGTCCATTTCCTGCTCGTGCCGAAGGCGCATGTCGCCACCCTCTACGACGCGCAGCCCGAGCACGAGCGCGCGCTCGGCAAGATGCTCGCGCTCGCGGGCCGTCTCGCGCGCGAGGCGGGCGCGTCCGACGGCTTCCGCAGCATCGTCAACACCGGGCGCGTGGGGCATCAGGAGGTGTATCATGTCCATATGCATGTCCTGGGCGGCGCGGAACCGCTAGGTCCCATGCTCCAGAGACGGAAATAGGAAGGAGACGCTATGGGTTCGTTCAGCATCTGGCACTGGCTGATCGTCCTGCTGATCGTGATGCTGATTTTCGGCACGAAGAAGCTGCGCAACATGGGCGCGGATCTCGGCGGCGCGGTGCGCGGGTTCAAGGAAGGCATGCGCGACGGCGGCGAGAAGGCGGAGCCCGCGCCGCAGGTGACGGGCAAGACCGTCGAAGGCGAGGTCCGCGAGCGCTCCGAGCACAAGGCCTAGCGCCGAGCACAAGGCGCGGCCTCGCTTCAAAGGCGCCCCGGCGGCGCCTTTTTGTTCTCCAGCCATGTTCGACATCGGATTTTCGGAGCTCGTAGTGATCGGCCTGGTGGCGCTGGTCGTCATCGGCCCGGAGCGCCTGCCGCGCGTCGCGCGCACGCTCGGCCACCTCGCCGGCCGGCTGCAGCGCTATGTCAACGACGTCAAGGCCGACATCAACCGCGAGATCGAGCTCGACGAGCTGCGCAAGATGCGCGACGAGGTGCACAAGGCCGCGACCGACATCGAGACCTCGGTGAGCGCGGAGATGGCCAAGACGCAGGGCGAGCTGAGCACGGCGGCCGACGATCTCAACAAGTCGGTCCAGGCGGCCGTTGAAGCAAAGCCGGGCGAGAAATGAGCGACCAGGAGAGCTTCCTGTCGCACCTGATCGAGCTGCGCGAGCGGCTCATCCGCGCGACGGCGGCGGTCCTCATCCTGTTCGTGATCTTCTTCTTCTACCCCGGCTCGGGCCCGATCTACGACTTTCTCGCCCTGCCGCTGATGTCGGCATTGCCTGAAGGCGCGAAGATGATCGCCACCGGCGTCATCACCCCCTTCATGGTGCCCGTCAAGGTCACCGCGCTCGTCGCCTTCCTCGCCGCGCTGCCCTATGTCCTCTACCAGGCGTGGGCGTTCGTCGCGCCGGGGCTCTACGAGCACGAGAAGAAGCTCGCGCTGCCGCTCGTCGTCGGCAGCACCGTGCTCTTCCTCCTCGGCGTCGCGTTCTGCTACTACTTCGTGTTCGGGCGCGTATTCGCCTTCATCCACAGCTTCGCGCCCAAATCGATCACGCCCGCGCCCGACATCGAGGCGTATTTCAGCTTCGTCATCACGATGTTCATCGCTTTCGGCGTGACCTTCGAGATCCCGATCGTCGTCATCCTGCTCGTGCGCATGGGCCTCGTGAGCGTCGAGAAGCTGCGCGATGCGCGCCCGTACGTGATCGTCGGGGCCTTCATCGTCGCGGCGGTGGTCACGCCGCCCGACGTCGTTTCGCAGTTCATGCTGGCCATTCCGATGTGCCTGCTCTACGAGGCGGGCCTCATCCTCGGCCGCTTCGCGAGCCGGCCGAAGCCGGAGGCGCAGCCGTTGACCGACTCGTAGGCGGGCGCTATCGTGGCCTCCGTCAAAGGGAGGAGGCCCATGGTCCTGAAAGTCGTCGCCGCCGCGCTCGCGGCGCTGCTGTTCGCCGGGAATGCGCTCGCGCAGCTCCTGACCGAGAAGAAGGTCTTCACGCTGCCGGAGTACGCCACCGTCGGCGGCAGGACGATCCGCGACGTGCGCGTCGGCTACGAAAGCTACGGCAAGCTCAACGCCGCCGGCGACAACGCCATCTTCGTCGCGCACTTCTTCTCCGGCAATTCGCACGCGGCCGGCAGGTACAAGCCGGAGGACAAGGCACCCGGCTACTGGGACAGCGTGATCGGGCCCGGCAAGCCCTTCGATACGGACAAGTACTTCGTCCTGAGCGCCGATACGCTCGTCAACCTGAACGTCAAGGACCCGGGCACCACCACGACCGGCCCGGCGAGCCTGAACCCGGCGAGCGGCAAGCCCTACGGCATGAGCTTTCCGATCGTCACCATGCGCGATTTCGTGCGGGTGCAGAAGGCGCTGGCGGACGCGCTCGGCATCAAGCGATTCGCCGCCGTGACCGGGGCCTCCATGGGCTCGCTCCAGACCATGGAATGGGCCGCCGCATACCCGGAGATGGTGGAGCGCGCGATCCCCGTCCTCCCCGGCGGGCTCGAAGCGAATCCCTATCTCATCGAGATGCTCAATACCTGGGCGGCGCCGATCGTCGCCGACCCGAAATGGAATGGCGGTGACTACTACGGTCGCGAAGAGCCGACCCAGGGCCTCGCCGATGCGCTCAAGCTCGTGACGCTGAATGCCCGTCACTACGGCTGGGCCGACAAGACCTTCGGCCGCAAATGGGCGGCGGCCGACAAAAGCCCGCTGCAGGACTGGGGCAACCGCTACGCGATCGAGGACACCATCGACAAGGTCTCCGCCGCGCGCGCCGCCGGCTCGGACGCCAACTCGTTCCTCTACCTGGTGCGCGCCAACCAGCTCTACCAGATCGACGACGCCAAGCGCATCAAGGCGCGGGTGCTCTCGATCGTCGCGAAGTCGGACCTGCTGCTCTATCCGGACTTCGCGCGCAAGATGGCCGCGACGCTGCGCTCGCAGGGGAACCACGTGGAGGAATTCGAGATCGACGCCGACGGCGGGCACCTCGACGGGGTTCTGCTGATCGCCAAGGCGGGAGACGCGATCCGCGCCTTCCTGCAGAAATAGCTACTCGGGGCGTTCCTGCGGCTTCGGGCGCCGGCCGACCGAGACGGTGGCGTCCACGTCCTGGTTCTGGCGCTTGAGCTTCAGCTTCGCGCTGCTGCCCGGCGCGAGCGCCGCGATGAGGTTCAGCATGGAGGCGGGGTCGCCGACCGGCTTGCCTTCGACCTCGGTCAGCACGTCGCCGGGCTTGATGCCGGCCTTGTCCGCCGGGCCGCCGCGCAGCACCCCGGCGATGAGCGCGCCGTGCACGTCGCCGAGCTTGAAGGACTCGGCAACGGGCGCGGTGATCTCCTGCACTTCGACGCCGATCCAGCCGCGCGTGACGCTACCGGTCTTGATGATCTGCTCCAGCACCATCTGCGCCGTCGACACCGGGATCGCGAAGCCGATCCCCATCGAGCCGCCGGAGCGCGAGAAGATCGCGGTGTTGATGCCGACCAGGTTGCCGCCCGCATCGATCAGCGCGCCGCCCGAATTCCCCGGATTGATGGCGGCATCGGTCTGGATGAAGTTCTCGAACGTATTGATGCCGAGGCCGGTGCGGCCGAGCGCGGAGACGATGCCGCTCGTCACCGTCTGGCCCACGCCAAAAGGGTTGCCGATGGCGAGCACGACGTCCCCGACGCGCAGCGCGTCGGAGGAGCCGAAGGTGATTGCCGGCAGGTTGTCGGCATTGAGGCGCAGCACCGCGAGGTCGGTCTCCGGGTCGTTGCCGACCACCTTGGCGAGGAGCTTCTTGCCGTCGGCGAGCGCGACCTCGATCTCGTCGGCCGCCTCCACGACGTGATGGTTGGTGAGCACGTAGCCGCTCGAGCTGACGATCACTCCGGAGCCGAGGCTCGAGGCGCGCTGGGCCTCCTCGGGCACCTGGTCGCCGAAGAAGCGCCGGAAGATGGGGTCGTTGAGGAGCGGGTGCCGCGGGGTGCGGATCTCCTTGGAGGTGAAGATGTTCACCACCGAAGGCGTGGCGCGCCGGACGGCCTCGTGAAAGGAGCCGACCTGCGAGGCGGCGGGCTGCGGGCCGGTCGCCGGCGCCTGCTGCAGCACCGCGAGCTGGGTCGCGGGGCCGCGCGCCGGCAGCCATTCCGGACGGAAGGTCGAGACCACGAACAGGACCGCGACGGCGATCGTGACCGCCTGCGCGAACACCAGCCAGAGGCGACGCATGGGACCGCGCAGTATACAAAATTCACGTGGAAATTTAAGCGTTTAGAGCGCGAATCGTGGACATTCCGAAGGCCGCTCGCTAAAATCGCACGCTTTCGCCTCACCCCATAACAACTCCATCTCCATGAGCGATCAACAAAAACCGGATCGGACGCGGCGAAACCTCATCGTCGCGACTTCGGTCGTCGGCGGCGCGGCAGCGGTCGGCGCCGCAGTTCCCTTCGTCGCGAGCATGTGGCCCTCGGAGCGCGCCAAGGCGGCCGGCGCGCCGATCCAGGTGGACCTGTCGCGCCTGGCCGCCGGCGAGCTCGGCGTTTTCGAGTGGCGCGGCAAGCCCGTCTGGGTGATGAAGCGCACGAAGGAGATGCTGGAGGGGATCAAGCAGGCCGATCCGCGCGTCTCGGATCCGGGCTCCGAGGTGGACCAGCAGCCGAAGTACGCGAAGAACGAGTTTCGCTCCATCAAGCCGGAGCTCATGGTGCTGGTGGGTGTGTGCACCCACCTCGGCTGCTCGCCCAAGGAAAAGAGCGCCGAGGACAAGGGCGAGATGGGCGCGGACTGGGCGGGCGGCTTCTACTGCCCGTGCCACGGCTCGAAGTTCGATTTCGCCGGGCGCGTGTTCAAGGGCTCGCCGGCGCCGAAGAACCTGGAGGTGCCGCCCTACGAATATGTCTCGGACAACACCCTCGTCATCGGCGAGGACAAAGAAAAGAAAGGGGCATAGCGCATGGCCTCGCGTCTGACTGCGCTCTGGAACTGGTTCGATGCGCGCATGCCCACCGTGGCCGAGCAGTGGCGCATCCATGCCTCCGAGTACTACGCGCCGAAGAACTTCAACTTCTGGTACTTCTTCGGCTCGCTCGCGCTGCTCGTGCTGGGCATCCAGATCCTCTCCGGGATCTTCCTCACGATGAACTACAAGCCCGACGCGACCCTCGCGTTCGGCTCGGTCGAGTACATCATGCGCGACGTCGCGGGCGGCTGGATCATCCGCTACATCCACTCGACCGGCGCCTCGGCCTTCTTCATCGTCGTCTACCTGCACATGTTCCGCGGGCTCCTGTACGGCTCCTACAAGCAGCCGCGCGAGCTGGTGTGGATCTTCGGGGTGCTCATCTACCTCACGCTCATGGGCGAGGCGTTCTTCGGCTACCTGCTTCCGTGGGGCCAGATGTCGTACTGGGGCGCGCAGGTGATCGTCAACCTCTTCGGCACCATTCCCTTCATCGGCCCGGACCTCGCGCTTTGGATCCGCGGCGACTACGTCGTGTCGGACGCCACGCTGAACCGCTTCTTCGCGCTGCACGTCATCGCGCTGCCGCTCGTGCTGCTCGGCCTGGTCGTGACGCACCTGCTTGCGCTGCACGACGTGGGCTCCAACAATCCGGACGGCGTCGAGATCAAGAAGCTGAAGGACGCGAACGGCCGGCCGCTCGACGGCATCCCGTTCCATCCTTACTACACGGTGAAGGACATCATGGGCGCGGTGGTCTTCCTCGCCGTGTTCTGCATCGTGATGTTCTTCCTGCCCGAGATGGGCGGCTACTTCCTCGAGTACAACAACTTCATTCCGGCCGACCCGCTGAAGACGCCGCCGCACATCGCGCCGGTGTGGTACTTCACGCCGTACTACACCATCCTGCGCGCGGTGCCGCCGCTCTTCAACTCCCAGTTCCCCGGCGTGCTGGCGATGGGCATCGCCACCCTGATCCTCTTTTTCCTGCCCTGGCTCGACCGCAGCCCGGTGAAGTCGATCCGCTACCGCGGCGCGTACTACAAGACCGCGCTCGCGGTGTTTATCGTCGCCTTCCTCGTCCTGGGCTACCTCGGCACGGAGCCGACCACGGTGTGGGGGCAGTTCGGCTTCGACGCCTTCTTCCTCGACACCAAGGACCGCGCGACCTGGGTCGGGCGGCTGTGCGCTGTCGTGTACTTCCTGTTCTTTTTCCTCATGCCCTGGTACACGGCGCGCGACGCCGTGAAGCCGGTTCCCGAGCGGGTGACGCGATGAGGAAGCTCGCGCTGCTGCTTCTTCTGTGCCTGCCCCTCGGCGTGCTCGCGGCGGAGGAGGGCTATCCGCTCGACCGCTCGCCGAACGACCTGCGGGACCTCGTGAGCCTCCAGTCCGGGGCGCGCACCTACGTCAACTACTGCCTCGGCTGCCACGGCGCGCAATACATGCGCTACAACCGGCTCACCGACCTCGGCCTCACCGAGGCGCAGATTCGCGACAACCTGATGTTCACCGCCGACAAGGTCGGCGAGACGATGAAGACCGCGATGCCGCCGAAGGAGGCCAAGACGTGGTTCGGCGTGGCGCCGCCCGACCTCTCGGTCGTCGCGCGCTCGCGCGGCGCGGACTGGCTCTACACGTACCTGCGCACGTTCTACCGCGACCCGAAGACCGCGACCGGCTGGAACAACGTCGTCTTCCCGAACGTCGGCATGCCGCATGCGCTCTGGACGCTGCAGGGCGAGCGCTCGCTCGCGATCGAGACGGAGAAGGAGCTCGGCGGCGGCGAGCGCACCGCGTACAAGTGGACGCAGCTCTCGCAGGGCGCCCAGACCCCGGTGCAGTACGACGCGACGGTGCGGGACCTCGTGAACTTCCTCGTCTACGTGAGCGAGCCGGCGGCGACGAGCCGCAGGGCGATCGGCATCGTGGTGCTCTTCGTGCTCGGCGTGCTCTTCATCTTCGCTTACCTGCTCAAGCACGAGTTCTGGAAGGACGTTAAGTAGCCCCGCGGCGCGCCTGCGGGCGCGCCCGGGCATTTCAGGCGGAATCGACCATGATGCAACTCTATTCGGGCACGACGTGCCCCTTCAGCCACCGCTGCCGCTTCGTGCTCTACGAGAAGGGCATGGATTTCCAGGTCATCGACGTCGACCTGTACAACAAGCCCGAGGACATCGCGGTGATGAACCCCTACAACCGCCTGCCGGTGCTCGTCGAGCGCGACCTGATCCTCTACGAGTCGAACATCATCAACGAGTACATCGACGAGCGCTTCCCCCACCCGCAGCTCATGCCGGCCGACCCGGTGATGCGGGCGCGCGCGCGGCTGATGCTGTTCAACATGGAGGTCGAGCTCTTTTCCCAGATCGAGGCGCTCGAATCCGGCAAGGAGAAGCAGGTCGAGCGAGCGCGCCAGCTCGTCACCGAGCGGCTGATCGCCCTCGCGCCGATCTTCACCAAGACCAAGCACATGCTGGGCGACGACTTCACCATGCTCGATGTCGCCGTCGCGCCGCTGCTGTGGCGCCTGGACCATTACGGCATCAAGCTCGGCAAGACCGCCGCGCCCCTCATGAAATACGCCGAGCGTCTCTTCTCGCGCCCGGCCTTCATCGAGGCGCTTACGCCCTCCGAGAAGGTGATGCGCAAGTAGGTCCGTGGCCGAGATCTCCACCAAGCCGTACCTGCTGCGCGCGCTCTTCGAGTGGTGCGTGGACAACGGCTATACGCCGCACATCGCGGTGCGCGTCGATTCACGCACCCAGGTGCCGGCGGAATACGTGAAGAACGGCGAGATCACGCTCAACATCAGCCCGAACGCGGTCCACAAGCTGCAGATGGGCAACGAGCTGGTCGAGTTCTCCGCGCGCTTCGGCGGCGTCGCGCGCCAGCTCTCGGTGCCGGTGGCGAACATCTACGCGCTCTATGCGCGCGAGACCGGCCACGGCATGACCTTCGACGTCGACGGGGCCAAGGCGGCGCTGCTCGCCAAGGCCGAGATCGAGACCGCGCCGGCGCGCGCGCCCGCGGTCCTGCCCGCTCCAGACCCGAAGAAGCCCGGCGGCGGCAAGCCGACCCTGCGGCGCATCAAGTAACGTTCTTCTCTAGAATTCACCGCTGGGCCGGCTTAGCTCAGTTGGTAGAGCAGCGGTTTTGTAAACCGTTGGTCGGCGGTTCGACTCCGTCAGCCGGCACCAGTCTCTTCAAGCACTTGCGCCTGCTTTTCACCCGGCACTTTCGCGCCTTGTGTCGGATTTGTGCCACCGATCAACGAATCCACTGCGCATTTGCGTACCGCTGGAACTGCTCAGGCGCCAGATGAGCGTACCGCCGAACCATCTCGGCCGACTTCCACGCTCTCATCTCCTGCAGCGCGTTCAACGGCACTCCTTCGGATCAAAGACAAGGATCAGCCGATAGCAGTAAACGTAAACCCGTAGTTTTCCCCTGGCTTGGTCGGCCGTCGGCCTTGTTGGCTACCTCGCCATCGCGAAGATTAACCACACATTCAGCGCTATGACTGATCTTCTGCTGACTGTTGATTCAGGCAGGCTCTAAACAAACCCGCCATGGAGGTCACGCCGAATTTCTTCATGATGCGGGAGCGATGGAATTCCACTGTCTTCGGGCTTATGAATAGATCCGAGGCGATCTGTCGACTCGGCTTTCCGGCAAGTACGAGATCGAGCACCTGACGCTCGCGGTGCGAAAGTGCGATCTCTGAAAGCTTTCCTGCCGCGCTTTCGAGGCCCCGACTTTCGTGTAAGGCGCTCTTTACCAGCATCAGGAGGCGCTCGTTATCGAACGGTTTCTCCAGAAAATCGGCTGCGCCGTTCTTAACCGCACGCACGGCCATGGGAATGTCGCCATGTCCGGTAATAAAGATGATGGGGAGCTGCATGGCTCTTCGCTGCACCTCCTGCTGCAGCTCGAGCCCAGACATCGAAGGCATCCGTATGTCGAGCACGAGGCAGGCAGGGGCGGCGGGAGGGGGGTGACGCAGGAAGTGCGCGGGAGAGGGATGCGTCTCTACGGCGAGTCCTGCGGTTCGGAACAGCATGGAGAGCGCATCGCGGACCGCATCGTCATCGTCCACCACAACGACCGTCGGCTTGCTCTCTGGCTTCATGCGTAGGCTGGAAGCGTCACGACGAAACGCGAGCCTCTCGGAAGGGGCTCGTAATGAATCGTTCCTTCCTGGGCTTCCACGACCGAACGACAGATGCTGAGCCCCAGTCCGAGACCGCTCGGTTTAGTTGTGACGAACGGCTCAAATAGCTGCCTTTGGACATCTGGAGAAACTCCGTCACCAGTGTCCTCGACACTTAGGAGGGCATGGCCGGGGCTTGTGCTGTCAGTGACGAGAACCACCTCGCGAGGAGCGCCCATGCGGCTTTCGGAAACTGCTTCGACCGCATTGCGCAGAAGGTTGACGACCACCTGCTCAACCAGCAGCCGATCGACCCGGACTTTCAGCGGCTGTGCGCAAGGCTGGAACTTGACATCCACCCCGAGCTCCTCTGCCTCGCCTTGAGCGAGCTCCAGGCCGGCTCGGGCAACCTCATTAAGGTCCTCCCGGACGCGCGGCGCGACTGGCTGGCGCAGGATCTCGCGTAGACGCTGGATGATGGCGCCTGCGCGCTGAGCTTGGTCGCTGCATTTCTGGATCGCGATGCGCAGCTCGGACTCGCCGGGTTCGGAAGGCAGCAGGCGAAGCGCTGTGGTGTTGTAGGTGCTTATCGCCGCTAGAGGCTGCGAAAGCTCGTGGGCGATTGCCGATGCAAATTCACCGAGAGCAACGAGCCTCGCGCTTCGATGGGCCGCTTCCTTGTGCTTGTCGACGACCTCGCGGGCTCGACGGATTTCCGTCACGTCGGAGAAGATGCGCAGAAGCGCGGCACGCCCATCGACCCAACGCAGCGGCTGACTCTGGACCAGATACCAGCGCTGCGTTGGCGCATGAAACACTTCGCCGCGATCGGCCGGCGAGGGCGTTTGGTCGGAGAACAAGGCTCGGCAGCGTCCGTTCATATACAGAAGAGCGCCGCTTAGCACACCGTCCACGCGCACGGCGGCTTCCAAGCCTTCCAGAACCACCATCAGGCGTTCTTCCGAGCGCTCCAGCGCCGACCGAAGCCGGAACAGCAGGAGCACG
>DASRFM010000056.1:0-72889 GCA_035651575.1 Burkholderiales bacterium | reverse complement strand
TATCTCGTCATGGAGCTCGTCGAGGGCGCCGCGCTCACCGAGCACTGCGAGCCGCGCAAGCTGCTCGAGCCGGCCGATGCGCTCGAGATCGTCTACAAGTGCTGCAAGGCGCTCGAGTTCGCCAACCAGCTCGGCGTCGTGCACCGCGACATCAAGCCCGCCAACATCCTGGTGAAGGGCGACCTCGACATCAAGGTGTCGGACTTCGGCGCCGCGCAGCTCGCGCGCGCCGACGTCACCCAGGTGAGCGGCGTCGGCTCGCCCGCCTACATGTCGCCCGAGCAGATCCAGGGCGAGGAAGTGGACTGGCGCACCGACGTCTATTCGCTCGGCGCGGTGCTCTATCACCTGCTCGCCGGCCGGCGCCCGTTCGACGCCGCGAATGCCTACGGGCTCGTCGAGGCGATCCTCGGCGCTTCGCCGCCGCCGCCCTCGAGCCTGCGGCGCGGGCTCCCCGCGGCCATCGACGAGGTCGTGGCGCGCGCCATGGCGAGGACGCGCGAGGGCCGCTACGCGAGCTGGCAGGAATTCGCCGGCGCCGTGGCGCAACTCCTCTCGCGCGACGGCGGCGACGAGCTCTCCGATGCGGAGAAGTTCGCGGTGGCGCGGCGCCTCAAGTTCTTCGAGCGATTCGGCGATGCCGATCTCTGGCAGGTCGTGCGGGCGTCCACCTGGCGCAACCATGCCGCGGGGACGGCGCTCATCCGCGAGGGCGCGGCGGACGAGCATTTCTACATCCTCGCCTCGGGGCACCTCAAGGTCACGCAGCGCGGCAAGCTCCTCAACGTGGTGAGCCCCGGCGAATGCGTCGGCGAGATGGCCTACGCGCGCCGCGACGGCCAGCCGCGCAGCGCCACCGTCACGGCGGTGCAGCCGAGCTGGGCGATGGCGCTGCGCGTGCAGGAGGTCGACACCCTGCCCGAATCCTGCCGCGCCCGGTTCAACGAGGCGTTCCTCGCCATCATGGCCGAGCGCCTGGCGATGCTCTCGGGTCGCCTCGTCGCCCAGGATGCCAAAGCGGTCGTGTGAAGAAGCGCTGTTCCTGGGCGCGCAATCCGCTCGCCATCGAATACCACGACAAGGAATGGGGCCGGCCGGTCCGCGACGAGCGCAGGCTCTTCGAGTTCCTGCTCCTCGAAGGCGCGCAGGCGGGGCTCTCCTGGGACACGATCCTCGCCAAGCGCGAGAACTACCGCAAGGCGTTGCACGGCTTCGACTACCGCAGGATCGCGCGCTACGGCGCGGCCGACCGCCGGCGCCTGCTCGCCGATCCCGGCATCGTGCGCAACCGGGCGAAGATCGCCTCCGCCGTCGCGAACGCCCGCGCCTTCATGGCGGTCCAAGAGGAGCAGGGCAGCTTCGGACGCTACCTGCGCGGCTTCGAGGGCAGCCGGGCGGGCGCCGAGGCGCTTTCGAAAGACCTGCGCCGGCGCGGCTTCAACTTCGTCGGCTCGACTATCATGTACGCCTTCATGCAGGCCATCGGGATGGTGGATGACCATGAACCGGAATGCTTTCGCAGCCATCGCTCTCGCAATCGCGCCCGTCGCCGCGGTTCGGGCCGCGGCCGCGTATGACGTGAACGGCGTCACGCTCGGCGCGAGCGAGGCGCAGGTCAAGAAGGCGTTCCCGAGCGCGCTGTGCAAGGCGCTCGAGTGGTCGAGCCGCGCCGCCGACCGGCGCTGCGACGACAGCAAGATCGCCTTCGGCGGCGCCGAGGCGCGCGTCACGTTCTACCTGAAGAAGGACGTCGTGCAGGCCTTCGACGTCGTCTTCGACACCAAGGACCTCGACAAGGTCTCCGCGTTCGTGAAGTCGCGCTATGGCAAGCCCCTTGCCGAGGCGAAGGACAAGATCGAGCGCCAGGGAAAGGATCCGCGCGAGGTGTACAAGGTGCGCTGGGAGCAGGGCAAGGACTCCGCCGTGCTGGTGTCGCAGCTCGAGAAGAAGCGCTCGCAGCTCACCGTCGCGCACGGCGACTTCGAGGAAGAGATCTACCGCGTCCGCTAGGAGGAAAGCCATGGACCGAGCCGCAGAACGAGCGAAGCAGATCGAAGCCGCGGTCGCCGACGTGCGCCGCATCGAGGCCGCGGAGGGCGTCACGCGCGCGAGCCTGGAGAAGATCAAGCAGCGCATGATCCGCCTCGCGGCGCGCCGCGAGCTCTTCCCGGCCGAGGATTTCCCGCCGCCGCAGCCCGGGGGCAAGCTGAACTCCTGCCTCTACCGGGTTTCCGAGGACGACGACCATCGCTTCGCGCTGTACGCCAACTCGGCGCTCGGCAACTACGGCACGCCGGCGCACAACCACACCACCTGGGCGGTGATCGTCGGCGTCACCGGGCGCGAGCTCAACCGCTTCTACGAGCGCACCGGTCAGGGCCCGAAGCAGAAGGGCGAGTACGTGGTGGAGCAGGGCACCGGGGTCGCGTTCCTGCCCGACGACTACCACTCGATCCACATCGACGCGCCGCTGCTCAACTTCCACATGTACGGGCTCGCGCTCGACCACCTGCCGCGGCGCGAGTACTTCGACGCCAAGGAAAGCCTGTGGAAGGTGTTCCCGCCGCACCGCGACATCCGCGAGGCGCGTGCCGCTTTCGCCCGCTGAGCTGAAGCAGCGTCTCGCCTCGGGCGAGGAGCTCGCGCTCCTCGACGTGCGCGAGCAGGGCGTGCACTACCGCGGGCACCCGTTCTTCGCCTCGTGCGCGCCGCTTTCGCGCCTGGAGCTCGTGATCGGCGACCTGGTGCCGCGCAGGAGCGCGCCGATCGTGGTTCTGGATTCCGGGCAGGAAACCCTCGCGCAGCAGGCGGCGGCCCGGTTGAAGTCCCTCGGATACGAGGACGTCGAGGTCCTGGAGGGCGGCTGCGCCGCGTGGAAGGCTTCGGGCGGCGAGCTCTTCGGCGGCGTCAACGTGCCCTCGAAGGCGTTCGGCGAGTTCGTCGAGCACGAGTACGACACCCCGCGCATCCCGCCCCAGGAGCTCAAGCGCCTGCAGGAATCGGGCGAGAAGATGGTGATCCTCGACTCGCGCCCGTACGAGGAATTCCACCGCATGAACATCCCGGGCGCGCTCGACGCGCCGGGCGCCGAGCTCGTCTTCCGCGTGCACGAGGTCGCGCCCGACCCGTCGACGCTCGTGGTGGTGAACTGCGCCGGCCGCACGCGCAGCATCATCGGCTGCCAGTCGCTGCGCAACGCCGGCATCCCGAACCGCGTCGTCGCGCTCAAGGACGGCACCATGGGCTGGGAGCTCGCCGGCTTCACCTGCGAGCGCGGCACGACGCGCATCGCGCCCATGCCTTCGAAGGAGAACCTGGCCAAGGCGCAAGCGGCGGCACGCCGGGCGGCGCAGAAGTTTTCGGTGCGCTTCGTTTCCCCGGGCGAGGTGAAGGCGTGGGAACAGGACCCGCGCCGCACGCTCTATCTCCTCGACGTGCGCACGCGCGAGGAGTTCGAGGCGAAGCACATCGCCGGCTCGCGCCATGCGCCCGGCGGCCAGCTCGTGCAGGCGACCGACGAGTATGTCGGGGTGCGCAATGCGCGCATCGTGCTCGTCGATCCCGAGCGCGTGCGCTCGGTGATGACCGCCTCCTGGCTCGTGCAGATGGGCTGGAAGGACGCGTGCGTCCTCGACGCGGAAGGTTTCTCCGGCTTCGACATCGAAAGCGGCCCTGCGCCGCGCTGCGAGCCGCCGCGCTGGCCCTCGGTTGCTCCCGGGGATCTCGACAAGGCGGCGAGCGTGATCGATTTCTCCACCAGCCTGCGCTACCGCTCGCGCCATGTGCCGGGCGCCTGGTGGGCGGTGCGCTCGCGGCTGGAGCAAGCCCGTTCAAGGATCGGCGCGGCGGGCCGGATTGTTCTTACGTCGGAAGACGGTCGCCTTGCCCATCTCGTGGCGCCGGAAGCGGCTGCGCTCTGGAAGGGGGCCGATGTCCGCGTGCTCGAGGGCGGAAATGCCGCCTGGTTCGCGGCCGGGCTGCCGAGCGATGCCGGCCTCGAGCGCGCGACGACGGCGACGGACGACGTCTGGTGGAAGCCTTACGACCACGCCACCGACTACGAGAAGCATGCGCGCGAGTACCTGAGCTGGGAGACCGCGCTCGTCGAGCAGATCAAGCGCGACCCGACGATCCGCTTCGTGAAGGCCTGATACCGCCGATCCGCATCGGTGCCGGTGCGCATAACGCGATGTATTTATGTCGCATTAAGATATGCTGCGCCGCCGCACCCATGGCAGCATTTTCCCGTATTGCCTGTGTAATTTGTTTGCTGCATCCTGAACGAGAGAGGGACCCCATCGTTGCATGAGGAGGAGGATCGGTCATGGGAAAGGGCATTGGAAAGGCACGCGCTTCTCGCCGTAAATTCCTGAAATCCACCGGCGCCGGCATCGTGGCGCTGAGCTCCGCGGGCCCGTTGATCTGGGTCCGCAACGCGGTCGCTGCGGACCAATCGCTCTCGATCGTGCAATGGGCCCATTTCGTGCCCGAGTACGATGTCTGGTTCGACAAGTTCGCCAAGGAGTGGGGCGAGAAGAACAAGGTCGCCGTCACGGTCGATCACGTTCCCGTGCAGGACATTCCGGCACGCGCCGCCGCCGAGGCCTCGGCCGGATCGGGGCACGATCTTTTCGGCTTCAACGGCGCCGGCGGCGCGCATCTCTACCGCAAGTTCTTCATCGACGTCGCCGACCTGGTGAAGGAAACCGAGAAGAAATACGGCAAGGTCACCACCATCGGCAGGCAGCTCGGCTTCAATGCCGACGACGGCACGTGGTCCGCCTTCCCCGACTTCTACATCAACTTCCCCGGCATGTACCAGAAGAGCCTGTGGGACGAGATCGGGATGAAGCCCGACACCTGGGACAACCTGCGCAAGGGCGGCGCCAAGCTGAAGGCGAAAGGCCATCCCGTCGGCATCTCGCTCGGGCACAGCAACGACCCGAGCACGACGTGGCGCGGCCTGTTGTGGAGCTACGGCGCCGCCATCCAGGACGAGGCCGGCAAGAAGATCGTCCTCAACAGCAAGGCGGCGGTCGAGGCGACCAAGTACGTCGCCGCGCTCTACAAGGAAGCGATGACGGGCGACGTGCTGTCGTGGAACGACTCGAGCAACAACCAGTACATCGCTTCGGGCGTCGGCTCCTACATCATCAACCCGATCTCGGCTTACCGGACGACGCAGAAGTCCAACAAGAAGCTGGCCGACGACATCGTCGTCATCGCGCCGCCGAAAGGCCCGGTGAAGCAGATCATGGGCGCCGCGTCCGAGTTCTACGGCATCTGGAAATTCGCCAAGAACAGGGAAGCGGCCAAGGATTTCCTCAGGTACTACGCGGCGAACTGGCCGGAAGCCTTCAAGGCGAGCGAGGGCTACAACAACCCGTGCTTCGCCGGCCTCGTTCCCCGGCCGATGCCGATCCTGTCGAACGACCCGACCTCGACGCCGCACGACAAGCTCTCGATCCTGCAGGACTCGGACCAGTGGTCCGCCATTCCGGGCTACCCGGGGCCGGCCACGCCGGCGATGGACGAGATCTACTACGCCTTCATCATCAACGACATGATGGCGAAGGCGGCGACCGGCAAGTCGAGCGCCGAGGAATCGGTCAAGTTCGCCGCGCGGCAATGCGAGAGCATCATGAAGAAGTGGGCCCGCAAGGCCTGATCGCTCCGCAACGATGTCCGCGGTATTGACCAGGGACGTCGTCAAGAAATTTGACGACGTCCCGGCCGTGAACGGCATCAGCCTGGCGGTGCCGGACGGCGAGTTCATGGTGCTGCTCGGGCCCTCGGGCTGCGGCAAGACCACGTTTCTGCGCATCATCTGCGGGCTCGAGAAGCAGACGAGCGGCGACATCCTGATCGGCGGCGCCGTCGTCAACGACATTCCGCCGCGCGCCCGCGGCGTCGCCATGATGTTCCAGAGCTACGGGCTCTATCCGCACTTCACGGTGCGCAACAACATCGCCTTTCCGCTGAAGACGCAGAACGTTCCGCGCGCCGAGATCGAGAAGAAAGTCGAATGGGCGTCGCAGCTGCTCGGCATCGGGCGCCTGCTCGAGCGCCGGCCGCGCCAGCTCTCGGGCGGCGAGCGCCAGCGGGTCGCGCTCGCGCGCGCCCTGGTGCGCGAACCCACCGCCCTGCTGCTCGACGAGCCGCTCTCCAACCTCGACGCCAAGTTGCGCGCCTCCGCGCGCCTGGAGATCAAGCAGTTCCAGCAGCGGGTCGGCATCACGACGATCTACGTGACCCACGACCAGGTCGAGGCGATGGGCATGGGCGACCGCATCGCGGTGATCGACCAGGGTCAGGTGCGCCAGGTGGGGACGCCGACGGAAATCTACGACGACCCGGCCGACCGCTTCGTCGCCACCTTCGTCGGCACGCCGCCGATGAACATCGTCGCGCGCAACGGCGGCTACCTCGGCTTCCGCCCGGAGAATTTCCTGCCCAAGGACATGATGGACGACGGCGCCCACACCGAATTCAGGTTCCGCGTCGATCGTTCCGAATATCTCGGCTCCGAGCGCATCGTTTACGGCGCGATGGAGGGCTTCGATCCGAACCAGGTGATCACGGCGAAACTGCCGCCGGCGCACGTCGCGGAGGAAAGCATCCGGCCCGGCGAATGGCATCCCTTCGCCGTGCGGAACAGCGCGCTGCGCCATTTCGACAAAGACGGCAAGCGAACCGGCCGGCAATAGGACGCGCCCACACGATGGCCGCAATCGCAGAAACCGCTTCGAAGCCCGCCTCGCGCTTCCAGTTCATCCTCGACCGGCGCGACGTGCTGGGCGCGATCTTCGTCTCGCCGGCGATCCTCTACGTGCTGCTGCTGGTCGGCGTGCCGTTCCTGATGGCGGTGTACTACTCGCTCAGCGCTTACACGATCTACGATCCTTCGTGGGATTTCGTCGGCCTGGACAACTTCGCGGACATCCTCCAGGACCCGACCTTCCAGCAGACGCTCTACAACACCTTCATCTTCACCTTCGGCTCGCAGATCCTCGGCCTCATCCTGGGCAAGTTCGGCGCGCTGGTGCTGCTGCGCCCGTTTCCCGGCCGCAAGCTCGTCCGGGCGCTGGTCATCCTGCCCTGGGCGGTGCCGGTCGCGCTCGCCACGGTCGCCTGGCAATGGATGTTCGACTCGCTCTACAGCGTCATCAACTGGACGCTCATCGCGCTCGGCTTCATCACCCGCGAGCAGGCGCCGAACTGGCTGGGCACCGAGCATCTGGCGATGCTTTCGGTGATCATCGTCAATGCCTGGCGCTTCTTCCCGTTCGCGATCGTGATTTTCCTTGCCGGCATCACCGCGGTGCCGCAGGACGTGCTCGATGCGGCGACGGTGGACGGCGCCGGGTTCTGGCGGCGGAACTACCAGATCATCGTGCCCATGATCCTGCCGATCGTGGCCATCGGCCTCATCTTCGGCATCGTGTTCACGTTCACGGACCTGTCGGTCGTCTTCCTGATGACCATGGGCGGTCCCGTGGGCGCGACCTCGGTCCTGGGCTTCGCGGGCTTCCAGACCGGAATCACCTCCGGCGACGTATCGCACGGCGCCGCCATCTCGCTCTTCATGCTGCCGGTGCTCCTCGTCGTGGTGGTCTTCATGCTGCGCTTCATCCGGCGGCGGGAGATCTGACATGCCGCGCATGACGCTCGGCAAAGCCGTGCAGGAGACCTCTTTCTACGGGGCGGTCGCGTTTTTCTTCATTCTTGCCGCGTTCCCGTTCTACTGGATGGTGATCACGTCCTTCAAGACCAACGGGGACCTCTACAACGTCAGCAATATCCCCTTCTGGTTCAACGACGCGCCCACGCTCGAGCACTTTCGCTACCTGTTCGAGAAGACGCTGTTCGTGACCTGGCTGCTCAATTCCCTGATCATCGGCCTTTGCGTCACCGCGATTACTCTCGTCACTGCGCTCCCGGCCGCCTACAGCCTCGCGCGGATGACCGGCCGCAGGGGCGAAGCCCTGGGGATCGGCATCTTCCTCACCTACCTGGTGCCGCCGACGCTGCTGTTCCTGCCGCTTTCGCGGGTCATCTCTGCGCTGGGCTTGCAGAATTCCATGTGGTCGCTGGTCGTGATTTATCCGACCTTCACCATCCCGTTCTGCACCTGGCTGCTGATGGGCTTTTTCAAGTCCATGCCGCGCGAGATCGAGGAGGCGGCGATCGTCGACGGCTGCAGCCTGCTCGGCGCGTTCATCAAGATGGCGCTGCCATTGTCCGTGCCGGGAATCCTCACGGCGGTGATCTTCACCTTCACCCTGACCCTGCAGGAATTCGTCTACGCGCTGACCTTCATTTCGTCCTCCGCCCACAAGCCGGTCACGCTCGGCGTGGCGACCGATCTCATCCGCGGCGACGTCTTCTACTGGGGCGAGATCATGGCCGGCGCATTGATCGCCAGCATCCCCGTCGCGATCGCCTACAACCTGTTCCTCGACCGCTTCATCGCCGGCATCACCGGCGGCGCGGTGAAATAGCCGACCGCACCAGCGCGCAATTCCGCGGCCTCAGTTGCGCAACAGCTGCGAGCATCCCGCGGCGGTGAACTGGGTCTGGTCGCACAGCTGCAAGGTGTCGCATTGCGGCGCGGTGTACTGGGTCTTGACGCACAGCTCCCTGAAGCGACGGGCCGCGATCGCGGCTTGCCGCTGCTCGTCCGTCAGCGGCGTTTCCAGCGCCATCCACTGCTTCAGGGCCTCATCGGACTCGCAGTCGCTCGCGCGGCTCTGCTGGCAAAGCGCGATCGCGCGCTTGCGGATCTCGCCTGGGTCGTCCGCCCGCGGCTGCGGCTGCGGCGCCGGCGCACTGTCGCTGCGCGGCTCGCCCTCCTTGCGGCTCGCGGGCGCAGGAGCGCCGAGTGCAGCGCCCGGCGCGGGCGGCGCGACATTCAGCCGGTCTTCCACCGCTCGAATCTCGCGCAGCCCGTAGGTGGCACAGGCTCGGTCGACGTACACGGCGTGCCCGCCCGCGTCCAGGCACTTGAACGTCGTCTGGGCGGACGCGCCGGCGGAGAGCGTGGCGGCCGAGAGCAGTGCCAGGGTGCGACGTTTCATCTTGTCCTCCGCCCTCTACCGGGGATAGGAGCCGTTGTTGACGTCGAGGGTCGCGCCGCTCAGGTAGGCGGGGCTGTCGGTGCCGAGCCAGACGATGGTCTGCGCGACTTCCTCGGCGCTGCAGGGCCGTCCAGAATACACCGAGCGCATCACCGCGTCCTTGCGCGACTGGGGAAGCTGCTCGTACATCGCGGTGAGCGTCGGCCCGGGCGCCACCGCGTTCACCAGGATGCCGTCGGCGCCGAGGTAGCCCGCGTAGCTCTTGGTGATGTTGACGAGCGCGGCCTTGCTCGCGCCGTACCAGAGGTCCGGATGGCCGGTGAAGGCGGCGACCGAGGCGACGTTCACGATGCGGCCCGATTTCCTCTTCCGCATGCCGGGCGACAGCGCCTCGATCAGCGCGACCGGCGCGCGCAGGTTGACGGTCAGGATCTCGAGCGCATGCGCCTCCGGGAAGGCGTCGTGCGGCTCGCAGTAGAGCGTGCCGGCGTTGTTGACGAGGACGTCGATCGTCTCGTTTTTCAGCAGCTCCGGAATGTCCTGCAGGGCTTGAAGGTCGAACCTGACGCGGCGGACCTGCGCAGGCAGATCGCAGCCGGAGAAATCCTTGTCGAGCGCGAGGACCGAATGGCCCTTCTGCAGGAAGAGCCGCGCCGCGGCGAGGCCGATGCCGCGCGCCGCGCCGGTGACGAGGACGGCGCTCAACCGGCGAGGCCGGGCATCGTGAAGCCGTTCCCCTTCAGGTCGCGGATCAGTTGCTCCTCCTGGCTGGAATTGAGCTCGACGAGAGGCGGCCGGCAGGTCTTCCACTGCGGATCGTTGCCGAAGTGCGCGATGGTCGCCTTGAGCGCCGGGATCATCGGCTGCTTCTGCACGAGCTTGCGCGTCGCGGTGATCGCGGCCTGCATCTTGTCCGCCTCGCCCGAGCGCCAGTTCTTGTAGAGCTCGTTGATCGCGCCCGGGTTGACGTTGCCGGTGGCGGTGATGCAGCCCTTGCCGCCGCCGCGCATGTTGGCGAGCAGGAACTCCTCGCTGCCGGCGAAGACATCGAAGCCGCCCTTCGCGAAGTTGTCGAGCATGCCCTTGGTGTTGTTCCAGTCGCCGGAGGAGTCCTTCACGCCCGCGACGATGCCGGGATACTTGCTCAGCAGCCTTTCGATCAGCCCGAAGGTGATCGCCACCTGCGACACCGGCGGGATGTGGTAGAGATAGAGCTGCAGCCGCTCGTCGCCCACGCGCTCGATCACCGCGGCGAAGTTGCGGAAGAGCCCCTCGTCCGAGACGCCCTTGTAGTAGAAGGGCGGCAGCATCAGCACCCCGGCGCAGCCGAGCTCGACCGCGGCCTTCGTCATCTCGATCGAGTCGCTGAGCGCGCAATGGCCGGTGCCGGGCATCAGGGCCGAGGCGGGCACGCCGCCCGCGAGCAATGCCTCGAGGAGCTTGCGCTTCTCGGCGACCGACATAGAGTTCGCCTCGCTGTTGGTGCCGAACACCGCGAGGCCCGCGCAGCCGTTCTTCAGCAGCCAGCGGCAATGGCGCACGAAGCGCTGCGCGTCCGGCGCGTAGTCCTTGCCGAACGGCGTGACGACGGGCGAGAGGATGCCTTCGATCCGCTTGGTCTTGGCCATGTCAGTGCACCGTGCCTTTCAATCGACCCTTGCGCCGGAGGCCTTGATGATCGGCGCCCAGCGCGCGAGCTCGGCCTTGTTCATCGCCGCCATCTCCTCCGGCGTGCCGGGGATGATGTTGTAGCCGAGGTCCTTCATGCGCTTCTGGAACTCGGGCGAGTTCGCGCCCTGCACGGCGGCGGCGTTGAGCTTCGCGATGATGTCCTTGGGCGTCGCCGCCGGCGCGGCGATGCCGAACCACACGCCCGACTCGTAGCCCGGCACGCCGGCCTCGGCGAGCGTCGGCAGGTCGGGTAGCGCCGGATCGCGCTTCGCGCCCGTGGTGGCGAGCGCGCGCAGCTTCCCGGACTTGATGTGCGGCAGCGAGGAGGGAATGTTGTCGAACATCATGTTCACCTGGCCCGCCAGCAGGTCGGTGACGGCGGGCGAGCTCCCCTTGTAGGGGATGTGCACGATGTCGGTGCCGGTGAACTGCGTGAACATGGCGCCCGACATGTGGATGCTCGTGCCGGCGCCACTCGAAGCGTAGGTCAGCTTGCCCGGCTCTTTTTTCGCAAGCGCGATCACGTCCTTCACGCTGTGCACCGGCACGGACGGATTCACCACCAGCACATTGGAGAGCGAGACGAGCGGCGCCACCGGGGCGAGATCCTTGTTCGGGTCGATCGGCATCTTCGCGTAGAGGCCGGGGTTGATCGCCTGGATGCCGCTCGTCGTCATGAGGAGCGTGTAGCCGTCCGGCGCCGAATGCGCCACTTCCGCCGCGCCGAGGTTGCCGCCGGCGCCGGGCTTGTTCTCCACGGTGACCGGCTTCGGCAGGATCTTGCCCAGCTCGTTGGCGATCGCGCGCGCCGAGATGTCCACCGCACCCGCCGGCGTGAACGGCACGACGAGGCGGATCGGCTTCGTGGGGTAGGTTTGCGCCCCGGCGGACAGGGACAGCAGGGCGGCGACGAGTGCGAAAAGGCGTGACACCGTTGGACCTTTCGTGGGGTAGAGTGCGAGCCGCGATTATATGGCGGCCCTGGATCGAGCCATCAACATCGAGGACCTGCGGCTCATGGCGCGCCGCAGGCTGCCGCGCTGCATCTTCGATTTCTTCGACGGCGGCGCGGAGGACGAGACCACCCTGCGCGGCAACCGCGCCGCGTTCGAGCGCGTGCGCCTGCTGCCAAAGGTGCTGGTCGACGTGGCGCAGGTCGACACGAAAACGCAGCTCTTCGGCGCGGAGCTCGCGCTGCCGCTCGCCATCGGCCCCACCGGCGGCATCGGCGCCGGCCGCGTCGGCGCGGACCTCATGCTCGCCCGGGCGGCGAAGGCGCATGGCATCCCCTTCACGCTCGCGACGCCTTCCACCGTCTCCATCGAGCGCGTCGCCGAGGAGGCGGGCGGGCGGCTCTGGTTCCAGCTCTACGTCGTGCGCGACCGGGAGTTCCGCGAGAAGCTCGTGC
The DNA here is from genome assembly GCA_035651575.1 of Burkholderiales bacterium. Classification (GTDB taxonomy): domain Bacteria; phylum Pseudomonadota; class Gammaproteobacteria; order Burkholderiales; family SG8-39; genus SCGC-AG-212-J23. The sequence continues at coordinate 60,733 of DASRFM010000056.1, read as the reverse complement.
GCCGGGCGAAGGACGCGGGCTACGAGGCGCTCCTCGTCACGGTGGACCTCGCCGTGTCCGGCAAGCGCGAGCGCGACCCGCGCAACGGCTTCGTCACGCCCTACCGGCCGAACTGGCGCAACTCGCGCGATGTCCTGTTCCGCGTCGCGTGGCTGCTCGATATTGCTCGGAACGGCCTGCCGACGATGGCGAATTTCGAGGGCTACAAGTTCTCGAGCACCGCGGTGACCGACATCGCCACCGCGGTGGGACGGGAGATGGACGCGTCGTTCTCCTGGGAGGATCTCGGGCGCCTGCGCGAGCTGTGGCCGGGAAAGCTGCTCCTCAAGGGCGTCGAGCGCCCGGACGACGCGCTACGCGCCGCCCAGCTCGGCTGCGACGGCGTCGTGGTGTCCAACCATGGCGGCCGGCAGCTCGATGGCGCGGCGGCGACCCTCGATGCTCTTCCGGCCGTTGCCTCCGCCGTAGGCGGCAAGCTGAGCGTGCTGCTGGACGGCGGCGTGCGCCGCGGTGTCGACATCCTGAAGGCGCGCGCGCTCGGCGCCCAGGCCGTCCTCACCGGGCGCGCGACGCTCTTCGGCGTCATGGCGGGCGGCGAGGCGGGCGCGCGCCGCGCGCTGGACATCCTCGCCGACGAGCTGCAGCGCGCGATGCGCCTCTGCGGCGCACGCTCGATCGCCGAGATTACTTCCGACCTGGTCTGCAGAAGCTAGGTAAACCGACTCGCGCGCGACCACGCGCGAAGCTGCACGCCGAGCGCCAGCAGGGCCGCGAGCAGCGAGATCGCGCAGACGGCCAGCCAGCCGCTGCGCGCGAACGCGGCGCTCGCGAGGAAGGCGCCGAGGGCGTTGCCCGTCCACACGGCCATGCCGAACACCGTGTTGGAGCGGCTGCGCGCGTCGGCGGCGAGGGAATTCACCACGGTCTGGTTCGGCACCATCGTGCTGCGCAGGCCGCAGTCGAGCAGCGCCGCGCCCACGGGAAGCGCGAGCACCCACCACGCGCCGAGCGCGAGCACCAGATAGGCGACGAAGATGAGCGAGATCCCGAGCGCCACCAGGAGCCACGGGCCACGCAGGTCCATCCAGCGTCCCGCGGGGCGCGCGACCAGGATGCCGGCGGCGCCGGGAATGCCGATCAGGCCCGCGATCGTGGGACCGAGCCCGTGCACGCGAAGCACCATCGGCGCAAGCGTGGCCCAGAAGCCGCCGTAGCAGATGCCCAGCAGGAGCTGGATCCCGATCACGCGGCGCATTTCCGCGTACTTGCGCACGAGCTGGGCGACCGAGCCGATGAGCGCCGGGTAGGAGAGCGCCGTCTTCGGCGCGCTGCTCGGCAGGCGCGAGAACATCGCGGGGGCGAGCGAGGCGAGGAGGGCCGCCGCCATGACATACGTCCAGCGCCAGCCGAGGTGCGCGGCGACGAGGCCGCCGCTGATGCGCGCGAAGAGGATGCCGAGGAAAAGCGCGGTCAGGATGGTCCCGACCGCGCGCCCGCGCTGCTCGGGCGCGGCAAGCTCGGTGACGAACGGAACGATGGTCTGCGCATAGCAGGAGCACAGGCCGATGAGGAAGGCCGCCGCGGCCTCGGCCGCGAGATTCGGCGCCGCCGCCGCGCCGAGGAGCGAGGCGATCGCCGCGACGTGCTGCACGAGGATCAGGCGGCGCTTGTCGATGCGGTCGCCGAGGGGGACGATGAACACGATCCCGGCGAGGAAGCCGCCGAAGCTGAGCGTCGGGATCCAGCCGATCGCCGCGCCGTCGGCGCCGAAGTCGGCCGCCATCGCGCCGAGCATCGGGGTCTGGTAATGGATGCCGCCCGCGGCGGCGAAGGTCGCGGCGATGAGCAGCGGCATCGTGCCGCGCGAGGCGCTCAAGCCTTGGAGAAGCTGCGGACGTAGTCCGGCGCGCTGAACACCCACTCGAGCGCGTCGTAGAAGCGCTCGGGCGTGCGGCCGCGGAAGATGTCGTTGCGCACCTCGCGCTCGAGGCCGTCGGGGACGTGGAAGATCTGGCCGATGAGCGAATTCGCCGAGATCTGCACGCGCGAGGCGCGCACGAGCCGCATCCGCTGGTAGCGCACGAACGCCTTCTCGAAGTCGCCGTTCTCCGCGTCGCAGGCCGCGCCGAGCGCGACCGCGTCCTCCATGGCCATCGCCGCGCCCTGCGCCATGTACTGCAGCATGAAGTGCGCGGCGTCGCCGAGCAGCGTGACGCGGCCCCGGCTCCAGTTCGGCACGGGCTCGCGATGGGTGAGCATCCAGCGCCGGTACTCCTTCGGGATGCGCATGAGCTTCAGCACCTTGTCGCAGTAGTGCGTGAAGAAGCTCACCGCTTCGTCCTGCGTCGCCGCTTCGTTGTGCCCACCGCTCGTGTGCTTGCCGATCACGGTGCAGACCAAGTTGAAGAGCTTCCAGCCGCGCAGCGGGTAGTGGACGATGTGCGTGTTGTGCGCCGCCCAGAGCGTGGCCGCGGCAAAGCGCAGGTCCTGCGGCACGTCCTCGATGTTCAGCACCGCGCGGTAGCACATGTGCCCGGTGATCGGCGGCAGCGGGTCGCCGACGATCGACTCGCGGATCACGGAGCGGCCGCCGTCGGCGCCCACCAGCGCAGCGCCCTCCAGCGTCTCGCCGTTCGCCGTCTTCACGGTAACTTCGTCGCCCGGGCTCGAAAAGCCGGCGACCTTGGTGCTGGTCCGCAGCTCGATCAGCTGCGGCAGCGCCTTGCAGCCGTCGAGGAGCGAGCCGTGGATGTCGGCGCGGTGCGTCACCGCGTAGGGGTTGCCGAAGCGCTTGGCGAAGCGCTCGTCGAGCGGGATGGCGATCACCTTCTCGCCGCTCACGCCGTCGAACATGAGCAGCTGCTCGATGAAGACCGCCTCCTTCTTGACGAGGGCGCCCACGCCGAGGGCGTCGAGCGCGTGCCAGGCGTTGGGGGCGATCTGGATGCCGGCGCCGATCTCGCCGAACTGCGGCGCCTGCTCGAGCACCACGGAGCGGAAGCCCTTGCGGGCGAGGGCGAGCGCGGCGGCGAGGCCGCCGATGCCGCCGCCCGCGATGATCACCGGCTTCCCGTTGCGCGGCGCTGCCATCGAACCAATTATAGGTGTCGCCCCTCTAAGGAGGATGCGCCCCTTTCTCGCGGTTTCGCTGCCGCTTTGCTGTCTCGTGAGCCTTTCGGCCTACGCGGCGCCCCCGGTGCCGGACCCTCGCGTCGAGCAGGTCTACAACACGCAGGTCGTGCCCAACATCAACCGCTCGGTGGACTTCGAGCGCACCATCCCCGTGCCGGTCGAGCGGCCGAAGCCGCCGGTGAACGAGCAGAACGTGAAGCAGGTGGCCGAGGGCGTCTACGTCGACCGCAACCTGCTGCCCCGCGGCGGCGGCCAGGACGAGCCGGGCGTGATCCGCGTCTTCCCGAGCTCCTCGAGCGGCGCGTCCGCGCCGCGCTAGAACAGAATTGCGATGCCGTCGAGCTCGGCCTCGGAGTTGACGAGGTCGATGCGCTTCGCCGCGATCTTCCAGCTCTCTCCCGAGCGGCGCAGCCGGTGCTCGACGAGCGCGCCCCAGACGCGCTGCTTCTCGTTGCGCCATTCGATGAGCGTCAGGGTGGAATTCACCACGGTCAGGTCCTTTTCTTCGCGGCTGACGACGTTGCCCACCTGGTGCACGGTGCGCGCGAGCGGCAGGCGCGCGTGCGCGCGCGGGTGGCGCGCCTGCTTCACGCGCAGCTCGAGGAGCGTGCGGTCGTCGTAGATGAGGGACGAGGTTTCCCGCGGGTCGGTCTGCCCGCGCTCGAGAGGCACCCAGTAGGTGGCGTTCTCGGCGAAGAGCTCGAGCCATCCCTCGAGGTCCCCGCCGTCGAGCAGGCGCGCCTCGCGGTAGAGGAACTCCTCGGGCGTCACGCCGGCGCGGTCATGTAGTCGAGCCAGGCGCGCATCTGGGCGCGGATGTAGATCTCGCTCGTGCCGGTGGCGCCGCGCCGCAGGCCGGGCGCTTCGTCCACGTCGCGGCCGTGGCCGCGGCCGAGATAGACCCATTCCACCGCGCCCGACGAGAGACCGCGCTGCACCCGCTCGTAGACCTCGAGATCGTCGGTCAGCACCCAAGAGCCGGTGCCGTTCACGACGTTGGCGAAGGCGACGGTGTCGTGGAACATCTGCGCCGGCGCCTGCTTCATGCGCAGCGAATACGTGTTGACCACCGAGCGGTCCACCGCGAGCGGATGCACGATGCGCAGCTGCCGGAACTGGCTCATGAACGAGCAGTTCGGATAGACGATCGTGTTCCAGAGCGTGACGCGCAGGATGTGGTCGGCCTCCTTCTTGCCCTTTTCCGCTTCGAGCATCCGCCTGTACTGCTCGAACACCGCGTTGCCCATGCCGACGACGAGCCGGTCGTCGGAGTGGTAGTCGCCCATGTAGCCGTGGCCGTGGGGCGTGGTCCACATGCCGATCGCTTCCCAGACCGAATCGGGCGCGCCGTTCTGCCGCATCTGGCGCACCGCGATGTCGAAGTAGTGCTCGCTTCCGGGCGCGCCGGGGTCGGGCGCGCCGCGCGCCACCGCCACCGAGGAGGCGTGCACCCAGGCGGGATGCGCGCCGTCGAGGTGGTTCTCGAGCATCAGCTTCCAGTTGCCGTGGTAGACGTGCTTGAACACGCCGCCCGCAACCTCGAGCTCGCCGCCCGGCGCGCGGTCGACGAGGTCGTCGAAGGAGGCGCGCGCCGCGCCGAGGAACTCCTCGAGCCCCGGGCCCCTGGCCGCGAGCGAGGCGAAGATGAAGCCGCGATACAAGGCAACCCGCGGGACGCGGCGCAGGCCGAGCTCCTTCAGCTTGTCCTTCTCGTACCCGGTGGAGAAGGGCACCGCCTTCAGCTCGCCCGAGCCGTCGTAGCTCCAGCCGTGATACGGGCAGACGAAGCGCTCGGTGCTGCCGCGGCCCTCGGCGCAGACCATGGCGCCGCGATGCGAGCAGCGGTTGACGAGGACGCCGACCTCGCCCTTTTCGGTGCGGGTGACAATCACGGGCTCCCGCCCCATGCGCGTCGTGAAGTAGTCGCCGGGCCGGGGAACCTGGCTCTCGTGGCCGAGGATCAGCCAGGCGCGGCCGAAGATGCGCTCCATCTCGAGCTCGAAGAGCGCGGGGTCGCTGTACACCGCGCGGTGCACCCGGTCGGGCTGCACCAGCGTGGCGAGCGTGTCGTTCGCGGACATCGAATTATTTTAGGCCTATACAATCGCGCCGATGGACGCCCCGGCGCTGCAGGCTTCGGGCCTGCGCAAGAACTACACGAAGAGCGGACGGGAGTTCCCGATCCTCGAGATCGACGGCTTCGCCGCGCGCGAGGGCGAGTTCATCACCGTCATCGGCCCGAGCGGCTGCGGCAAGAGCACGTTCCTGCACATTCTCGGCGGCTTCATTCCCGCCGAGGAAGGGCGCATCGAGGTCTACGGGCGCGCGGTCACCGGCCCGGGGCCCGATCGCGGCATGATGTTCCAGGAGTTCGCGCTCTATCCCTGGCGCACCGTGGCGGGCAACGTCGCCTGGGGGCTGGAGGCGCAAGGCTTCCGGAAAGACGACATTGACCAGAGGGTGGAGCGATTTCTCGGCATGATGGGCCTCGCCGAGTTCCGCAACCACTATCCGGCGGAGCTCTCGGGCGGCATGAAGCAGCGCGTGGCGCTCGCGCGCGTGCTCGCCTTCGACCCGAAGGTGCTCCTCATGGACGAGCCCTTCGGCGCGCTCGACGCGCAGACGCGCGAGGTGATGCAGGCCGAGCTCACCGCGCTCTGGGAGCGCACCGGCAAGACCATCATCTTCGTCACGCACGACATCGAGGAGGCGGTCTACCTCGGCGACCGCGTGGTGGTCCTCACCGCGAGGCCGGCGCGCATCCGCGAAGAGGTGAAGATCGAGCTGCCGCGGCCGCGCGACCTCACGATCAAGAAATCGATCGCATGCCACGAGTACCGCAACCGCATCTGGGACATGGTGCGCAGTGAAGCTGCGCGGCGCTGACGTCCTCGCACGCACGCTCGCCGCGGCCGGCGCGCGCCGCGTCTTCACGCTCTCGGGGAACCATGTCATGCCCGTGTTCGACGCCGCGCTCGACGCGAAGCTCGACCTCGTCCACGTGCGCCACGAGGCGGCCGCGGTGCACATGGCGGACGCCTGGGGCCGGCTGACGGGCGAGCCCGGCGTCGCGCTCGTCACCGGCGGGCCGGGGCACGCCAACGCGCTGGGCGCGCTCTATACGGCGCTCATGTCCGATTCCCCGATGCTGCTCCTCTCCGGGCACGCGCCGCTCGCCGAGCTCGGCAAGGGCGCCTTCCAGGAGCTGCCGCAGGCCGAGCTCGCCGCGCCGCTCACCAAGCTTTCCTTCACCGCGCAGTCGGCCGAAACCATCGGGCGGGACCTCGTGCGCGCGCTCGAGGCGGCGCGCGGCGGCCGACCCGGCCCTGTGCATCTCAGCCTGCCGACGGACGTGCTCGACGCCCGCGTCGAGGCCGACATCCCGGCCGCTCCCCCGAGGGAAGAAACGCCGGCGGTCCCGGCGGAGATCCTCGAGGCGCTGCGGCAGGCGAAAAAGCCGCTCGTCGTCACCGCGCGGCTGGGCGCGGCGGACTTCGAGGCCGTCTCGGGCGTGCCGGAGGTCTCGATGCAGAGCCCGCGCGGGCTGAACGACGCGACGCTCGGGCGCGTCGCAAGCCTGCTCGCGCAGGCCGACGTCGTGCTGCTCGCCGGCAAGCGCCTCGACTACACGCTCAAGTACGGGCGCGCGTTCGACCCCGCGGCGAGGATTGTCCGTCTGGAAACGCCGCGCGGGCTCGCCGAGGCTGCGCGAGGCCTCGGGTGGAAAAAAAGCGGCTGGCTTCGCGAGGTCAAGGATGCGCTCGCCTACCGGCCGGCGGCATGGCAGAAGCTCGGATTGTCCGCGGGCGCCGCGCATCCGGCGGCGGTCTGCCGCGCGCTCCAGCCGATGCTCGAGTCGCCGCAGGCCATCCTGGTGTGCGACGGCGGCGAATACGGCCAGTGGGCCCAGGCCTGCCTCCGCGCGCCGCGCCGCCTCACAAACGGCCAGGCCGGCGCGATCGGCTCCGCGCTGCCCTTCGCCGCGGCGGCGAAGCTCGCTTTCCCGGACGCCCCGGTCCTCGCGATGCTCGGCGACGGCACCTTCGGCTTCCACATGTCCGAGCTCGACACCGCCGTGCGCCACCAGCTCGGCTACATGGCGGTAGTCGGGACCGACGCATGCTGGAACGCCGAGTACCAGATCCAGCTGCGCGAGTACGGGAAAGACCGCGCGCACGGCCTCGATCTCCTGCCGACGCGCTACGGCGCCGCTGCGGCCGCGCTCGGCGCCCATGGCGAGGACGTCATGAAGGGAGTCGATCTGCCGGACGCGCTCGCTCGCGCCCGCAACGCGGGCCGCGTCGCCTGCGTGAACGTCGCCATCGAGCGCGCCGCCGCGCCCGCCTACTGAATCAAGCCTGGGGCCGTGCCCCGGCGTCCGACCACTCGGCCGCGCTGACGCCGGCGAGCGCCTGCACGCGCGCCTCGTCGCGCGCGAGCTCGGCCGCGCTTCCCTCGTACACGATCTCGCCGTTATCGATGACGTACGCGTCGTCGGCAATCTCGAGGCTCATGCGCGCGTTCTGCTCGACGAGCAGCACCGAGAGGCCGTCGGCGCGCATCTGCGCCACGATGCGGAATACCTCGCGCACGACCAGCGGCGCAAGGCCCTGGCTAGGCTCGTCCAGGATGAGGAGCTTCGGGTTGAGGAGCAGCGCACGCGCGATGGAAAGGATCTCCTGCTCGCCGCCGGAAAGCTGGCGGCCGCGATTGCCCTTGCGCTCGGCGAGGCGCGGAAACGTCTCGTAGATGCGCGCCGTGTTCCAGGGGCCGGGCCGCACGATCGGCACGAGCAGGTTCTCGTCCACCGTGAGGTTGGGGAAGATGCGCCTGCCCTCGGGCACGTAGCCCACGCCGAGCGCCGCGATGCGAAACGGCGTCCAGCGCGTCGTGTCCTGGTCGAGGATCGTCACCTTGCCGCTGCGCGCGGGCGTGAGGCCCATGAGGCTCCTGAGCGTCGTCGTTTTGCCGGCGCCGTTCCTGCCCAGGAGCGCTGTGATCTTGCCCTCGGCGGCCTTGAGGTGCACATCGTGCAGGATGTGGCTCTTGCCGTAGAACGTCTGCAGCCCGTGGGCTTCGAGCGCGTTCATGCGGCTTTCCCAAGGTAGGCGGCCTGCACCGCCTCGTTGGCGGCGATTTCGGCCGGCGTGCCCTGCGCGAGCAGCTTTCCCTGGTCGAGCACCGTCATGCGGTCGGCGAGGTGGAACACCACGCGCATGTCGTGCTCGATCAGCACGATGGTGTAGCGGCTGTTGCGGTGCAGGCGGCGGATGAGCGAGGTGATCTCGTAGGTCTCCTGGTCGCCCATGCCCGCGGTCGGCTCGTCGAGGAGCAGGAGCCGCGGCCTGAGCGCGAGCGCCATGGCGATCTCCGCGGCACGCTGGTCGCCGTGCGCGAGCTCGCCGACCAGGCGATCGGCTTTCGCGGCGAGGCCGCAGAGCGCGAGCACCTCGTCGACGTGGCGCGCGACGTCGGCTTCGGCCGCACGCCCGAGCCAGAAGCGAAGCCGGTAGCCCGCCGCGACCTCCGTCGCGATGCGCACGTTCTCGCGCACCGAGAGCTCGGGGAAGATTTCCGTGATCTGGAAGGTGCGCGCCATGCCGATGCGCACGCGCCGGTGCGGCGCGAGCCTGGTCACGTCGCGGCCCTCGAAGACGATGCGGCCCGAGCTCGGGGCGAAGAAGCCGCTGATCATGTTGAAGAAGGTGGTCTTGCCGGCGCCGTTCGGTCCGATGACCGCGTGCAGCTCGCCCGGCGGCACGCGGAGCGACACGTCGTTCACCGCCACCAGGCTGCCGAACGCCTTGGTGACGCCGCGCACCTCGAGGAGCGCCTCGGCCATCAGGAGGAGGACGGCGACGCCGGGCCCGGGGCGGGCGCGGCCGGCTTGGCGGCGCCCGACGTTCCGGCGAGCCGCATGCCGAGCACGCCGCGCGGGAAGAACAGCACCGCGAGGACGAAGATCGCGCCGAGGAACGACATCCAGTTCTGCGTCAGGCTCGAGAGGTAGTCCTGCAGCACCACGAACACCGCGGCGCCGACCAGCGGGCCCCAGAACGAGCGCATGCCGCCCAGCACGATCATGATGACGATCTCGCCGGACTGGTTGTAGTTGAGCAGCGTCGGGTCGGCGAAGTTGTTGAGCAGCGCATACAGGCCGCCGGCGAGCGCGGTGAAGAGCGTGGAGATCGAGAACGCGAGCCAGATGTGCTGCTCGATCGGGATGCCGAGGAAGCGCGCGCGGCGCTCGTTCTCGCGGATGGCGAGGAGCGTGCGGCCGAAGGGCGAGCGCAGCAGGAGACCCATGGCGCCGGTGCCGATCGCGAACACCAGCAGCACGAAGTAGTAGAACAGCGTCGCGTCGGACGCGATGTCGGCGGTCCAGCCGGGGAAGTGCAGCGGCTGGCGCGCGAAGCCGTTCAGGCCGTCGTCGCCGCCGGTGAGGCTGCTCCAGCGGAAGGCGGTGAAGTAGAACACCTGGCCGAAGGCGATGGTCACCATGGCGAAGTAGACGCCGCGGCGGCGCACGATCAGCGCGCCGAGCAGCGCGCCGGCCACGCCGCCGAGCAGCGTGCCGAGAACGAGCGCGAGCGGCGTGCTGTGGGTGAGGAACTTGAGCGCGAGCCCGGTGCCGTAGGCGCCGAGGCCGAAATAGGCGCCGTGGCCGAAGGACAGCACGCCGGTGAAGCCAAGCAGGAAGTTGAGCGACATCGCCGCGAGCGCGAGCACGGCGACGCGCGTGCCGAGCGCCATGTAGCCGCCGACGTGCAGCAGCCAGAAGGGCGTGGTCAGAAGCAGCAGCCACACCGCGGCGAGCACGATCCAGCGCCGCCGGTCGCCGGCGATCCTCACGACAGCAGGCCTTCCTCGCCGAGCAGGCCGCGCGGCCGCACCAGCAGCACGAGCGCCATCATCACGTAGATCACCGCCTCGCTCGCCGCCGGCCAGAACACGGTGGTGACCCCGGCCGCGACGCCGATCAGCAGGCCGCCGAGCAGCGTCCCGGGCAGGCTGCCGACGCCGCCGACGATGATCGCGACGAAGCTCGGCATGAGAAGGCCCGCGCCCATGGTGGGCTCGACGCCGATCTGGCCCGCGGCGAGCACGCCCGCGAGCCCGGCGAGGTAGGTGCCGAGCGCGAAGTTGAAGGTGCGCAGGCGCCGCACGTTGACGCCGAGCGAGGACACGGTGTCGAGGTCCAGGGTGCCGGCGCGGATGCGGATGCCCTCGCGCGTGTAGCGCAGCGCGAGGAAGAGGGCGCCCACCACCAGGGTCGCGATCACCACGATGAGGAGGCGGTAGTGGGTGAGGAAGAAGAGCTTGCTGCTCACCGGGTTGGCGAGGTAGGCGGGCACGGAGAAAGGCTTGCCGCTCGCGCCCCAGATGGCCCGCGTGCTGTCCTCGAAGATGAAGGCGAGGCCGAAGGTGAGCAGCAGGCTGTAGAGCGGGTCGCGCCGGTACATGTGATGCATCATCGTGCGCTCGACGATCAGGCCGAGCACCGCCACCAGCAGCGGCGAGAGGAACAGTGCCATCCAGAATCCGACGTACGGCGCGAGGGTGTAGGCGAGGTAGCCGCCCAGGGCGAGGAAGCCGCCGTGCGCGAAGTTGATGACGCCGGAGAGGTTCAGGATGAGCGACAGGCCGAGCGCCATCAGGACGTAGAACGCGCCGATGATCAGGCCGTTCGAGACGTTGAGGAGAAGCAGGTCGGTCATGGCTCGCGGCGCCGGCGCGCACGCGCCCGCGGGCGGGGAACCCCAAGGCACCCCGCCAGCGGCGTGCGCTGCGCCCGGCTCAGGCCGGGAAGCTCATCTTGCAGCCGGTCTCCTCGACCGGGCCGGCGGCTGTCTCGCCAGGCACGACGTTGTGCACGGTAAACATGTTGTCGGGATCGCCGCCCTTCGCGTTGTGCGCCTCCCCGGCGAACACGCTGCTCATCAGCTCATGGTCGCCGGGCCGGTAGGAGGGCGTATTCGGCTGCAGCGCCACTTCCGGCGGCAGCTTGAAACCCTGCAGCGCGCGCGCGAGCTTCTTGCCGTCGAGGCTCTTCTCCTGGGCGGCGATCAGCGCGAAGGTGTAGACCGAGGCGTAGCCGAACCAGTGGCGCGCGGTGGGGTTCTTGCCGCCGAGCGTCTTCTTCATCTCGGCGACGAATTTCTTCACGTGCGCGTTCTTGGGCTGGTCCCACCACCATTCCATGGTCCACCAGCCGATGCGCGCCTCGGGCGGCACCGCGCGCATGCTTTCCAGCTCGAAGAGCGTTCCGCCCACCGCCATCTGCTTGTCGAGGCCGAAGCCGATGAACTGCTTCAGGCTGTTCACCTGGTCGCCGCCGCCCATTACGTTGACGAGCACCTTCGGCGCGTAGGCCTTTGCCTTGATGAGATAGGCGGAGTAGTCGGCAGTGCCGAGCGGCACCAAATCGCCGGCGAATTCGCCGCCCGCGGCCTTCAGCTTCTTCACGAACGCTGCCTGCACCGAGTGGCCGTAGGCGTAGTCGGGTGTCAGGAAGTACCACTTCTTGCCGAATTTGCCGATCAAGGTATCGGCGATGGCGTTGACGTCCATCGTCGTGCTGTTGCAGACGCGGAACACGTTCCAATGGCAGTTCTCGCCGGTGACCACGTCGGTGTGGCCGCCGGAGACGATGTGCAGCACGCCCTTCTCGGAGGTGACGCCCGCCATGGCGAGCGCGATGCCGGAGTTGACGTCGCCGATGACGCAGTTCACCTGGTCGCGGTCGATGAGCTTCCTCGTCTTCTGCACGCCGGTGCCGACGTTGTTGGCGGAGTCCTCGACCAGCAGCTCGAGCTGGCGTCCGAGCACGCCGCCCTTCTTGTTGATCTCGGCGACGGCGAATTTCGCGCCTTCCATTTCGCCCTGCGCGATCGCGGCGTACACGCCGGTGAACGGATCCACCAGGCCGAGCTTGATCGACGACTCGCCGCGTGCGCTCAGGATGAACGGCGGCGCGAGCTGCAGCGCGCCCGCGGCGGCGCCCGCGGTCAGGATGGTCCGGCGCCGGCTGCTCGTCAGCTTGCTCATGGTCTCCTCCTAGAAGATCGGGATGCGGCCGAAAGGATGAAGCGGATTGATTATTGTTGCCGGACGGACTATATAAACAATCGGAGGACGAGGCAATGACACCCGAACAGGTGCTCGCCAGGCCGCCGCGCGTGCTGACGCAGGCGCAGCGCGAGTTCTATTTCCGCGAAGGCTACCTGCTGCTGCCCGGGGCGATCCCCGCCGGCTGGATCGCACGGCTGCGCGCCGCGACCGAGGAGCTGGTCGAGCGCGGCCGCCGCGTCGCGCGCTCCGACGCGATCTACGACCTCGAGCCCGGCCACCGTCCCGAGGCGCCCCGCCTGCGGCGCGTATCGAACCCGGTCGAGCAGCACCCGGTGTTCTGGGAATACTGCATGCACTCGCCCATCGGCGACATCGCCGCCGACCTGGTCGGCCCCGACGTCAAGTTCCATCATTCCAAGCTCAACTTCAAGTGGGCGCAGGGCGGCGAGGAGGTGAAGTGGCACTACGACATCAGCTTCTGGCCGCACACCAACTATTCGCCGCTGACCGTCGGCACCTACCTCTACGACTGCGGCATGGATAACGGCCCGCTCGCCGTGCTGCCGCGCAGCCACGAGATCGATCCCATGCCCTCGCAGTACGGCGCCGACGGCAAATGGACCGGCTGCCTGAGCGACAAGGACGTTGCGTCGATCGACCCGGCCAAGGTCGTCTACCTGCCGGGGCCGGCGGGCTCGCTCACGCTCCACAACTGCCGCATGTGGCATTCATCGCCGAAGAACCTGTCCGATCTCGGCCGGCCGCTTCTTCTCTACACGCTCACGTCCGCGGACGCCGTGCCCTACACCGTCAACCCGATCCGCTCCCGGTACGACCAGACGCTGATCCGCGGCAAGCCCGCGCGCTGGGCGCACCACGACCCGCGGCCCTGCCTGATGCCGCCCGACTGGTCGGGCGGCATCAGCTCGATCTTCGCCCTGCAGCAGCAGGAATGAAGCGGCGCGCCGGCGCTAGCGCGGCAGGAAGGACTGGTCGACGAGCTTGTCGGCCTTCACCGGCTTGTCGAGCCAGTGGAGCTTGTCGAGCATGAAGGTGGCGAGCTTGTCGAGGCTGCCGACGTCGACGCGCGCGTTCGGGTCGCGCTTCCAGTCGGCGTTCCTGAGGTAGATCTCGAGCGGCGTGCGGATGAAGCCGGCCTTGTGCAGGTCGGCCTTCGCCTTCGCGGTGTTCGCGAGGTAGTACTTCGTGACCACGACGTAGTCGGCGAGGAAATCGCGCACCGTGTCGGGATGCGCCTTGATGAACTTGTCGCCGAACCAGATATCGAGCAGCTCGTGGTCGTAGCCCACGGCCTCGCGCGCCGTGAAGAGCTTGCGCAGGCCGCCCTTCGCGACCTCGGCGGAATAGAACGGCTCGACGAAGGTCCCGGCCGCGATCTTGCCGGTGCGCACCGCGTCGCCCATCACCGGGAAGCCGAGCGGGATGATCTTCGTGTCCTTGTCGGGCTGCAGGCCGGCGTTCAGCAGCCCCGCGCGCGCCCAGAGGTCGGTGGCGGTCTTGATGCCGACCACGCCCATCGTCTGGCCCTTGAGGTCCTTGATGGTCTTCACCGGGCCGTCGGCCTTGACCATGTAGGTCGTGCTGAACCACTGCTTGCCCGCGGCTTCCTGGCAGATGCTCGCCACGACCTTCAGGTCCACGCCCTGCGCGTCGGCGAAGATCACCGACAGGCCCGGCGCGGTGCCGCCGTCGAGCTCGCCCGCGAGGTAGGCCTGGAAGCGCTCCGGGTTGCCCTGGAACTTCACCAGCTGGAGCTTGTAGGTCTTGCCCTGGTGCGGCGTGAGGTCCGGGCGCGCGCCCATGAGCCAGAGCTGCTCCTCGGCGGCGAAGCCGTGGCCGAAGCGCACGAGCTGCGGGTCGGCGGCAACGGCACACGTCGAAACGAGCGCGAAAAGAACGGCGATGAAATGCTTCAAGGGCGCCTCCTCAAACGTAGTAGGTCTCGAGTTTTTCCCAGTATACCAACCGGTCGCGGGCGAAGAGCAGGAGCGCGTCGAGCGCTACCCCGAGCGCCGCGATGACCACCACCACGGCGAGCATGCGCGCCGTCTGCAGCGAGGAGAGTGCGTAGATCACCAGGTAGCCCAGGCCGTCGGCCGAGCTCACCATCTCGGTGATGATCACCACGATCATCGCCACCGGCAGCGCGACGCGCAGGCCGGCGAAGATGAAGGGCACCGTCGCCGGCACGATGACGCGCCGCAGGATCTGCGCGCGCGAGGCGCCCATGTTCTGCGCCGACCAGAGGAGCGCCCGGTTCACGTGCTGCGCGCCCTGCGAGGTGATGATCACGATCGGGTAGAGGCACTCGAGGAACACCAGCGCGACCTTCGAGAGGCTGCCGATGCCGAAGACGAAGATGAAGATCGGAAAGAGCGCGAGCTTCGGCACCGCGTAGGTGCCCGAGAAGAGCGGCTCGAGCAGCGCGGCGGCCACCCGGGAGCGGCCCATGAGCATGCCGAGCAGCACGCCGGCGATCGCCGCCACGGCGAAGCCGGCGAACGCGCGCTCGAGCGTGACGAGGGTCTGCTCCCAGGCCTCCGTCGTGGAGGCGAAGGCGGCGAGCTCGCGGAAAATCTTCCCGAGCGGAGGGAAGAGCAGCGGGCTCCACAGGCCGCTGCGCGCGGCCGCTTCCCAGGCGGCGAGCACGAGGGCGAGCGCGGCGAAGCGGCGCAGGAGCTTCATGCGGAGGCGGCCTCCTGCCAGGCGAGCACGCGGCCGCGCGCGTAGCGCAGCAGCCGGTCGCCGGCGTAGCCGAGGACCGCGATGCTGACGAGCGAGACGTACATGAGGTCGAAGCGCAGGCTGTTCTCGGCGTCGCGGATCAGGTAGCCCAGGCCCGAGCGCGAGTTGATCATCTCGGCGGCGAACATCACGATGAAGGAAAGCGCGAGCGAGACGCGCAGCGCCGCGAAGACGAGCGGCGCCGCGCTCGGCACGACGATGCGGCTGAAGACGCGCCAGCGCCCGGCGCCCATGTTGAGCGCCGACCAGACGAGGATGCGCGGCGCCTGGCGCGCGCCGTAGTAGGCGTTGATGAACGCCGGGTAGGCGCAGGCGAGCGCGATGATGAGGATCTTGGAGAGATCGCCGATGCCGAACCACAGCATGAAGATCGGCAGGATCACGATCTTCGGCACCGGGTAGGTGAGGAACACCGCCGGCGTGAGCACCTCGTCCGCCGCGCGCCAGGTGCCGGCGAGCAGCCCCGCCGCGACGCCGAGCGCGGAGCCGAGCAGGAAGCCGGGGACCGAGCGCGCGAGGCTCGCGCCGACGTGGCGGTAGAGCTCCCCCGAGGCGAGCGCCGCCGCCATGGCGCGCACGATCGCAAGGGGATCCAGGATGTACTCGGGCAGCCCGGCCCAGGAAGCGCCTTGCCAGAGAAGGAGCAGGGCGACGAGCGCACCCGCCTGCAGCAGGCGAATGCGGTCAGGGGGCCGAGGCATCGCCGTCCCGGCGCGTCATGAAGAGCTCGACCGGCAGCTCGGTGCCGAGCTGGCGCGCGCGCGCGAGCTCGAGGACGCGCTTGCCGATGCAGGCGAACTGGTTGCCCATGCCGCCGTTGTTGTTGTGGTAGGTGATCTGCTCCGGTGCCGTGCGGCCGCGCCCGCGCCCCGCGCACAGCTCGGCCAGCTCGCGGATGCTGTCCTCGCGGATCACTTTCTTCCTCAGGGGATCGGTCAGCTCCGTCTGGTCGTCGATCTCCAGCTGCTCGCGCAGGTTCACGACGATGAGATCCGCGCGCGCCGCGCACTCGTCGTCGAGCTCGCGCTGCGGGTAGAAGCGCGTCGCCGACTTGATGCCGACGAGGTGCGCGCCGCGCGAGAGCCAGCGGCCGAAAAGCACCGGCTCGGTGGCGTTGGTCGCCGCCACGGCGATGTCCGCGCCGCGGATCGCGTCCTCGGCCGACGCGCAGGGCACCGCGTGCAGGCGGAGTTTCTCGCCCATGCGCTCGGCGAAGCGGCGCCGGTTCTCCGCCGAGGGCGAGTAGACCCGGAGCTTGCGCAACCCGGGCCGCACCGCCACCAGGCCTTCCACCTGCGCCGCCGCCTGCTTGCCCGAGCCGAGGATGCCGAGCGTCTGCGCGTCCTCGCGCGCGAGGTGCCTCGCGGCCACGGCGCTCGTTGCGCCGACGCGCAGCGCCGAGATGGCGTGGTCATGCACGATGCCGAGGAGCTCGTTGGTCGCCATGTCCCAGAGGAGCACGAAGCCGGAGAAGTCGCCGCGGAATTCCAGGCGCTCGCGTCCGTCCCGGACGGGCCTCGCGACGTGCGCCGCATCGACGCGCAGCGCGAGGACGCCTTCGCCGGGCAGCGCGCCCGCGATCACGTTCATCATCGACCAGCGCGGCTCCTTCGGGTGCGCGAGCGGCACGTGCAGCCGCCGGCGCGCGAGCACCGCGCCCTTGCCCAAACCGAGGTCGCGATAGGAGCGCTCGACGAGGTCCACCGCCTCGGCCATCGGCACGAGGCCGGCGGCCTCTTCGGTGGTAAGGACGAGGGTGCTCGCTACACCCAAACTTGCAGGACGTAGTCGTAGGCCGCCTGCGCGTTGGTCATGTCCACGCGCTGCAGCTTGATACGCCAGCCGTCCTTCGTCTTTTTCAGGTGGTGGGTGTAGGCGCCGGCGAAGTGGCGCACGTCGTCGCGCCGCAGCTCCATCATGTGGAAGCGCGAGCGCACTTCGACGTTTCCCTTCCTGTCATCTTTCTGGATGACGATGTTGGAGACCACGTGGTTCGTGCCCCAGAGCGGGCGCTGCGACCAGGCGTCGGGATGCAGCACCCGGCCCATGCGCACGTTCATGAGATTCTTGTCTTCGGCGAAGATCGCCGGCTGGCCGTCCCAGGTCTTGTACGACGCGTCGGGCGGCATCCAGTAGATGCCGTCCTCGGTGAAGAGGCCGATCCACTCCTTCCATTCCTTGCTGTCGAGCAGCTCCGCCTGGCGGTAGAGCAGCTGCTCGACCTCGTGCTGCAGCCGCGGATCGAAGCCGTTCGCCTTTTTCACCGTCGCGGATTTCCTCCTAGCCACGCATGTACTCCGCCCACGCCTTCATCTGGTTGCGCATCGGCGCTTCGGAGGTGCCCATGTTCGGTGCGCTCTCCACCGCCCCGTCCTTCTCCAGATCGCGGCCATGGTGGCGATGGAAGCTCACCCAGTCGCCGCCGTCGGAGGCGAGGCCCTGGTGGCATTTCCAGAAGTTCTCCAGGTCGTCGGCGTTGATCAGCGTCGCCGGCGAGTTCACGAGGTTGTAGTACGCGAGCGAGCGGCGGTAGATCGCCTCGGGCGCGCCCTTCAGCCGGAAATGCCAGATCTCGGTGAGCGTGCGGTCGACGCCGAGCGGGCGCACCGCGCGCAGCTGCTGCAGCGGCGACTGCACCGAGAGCCCGGGGTAGACGAGCACGTGGTGGATGTTGACGCCGACGATCTCCTCGAAGCGCTTCTTGCCGTAGCGCTGGACCATGATCTTGTCGTAGGCGAGCGTGTCGGGATCCTGCGGGCGCAGCCCCATGTAGCCCGTGAGGATGCAGTGGCCGTACGGATAATTGATCGTCTGGAAGTTGTCCCACTTGTCGATCGTCACCGTCGCGAAGGCCGAGAGCATGTGGTAGGAGAGCGGCACCTCGCCGCCCTTCGCCTTCTTCGCGATCGCCTTTTCCACCTCGTGGGCGGCGCGCCCGGTGGACTGGTGCGTCACCGACGGATGCAGCGCGTCGATCTGGTTCTCCATGAACAGCTTCCAGTTCGAGTGCTGGATGACGCGGAAGCAGTTCGGCACGATCTCCACTTCGCCGTCGGGCGCGCGGTCGCACATGTCGTCGAACGCGACGATCGACTTCCCGAGGAATTCCTTCAGGGAAGGCCCCTCGGCAGAAAGGCTGGCGAACACGAACCCGCGATACGCCTCGACGCGCGCGGCGGGCTTGACGTTGCAGTCCGGGTTGTCGCGGCCGAGGCGCGTGCCCTTGTAGCCCGAGTCCATCATCGGGATGTTCTTCAGCCGGCCGTCGTGCTCGAAGGTCCAGGCGTGGTACGAGCAGCGGAAGAAATCGCCCGTGTTGCCCTTGCGGTCGCCGCAGAGCAGGTTGCCGCGGTGCGGGCAGCGGTTGTGGAGCACGGCGACGCCGCCGTCGGACTTGCGCACCATGAGCATCGGCTGGCGGCCGATCTGCACCGTGTAGTAGTCGCCCGCCTTCGGGATCTGCGACAGGTGCCCGCAGTAGATCCAGACGCGCTCGTGGATGCGCTGCATCTCGAGCTCGAAGATCGCCGCGTCGGTGTAGACCTCGCGCCGCACCCGGTCGGGCTCGACGTATTTCGTCAGGTCGGGGATGCGTTCCTGCAGCATGGCGGGCTCCGGCTAGTTCGCCGCGTACGCCGCGCGGCACTTGGCGATGTCTTCGTCGCTCATCACCGGCTTGATGACGCACTGGCTCATGAGCTGATCGCGCTTCGCCTTCGCCCTTTTCTCCTGCTCGGCCGCCGCCTGCGCGGCCTGCGCTTTCTTGTCGGCTTCGGCCGAGGCGGCCGCTGGCTCCGCCGCGGCGGCGGGCTCGGCGGGCTGCGGCGCCGGCGCGGCGGCCGCCGGCTGGACCTTCGCCGCCTGCACCTGCGCTCGCGGCCCCTGCGCCGGAGCCGCCTGCACCCTGGCGGGTTGCGCGGGAGCCGGCTGCGGCTGCGCGAGCAGCGGGGCGGGCGCGGCGGCCGCGCCTGCGAGAAGCAACGCAAAACACCAGCGCCGTTTCAGCATAGGGTCTTCCTCCTCGGGTGAGGCGAGATTACCCTATTACGCTCTCTACGAGGAGGAGGGTTCCATGTCGAGAAACGTTCTGATGCTGGCGCTCGCGCTCTTTGCGGCGGACGTGCCCGCGCAGACCGCGCTCAGGATGAAGATGTTCCCCGGGGCGCAGTCGGTCCCGGTGCTCGCCGCGGTGTCGCAGGGGTTTTTCGAGCGCCGCGGACTCACGGTGGAGGTGCTCTTCACCGTCAACTCGCAGGAGCAGCGCGACGGCCTTGCTTCGGGCGACTTCCAGATCGCGCAGGCGGCGGTGGACAACGCCGTCGCGATGGTCGAGATGGCGAAGAAGGACGTCGTCATCGTCACCGGCGGCGACAGCAGCATGAACGAGCTCTTCGTGCAGCCCGAGGTCAAGGGCTATGCGGACCTCAAGGGCCAGACGCTTCTCGTGGACGCGCCCAACACGGCGTACGCGCTGCAGCTGAAGAAGATCCTGCTCGACAACGGCCTGAAGGAGGGCGCGGACTACACGATCTACCCGATCGGCGGCACCGGCCTGCGCCTCAAGGGAATGAAGGAGAACAAGGCCTACAAGGCCGCGATGCTCAATCCGCCCTTCTCCGTCGACGCGCAGGCCGCGGGCCTGAAGAGCATGGGCCGCGCCGTGGACCTGCTCGGCCCCTACCAGGCGCAGGGCACCTTCGTGCTGCGCGGCTGGGCACAGGCGAACCGCGAGCTGCTGCAGCGCTACATCGCCGCTTTCGTCGAAGGCACGCGCTGGACGCTCGATCCGAAGAACCGCGACGCCGTGGTGGAGCTCCTTGCCGGGCGGCTCAAGGTCTCGCCCGAGGTGGCGGCCCGCACCTACAGCGCGATGGTGGATCCGAAGTTCGGCCTCACGCCGGACGCGCGCTTCGACATGGAGGGCTTCCGGCGCGTGCTCGCGTTGCGCGCCGAGATCGAGGGCAGCTGGGGCGGGACGCCGCCGGCGCCGGGCAAGTACGTCGATCTCGCCTACTACGACGACGCCATGAAGCTGCTTTCCCATTGAAGGTCGTCGACGTCCATACGCACATGCTGAGCGAGGAGTACGTGCGGCTCCTCAGGAAGCACGGCGGCAAGTACAGCGTGAAGAAGGTGCGCGGCGGCGCGAGCGCGGTGCATCGCGACGGGGCGCCTTTCATGACGCTGCTGCCGGGCATGTTCGACTACGGCGCGCGCATCCGCGCCATGGACGCCGCCGGAGTGGACATCGCGATCGTCACGCTGACCAGCCCGAACGTCTTCTTCGGGCCGGCGCGAGTCAGCCTCGAGGCCTCCCGATCCATCAACGATGAAATGGCGCTGCAGCAAGGCCGCTATCCCGATCGGCTGCGCTTCATGTGCTCGCTGCCGTGGCAGCACCCGAAGCTCGCGCTCGCCGAGCTCGAGCGCGCGTGCGACGGGCTCGGCGCGGTCGGCGTGATGGTGCTCGCCAATATCGACGGCGCCTCCCTGACCGAGAAGCGGTTCTCGCCGATCTGGCGCGAGATCGACCGCCGCCGCCTGCCGGTGCTCTTGCATCCGAGCGCTCCGCCCGCGACGAAGCAGCTCGACGTGGCCCGGTACAACCTCGTCGCGTCGGTCGGCTTCATGTTCGACACCACCCTTGCGGTGAGCCGCATGATCTTCGACGGCTTCCTCGACCGCTATCCGAGCCTCAAGCTGATCGCGGCGCACGGCGGCGCGACCCTGCCCTACATTGCCGGGCGCCTCGACGTCTGCTTCGACAACATGCCGGCGTGCCGGGAGCGGATTTCGGCGCGCCCTTCCGCCTATTTGAAGAAGATCTACTACGACTCGGTGGTCTTCCAGCAGGAGTCGCTCGAGCTCGCGCTCAAGGTGGGGGGAGCGGACCGCGTGCTCTACGGCTCGGACTACCCGCACAACATCGGCGACATGAAGGGCTGCCTCGCCCGGGTGGACGCGCTTCCCGCGGCGCAGCGCGACGCCGTGCGCGGCGGGAACGCGATGCGCATCTTCAGGCTCTAAGGTGTATTCTCGCCCCATGATCAAAGTCAGGATTGCTCCCAACAACCCGGTCTTCGACCTGCCGGTCATCGTCGGCATCGAGGAGGGGCTCTTCAAGCAGGCGGGGCTCGACGTGAGCTTCTCGGCGACCTACGCCGACCGCGAGCGCGACACCGCCGAGAAACCGATCTTCGAGCGCCTCAAGGAAGAGATGTTCGAGTGCGGCTCCGCGGACAGCTACAACGTCTGCGAGTGGGCGAGCATCGACCGCCTCGAGCGCGGCACGCGCGGCGGCAAGCTTGCGGCGCTGCGCGCGGCGGTCGCGGCGCAGGCGATCGTCACGTTCGACGACAAGCTGCAGACGCCGCGCGACATGGCAGGCGTCCCGGTGGTGGTGCAGGAGCTCACCGGCTCGCACTACACCACGATCCAGATGCTGGAGAGCGCGATCGGCCGCGAGCATCTCAACATCCAGCACGGCGGCCTGCCGCAGAAGCGCTGGGAAGGCCTCAAGAACGGCAGCTACCGCGCCGTCACGGTGATGGAGCCCTTCATCAGCCTCGCCCTCAAGGAGGGCGCGCACATCATCGCCGCATCCTTCTACCGCGGCGGCGAGGTGGTCGCGGCGGAGCTCACGCCGGGGCAGAGGAAGGGCTACTACGACGCCGAGAACAAGGCCGTGGACCTCATCAACGCGGACTTCTACAAGTACGCGCATCACGTCGCCGCGCACGCAAAAGGCGCGCTGCAGCCGAACGAGCTCCTGCGCGCGTTCGTGCACTACAAGCACGTGGATTACTACGACCCGGAGCTCTTCAACCGCGCCTACGACTGGATGAAGGCGCGCGGCATGACCGAGGGCCAGAGCGCGCACGGCGCGCTGGTCGTCGGCTAGCCTCGCTTACGGCGGCGAGCCCGCGCCCAGGCGCGGGACCTCGGGATCGTCCATGAGGTAGACCTCGCGCACGAGGTCGTCGGCCGAGAGCTGGACGAAGAGCGCCTTCGGCGCCGGGAACGACTGGAACTTGTAGGTCCAGATCTCGCGCTCCATGCGCGGGAACGGATCCTTGCGGTACGGCGGGCCGACGAGATCGAGCACCTCGCCCGCGGTGGTCTTGTTGGGCACGATCCGCCCGACCGTCTGCTCGGTGAGGCGCTGCTCGAGCGCGATCAGCCGGCCGTCGGGCGCGATGCGCGCCGCATAGCTGCCGAAGCCGTACGGCATCTGCGGATACCAGAGCTCGGTCTCGCCGTTCGCGAGCTTGCGCACGTCGGCCGGCCGGCCGAGCGACGCCTCGACGTCGCTCTGCATGGACTGGCCGGGCACGAGGCCGTGGCCGATATCGACGCTCGCGCACGCCGCAAGCAGCGCGCTGGCGATCGTGGAGAGAACGAGGCGCGTGTTCATGCGGGCAATTGTAGGAGCTTGGGCATGACTTTGCGCGCAAAAAGCTCCAGCGAGCGCAGCGCGTGCTCCTGCGCAAGGTCGCCGAAAGAAAAAATACAGAGAAGATAGTTCGCACCCGTCATTTCCAGCATTTCCGTCAGCTTCGGCAGCACGCTCTCGGGCGTCCCGGTGATGAGGCGGTGCGCCGAATCCTCGGCGTACGGATCGTTCTTGTGCACGTCGGGCCGCCCGAGCTTGCGCGTCAGGTGGTGGATATGCGCGGCCCATTTCCAGTACGCCTCGAGGCCCAGCCGCTCGGCCTCGCGCTCGTCCTCGGCGATGACGAGGTGCTGGGTCTTTGCGAGATAGGGCTCGGCGACGTGCGCGTTGTGCCGGCCCGGGTCGGCGCGGTGCGCGCGCCACAGCTCGCGGTAGCGCTCGAAATGCGGCTTGCAGTCGGCGAGCTTGCCGAGAAACGCGGTGTGGTAGCCGTGGCGCGCGGTGAACTCGATCGATTCCGCGTTCGAGCTCGGGAACCACAGCGGCGGGTAGGGCTTCTGGACCGGCTTAAGGTGCAGCTCGGCATCCTGGTAGCGGAAGTATTTCCCGCTGTAGTCCAGGGCGTCGCTCTTGCAGGCGGCGAAGAACACCTCCAGCGTCTCGCGGTAGCGCTCGCGCGACTGGGCGACGTCCTGCATGCCGAAGATGCGCGACTCGATCGGCGACACGCCGCGCCCGACGCCGAGCTCGAGGCGCCCGCGCGAGAGGTGGTCGAGCATGCACACCTCGTTGTAGAAGCGGTAGGCGTCGTACCACGGCAGGCAGAACGTGAGGCCGCCGGCGCGCAGGCGCCGGGTGCGCTGGAACATCGCCGAGAGTAGCACGCTCGGCGAGCCGTCGATGGAAAGCGGAGTGCCCTGGTGCTCCGCCAGCAGGTAGCTGTGCAGGCCGGCCCGGTCGGCCGCCTCGGCGAGGCGCAGCTTCTCCTCGTACACGTCGCCCGCGGAGCGCGTCTGCGAGGCTTCGACCCAGTCGAAAACGCCAAAGCGCATGCTCAGACTCCCAGGTAGCGATGCCACAGCCCGCGGTCGGCGGCGAGCTCCGCGGAGCTCCCCTGCCAGGCGACGCGGCCGCGCTCGATGATGGTGTGGCGATCGGCGATCTGCACCAGGCGCTCGACGTACTTGTCGATCACGAGGATGGTCTGGCCGCCTGCGCGCAGGCGCGCGAGGCAGCGCCAGATCTCCTCGCGCACGAGCGGGGCCAGCCCTTCCGTGGCTTCGTCGAGGATCAGCAGATGCGGATTGGTCACGAGGGCCCGCCCGATCGCGAGCATCTGCTGCTCGCCGCCCGAGAGCTGGTTTCCCATGTGCTCCTGCCGTGCGTGCAGCGACGGAAAGAGCTCGAACACCCGGGCGGGCGTCCACGGGTCCCTGCGCGCCGAGCGGTTGCCGGCGAAGGCTTCGAGGTGCTCGCGCACGCTCAGGTTGGGAAAGATCTGGCGCCCCTCGGGGACGAGCGCGATGCCGGCGCGCGCGATGCGGTCGGGCCGCTCGCGCTCGATGCGCCGGCCGCGGAACTCGATGGCGCCGCCGCGCGCCGGCGTCAGGCCGAGGATCGAGCGCACCGTGGTGGTCTTGCCCATGCCGTTGCGCCCGAGCAGCGTCGCCGTCTCGCCGTCGCGGATCTCCACCGACAGGCCGAAGAGCACCTGGCTCGCGCCGTAAGCGGTCTCGAGAGCGGCGATGCGCAGCATCACGCGATCGCTTCCTCGCCGAGGTAGGCCTTGCGCACCTCGGCGTTCTCCTTGATGCGCTGCGGCGCGTCGGTCGCGATCAGCCGCCCGTTGACGAGCACCGAGATGCGATCGGCGAGGCGGAACACCGCGTCCATGTCGTGCTCGACGAGGAGCAGCGTCAGCCCGCCGCGCAGGCGCGCGATCAGCTCCACCATGCGCTGCGAGTCCTCCGGCCCCATGCCGGCCATCGGCTCGTCGAGCAGCAGCAGCTTCGGCCGCGTCGCGAGCGCGAGCCCGACCTCGAGGGCGCGCTGCTCGCCGTGCGAGAGCGCCGCCGCCGCGACCTCCAGGCGCGCGCCGAGCCCGATCTCGGCCGCGAGCGCGCGTGCCTCCTCGAAGAGCCTCTTCTCGGCGCTCACCGGGCGCCAGAAGCGGAAGCTCGTGCCGCTGCGCGCCTGCACCGCGAGGGCCAGGTTGTCGAGCACGTTCGCGCGGCGGAAGATGCTCGTGATCTGGTAGCTGCGCGCGAGGCCCGCCGCCACGCGCCTGTGCTGCGGATCCCGGGTGATCTTCCTGCCTTCGAAAAAAATGTCTCCGCTGTCCGGCGTGAGGCTGCCGCAGATTTGCGCGAGCAGCGTCGTCTTGCCGGCGCCGTTCGGGCCGATGAGCGCGTGGGCCTCGCCGGCCGGCAGCGCCAGGCTCACGCCGTCGGTGGCCGCGACGCCGCCGAAGTGCTTGCAGACGCTACGGAGCTCGAGCACGGCGCGTGAAAAGCCCGGCGATGCCCTGCGGGGCGAAAAGCACGATGAGGAGCAGCACCAGGCCGACGCCGAGCCCTGCGTGCTGCTGGTAGTTCGGCGCGAGGCGCGCCAGCCAATCGACCGGATACTCGGCGATCAGGTGCTCGAGGGTGAGGAGCGCCGCGGCGCCGATCAGGCCGCCCCACAGATGGCCGACGCCGCCGATGATCACCATGATCATGAGCGTCCCGGACTGGATCCAGTGCAGCACGTTCGGGTTCACGTATTTGCCGTGGCTTGCGAGGAGCGCCCCGGCGAGGCCGCCCGCCGCTCCGGCGATCACGAAGCAGGCGAGCTTGGTCCGGTACACGGGGAAGCCGATCGCCTCGGCACGCACCTCGTTCTCGCGGATCGCGGTCACCACGCGGCCAAAACGCGCGCGCGCCAGGCGGTGCAGCGCGTAGAGAAGCGCGAGGAGGAGGCCGAGCACGACGTAATAGAAGGTCACCTCGTTGCCGGCGTCGAGCCCGAGCCCGAGCTCGGCGCGGCCGGGCAGGCTGAGGCCCTCGTCGCCGCCGTAGGCCTTCATGGAGGTGACGAGGTAGAACATCATCTGCGCGAACGCGAGCGTGATCATGATGAAGTAGACGCCGCGCGTGCGCAGCGACACCGCCCCGATCGCCGCCGCGGCGAGCGCCGACACCGCGATCGCCGCCGGCCATTCGAGCCACGCGCTGGTGACGCCTTCGGCGAAGAGGATGCTCGCGACGTACGCCCCGGTGCCCACGAACGCGGCATGGCCGAAGGAGATCATGCCGCCGTAGCCGAGGGCCAGGTTGAGGCTCGTCGCCGCGATCGCATAGATGAGGACGCGGCTCGCGAAGCTCACGTAGAAGAGGTTGTCCACGGCGCTCATGGCGAGCGGGTAGGCCACGAGCAGCACGATCACGGCGGCGACGGTCTTCATCCTCGGGCGGGGAACAGGCCCTGGGGCTTGAAGTACAGCACCACCGCCATGAGCAGGTAGATCGCCACCGAGGCGATCGCCGGCCCGGCGGCGCTCGCCACGCGCGGCTGGAAGAACAGGCCGAAGAGGATCGGCAGGAAGGCGCGCCCGATCGTGTCCACGACCCCGACCAGCAGCGAGCCCACCAGCGCGCCGCGGATCGAGCCGATGCCGCCGATCACGATCACGACGAAGGCGAGGATCAGGATGTTCTCGCCCATGCCGACCTGCACCGCGAGCAGCGGGCCGAGCAGGCTGCCGGCGAGCGCGCAAAGCGCCGCGCCGATGCCGAACACCGCGGTGAAGAGCGCGCGGATGTTGACCCCCATGGCGAGCGCCATCTCGCGGTTCGAGGCGCCCGCCCGGACCAGCATGCCCATCCTCGTCTTCGTCACCAGCAGGAAGAGCGCCGCGGCGACGGCGAGGCCGACGACGATGATCACGAGGCGATAGGACGGGTACATGAGGCCCGGAATGAGCTCGACCGGCCCGGAGAGCGCCGCCGGCATGGAGAGCGGCGCGTCCGAGCCCCACACGAGGCGCACCGCCTCGTTGAGGATCAGGATAAGGGCGAAGGTGGCGAGCACCTGGGACAGGTGATCGCGCGTGTAGAGCCGCCGCAGCAGCGACACCTCGAGCAGCATGCCGAAGGCCGCGCTCGCCGCGATGGCGAGCAGCACGCCGGCCGCGAACGAGCCGGTCGCCTGCACCAGCGTCGCGGCGAGGAATGCGCCCACCATGTAGAGCGAGCCGTGCGCGAGGTTGATCATGTCCATGATGCCGAAGACGAGCGTCAGCCCCGCGGCGAGCAGAAAGAGCATCAGCCCGAACTGCAGGCCGTTCAGCGACTGCTCGAGAATCAGGATCCAGGACATGCAATAAAAAAGGGGCGAAAGCTCGCCCCTCGATTGTCTCCTAAACCCCTTACTTCATCGGGCAATCCTGGACGTAAGCGTCGCCGCGGTCCTTGAAGATGGTGCCGATGGTCTTGTTCACGAGCCGGCCTTGCGCATCCTTGCCGACCACGCGCAGGTAGTAGTTCTGGATCGGCATCTGGTTGCGGTTGAATTTGAACGCGCCGCGCACCGACTCGAAGTGCGCCGCCTTCATCGCCTTGCGCACGGCCTGCACGTCCTCCACCTTGCCCTTGACGTCGCGCACCGCGCCGTCGATGAGCAGCGCCGTGTCATAGCCCTGCGCGGCGAATACGGAGGGCAGCCGGTTGAATTCCTTCTCGAACGCGGCGACGAATTTGCGGTTCGCGGCGTTGTCGAAGTCGAGCGCCCAGTGCGCGCTGTCAAAGAGGCCGAGCGTCGCCTCGCCCACGGGCCTCAGGATGTCCTGGTCGTCGCCGAAGCCCGGAACGATGAGCGGGATGTCCTTCGACATGCCTGCCGCCACGAACTGCTTGATGAAATTGATGCCCATGCCGCCGGGCAGGAAGATATAGAGCGCGTCCGGCTTCGCGGCGCGCACCTGCGCGAGCTCCGCCGCGTAGTCGAGCTGGCCGAGCTGCGTGTAGACCTCCGCCGCGATGGTGCCCTTGTAGAAGCGCTTGAACCCGGCGAGCGAGTCCTTGCCCGCCTGGTAGTTGGGCGCGATCAGGTAGGCGCTCTTGTAGCCCTTGTCGGTCGCGTGCTTGCCGGCAGCCTCGTGGTAGGCGTCGTTCGGCCACGAGGCGACGAAGAAGTACGGATTGCACTGCTTGCCGGCGAGCGGCGAGGGCGCCGCGTTGGGGCTGACATAGATGATCTTGTTGTCCCAGGCCATCGGCGCGGCGGCGAGCAGGATGTTGGAGAACACGATCCCGGTGAGGAAGTTCACCTTCTCGAGGCGCACATAGCGCTCCGCGAGCTGCCTGCCGACATCGGGCTTGAACTGGTCGTCGCCCACCAGCACCTCGGCCGGGACGCCGCCGAGCTTGCCGCCGTTCATCTTCACCGCGAGCTGGAAGCCGTCGCGGATGTCGACGCCGAGCGCAGCACTCGGGCCGGAGAGCGTGCTGATGAAGCCGACCTTGATCCGGTCGGCGGCCTGCGCGCTGAGCGCGAGCGCCGCGGCAGCGATGACCGCCAGGAATTTTTTGCTCATGGGATCCTCCTCCGTCGAGCGCACGATTCTAATCCACCTTCCTGAGGATGCCGATCCAGCGTTGCTGCCGCAGGTACTGGGGCACGGGCCCCGCCGCCTCGGCGGCCGCCATCTGCGCGAGGCGCGCTTCCTTCTGCGGGGTGTTCTCGGCGATCGCGTCGAGCGCGTCCTTCAGCATCGGCTCGTAATCGGCGCCCACCGGGCACACGTCGGCGCAGCGCCGGCATCCCGTCACCACGCCGGCGCCGCGCAGGATGCTTTGCCACAGGTCGAAGCTCGCCTCCGAGCGCAACATCTCCTTCTTCTGCGCGATTTCCGGCGCGTCGATGATGCGCCCGAGGTATTCCGAGAGCTGCGCGAAGCCGTGCGGCGAGCGGTAGCGGTCGCACGCCTGCCAGTCGCGGTCCCAGTGCTTCACCACGTCGCCCGGGCACGCCTTGAGGCAGCGGCCGCAGGCAGGGCCGAGGCAGAGCGCCTCGGCGCGCGGCGCGTCGCATTCAACGTCGAGCGAGCAGAGCACGGCACTCAGGATGACGCGCGGCCCGAACTGCGGCGTGAGGAGCTGCCCGTTCAGCCCGAGCGTGCCGAGGCCCGCCTCCACCGCGGCATGCGGCAGGGAGAGGAGCGGCTTCTGGTGCGCGGCGGGATCGCCACCGTAGCGCCACGGGTCGACGTGCGTGGGCGGCACGATGATCGCGGGGTAGCCCGCGTCCTCCAGCCAATACACCAGCTCGAGCGCGATCTCCTCCAGGAACGTGATGGAGAGCTCGTCGTTGTAGTACTTGTTGCGGTCGTTCCATTTGCGGATGCGCGACGTGCCGGCCTGCAGGCGCGCGCCCAGCACGATGACGCGGCCGCCGTCGTGCTCGGTAATGTCGCTCGGGCGGCGCGGGTCGTCCGGGTCCGGCGGGTGACGCTCGAGCGCTTCGCCGTCGGCGATGCCCACGAGGTCCGCGCCGAGCGCGCGGGCCTTCTCCTTCACGGCCGCGGCCGTGAGCTTCTGCTTGAAGATATTCACTGCGACTCCTTCTCCTTTTCCTTCTGCAGGCGCCTGAACTCCTGCAGCTGCCGCGCCACGATGCCCTGGTAGCCTTTCTCGCCGACCCAGCGCACGTTCCATTGCGAAAGCCCGGGCAGCTCGCGCCCCGCCTTGCGCGCGGCCTTGAAGCCCGCCGCCTTAGCCGTTTTTTCGGGTGTCTTTTCCGGGATCTCCTTCTGGATGTCCGCAAGGTGCGCGTGGTAATCGTTGCCGACCGGGCACACCGCCAGGCAGCGCGGGCAGTCGCCGAAGGAACCGACCACGCGCAGCAGGCCCTGCCAGAAGCCGAACAGCTCCCGCGAGCGCAGCGCCGCCTTCTTCTCCTCGGTGCCGAGGTCGAAGAAACGGTTGAAGAAATTGGTCACCGTCATATAGCCGAATTCCTGCGCCTCGGTGGCGCAGGCGCTCTTGTCGAGCCCCCACTGTCGCACGGCGTCCGGCGGGCACGAGTGCACGCAGCGGCTGCACGACTCGCCGATGCAGACCTGCTCCTGCATGCGCTCGTCGGGCTCGAGCTCGAGCTCGGTGAGGATCCCGGTCAGGTACAGGCGCGGGCCGAATTGCGGCGTAAGGATGTTGACCTCGAGCCCGAGCGTTCCGAGGCCGGCCTCCACGCCCAAGTGGCGCGTGGAGAGCTGTCCGTAGCTCGCGCGCTTCAGGTTCCAGTCGGTTTCCTGCGCCGCGAGCGCAAACGAGGGATGGCCCGCGCGCTCCAGCTCCCGGGCGAGGGCGAGCGCGACCCGGTCCATGCGCCTGAGCACCAGCATGTCCAGGTATTGCACCGGGATGCTCGACTTGCAGCGGAACGCGCCCACCGGGATGCGCTGCACGAGGACGATGACGCTCCGGCAGTAGGGCGAGATGCGCTCGGGCGTCTGCGGCCAGCGCGGGTCGGGCGGAAAGGCGTTCAGCGTAGACGCTGCCGCGATGCCGCAGAGGTCGGCGCCGAGCTCCAGCGCGCGCCGCTTGACCTCGGCGGCGTCGACCCGGGCGGCGAGCGGCGTCCCGCGGCGCAGCGTCCTCGACATGGACCGAGTATACGGTACCGTATGGTAGGCTCGCCAAATGCAGCAGCGGTGGATGGCGGCGGGCCTCGAGGCGCTGCGCAAGGGCGGCGTGGCGGGCGTGCGCATCGAGCGCCTCGCCGCGGACCTCGGCATCTCGAAGGGCAGCTTCTACTGGCATTTCCGCGATCGCGGCCACCTGCTGCGCGAGCTGCTCGACTTCTGGGCGCGCGAGATGACCGAGCTCGAGTTCGAGCGCATCGCGCGGCTGCCGCCGCGGCTCGATGAGCGGCTGCTTGCGCTTGCGCGGGACGTGCTCGAGAAGGGCCTGGGGCGCTACGATCCGGCGATCCGGGGCTGGGCGCGCACCGACCGCAGCGTCGCCGCGGCGGTGGAACGGGTCGACGGGCGCCGCGTGCGGGCGCTCGCGCAGCTCTTCGAGCAGGGCGGCTTTGCGGCGGCGCAGGCCCGCCTGCGGGCGCGGCTCTTCTACACTTTCCTGCTGGGCGAGCCGCAGGTGCGCGCGCCGCGCCGGCATCCCGGCGAGCTGGAGCGCATGGTCGCGATGCTCGCCGCGCGCTAGGAGGCCTCGTGCGTCTCGATCTGCCGAAGTCCCGCGACGCGATCGCGCAGATCCAGCGCGAGCGCAAGCGCGTCGCCGTGGAGCGCGCGCTGCGCTCGCCGTTCTGGAAGAAGCGCCTGCCGCGCGATCTGCCGCTGGACCGCCTCGAGGAACCCGAGGTCTGGCGCCGCATCCCGATCCTCGACAAGGACACGCTGCGCGCGCTCACCGACGTCCAGTTCTATTCCGAGTTCTGCCTCACCGGCCACGACGGCGTGCAGGAGTACTGGCGCTCCGGGGGCGTTACCGGCCAGCCGCTTTTCTATCCGCGCAGCTTCAAGGACATGGAGGTCGGGCTGGAAGCCTTCGCGCGCACCTACGACTGCGCCGGGGCGCAGCCGGGCGAGCGGGCGCACATTTCGTTTCCGCTCGGGATCCATCCCGTCGGACAGGTGTTTGCGCGCTGCGCCGCTTCGCGCGGCATCAGCGCGAACTGGGCGGGATCGGGAACCTCGACGCCCTCGGCGATGCAGCTCGAGCTCATCCAGCGGCTGAAGCCCACGCTGTGGCTCGGCATGTCGAGCTACGCGCTGCACCTCGCCAACCTGGCGGAGGCGCGCGGCGTCGATCTCGCCGGGATCGGCGTGAAGCGCCTGATGACTTCTGCGGAGCCGGTGTCCGCGGCGAAGCGCGACAAGATCGAGCGCAGCTGGGGCGCGCGGCTCATCGACACCTTCGGCATGACCGAGGCCGGCATGATGGGCGCGGAAGACGTTCCCGGGCAGGGCTTCCGGATCTGGACCGACCTCTACTTCGTCGAGGTGCTCGACCCGGCCACGCTGGAGCCGGCGCGCGAGGGCGAGATCGGCACGCTCATCGTCACGGCGCTCTGCAGCAACAACGTCACGCCGTTCCTGCGCTGGAGCTCCGGCGACCTCGTGACGTACAGCGAGGCCGATGACGGCGCCGGGCGCTTCTCGGTATTCCCGCGCGTCAAGCACGCGCACCGCACCGCCGGCTTTTTCAAGGTGCGCGGCATCAACCTCGGCCACCAGGACCTGGAGGACTTCATCTTCCGCCACGCCGAAATCGGCGACTTCCGCGCGGAGGCGGTCAACGAGGGCGACAACGATTGCCTGCGCCTTTGCATCGAGGTGCGCCGCGGTTTCGAGCGCGAAAGGGTCGTCGCGAGGCTCAGGGAAGAAACCCGCGAGAAATTCGAGCTCGTTCCGGAGGTGGTCGTGCTCGAGACCGGCACGCTGGCGCGGGAGTTCGAGGCGAACGTCAAGGCCGCGCGGTTCGTCGACCGGCGCGGCTAGAGGCGGTCGAAGTACTCCAGCATCCTGGCGCGGCCCCCGGCATCGGGCAGGGGCCCGAGCCCGGCGCCGAGGTTGTCGCGCATGTGCTCGGGCTTGCCCGTGCCCGGGATCGCGCAGGTGACCGCCGGGTGCGACACGATCCACTTCAGGAAGTATTGTGCCCAGCTGCCGATGCCGAGCTCCCCCGCCCACGCGGGCAGCGGCTTGCCGCGCACCCGGCGAAACAGCGCGCCTTCGGCGAACGGCCGGTTGATGAGCACCGCGGCCCTGTGCTCCGCCGCCGTCGGCAGCAGCCGCTTCTCCGCCTCTCGCTCGCCGAGCGAGTAGTTGATCTGCAGGAAATCGTAGCGCCCCGTCTTCAGCCAGCGCTCCACCTCCGCATACGCCGAAGAGGTGTAGTGGGTGATGCCGATGTAGCGCACGCGCCCCTGGTCTTTCAAATTCACAATGCTCCTGGTTTGCGTTTCCACGTCGACGAGGTTGTGGACCTGCATGAGGTCCATGCGCGAGACGCGCAGCCTGCGGAAGGACTCCTCCATCTGGCGCATACCCTCGTCGCGGCCGCTCGTCCAGACCTTGGTCGCGACGAAGAGCTTCTCGCGCACGCCGAGCTCGGCCATCAGGTCGCCGGCGACCGATTCGCTCGAGCCGTACATCGGCGAGGAATCGACGACGCGCGCGCCGGCGCGCGCGAACACTTTGAGCACTTCGCGCAGCGGCGTGCGCGCGGCGTCGTCCCGGCCGGCATCGAAGGTCTGCCAGGTGCCGAGGCCGATGAGCGGCAGCGCTTCGCCCGATTTCGGGATGCCTTTCGAGATGAGCGCGTCGCTTTCCTTCGTCATTGCGCAGGGGGCGGCTAGCGCGGCGAGGGCGCCGAGGAGGGCGCGTCTGCGCGGGTCCACGCCTTCATTCTAGCCCCGAGGTACAGCGCGAGTGCGAGCCACGGCGAGCGTGCGGCTCGGCGCGCAGCGCGCGGCAGAGAAAAACGCGCATGAGCTATAGTAAGACGCGGGGGACGCCTGAACTACTTCGAGAACCAGATGCTCGCGCGGCGGCGTGGTGCTTTGGCGCTGCTGCTGTACGCGTGCGCGCTCGCGCTGCTCGTGCTCGGGGTCGACGTCGTGCTCGCGCTCGTCTGGCGCTACGGCTTCCCGGAGATCTACGGCACGCGCATCCCGGCCGCGCTCTACGTCTGCGGCGCGGCCGCGACCGTGCTCCTCGTCCTCGGCATGACGCTCTGGCAGGCCTTGCGGCTGCGCGAAGGCAGCGAGTCCATCGCGCGCCTGCTCGCCGGGCGCCGGGTTCTCCCTGAGACGCGCGACACGCTGGAGCGCCGCCTGGTGAACATCGCCGAGGAGATGGCGATCGCCGCCGGCACGCCGGTTCCGGCGCTCTACATCCTCGACGGCGAGCCCGGCGTCAACGTGCTCGTGGTGAGCGCGCAGACGCTCGCTCCGGCGCTCGTGCTGACGCGCGGCGCGCTGCAGACCCTGAACCGTGATGAGCTGCAGGGCGTGATGGCCCATGAGTTCAGCCGCATCGTCAAGGGCGAAGCGGGGCTCAACCTGCGCACGGTGGCGCTGCTCTCGGGGCTGGGCGCTCTGCCCTGGGCAGGGCGCTTCTGCGCCCGCGTCCTGAAGCGCCTGCTCGCGCGCGAGAGCGCCTTCGGCGCCGACGCCGCCGCCGCGGCATTCACCGGCAACCCCACCGGAATCGCCGGCGCGCTCGACCAGATCCGCGCGAGCGGCGCCGGCGCGCAGGTGAAGGCGCGCTATGCCGAGGCGTTCTCGCATCTTTTCTTCGAGGAGTCGGCGCGGACCTGGATGCCGGCGGCGCATCCGCCGCTCGACGAGCGCATCCGCCGCGTGCTGCCGAGCTTCACCGCGGCCGACTACCGCGCGCGGCGCGCCAAGGCCCTCGCCGAGGAGCGCGCCGCGCCGGCGCGCCCGACCGTCGCCGAAGGCAAGCGCGCCACCGACCAGGCGCACCGCTGGTGGCGCACGCCCGAGGAGAGCCTCGGGCTGGTCGGCGCCCTGATCGCCGGCAAGGTCGACTACGCCCGCCGCCTGATGGAAGCGCTGCCCGCGGCGCTGCGCGAGGCGCTGCGCAAGCGGGAGAGCTCGCCGGCGATGACCCTGGCGCTGCTGCTCGCGGCGCACGCCGAGGTGCAGCAGCAGCAGCTTGCCGCCGCGCGCGCTGCAGGCGCCGGGGCGCTCGCCGAAGCGGCCGCGAAGCTCGTGCCGCAGGTCGCCGCGCTGCCGCCGGACCTGCGGCTGCCGGCCTTCGAGCTCGCGCTGCCGACGCTGAAGCTCGTGCCCGAGGACGTCCGGCGCACGCTTCTTGCCGGCCTCGAGGCGGTGATCCGCGCGGATCGGCGTGTCTCGCTCCAGTCCTTCATCCTGCTCGCGTGGCTGGAGATCGCGTTCTCGGGCACCGGCCGGCCGCGTGCCGGCGGCTCGCTCGGCGGCATGCGCGAGGAGTCGCGCCTCGTGCTCTCGCTTCTCGCGCGCGGCACGGCCACGGGCACCGGCGGCGCCGCGGACGTCGATGCGGCATTCCGTGCGGGCGCCAAGGCGCTCGGCCTGGGCGAGGTCGCCATGGTCGCGCGCGAGAGCCTCAGCACGGAGGCCTGCGGCGCGGCGCTGCAGCGGCTGCGCGGGCTCGACTGGCCCGGCAAGGCGCAGCTCCTGCGCGGGCTCTTCGCCGCGGTGGCGGCCGACGGCAAGGTGCGCATGTCGGAAGCCGACCTGATGCGCGTCATCGGTGCCTGCCTCGAGTGCCCGATGCCGCCGCTGCTCGAGGCGCTCTAGTTCCGCGCCTTCCCCGAGAGCCGCTGCTGGATCGCGCTGCGCGTCTCGCGCGCCGCATCGGAGAACGGGCCGCCGGCGGCGACCGCGCGCTCCGCGAACGGCAGCGCTTCCGCGTCGCGTCCCTGGTCGGAGAGCGTCTGCGCGAGGTTGTTCAGCACGACCACCGAGTCGGGCGCGCGCTGCGCGGCGGCGCGCAGCACTTTCTCCGCCTGCGGCAGCTCGCCCAGCCGGTGATACGCGTTGGCCAGGCCGACCGCGGCGTTCACGTTCTGCGGCCAGCGCTCGAGGAAGGTCGCGTAGGCGGTGCGCGCGTTGCGCGCGTCGCCGGTGCGCTCGAGCGCCGCGATGGCGGCGAGCCAGCGGTTCTCGTCAGCGGTGACCGG
Source organism: Burkholderiales bacterium (assembly GCA_035651575.1). Taxonomy (GTDB): domain Bacteria; phylum Pseudomonadota; class Gammaproteobacteria; order Burkholderiales; family SG8-39; genus SCGC-AG-212-J23. The sequence goes on along the minus strand of DASRFM010000056.1, from coordinate 25,678 downwards.
GATGCGGTCGGGCGGCAGCGCGACCATCGCCCAGTAGCCGCTGCGCGCCCAGACGAACTCGTGCACGGCGAAGTTGAGCTGCTCGCGCTCGGTGACGCCGGAGCGCATCAGCAGGTCGCCGGTGTCGTAGTCGTAGCCGACCGCGACGGCGTAGTGCCAGCCGTCGGAGAGGCCCAGGTTCTGCAGCACGATGACCGGATTTCCCGCAGCCACCTCGCGCAGCAGGTCGACGAAGCGCGGCGCGAGGAGGTAGGACACCATGCCGTGCCGGCGCGGCGCGGCGAGCATCTCGACCTGCAGGCTGCCCTTGCGCTCGGGCAGGTACACCTCGGGCACGAGCTGCTCCGGCGTGAGATTGGCGCCGAAGGCGTCGAGCGCCGTCGCGAGGGCCGCCGGGCCGCACTGGTAATCGAGCTGCGGATAGAACGGGACGTTCTTCAGCTCGACCTGGCGCGGCAGGCCGTCGGGCAGGCCTTCGCGCAGCTCCGCGGTCTGCGGCACGAGGCTCGCGCAGCCCGACAGCGCCGCGGCGAGCACGCAAAAGAAAACGCCCGCGGTGAAGCGGGCGTTTTCGATGGCCTTGCGGCCGAGAAGCGCTAGCGCTTCCAGACCCACCAGATGACCGCGACGATCACGATCAGCAGGACGAGGCCGGCGCCGTTCGCGCCTGCCGGCATCGAGTCGATGCGGCCGGCGAGGTAGCGCACTTCGTCGTCGGTCATCGCGGCGACGCGGTCCTTCGCGTTCGACGCGTCGATGCCGAAGGACTGCAGCTGGCCGGCGACGTCCGCGCGGCTGACGAAGTTCACGATCGTGCTGCGCTCCGCCTGGGTGGCGGATGCGACGACCTGGTCGGTGCCGATCATCCCGGCCTGGGCGTACTGGAACGGCGTCCAGGCCATGAGAACGATCAGAAGGCGGCAAACAACTGCTTTCATGTCAGCTCCTTTGGGTTGGGAAAACCTAGCGGCGCGTCGCGACCCACCAGATCACGGCGATGACGATGATCAGCACGACCCAGCCGGAGCTGCTCGCGCCCGCGGGCATCGCCTCGATCTGGCCGGCGAGGCTGCGCACTTCTTCGTCGGTCATCGCGGCGACGCGGTCCTTCGCCGTGCGGGCGTCGAGGCCGAAGGCCTGCAATTGCCCGGCGACGTCGCTGCGACCGAGGAAATTCATCACCGTCGTGCGGTCGGCCTGCGCGCTGTGCGTCACGACCTGGTCGGTACCGATCATCCCGGCCTGCGCGTACTGCAGCGGCGCCCACGCCATCAACACGATCAACATGCGGCACATTGCTCTTGCCCAAGCGTTCTTCATGTTCACTCCTTAGGGGTTGGTTTTGAGCGAAAGAATTGACCGATGACAAAGGTTCCCGACGACCCCTTTCCACCCTGCTCCGGCCGTCTACGGGGCAATCTAGACCCCCCGCCCCGCCCAAGTCAAGGAACCGGCTGCGTTACGCGAGCAAAACCAGCCACTTGTTGCGAATCGGGCGCGTGCTCGCTGTGACAAAATCGGCGCCGTGGTAGCGATTCGGCTACATGAGCGCTGAGCTCGGGGCCTGGGCGCTCGTCTTCATCGCCCTGGTGTGCCTGCTGTCCGGATTCGCCCACGGCGCCATCGGCTTCGGCTTTCCGATGGTGGCGACTCCGCTGGTCGCCCTGGTCCTGGACATCAAGCTCGCGATCGGGCTGCTCGCGCCGGTCACGCTGCTCCTGGTCCTCATCACCGCGCTGAGCGGCGGCGGGCTCGCGAGCGTGGCGCGGCGCTTCTGGTACCTGCCGCTCCTGGTGAGCGCGGGCGCGTGGCTCGGCACGAAGCTGCTGCTCGCCGCGCCGCCGGAGCCTTTCGTGCTGGTGCTCGCGCTCGTCATCCTGCTCTATCTCAACCTCGATCGCGTCGGCCGCGGCGGCAGCCCCGCGGTCCAGGCGCGCCCGGTGCTCTTCGGCATGGGCTTCGCGTTCGCCGCCGGGATTTTCGAGGCGGTGGCGAACGTCGCCGGCCCGGTGCTGCTCGTCTATTTCATGCTGCTCGGGCTCGCGCCCGTGGCGCTCGTCCAGGCGCTCAACCTGTGCTTTACGTTCGGCAAGGGCGCGCAGGTCGCGACCTGGGCGAGCTCGGGCCTGCTTTCCGGCACGCACTGGGCCGCGGTCGGCGCGCTGTGCCTGCCTTCGGCCGGCGCGCTTTTCGCCGGCATGCGCCTGCGCAGCCGCATCGACGCCGAGACCTACCGCCGCTGGCTGCGCAAGGCGCTCGGCGCGATGGCGCTGCTGCTCGTCGCGCAGCTCGCCTTCTCGCGGATCGCGCATGCCTCCGACGACGAGCTGTTCCGTGCCATCGACGAGCGCAAGGAACTTGCCGCCGAGGGCCTGCTCCAGCGCGGCGAAGCCCGGATCGATGCGCGCGACGAGGACGGCGAGACGCCGCTCGAGCGCGCGGTGGAGAAGGATATGAGAGGCCTCGCGCAGGCGCTGGTCCGCTCGGGCGCGAGCCTGCGCGCGCGCTCCGCGCACGGCGAGACGGTCCTGCACTACGCGGCGCTGCACGAGGACGCGTTCTTCGCCGACCTGCTGCTGCAGGCGGGCGCGGATCCGCTGGTGCGCAACGACGAAGGCGAGTCGCCGCTTTTCTGGGCCGCGCTCGCCGGCAACGTGGCCACCGCCCAGCGCCTGCTCGAGGCGGGCGCCGATGCCAACGTGCCCGACATCCGCGGCAGCCTGCCGCTGCACGGCGCCGCCGAAGGCGGCTATGCGGACATGGTGGAGCTGCTCCTGCCGCTCACCCGCGAGCCAGCCGCGCGCAACCGGGAGGGCAAGCGCGCCGAGGACTACGCGCGCGAGCGCGGCCACGGGGCTATCGCCGAGCTACTGGAACGCCTGCATGATTAGCTCGTAGGAGCGCAGCCTCGAGTCGTAGTCGCCGGTGATCGTGAGCAGCATCACTTCGTCCGCGCCGTAGCGCGCGGCCATCGCCTCGATCTCGTCGCGGCACTTTTGCGGCCCGCCGAGCACGGCGCGCGCGCGCTGGCCCAGGACGTAGCGGCGCTCCTCGTCGCTGTAGCGGTGCGCGAGCGCCTCCTCGGTGGTCGGGATCGGCGCGTCCACGTTGAGCGCCATGTGCAGGCGTCGCAGGTCGATCGAAGCGGCGAGCCGCTCGGCTTCGCCATCGGACTGCGCGCAGATCGCGAACGTGCAGACGATGACGCGCGGCCGCGGCTCGCGCGCGGAGGGCTGGAACCTGTCGCGGTAGAAGCGGCACACCGCGTCGCCGCCGCGCGCGCTGATGAAGTGCGCGAAGGCGAACGGCAGGCCGAGCTGGGCCGCGAGCGCGCCGCTGTAGTCCGATGAGCCGAGCAGCCACACTTCCGGCGCGCCCGGCACCTCGGGCTGCACGCGCACGCGCTTGAAGGGATGCTCGTCGGGCAGCGCGCCGTCGAGATGGCCGACGAGCTCCCACACCTGCTCGGGGAAGCGCTCGGCGCCCGGCGCGTGGCCGCCGCCGACCGCCTGCGCGGTGCGCAGGTCGCCGCCGGGCGCACGCCCGATGCCGAGGTCCACGCGCCCCGGGTAGAGCGCCTCCAGCATGCGGAACGACTCGGCGGTGCGAAACGCGCTGTAGTAGGGAAGCAGCACGCCGCCGGAGCCGATGCGGATGCGGCGCGTTTCCGCGCCCAGGCGGGCGAGCAGCACCTCGGGGCACGGATCGCCGAGCGCCGCGATGGCGTGATGCTCGGCGAGCCAGTAGCGCTCATAGCCGAGCTCGTCGGCGCGCCGCGCGAGGCGCAGCGTCTCGGCGATCGCGCGCGGCGCATCCAGGCCGCTCAGGATCGGCGATTGGTCGAGGACGGAGAGCCGCATCGCTTTCGGATGGTAGGGGAGGGAAAAGCGTCGTCGCCCGGCGACAGCGAAACCGCCATGCGATCAAGGGGCGCGCTTGTAGTGTGAACTGTGTCGTCGCGAATTCCCGACACTCCGGGGTGCAGCCGCGTTTCGCGCGGCATACCAACCCACTGTCGCCAAAAGGGAATGGCCAGCTGGCACGCGCATTGCAGGTGAGCGGGCAGAACCATGCATATGACCGGAACGCCGAATTATCCGCTGCTGATGGCCTCGGGGCTCACGCTCCTGATCGCGGCGCTGCTCGGCAGCGCAGCGGTGAGCGGCACGCTGCCGCAGCGCGCGGCGAGCCCGGCGCCGGCGGCGAAGACCTGCGCGAACTGCGGCGTGGTGTCGGAGATCCGCAGGCGCGCGCTCTACGACGTCACCGTCAAGATGGACGACGGGCGGCTCGTGACGATCTCGCAGCCGCAGCAGCCGGCCATGCAGCTCGGCGACCGCGTGCGCATCAACGGCGACGTCCTGGTGAGGGGATAGCCATGGAGCTCAAGCGCGAATTCGTCTCCCTGCGCCAGGCGCTTCTCGGCCTGGTGTTCGTCCTGCTCGTGCTCGCCGGCATCGGCGGCACCATCTACAAGGTGATCTCGCCGAGCGGCTGGATCGCGCAGGCCTTCGGCCGCAGCTTCTCGGCGGGCGCGGCGGCGCTCGGCTCGCTCCTCATGATCACGGCGCTCGCCTGGTTCTCGCGCGGCCGCGGCACCGGCCGCACGCGCCATCGCTTCTCCGACCTCTTCGTCTACACGTTCGCCGCCGCCGGCGCGCTGTACCTCGCGCAACTGTGGCTGAAAGGCACGTTCTAGCGCGCAGCCGCCGAGCGCCGCTGCAGTCTCCCCCGGGGCCCGTCCTTCCCCCCCTACAGGATGGGCCCCTTTTTTTGGCGCTGCGCTACACCGCGATCGGCGCCTTGATCGAGGGATGCGGCTCGTAGCCCTCGAGGGTGAAGTCCTCGTAGCGGAATTCGAACAGGTCGCTTACCGCCGGGTTGAGCCGCAGGCGCGGGAACGCGCGAGGCTCGCGCGCGAGCTGCTCGCGCGCCTGCTCGAGGTGGTTCGCGTACAGGTGGGCATCCCCCAGCGTCAGGATGAACTCGCCGGGCGCGAGCCCGGTGACCTGCGCCATCATGAGCGTGAGCGCCGCGTAGGAAGCGATGTTGAACGGCACGCCGAGGAAAAGATCGGCGCTGCGCTGGTACATCTGGCACGAGAGCCGCCCGTTCGCGACGTAGAACTGGAAAAGCGCGTGGCACGGGGGCAGCGCCATGCGCTCCACGTCCGCCGGGTTCCACGCGGTCACGATGTGGCGGCGCGAATCCGGCCTCGCCCTGAGCGAGGCGAGCACGCCTGCGATCTGGTCGATCTCGCCGCCCCCCGGCGTACGCCAGTGGCGCCACTGGTAGCCGTACACCGGGCCGAGCTCGCCATGCTCATCCGCCCACTCGTCCCAGATCGAGACGCCGCGCTCCTGGAGCCAGCGCACGTTGGTGTCGCCGCGCAGGAACCAGAGCAGCTCGTACAGGATCGACTTGAGGTGCAGCTTCTTCGTCGTGAGCAGCGGGAACGAAGACTGCAGCCCGAAGCGCAGCTGGCGGCCGAACACCGAGAGCGTGCCCGTGCCCGTGCGGTCGGACTTGCGCGCGCCGCTCTCCAGCACCTCGCCGAGCAGATCCAGGTACTGGCGTTCTTCGCGGTTCATCGTGCCCCCATGATACGATCGATCGCGAAGGGTTCGGAGGGGGGACGGCGGCATGTTGAAGCTCTTCGGTGGCGGCAAGCCCGACCACCCCATGGCGGACGCGCGCGAGGCGCGCCGCATCCTGGAGCAGCTCCCGGCGCACGATCCGTTCAAGGCGCTCGACGAGCTTGCGCACTGGCACGAGTCGATCGGCGCCGCGCCGGGATTCCGGCTGGAGAACCGCATCGGCCTGGTCTTCGCGATCGACGACGCGGCGCAGCCGCGCGTGCGCAAGCTCGCGAAGGACTATTTCGCCGCGGCGCGGCCCTCGCGCTTCCAGGAGAACCGGCTCTGGATGCACTGCCATGACTACTGGCGCCAGGCGGGCATCGCGCTCGCGCGCTGCGTGGACGGCTACCTGCAGGATCCGAAGGGCGGCGATGGCGCGCGCGCCCAGCTCGTGCCCGTGGTGGTGCGCGCCTTGCGCAGCCTCGGGCAGCACATCAAGTGGATGCACCTGCGCTACGGGCCGGTCGACCCCGCCGTGTGGGGGATCCTCAACAACGTCTATGCCTTTGCCGAGGCGCGCGGCGTCGCCTCGACGCGCGCGGCCGCCTATCCCGGAATGGCGGAGTCCTCGCCCCAGGACGAGTTCCTGAAGGCGGCGATGTTCAGCGCGAGCTGCCCGGACAGCCTGCTGCCGCAGGACGTGGTGCTCGCCGAGCGCCTGATCGGCGACCTTGCCGGCGGCTTCACGGTGTCGAGCGCGCCGGCGCCCGAGCTTCCCTACCGCGTCGACCTCGGCAAGCCGCTGCCGCCGATGCGCGCTTCGCGCTCCGGCTCGGGCGGCGGTGCCGAGCGCTTCCTCGGCGGCGGCGCGGCGCTGGGCGCGCTGCAGGGCCTCATCCAGAAGATCGAGGCAACCGGACAGGTGCCCGCGGGCGCGAGCCTGGGCGAGAGCTACGAGCCGGAAATGGCGCTCGACGTCATGCAGCACCTCGCGATGTACTGGTCGCCGATCCCGCCGGAGCGGCGCCATCCGCGCCACCAGGTGAAGTCACGGCTCGCGGTGGTGGCCGGATTCGACGGCGCGGTGCGCGCCCTCTCGGGCGCGATGATCGACGGCGCCGAGTCCTGGATCGTCGAGAACGTGAGCGCGGGCGGCTTCGGCGCGGCGATCCCGCAGGTGCGCGGCGACTGGCTCAAGGTCGGCGCGCTCCTCGCGCTGCAGCCCGACGGCGGCAGCAACTGGCTGGTCGGCCTCATCCGCCGAATCAACCGCACCTCGGGCTCGCAGGCGCGCGTCGGCATCCAGACGCTCTCGCGCGCGCCGCGCGCGGCGCAGCTCGAGGCGCGCATCGGCCGCGTGCCCGGCATCGTCCTGCCGACCGGCGAGCCGGGCTCGGCGGAGGTGGCGATCGCGCTCCAGCCGGAAGTGTTCACGCGCGGCGTGAATCTGGAGTCCGAGCACGACGGCCGGCACTACGTCTATATGCCGCAGGCAGTGGTCGAGCGCGCCGAGGACTTCGAGCTCGGCCGCTTCAGGGAGATGGTGCGAGAGTCGTAGCGAGGAAGCGCGCGATCTCGCCCACTTCCTCCGCGCACACCGAGTGCGGCATCGGGTAGGTCCGCCACTCGACGCGGTAGCCCAGCTTCTGCAGGACGTCGCGCGATTTTTCCGCTCGCTGCAGCGGGATGATGTCGTCGTAGAGGCCGTGCGCCATGAAGACCGGCACGGCAGCGTTCGCGCCGCTGCGCTCGGCGTCCAGCTTGGGCGCGATCGGGAGGTAGGTGGAAAGCGCGAGCACGCCCGCGAGGCGCTCGGGATGGCGCAGCGCCGTCTGCAGCGCGATCGCGCCGCCCTGCGAGAACCCGGCGAGCACGATGCGCGCCGCGCTCAGGCCCTTCTTTTTCTGCGCCTCGATCAGTTTTTCCACCAGGCCCTGCGAGGCGCGAATCCCCGCCTCGTCTTCGGGCCCGCCGCCGAGCTGCAGGATGTCGTACCAGGCGCGCATGCGCATGCCGTTGTTGAGCGTCACCGCGCGCACCGGCGCGTGCGGGAAGACGAAGCGCAGCTTGAGGGAAGCGGGCAGGCGCAGCTCGGGCACGATCGGCTCGAAGTCGTGGCCGTCCGCGCCCAGGCCGTGCAGCCAGATCACCGCGGCGTTCGCCGGCGTGCCGGTCTCGATCTCGATGGTTTCCAGGCTCATTTTTTCCGGATCGCCGATTTCGGGCGGAAAGCCTTGACTACGGACTCGTGGGTCTCGAGGTACGGGCCGCCGATGAGGTCGATGCAGTAGGGCACGGCGGCGAAGATTCCCGGCAGGTCCGGCAGCCCTTGCAGCGTCTCGCGGATTGATTTTGGCTGCCCCGGCAGGTTGATGATCAGGCAGCTCTTCCTGATCACGGCCACCTGCCGCGAAAGGATCGCGGTCGGGACGAATCTCAGGCTGATGGCGCGCATCTGCTCGCCGAACCCCGGCATCACCTTGTCGGCGACCGCGAGCGTCGCCTCGGGGGTCACGTCGCGCGGCGCGGGCCCGGTGCCGCCGGTGGTCAGCACGAGATGGCAGCCGGCTTCGTCGACCAGCTGGATCAGATTCTTCTCGATCACGTCCTGCTCGTCGGCGACGAGGCGCGTCTCGTCGCGCCACGCGGGCGAAGCGATCGCCGAAGAGAGCCACTCTTTCAGCGAAGGAATGCCCTCGTCCCTGTAGACGCCGGCGGAGGCGCGGTCGCTGACCGACACCAGGCCGATCACGAGCTCGGCGCGCTGCGTGTCGCTCATTGCACCTCGAACACTTCGAGCTCGACTTCGGCCGCGCGCCGCGCGCCGGTGGCGACGCAGACGATGCGGTTCAGCCAGGCATAGCGCCCGTCGCCGGTCTCGAACCTCGGCGTCGTGCGCATGTAATAGCTCGCGGCGTCCACCGTCTCGCCGGCGGCGAGCTTCGCGAGGACCGCGGCGGGCCCGTGGCGAACCCCGTTGTTCGCGACGTAGATCAGGGCGCCGTCCGCGGTCTGCAGCGTGTAGCGCGCCTCGAGCTCCGCGACGCCGTCGCGCCGCACGATCTGCCAGTCGGCGCCCCCGGCAAGGACGCGCCCCGAGAGCCGCTCGCCGGCGAATTCGCCGCCCGTGATGGGGATGATGCGCCGGCGGCCGTGCGGCGCCTCGCCCAGCTCCTGCGGCGCGCCCAGGGCGATGCGCGCCTTCAGGAGGGGCTCGAGTCGCAGCATTGCTTCACGAAGCGGAAAAGCTCGCGGTAGGCGCGCGGCGGCTTCTGCTCCTTCGCTTCCTTGCGCGCGTTGCGGATCAGCGCGCGCAGCGCCTGCAGGTCGGTTCCGGGATGCTCGCCGGCGAACTCGGTGAGCGCCTCGTCGTCGGCGAGCAGGCGCTCGCGCCAGTGCTCGAGCCGCCGGTGCGCCGCCGCGGCGCGCGCCGAGCCGCCTTCCACCGCGGCCAGCCGCTCGCGGATGGGCGCCGGGTCGATACCGCGCATGAGCCGGCCGATATATTGCAGCTGGCGCCGCCGCGCCTCGTGGCTGCGGATGCGCTTGGCCTGCAGCACGGCGGCGAGGAGCCCGGGCTCGAGCCCGAACTGCGCGAGCTGCGCGTCCGGGAGGTCGACCAGCGCGGCGCCGAGCGCCTGCAACTCGTGCATCTCCTGCTTGCGCCGGGTCTTGCTGACGACGTCCTGTTGCATCGCGCTGCTATCATAGCGCGCCCATGCCGGGCTTCACCTGCACCGAGGAAGAGCTGCGCGAGCTCGCGCGCGCCGTGCTCGAGCGCGCGCGGCGCGCCGGCGCGAGCGGCTGCGACTGCGACGTCTCCGAGGGCCACGGGCTCTCCGTGAGCGTGCGCAAGGGCGAGCCCGACACCGTCGAGCACAATCGCGACCGCAGCGTCGGCGTGTCGGTCTACTTCGGCGAGCGGCCGCGCGTGCGGCGCGGGCATGCGAGCACGTCCGATTTTTCGCGCGCCGCGCTCGAGCAGACGGTGGACGCGGCGCTCGCCATCGCGCGCCATACCGCCGAGGACGACTGCGCCGGGCTGCCGGACGCCGAGCGCCTGGCGAAGAAGCTTCCCGACCTCGATCTCTACCATCCGTGGAAGCTCGGCACGGAGGAGGCGATCGAGCTCGCACGCCGCTGCGAGAAGGCCGCGTTCGGCGCCTCGAGGAAGATCCGCAATTCCGAGGGCGCGAGCGTGTCGGCGCAGCAGTCGCAGTTCGTCTTCGCCAACAGCCTCGGCTTCATGGCCGGCTATCCCGGCTCGCGGCACTGGCTCTCGTGCTCGGTCATCGCGGAGGAAAAGGGCGCGATGCAGCGCGACGACTGGTTCAGCGCCTCGCGCGTGCCTTCCAAGCTCGCCGAGCCGCAGGCGCTGGGGCGCTATGCGGGGCTGCGCGCTGCGGCGCGCCTGGGCGCGCGCAAGATCGCCACCTGCCAGGCGGCGGTGCTCTACGAGGCGCCGGTGGCGATCCAGCTCCTCGGCCACTTCCTCTCCGCGGTGAACGGCGCGAACCTCTACCGCAAGACGAGCTTCCTCGTCGACAGCCTGGGAAAGCAGGTGTTTTCGCCGCTCGTCGACCTGGAGGAGCGCCCGTTCGAGCCGCAGGGCGCCTCGAGCACGCCGTTCGACGAGGAGGGCGTCGCAACGCGCGAGCGCCACGTCGTGCGCAAGGGCGTGGTCGAGGGCTACTTCCTCGGCAGCTACTCCGCGCGCAAGCTCGGCATGCACACGACCGGGAATGCCGGCGGGCACCACAACCTGGTGCTGCGCTCGGAAGGCCCGGACTTCGAGGGCATGCTGCGCGAGCTCGGCCGCGGCCTGCTCGTCACCGAGCTCCTCGGGCAGGGCGTCAACATGGTGACCGGCGACTACTCGCGCGGCGCCGCCGGATACTGGGTCGAGGGCGGCGAGATCCGCTTCCCGGTCGAGGAGATCACCATTGCCGGCAACCTGCGCGACATGTACAAGGGCATCCGCGCGATCGGCAGCGACGTCCTCACGCGCAGCGGCCGCACGACGGGCTCCATCCTCATTGATCGCATGACGATTGCAGGGAACTAGCCATGGACAAGCTCACGATCGAAGTGGTCTCCGACGTCATCTGCCCGTGGTGCTACATCGGCAAGCGGCGCCTCGAGAAGGCGCTGCCGCTGCTGGGCGAGGTCGAGGTGAAAATCCGCTGGCTGCCGTTCCAGCTGAACCCCGATATGCCCGAAGCCGGCGTGGCGCGCGCGGAGTACCGCAAGGCGAAGTTCGGCTCGCTGGAGAAGGCGAAGAGCCTCGATGCGCGCGTCGCGGCGGAAGGCGCCGGCGAAGGCATCGCCTTCGCCTTCGAGCGCATGGCGCGCACGCCGAACACCGTGCGCGCGCACCAGCTGATCGAGGCAGCGCAAAAGCAGGGCAAGGGCAACGCGGTGGTGGATGCGCTGTTCCGCGCCTACTTCGAGGAAGCGCGCGACGTCGGCGACGCCGGCGTCCTGCAGGACATCGCGGAGCGCTGCGGCGTGCGCGACTGGCCGCAGGCGGCCGATCCGCGGAGCGTGGCGTCGCTGGAAGAAAGCATGCGCGGCCTGGGGATCTCCGCCGTGCCGACCTTCATTTTCGACCGCAAGACCGGCGTCTCGGGCGCCTACCCGCCCGAGTCGCTCGCCCAGGTGATGCGGCGCGCGCTAGGTAAAGTCGAGACGGGTGTCTAGCAGGATGCCGTAGATCACGACCGGCGCGCGCCGCCCGAGCTCGAGCGGCGGCAGCGCCCGCGCGCCGCTCGTGCCGCCCATCGCCTGGGTCACCGCCCCCGAGAGCACGATCTCTCCGGCGCGCGCGCGATGCACGAGGCGCTCCGTGATGCTGACCGTATCGCCGAAGGCGGTGAAGTGCTGCGCGCCCTCGGGCCCGGCCATGCCGAACACGGTATCGCCGAGGTGCAGGCCGAGCGCCACGGCAGCCTGCAGGCCGTACTCCGCCTGCCACTTCTGCGCGACCGCGCCAAATTCGCGCTGCACCACCTGCGCCGCCTGGAACGCCTGCTGCGTGAACTGCGGCGCGTTGGACGAGGCGAACGCGAGGACCAGCGTGTCGTTCTGCACCCACAGCACCTTGCCGCCGCACATGTCCGCGGCGCGCGCCACCAGGTTGAAGAACTCGTTCGCGAGCGCGAGCACGCGGCCGGGCTCGAGCATCTCCGACATGCGGGTGAAGTTGCGCAGCTCGGCGTACAGGATGGCCGCCGGCTTTCTCTCGGCCTTCATGGCCTAGCATCCCCGGCGGCCGCGATGCCGTCAAGGTAATGCTGCCAGACGTGCAGGTTGCGTTCGCAGGCGGCGACCGCCGCGTCCTCCATGCGCAGGCGCCGGGCGAATTTCTCCACCGATTTCCATCCCATGTCCGAGTGGGCGATGTCGGCCTCGGTGTGCAGCTCGAAGAACTCGAGCTCGTCCTCGCTCAGGCCGAAGAGCCTGCCCCAGCGGCGGCGCTCGACGCCGAACCAGCCCAGGCGGCGCAGCTCGCCGCTGCCGTATCCCGGGACGTTGAGGCGCTCCGCGCAGGTATTCGCGACCAGGCCTTCCAGCCAGTGGCGGCTCGCCATCAGGCCGTCCCACGCCGCCCAGCAGAGCTGCGTGGACGGCAGAGGCTCGGCGTCGCGGATCTTTTTTCTCGGGATGCCGATGCGCACGCCGAGGTCCTCGAGGATCTGCCAGTGCGCCCGGCCGCCGCCGTGCGCGTGGTCGGCGATCACTTCCTCGCTGCACGCCCCGATGATGCGCATGCGCAGCTCCCAGTCGGGGCAGTTGGTCGCGACCTTGAGCTTCAGCACCGAGTTGCGCTGGCGCGTGTTCAGGCGGTGCTGCAGCGCGAACATGCGCGCGCGGCCCCGCGTCATCGGCTCGTGGAACCAGCGGCAGCGGCGCGCGAAGTCGTTCACCACGCGGTCCATGCGCGCCACCACGCTGCGCATGGGCTAGCCGAAGAGCGAGAGCAGGGCGACGCCCGTGACGACCAGCGCGCCGGCGGCAAAGAAGCGCAGCGTCGTGTCGGAGGCATCCGGCAGGTCCGGGTCGCGCGGCACGGGCGCGACGTGGTGCTCGTCTTCCTCGGCGCCGTGCGCCCCCGAGCCCTGCCCGCCGGCCGGCGCGGCGTGCTGCGCGCCGACCTTTTCGTTGAAGTTGCGGAAAAAGTCGTCCGCGACCTTCTTTGCCGCCGCGTCCACCAGGCGCGAGCCGATCTGCGCGAGCTTGCCGCCGACGCTCGCTTTCACGTCGTAGGCGAGGCGCGTCTGGTTGTTCTCCGGGGACAGCCTGACCTGGGCACCGCCCTTCGCGAAGCCCGCCGGCCCGCCCTGGCCCTCGAAGGCGATCGAGTAGGAGTCGGGCGCCTTGATGTCGGAGAGCGTGAGCTTGCCCTTGAACTTCGCGCTCACCGGGCCGACGCGCGCGACCATCAGCACCGTGTACTGGTTCTCGCCCGCCGGGTCGATGGACTCGCAGCCCGGGACGCATTCCTTCAGCATCTTCGGGTCGTTGAGCGCCTCCCAGGTCTGCTGCTGCGTGGCGGGGATGAGCTGCTCTCCGGTCATTTCCATGCTGCGGTCTCCTGTTTCATGCGGGTCATGGGCTGGCTGAGGGTCCGGGCGAGGTCGACCAGGCTCTTCAGATTATGCACCGGCAGGAAGAGGTCCACGTGCGGCAGCATCGCGCGCACTCCCGCCGGGCGCGCCTCGAATTTCTCGTAGCGCAGCAGCGGATTGAGCCAAACGACGAAGCGGCACGACTTCGCGAGGCGCTCCATCTCCTCGCCGAGGCCTTCGCCCGCCTCGCGGTCCAGGCCGTCGGAGACGAGCAGCACGCAGGCGTTCTGCCCGAGCACGCGGCGCGCCCATTTCCAGTTGAACTCGCGCAGGCTCGCGCCGATGCGCGTGCCGCCCGACCAGTCCTTGATCGCCTCGCCGACGCGCGCCATCGCCACGTCGACGTCGCGGTGGCGCAGCTGCCGGGTGATGTTGGTGAGGCGCGTGCCGAACACGAACACCGAGACGCGGTCGCGGTCGTTGGTGATGGCGTGCAGGAAGTGCAGGAACATGCGCGAATACGGGTTCATCGATCCCGAGATGTCGCACAGCACGACCAGCGGCGGGTGCAGCTCGCGCGGCGCGGCGCGCACCAGCGGGATGATGTCGCCGCCCTCGCGCAGCGAGGCGCGCAGGCTCGCGCGCAGGTCGATGCTCTTGCCCTGGGCGGAGATTTCCTTGCGCCGCGTGCGCACCACCGGAAGCGGCAGGCGCAGGTCGCCGATCATCTTCTTCGCCTCGGCGAGCTCGGCCGCCGACATGGTGTCGAAGTCCATGCGCTGCAGCACCTCGCGCGAGGAGAAGGTGAGCCGCGCCTCCGTCTCGAGGCGCTCCTGCGCCTCGTCCTTCTGGTTCTTCTGCGAAAAGAGCGCGTCGGTGAGCCGCTGGCTCTGCTGCTCCTCCGGCTTGGCCGCCCGCCCGTAGGCCTGCGGCAGCAGGAGGCTCATCATCCGCTCGGCGAGCTTCGGGTCGCGCCAGAAGATGCGGAAGGCCTGGTCGAAGATCGGGCGCTGCTCCTCCTTCGACAGCAGCACCGCCGACATGGTCCAGTACCAGTCGTCGCGCCCGAATGGGAACCGGGCGGGAAGCTGCGCCTCGCCGACTTTCTCGAGCGCGCGCACGCAGTCGATGACGCGGTCGGGCCCGATGCGCAACCCCGCCGCGCGCAGCAGGCGCGCGAAGTGCATGACGTTCTCCGCGAGCCGGCCTTCGTGCGCGCTCAAGCGGAGGAGCGCCTTGAGGCGGCGGGATTCAGGCCGCCACCCCTTTGTCGAGGCCGGCGAGCGGCGATTCGGCGGCGAGCTTCTGCAGCGGCGCGGAGGCCACCACGGCGTGGTCGCGGAAGTAGCGCTCGTGGTTCTTCTCCACCTCGGCGAGCCAGTAAACGTAGTTCACCATCATGCCGGCGGAGCGCGCCATGCCCTGCTCGGAGGAGTCGCCCATCCAGTTCAGGCGCTCGAGCGCGGCGCCGTTGGCGAGGTGGAAGCGCGCCACGGGGTCGAGCGGCTCTGCGCCCTGTTTCGCCTCGAGGAGATAGTAGGCGCACAGGCGCGTAAGCAGCGCCTCGAGCGCCTTCGGGATGTCCCCGAGGTGCCACGCCGGGTCATCCAGGCGCGCGAGCAGCGCGAGGCGCTCGTTGCCGCCCGCGCCGAGCGCGAGGCGCACGCGGCTTTCCTCGAGCCAGCGACGAAAGCCGGGGACCGGCGAGAGCGTGGCGAAGCGCTCGAGGTGCGGGAACTCGCGCTTCAGGTCCTCGGCGACCTGCTTGATGAGGAGGTTGCCGAAGGAAATGCCGCGCAGCCCTTCCTGGCAGTTGGTGATGGAGTAGAAGATCGCGGAGTCCGCGCTCTGCGGATCGGCCACCGGCGAGTTGATGTCGAGCAGCGGCTGCACGTGCGCGCTCATGCCGCGCGTCAGGGCGACCTCGATGAAGATGATCGGCTCGTCGGGCAGCTGCGGGTGGAAGAAGCCGTAGCAGCGCCGGTCGCCCTCGAGGCGCCGGTGCAGGTCGCGCCAGCCGTGGATCGCGTGCACCGCCTCGTACTGGATCAGCTTCTCGAGCACGATCGCCGAGGTGCGCCAGTCGATGCGCTCCATCCTGAGGAAGCCGCGGTTGAACCAGGAGCGCAGCAGGTGGCGCAGGTCGGCGTCGATCACGCGCCAGCGCGGGTTCGCCTTGAGCCCTTTCAGCAGGAGGCGGCGCATCTCGACGAGCGCCGCGGTGCCGCCCGGCGCCATGTTGAGCCGGCGGAAGAGCTCCTGGCGCGGCGGGTCGATCGCGTCCTGGAGGCGGATGAAGTTTTCGGGCGACGGATCGAGCCGGTAGGCGTCTGCTGCGGCGCCCACCGCCTCCACCGACGGCGAATACGCGCTCGCCAGCACGTCGAAGAACTCGTGCCGGCAGCGCTCGTCGAGCGCCTTGTACGCGGCGAGCGCCTGGCGGGCGAGGCTCGTGCCGGCGAACTCGGCCGGCTCGGCGAGCAGCGCCTCGCACAGCGCGCCGAGGTCCTGCGTCGGCCGGTCGACCTTCTGCTGCTTCGCGCCGAGCAGGCGCCTCAGGAACGTGGACACCGCCATGCGCGCGCCCTCAGGCGGCCGCGGCAGCCTTGGCTTCGTTGACGAGCCGCGCCGCTTCGTCGCCCGCGATGCGCTCGAGGTCGTCGCGGTACTTGAGGAGCACGCCGAGGGTGTTGTTGACCGTCTCCGGGTCGAGCGCGACGCGGTCGAGCGCAACCAGGCAGTTGGCCCAGTCGATCGTCTCGGCGACGCCGGGCAGCTTGTAGAGGTCGGCGCCGCGCAGGCGCTGCACGAACTGCACCACCTCGCGCGAGAGCGCGTCGCGCGCCTGCGGCGCCTTGCGGTGCAGGATCTCGAGCTCGCGCTTGGCGTCGGGATAGTCCACCCAGTGGTAGAAGCAGCGGCGCTTCACCGCGTCGTGGATCTCGCGCGTGCGGTTCGAGGTGATGACGACGACCGGCGGCTGCTTCGCGCGCAGCGTGCCGGTCTCCGGGATGGTGATCTGCCAGTCGGACAGGACCTCGAGGAGGTACGCCTCGAACGGCTCGTCGGTCCGGTCGAGCTCGTCGATCAGCAGGACGGGCGAATTTCCCTCGAGCGCGCGCGCAAGCGGCCGCTTGACGAGGAACTTCTCGGAATAGATGTCGGCGGAGAGCTTTTCCTTCGATTTCTCGCCGGCCGCTTCCGCGAGGCGAATCTCGATCATCTGGCGCGAGTAGTTCCACTCGTAGGCCGCCTGCGAGATGTCCAGGCCCTCGTAGCACTGCAGGCGGATCAGCTCGCGGCCGAGGCTCTCGGCCACCACCTTCGCGATCTCGGTCTTGCCCACCCCCGCCTCGCCCTCGAGGAACAGCGGCCGCTGCATCGCGAGCGCGAGGAAGAGCGAGGTGGCGAGGCTGCGGTCGGCGACGTAGTCGCCGGCGGCGAGGAGCTGCTGGGTTTCGTCGATCGATTTCGGCAGGGCGCGGGGCATGGCGAACCGGGGAAAACCCGAATTGTCCGGGTTTATGCGGAAAAGAAAAAGCCCGCCGAGTAAACGACCCTCGGCGGGCTTTCCCTGCCTCCGCCTCCTCTTGGCGTTTCCTTTATTCGAGCGCTTTCTGCACCGCGCGCTTGGCCATCACGGTGATGAGGTGCGCGCGGTACTCCGGCGAGGCATGCAAGTCGTTGTTGAGGCCGTCGGGCTTCACCTTGATATTCGCGACGGCGTCGGGCGAAAAGCTGGAGCCGAGCGCCTTTTCCATCTCCGCCTGGCGGAAGGCGCAGGGGCCGGCGCCGGTCACGCCGACGCGCACCTTGCCGCCGCCGAAATCGGCGACGAACACGCCGACGATGGCGAAGCGCGAGGCCGGGTTCTTGAACTTCATGTAGGCCGCGCGCTTCGGCGCGGGGAAGCTGACCGAGGTGAGGATCTCGCCCGGCTGCAGCGCGGTCTCGTAGAGACCCTTGAAGAACTGGTCGGCTTCGATCTTCCGCTTGTTGGTGCTGAGGGTGGCGCCGAGCCCCAGCGCCGCCGCCGGATAATCCGCCGCCGGGTCGTTGTTGGCGAGCGAGCCGCCGAGGGTTCCCATGTGGCGCACCTGGCGGTCGCCGATGATGCCGGCGAGCGCGGCGAGCGCCGGGATGGCCTTCTGCACCGCGCTCGAAGCGGCCACCTCGGCGTGGCGCACCATCGCGCCGATGGTGACGGCGCCGCCGTCGGCCTTCAGGGTCTTCAGGTCGCCGATCGCGTTCAGGTCGATGAGGTCGGTGGGCGAGGAGAGCCGCAGCTTCATCGCCTGCACCAGGCTCTGCCCGCCCGCGAGGTAGCGGCCTTCGGTCTTCTTCTCGCCGAGCGCGAGCGCGTCCTTCAGGGTCGCGGGGCGGTGGTATTCGAATGCATGCATGTCGTTTTCTCTCCTCGTCGGTCTATGCGGCGGGTCGCAGCGTGCGCCATACGGTCTGCGCCGTGGCGGGCATCGGCAGGTCCTTCACGCCGAGCGCATCGGTGATGGCGTTCATGACTGCGGCCGGGGCGCCGATCGCGCCCGCCTCGCCGCAGCCCTTGACGCCGAGCGGATTGTGCGTGCACGGCGTCTCGCGGGTGTCGAGCTGGAAAAGCGGCACATCGCCCGCGCGCGGGATGCAGTAGTCGGAAAGCGACCCGGTCATCAGCTGGCCGGACGCATCGTAGCGGCAGCCTTCGGTGAGCGCCTGGCCGATGCCCTGCGTCAGCCCGCCGTGCACCTGGCCCTCGACGATCATCGGGTTGATGATCTTGCCGAAATCGTCCACCGCGGTGAAGCGCGCGATCTCGGTCGCGCCGGTCTCGCGGTCGACTTCCACCTCGCACACGTAGCTGCCCGCAGGGAACGTGAAGTTCGCCGGGTCGTAGAACGCGTTCTCGTTCAGGCCGGGCTCGAGCTTGTCGAGCGGGTAGTTGTGCGGCACGTAGGCCGCGAACGCGACCTCGCCGAAGGTCTTCTTGCGGTCGGTGCCGGCGACCTTGAACTCGCCGTTCGCGTACTCGACGTCGGCTTCCGAGGCCTCGAGCAGGTGCGCGGCGATCTTGCGCCCCTTGGCGATGATCTTGTCGAGCGCCTTGACGATCGCGGTGCCGCCGACCGCGATCGAGCGCGAGCCGTAGGTGCCCATGCCGAAGAGCACCTTGGAGGTGTCGCCGTGCACGACGTCGACGTTCTCGATCGGCATGCCGAGGCGGTCGGCGACCACCTGCGCGAAGGTGGTCTCGTGGCCCTGGCCGTGGGCGTGCGAGCCGGTGAAGACGGTGACCGTGCCGGTCGGGTGCACGCGGATCTCGCCCGCCTCGAACAGGCCGGCGCGCGCGCCGAGGCTGCCGGCGACGTTCGAGGGCGCGATGCCGCAGGCCTCGATGTAGCAGGCGTAGCCCAGGCCGCGCAGCCTGCCTTTCTTCTTCGACTCCTCCTTGCGCTTCGCGAAGCCGGCGACGTCGGCCATCTTCATCGCCGCGTCGAGCGTCGCCTCGTAGTTGCCGGCGTCGTAGCAGAGCGCGACCGGCGTCTGGTACGGAAACTGGCGGATGAAGTTGCGCCGGCGCAGCTCCGCAGGGTCGGTGCGCAGCTCGCGCGCCGCGGTCTCTACCAGGCGCTCGACGACGTAGGTCGCTTCCGGCCGGCCGGCGCCGCGATACGCGTCGACCGGCGTCGTGTTGGTGAACACCGCGGTCACCTCGCAGTAGATGAGCGGCGTCGTGTACTGCCCGGCGAGCAGCGTCGCGTAGAGGATGGTCGGGATGCACGAGGCGAACGTGGAAAGATAGGCGCCCAGGTTCGCCGTCGTCTTCACCCGCATCGCGAGGAACTTGCCGTTCTTGTCGAGCGCGAGCTCGGCGACGGTGACGTGGTCGCGGCCGTGCGCGTCGGAGACGAAGGACTCGCTGCGCTCCGCGGTCCACTTCACCGGGCGGTTGAGCTGCTTCGCCGCCCAGGTCACCACGACGTCCTCGGGATAGAGATAGATCTTGGAGCCGAAGCCGCCGCCCACGTCGGGCGCGACCACGCGCACCTTGTTCTCCGGCAGGCCGAGGACGAAGGCCGTCATCAGCAGCCGCTCGACGTGGGGGTTCTGGCTCGCCACGTACACGGTGTATTCGCCGCTCGCGCGCGAATACTGCGCGTTCACCGCGCGCGGCTCGATCGCGTTCGGCACCAGGCGGTTGTTCACGAACTCGAGCCTCGTCACGTGCGCGGCGCCGGCGAAGGCGGCGTCCACCTTGGCCTTGTCACCGAGCGCCCACACGTAGCAGGTGTTGTCCGGCGCCGCATCGTGGATCCCCGCGTTCTTGCGCGCGGAAGCCGCATCGATCACCGCGGGCAGGACGCCGTAGTCGACCTCGACGAGCTCAGCCGCGTCCTTCGCCTGCTCCGGCGACTCGGCGATCACGACCGCGACGCGCTCGCCAACGTGGCGCACCTTGCCCTGCGCGAGGGCGGGATAGGGCGGCTCCTTCATCGGCTGGCCGTTCACGTCGGTGATGAGCCAGCCGCAGGGCAGGCCGCCGACCTTGGCCGCGGCGAGGTCGGCGCCGGTGTACACCGCGAGCACGCCGGGGGCGCGCTTCGCCTCTTCCACATTCACCTTCCTCAGGGTCGCGTGCGCGTGCGGCGAGCGCACGAACGCCGCGTACGCCTGGCCCTGGAATTCGACATCGTCGGTGTACTGGCCGCTGCCCGTGAGGAAGCGGTAGTCCTCTTTGCGCTGGACCCGGGCGCCGATCAGCGGAGCGTTCACGCGAACCTCCTTGCAGTGCTCAGATCTTTCCGTTCATGGCGCGCGCGCCGGCCATGATGCTCTTCACGATGTTGTGATACCCGGTGCAGCGGCAGAGGTTGCCCTCGAGCGCCTCGCGCACCTCCTGCTCGGTGGGGTTGGGATGGCTCTTCGCGAAGTCGAGCGCGTTCATCACCATCCCGGGGGTGCAGAAGCCGCACTGCAGGCCGTGGTTCTCCTTGAATGCCGCCTGCATCGGATGCAGCGCGCCGTCGGGCTTCGCCACGCCCTCGATCGTCATGATGTCGCCGCCCTCGGCCTGCATCGCGACGATGGAGCAGCTCTTGATCGCCTTGCCGTTCATGAGCACGGTGCAGGCGCCGCACTGCGCGGTGTCGCAGCCGACGTGCGTGCCGGTGAGCCGCAGGTTCTCGCGGATGAAGGTGACGAGGAGGGTGCGGGCCTCGACCTCGGCCGACACCGGCTTGCCATTGACCTTCATCGAGACCTTCACGGACATGGGGTTCTCTCCTTGAGCAGCAGAAAGTGGAAATCCGAGGGGAGGCCATCCTATTCCAAGCCCTTATTCTGCCGCAATGTTGCGCTGCAGCGTCAGCATTCCGCAAAGTAGTTGACAGCTTGTGGCAATGGCCGGTGCGTATCGTCCCGCCGAATGAATTTGGGGGGAGCGATGCTGGTCGCCGCCGCGGCGCTGGCGGCGGGGACCATTTCCCCGCCGTGCCTCGCGCGTGACCTCACGCTGGCGCAAACCGAAAAGCTGCTCGCGGCGAACAACCGCGAGCTCGCCGCCGCGCGCCGCGCCGTCGAGTCGGCGCAGGCGCAGGGCCTGATCGCCGGCGCGCGGCCCAACGCCACCCTTTCCGTCAACAGCTCGAGCATCAACACCTCCAATCCCGGCCTCGGACCCGGCCCGCTCTACGACAAGCGGGCCGACACGGTCTTTCGCATCGACCAGCCGTTCGAGCGCGGCAACAAGCGCGAGCTGCGCCTCGATGCCGCCGCGGGCCTGGAGCGCGCCGCGCAGGCCGATTCGCTCGACGCGCTGCGCCAGCAGCTCGCCACGGTGCGCGGCGCGTATTACGACCTGAAGCAGGCGCAGGCAAAGCTCGGCGTGCTGGGCGAGACGGCGCAGCTCTTCTCGGGAACGTTCTCCGCCGCGCAGGCGCGGCTGAAGGCCGGCGACCTGGCCGCAGCCGACGTCGCCAAGGTGCAGGTGGACTACGAGCGCGCGCAGAACGACGCGCGCGGCGCGCAGGGCGAGCTCGTTCGCGCGCAGACCGCGCTCGCGTACCTGATCGGCCTGGAGAGCGAGGCCACCGAGCTTCGCGCTGTGGACGACTGGCCGCCTCCGGAGCGCGCCGACGCGCAGGCGCTCGAGCAGGCGATCGAGAACCGCCCGGACGTGCTCGCCGCCAAGGCGCGCGTCGACGCCGCAGAGAAGCTGCGCGATCTTGCAAAGGCGCAGCGCACGCGCGACATCACCCTCGGGGCGCAATACGAGCGTTTCCCGGGGAGCCTGCCGATCAACTCGGTCGGCTTCGGCATCTCGGTGCCGCTCTTCACCGGCAACGATTTCTCCGGCGACATCCAGAAGGCCGAGGTGGACCGCTATGCCGCGCTCGACGCCCTCGGCCGGGCGCGCGCGATCGCGGCCACCGAGCTGCGGCGCGCGGCTGCGGACCTCAACGCGGCGGCGGAGCGCGTCGAGCGCTTCGACGCCTCGCTCCTCGGCGCCGCGCAGCGCAGCGCGCAGGCCGCCGAGTTCGCCTTCGAGCGCGGCGCGATCTCCGTGCTCGAGGTCCTCGACGCGCGGCGCACCCTTCGCGCGGTGCAGCTGGAGGCGCTCGCCGCGCGCGGCGACCTCGCCAAGGCGCTCGCCGCCTGGCGCGCGAGCCAGGCGAGCGCCCAATCCCTGGGTCAACCATGAACAAAATCCTTCTTGCCTTTTCCGCGGCGCTGCTCGCCGCCGCCTGCAGCAAGCCGCAGGAGAAGCCCGCCGCGCCGCCGCCCCGCGTCGAGAACGGCGCCGTGATCTTCGATCCTGCGAGCCCGCAGATCGCTTCCCTGCAGACGGTGGCCGCGACGCCGCGGACCGACTCGGCGATCCGTTTCAGCGGGCGCCTCGTCTGGAACGAGGATCGCACCGCGCGCGTCTTCACGCCCTTCGCGGGCAAGGTGCTCGCAATCCACGTCAAGCCGGGCGACGCGGTGAAGCGCGGCGCGCTGCTCGCCGAGCTCGCCGCCCCGGACCTCGGCGTGGCGCAGTCCGAAGCGAGGAAGTCGGAGCAGGACTACGCGCTCGCGCAGAAAACCCTCGCGCGCGTGCAGGAGCTGCACGAGGCGGGCGTCGCGCCGACCAAGGACCTGCAGGCCGCTCAGGCCGATGCGGCGCGCGCGGCCGCCGAGCGCGCCCGCACCGAGGCGCGGCTGAAGAGCTGGGGGCTCGACGCGAGGAACGTCGACCAGCGCTTCGCCCTGCGCACCCCGGTCTCCGGCGTCGTGGTGGAACGCAATCTCAATCCCGGGCAGGAAGTGCGTCCCGACGCCGCGCCGCAGAACGGCCTCTTCGTGGTCTCGGATCCCGAGCATCTCTGGTTCGTGCTCGACGCCTCGGAAGCCTCGCTTGCCGCCGTGCGCCCGGGCCAGGAGGTGCAGCTCTCGGCTTCTTCGCTGGGGGACGGGCACGTCACCGGCCGCATCACGCAGATCGCGGACTTCGTGGACCCGCAGACGCGCACGGTGAAGGTGCGCGGCACGGTGGACAACGCAGACCGCAAGCTCAAGGCCGAGATGTACGTCACCGCGCAGATCCGGCTCGCGGCCGGCGAGGGGCTCCTCATCCCGACCAGCGCCGTGTACCTGCGGGGCGAGCAGCACTACGTCTTCGTCGATGCCGGCGGCGGCCGGTACGCGCGCAGGAAGGTGCAGGTCGGCCCGGTGAGCGACGAGCACCAGGTCGTGCTTGCCGGGCTCGAGCCGGGCGCCAAGGTCGTCACCGACGGCAACCTGCTGCTCGAGAAGATCTTCGCCGAGAAGGACTAGAGTGATCCGGCGGATCGTCGCGTTCGCGCTCTACCAGCCGCTTTTCATCGCGCTTGGCGTGGCGCTGTTCATCGGCGCCGGCGCGTTCGCGTTCAAGAACCTGCCGGTCGAGGCGTTTCCCGACGTCACGGATACGCAGGTCACGGTCATCTCGCTCTATCCGGGGCGCGCCGCCGAGGAAGTGGAGAAGCAGGTGACCGTGCCCCTCGAGGTCAACCTCTCCGGGCTGCCCGGCGCCGTGCGCATGTTCTCGCACACGCAGTTCGGCCTCTCCTTCGTCATCATTACTTTCGACGATCGCTACAACGGCTACTTCGCCCGCCAGCAGGTCGTCGAGCGCCTGCGCGAGGTGGACCTGCCCGACGGCGTGCAGGCGCAGCTCGCGCCCTTCTCGACGGCGGTCGGCGAGATCTACCGCTACCGGATGAAGGGCGACGGCGTCTCGGCGCGCGAGCTGCGCTCCTACCAGGACTGGATCGTGGCGCGCCAGCTGCGCTTCGTGCCGGGCGTGGCCGACATCACCAGCCTGGGCGGCCTCGTCAAGCAGTACGAGGTGCGTCCCGACCTCGATCGCCTGCGCGACTACAAGATCACGCTGTCGCAGCTCTCGCAGGCCATCCAGCGCGGCAACGCCAATGCCGGCGGCAGCTACGTCGAGCAGGGGCGCCAGCAGTATCTGATCCGCGGCATCGGCCTGTTCACCAGCATCGACGACATCGGCAACGTCGTGGTCGCCGCGCGGAACGGCACGCCGATCCTCGTGAAGGACGTCGCCCAGGTGCAGCTCGGCGCGGTGCCGCGCCAGGGCATCGCCGGGCAGGACGACGAGGACGACGTGGTCACCGGCGTGGTCCTCATGCGCCGCGGCGAGAACCCGGCCGAGGTGCTGAAGGGCGTGCGGCGCGCGGTGGACCAGCTGAATGCCACGATGCTGCCCGGCGGCGTGAAGATCGTGCCGATCTACGACCGCACCTGGCTCATCGGCAAGACGCTCACCACGGTCTTCACCAACCTGGTGGAGGGCGCGCTGCTCGTGTCCATCGTGCTGTGGCTCTTCCTCGGCAACCTGCGCGCCGCCGGCATCGTCGCGCTGACGATTCCGCTCGCGCTGCTCGCCACCTTTCTCGGCCTGACCTGGATCGGCATCCCGGCCAACCTGCTCTCCCTCGGCGCGATGGACTTCGGCATCATCGTCGACGGCGCGGTGATCGTGGTGGAGAACGTGTTCCGCAAGCTCTCCGAGGCGAGCCACGGGCACAAGGTGCTGGAAGAGGCGCAGAGGAAGCGCACGATCCTCGAGGCCGCCGTGGAGGTCGGCCGGCCGACGCTGTTCTCCATGCTCATCATCATCGCCGCGCACATCCCGATCTTCACGCTCCAGCGCCACGAAGGCCGCATCTTTGCCCCCATGGCCTACTCGGTCGTCTCGGCGCTGGTCGGCGCGCTCGTCCTGTCGCTCACGCTGGTGCCGCTCCTGTGCTCGGTGCTGCTCAAGCGCAACCTGCCGGAGAAGGAGAACTTCGTCGTGCACGCCGCGCGCGCCGTGTACGAGCCTTCCCTCGCGTGGGCGCTCGGCCACCGCCGCACCATCCTCGTCGCCGCGTTCCTCGCCCTCGGCGGCGCGCTCGCGCTCGTGCCGCGCCTCGGCACGGAATTCCTGCCGGAGCTGAACGAGGGCTCGGTCTGGGTCAATCTCACGCTGCCGACGAGCGTCTCCGTGTCCGAGGCGCAGCAGCTCACGCACCGCGTGCGCGACGCGATCCGCAAGACGCCGGAGGTGCTGAGCGTCACCTCGAAGTCCGGGCGGCCCGAGGACGGGACCGACCCCAAGCTCATCAACATGGCCGAGTTCCTCGTCGACCTCAAGCCCGAGTCGCAATGGCGCCACGGCATGGACAAGCCCGCGCTGCTGCGCGAGATGGACGCCGAGATCTCGCGCATCCCGGGGCTCGAGCCGAGCTTCTCGCAGCCGATCCGCGACAACGTGCTCGAGTCCATCTCGCAGATCGACGGCCAGATCGTCATCAAGGTGTTCGGCGACGATCTCGACGTGCTGCGCGAGCAGGCGACGGCGGTGCTGCGCCAGGTGGCCACGGTGCCGGGGGTGGTGCGCGCGTTCGTCGATCGCCTGGGCGAGCTGCCGCAGATCCAGGTGAAGGTGGATCGCGCCCGCGCGGCGCGCTACGGGCTCAACGTGGCCGACATCCAGGACGTGATCGAGAGCGCGCTCGGCGGCAAGGCGGTGACGCAGGTGTGGGAGGGCGAGCAGCGCTATGCCGTGGCGCTGCGCCTGCCGGAGCCGGAGCGCGAGCTGACGCGCATGCGCTCGCTGCTGGTCGCGACCCCGGACGGCGCCTATGTGCCGCTTTCCGAGGTCGCGAGCTTCCGCACGGTGGGCGGCATGATGAACATCGCGCGCGAGGACGGCCGCCGTGTGCTCGCGATCGGCGTCTTCATCCGCGATCGCGACATGGGAAGCGTGGTCGGCGACATGCAGAGCCGCGTGGCCCGCAACGTCACGCTGCCGCCGGGCTACCAGGTGACCTGGTCGGGCGAGTTCGAGAACCAGGAGCGCGCGATGTCGCGCCTCGCGGTGATCGTGCCGATCTCGATCCTCATCATCTTCCTGCTGCTCTTCGACGCGTTCAAGTCGTTCCGCTCGTCGTTCCTGATCGTCGCCAACATCCCGTTCTCGGTGATCGGCGGCATCCTCGCGCTCTG
>DASRFM010000055.1:0-71518 GCA_035651575.1 Burkholderiales bacterium | reverse complement strand
CGCGATCTGCTCGACGATGCTGCGCACTTTCTCGAGATCCGGCCGCGGGTTGTCGGTCATCCACTGCGCGAGCGTCTGCCCCTCGATGTATTCCATCGCGACGTAGAGGAAGCGGCGCTCACGGGTCCGCACGCGGGGCTTGAGCACGTGCGGGTTGTTCAGGCGCCGGGCGATCCACTCCTCCATCATGAAGCGCTCGAGATGGTCGAGGTCGGCCTGCAGCTCGGTGGACGGGGTCTTCAAGGCGACCGGGGTGCCGCTCTCGAGGTCGAGCGCAAGGTAGATATGGCTGCGCGCCGAGGCGTGGATCTCGCGCACGACGCGGTAGCCGTCGATCTCGTCGCGCGCCTCGAGCAGCGGCGGCGGCGCGAGGCGCGCGAGCTGCTGATGCAGCGCGGAGGCGCCGTGCTGCGGCAGGTCGTCGACCGCCACGATCTGCACGGTGAGGTTGTCGGCGCTGCCCCTGCGGTACGCCTCCTCCACGACGGCACGCGCCGCGCGGTCGAGGTCGCCATCCGCCTCGCGGATCGCACCCGCGACGAAAGCCCCGTCGACATGCTCGTAGACGCCGTCGGTGGCGAGCACGAACACGTCGCCGCGCTCCACCTCGAGCGAGTGGTAGTCGATCTCGACCTGCGGATTGAAGCCCACCGCGCGGGTGAGATGGCTCTCCTCGCCCGAGACCCACACCCGGTGGTCCTGCGTGAGCTGCTCGAGCGAGCCGCCCTGCAGCCCGCTTTGCAGCCTGTACACCCGCGTGTCGCCCACGTGAAAGACGTGCGCGGTCGTCGACTTGAACACGAGCCCGCTCAGCGTGCAGACGTAGCCGCGGTCCTTGTCGTAGCGGTAAGGGCTCTGGTGCGTCCGCGAATGCAGCCAGGAGTTCGTCGCCGCGACGACCCGGTCGACGGATTTCTTCACCGACCAGGTCTCCGAGGTGCAGTAGTAGTCGTCGAGGAACCCCATCACGGCGAATTCCGCCGCCACCTGGCTCACGTCGCTCGAGCCGATGCCGTCGGCGAGCGCCACCGCGATCCCCTTGGAAGAGAGCTGCGGCTCCGCCGGCAGGCGGAAGCCGTAGAAGTCCTGGTTGAGCTTCTTCCGGCCGCGGTCGGAGTGCTGCCCGACCCGGACCCTCAGGCCCGGGCCGGCGAGGACATCAGGCGGCGCGTCGGAGAGCGAGGTCACGCTTCGGCGCGGTCTTCACGTGGGTGGCGTACAGCGTCAGCCCGGTGAACGACAGGCCGCCGACGAGATTGCCCAGCACCGTCGGGATCTCGTTCCACACCATGTAGTCAAGCCAGGTGAATTGCCCGCCCACGAGCAACGCGGCGGGAAACAGGAACATGTTGACCACCGAGTGCTCGAACACCATGTAGAAGAACACCATGATCGGCATCCACATGGCAAGCACCTTTCCGGTCACATTGGTGGAGATCATCGCGCCCACCACGCCGGTCGAGACCATCCAGTTGCAGAGCATGCCCCGGACGAACAGCGTGAACATGCCCGCCAGGCCGAACTTCTCGTAGCCGAGCGTCCGGGCCACGCCGATGGCGCCGAGCGCCTTGCCGACCGCGTTCGGCTCGGTGGAGAAGCAGTAGGTCACGTAGATGGCCATGAACACTGCAACGCTGAACGCGCCGGCGAAGTTGCCGCAGAACACCATGCCCCAGTTCTTCAGAACTGCCTTCAGCGTGACGCCGGGACGCTTGTCGAGCAGCGCGAGCGGGGTCAGCACGAACACGCCCGTGAGCAGGTCGAAGCCCAGCAGGTTGAGCAGGCAGAAGCCCACCGGGAACAGGATCGCGCCGACGAGCGGCTGCCCGGTGCTGACGTTGATGGTTACGGCGAACCACGCCGCCAGCGCCAGGATGGCGCCCGCCATGTACGCGCGGATCAGGGTATCGCGCGTCGACATGAAGATCTTCGATTCTCCTGCGTCGACCATCTTCGTGACGAACTCGGAGGGGGCAAGGTAGGACATCTCAGGTTCTCCCGTTGGTTTTCTGGATGACGACGTCCGCGCCCTGGACGCTGGCGCGATAGACCGGCACGCTCACCGAGTCGTCCTCGATGCAGCGGCCGGTGACGAGGCTGAAATGCTGCTTGAAGAGCGGCGAGGCGACGACCAGCTCGCCCTTCAGGTCGCCGACGATGCCGCGCGAGAGCACGTTCGCGCCGGAGAACGGGTCGCGGTTGCCGAGCGCGAACACGCGGCCGTCGTCCAGCCGGAACACGGCGACCTGCTCGCCGTCGACGAGCGCGCACACGCCGCAGTTGGCCGCGATCTCCTCTAGCCGGCAGATCCTAAGCAGTCTCGGCCTCCTTCTCCTCGTTGCGCGCCGGCCGGATCTGGCCGCGCTCGGCGACGAAGACGACGCCGGGGTCGGGCGCGTCGCTGTTCACGAAGTGCCGGAAGCGCTTCACGATCTCCGGCGTCTCGATGGCCTTCTTCCATTCGCATTCGTAGCTTTCGACGTGCCGCGCCATGTCGGCCTCGAGCTCCGCGCCGATGCCGAGCGAGTCCTCGCAGACCACCTTGCGCAGGTACTCGATGCCGCCCTCGAGGTTCTCGAGCCAGACGCTGGTGCGCTGCAGGCGGTCCGCGGTGCGGACGTAGAACATCAGGAACCTGTCGGTGAAGGCGATCAGCGCCTGGTCGTCGAGGTCCCTGGCGAGGAGCTCCGCGTGGCGCGGCTTCATGCCGCCGTTGCCGCAGACGTAGAGGTTCCAGCCCTTCTCCGTGGCGATGACGCCGACGTCCTTGCCCTGCGCCTCGGCGCATTCGCGCGTGCAGCCCGACACGGCCATCTTCAGCTTGTGCGGGGCGCGCAGGCCGCGGTAGCGGGTCTCCAGGCGGATCGCCATCGCGACCGAGTCCTGCACCCCGTAGCGGCACCAGGTCGAGCCGACGCAGGACTTCACCGTGCGCAGCGCCTTGCCGTAGGCGTGGCCCGACTCGAAGCCGGCATCCACGAGCTCGCGCCAGATCGGCGGCAGCTGCTCGACGCGCGCGCCGAAGAGGTCGATGCGCTGCGCGCCGGTGATCTTCGTGTAGAGGCCGAACTTCTGCGCCACGCGGCCGAGGACCAGCAGCTTCTCCGGCGTGATCTCGCCGCCAGGCACGCGCGGCACGACCGAGTACGTGCCGTCCTTCTGCATGTTGGCGAGGAAACGGTCGTTCGTGTCCTGCAGCGGCGCGTGCTCCGGCTTCAGGATCATCTCGTTCCAGCAGGAGGCGAGGATCGAGGCGAGCGCCGGCTTGCACAGGTCGCAGCCGCGGCCGCGGCCGTGCCTCTGCAGGGCCTCGTCGAAGGTCTTCAGCCTTTCGACGCGCACCAGGTGGTACAGCTCCTGCCTGGAGAAGGCGAAGTGCTCGCAGAGATGGTTGGCGACGGCCACCCCCTGCTTCTTCAGCTCCGCGTCCACGATGGACTTGGCGAGCGGTCCGCAGCCCCCGCAGCTGGTCGCGCACTTCGTCGCCTTCTTGAGCGCGCCGAGCGTCGTCGCGCCGCCCTTCACTGCATCGCAGATCTGCGCCTTGGACACGCCGTTGCAGGAGCACACCAGCGCCGAGTCCGGCAGCAGCTCGACGCCGACGCCCTTCGCGCCGCCGGTGCGCAGCGGAAGAATGAGGTCCTCCGGATGCTGCGGCAGCTCGACCCCGTTCAGCATCAGCTGCAGCAGGGGGCCGTAGTCCGAGGTGTCGCCCACCAGGATGGCGCCGAGCAGCGCTTTGCGATCGGCCGAGACGACGAGTTTCTTGTAGACGATCTCGTCCGTGTAGACGTAGCTCGCCGAGTCGGGCGTGCTGCCGTGGGCGTCGCCGATCGAGGCGACGTCTACGCCCATCAGCTTGAGCCGGGTGCTGAGGTCGGCGCCGAGGAAGCGCACGTTGTCTTCGCCGCAAAGGTGCCTGGCCGCCACCTCGGCCATCTGGTAGCCGGGCGCCACCAGGCCGAAGGTGCGGCCCTGCCACAGCGCGCACTCGCCGATCGCATAGATGTCGGGATTCGCGGTGCGGCACTGCGAGTCGATCTGGATGCCGCCGCGCTCGCCCACGGCGAGTCCGGCCGCCCGCGCGAGCTCGTCGCGCGGCCGGATGCCCGCCGAGAACAGGATCAGGTCCGTCTCCAGGGAAGTGCCGTCGGCGAAGACCAGCCGGTTCCTCGCGCCCGTGCCGCCGGCGATCTCGCTCGTGATCTTCTGCAGGTGCACCTTCGCGCCGAGGGCCTCGATCTTGCGCCGCAGGAGACGCCCGGCCGCGTCGTCGAGCTGCATGCTCATCAGCCGGGGCGCGGATTCCACGATATGGGTCTCGAGCCCCAGGTCCTTCAGCGCCTTGGCGGCCTCCAGGCCGAGCAATCCGCCGCCGATGACCGTGCCCACCCTCGAGCGCAGGGCGCTCGCCGTGATCGTCTCCAGGTCCTCGATCGTCCGGTAGACGAAGCAGTCGCGCCGGTCGCGGCCCGCCACGGGCGGCACGAAGGGAGACGAGCCGGTCGCGAAGACGAGCTTGTCGTAAGGAACGTCCTTGTAGCGTGCGGAGCGCACGACCTTGCGCGCCGGGTCGATGCCCAGCACCTGGTCATTGAGGCGCAGGGTGATCGCGGCGGTCGCGAAGAAGTCCTTCCTCGCGAGACTGAGCTCGGACGCGCTCTTGCCCGAGAAGAAGCTGGTGAGCTGGACACGGTCGTACGCGGGTCGCGGCTCCTCGCAGAACGCCGTGATCTCGAAGGCGCCGCCGCCCCGCTTCACCAGCTGCTCGAGGAAGCGCTGCCCCACCATCCCGTTGCCGATCACCGCCACGCGCGTGGCCGTCACGCCGCCTTCTCCGCCGCCGCCTGGCGGTTGCGCGCGGCGAAGCGCACGACGTCGCCGATGACGATGAGCGAGGGGCTCGCGAAGCCCTGCGCCGAGAGCCGCCCCAGGGTCGTGACGCGGTGCTTCTGGCTCTTGAGCGTGCCGTCCTGGATGATGCACGCGGGCATGTCGGCGGGCATGCCGGCCCGGGCGAGCGCCCGGGCGATGCGATCGAGCCGCGCGAGCCCCATGTAGATGACGAGCGTGGTGCGCGCCTGCGCGAGCGCCTCCCAGTCCGGCTCGGCGCCGTCGCGGGTGTGGCCGGTGACGAAGGTGACGCCGCGCGCCAGCTCGCGATGCGTGACCGGGATGCCGAGCGTTCCGGGAACCGCAGTCCCGGAGGTGACCCCCGGGATCACTTCGACCTCGACGCCGGCGGCGAGCAGCGCCTGGAGCTCTTCGCCGCCGCGCCCGAAGACGAACGGGTCCCCGCCCTTCAGGCGCGCCACGGTGCTCCCCGCGGCCGCGTACTGCACCATGAGCTTCTCGATGAACGCCTGCGGCGTGGAAGCGCAGCCGCCGCGCTTGCCGACTTCGACGATCCTCGCTCCGGAGCGCGCATGCGCAAGGCAGCCGCGCCCGACGAGCTCGTCGATGAGAACGACGTCCGCACGCCCGAGAGCCCTCGCGCCCTTGAGCGTCATCAGCTCCGGATCTCCGGGTCCCGCGCCGATCAGATAGACCTTTCCGGTCAAGAGACGCAGGCCTCGCGCATCATCCCGGAGAGCAGCTCGTAGGCGCGGGCCCAGGCCTGCCTCGCCTCGGGCGTGAACGCTTCGCCCAGCGTCTTTTCCAGCGCCCAGAGAAGCGCGGCGCCGACGACCTCGTAGTGCGCCTGCTCGACGCCGTAGGCGGCGTGCCGGCGGCCGAGCTGCCGGACCGCGCGCTCGATGCGCTCCGGGCGCGCGAGCCCGCCGACCGCGACGCTGACCATCGCGGTGAGATTGCGGCCCTGCTCCCGCATGTCGTTCTTGAAAAGCCGCCGCAGCGTCGGGTCGAGGCTGAAGAGCTTGCCGTAGAAGAGCTCGGCCGCGGTGTCGCCCACCGGCAGCACGCTGCGCCAGGTCTGCTGCAGGAGCTCGACTTGTGCCGGCGTGAGCGTCATGCGCTCCGTTTCGCAAGTCGCATGCCATGCGCTTTGGGCGCAAAAACGTGCATTCAGTGCACACCGCTGGGGCATTACCCGCGCGGCGTGCACAACGATTGACCGTTATTAACGTGAAGCGTTAATATCGGCGGGTGACCCGACCCAAGCCTGTCCATCCCGGGCAGGTGCTGCGCAAGGACTTCCTCGAGGGCCTCGGCGTGAGCCAGTACCGGCTCGCCGTGGACATCGGCGTGCCGCCGCGCCGGATCAACGAGATCGTGCACGGGCTGCGCGGCATCTCCGCCGACACGGCGCTGCGCCTCGCGCACTATTTCCGCACCACGCCGCAGTTCTGGATGAACCTCCAGGTGCGCTACGACCTCCAAGCGGAGGAGGAGCGCATCGGCGCCAAGGTGCGCCGCCTGAAGGTGCGCCGGCCCGGCGTCAACGCATAAGTGAAATCCCCATGAGAGAGCCCCAGCCCGTCACCATCTACCTGAAGGACTACACCCCGCCCGCGTTCTTCGTCGACACGATCGAGCTCGACGTCCGCATCCGCGACGAGGACGCGCTCGTCCGGGCGAAGCTCGCGATCCGCCGCAACCGGCCCGGGCCTCTCGTGCTGAACGGCGACGAGCTGGAGCTGCAGTCGGTCCTGCTGGACGGGAAGGAGCCGCCGCATTCGGTCACGCCCGAGAAGCTCACCATCCCGGAGGCGCCGGAGCGCTTCACGCTCGAGACCGTCACGCGCATCGTTCCCCAGAAGAACACCAAGCTCGAGGGTCTCTACGCGACGAAGAACGGCTTCGTCACGCAGTGCGAGGCCGAGGGCTTCCGCCGCATCACCTGGATGATCGACCGGCCCGACGTCATGGCGCGCTACACCACGACGGTGCGCGCCGATCCGGACAGATATCCGGTCCTGCTCTCGAACGGCAACCTCGTCGCCTCAGGCCCCGGCTGGGCGCGCTTCGAGGACCCGTTTCCCAAGCCCTCCTATCTCTTCGCCCTCGTCGCGGCGAAGCTCGATGTCCTGACGGAAAAACACGACGGCAAGACGCTGAGCATCTACGTCGAGCCCGGCAAGCTCGACCAGGCCGGCTGGGCGATGGACTGCCTCAAGCGCGCCATCGCCTGGGACGAGAGGCGCTTCGGCCTGAAGCTCGACCTCGACGAGTACAAGATCGTCGCGGTCGGCGACTTCAATTCCGGCGCAATGGAGAACAAGGGCCTCAACATCTTCAACACGAAATACATCCTCGCGCGCGCCGACACCGCGACCGATGTGGACTACCTGAACATCGACCGCGTGGTGGCGCACGAGTACTTCCACAACTGGACCGGCGACCGCGTCACCTGCCGCGACTGGTTCCAGCTCTCCCTCAAGGAGGGGCTCACCGTCTTCCGCGACCAGGAATACGGCGCCGATACCTACTCCCGCGGCGTCACGCGCATCCAGGAGGTGCGCGGCCTGCGCGCGGCGCAGTTTCCCGAGGACGCCGGGCCGATGAAGCACCCCGTGCGCCCGCAGTCCTACATGGAGATCCGCAACTTCTACACCATGACGGTGTACGAGAAGGGCGCCGAGGTCGTGCGCATGCAGCACACGCTCCTCGGCGAGGAGAAGTTCCAGGCCGGCATGCGCCTCTACTTCGAGCGCCACGACGGCCAGGCGGTGACCTGCGACGACTTCGTCCAGGCGATGCAGGACGCCTCGGGCATCGACCTCGCGCAGTTCAGGCGCTGGTACGACGTCCCCGGGACGCCGGTGCTGGATTGCACCGGACGCTTCGAGAACGGCACGTACACGCTCGAGGTGCGCCAGAGCATGAACCCGCCCTTCCACATTCCGTTCGCGGTGAAGATCGGAGCGCGGGAAGAGGTGTTGTCGCTGAAGAAAAGCGACGAGCAGTTCGTGTTCAGGGGCCTGAAGGAAAAGCCCGTGCCCTCGCTCCTGCGCCGCTTCTCGGCGCCGGTGATCCTCAACTATCCGTACACCGACGCCGAGCTGCTGCACCTCATGGCGCACGACGACGATCCGTTCAACCGCTGGGAGGCCGGACAGCGGCTGGCGGCCGATGTCATCCTGAAGAACGCCGGCGCGCCCTCGCCCGCGTTCCTGGCGGCGGCGAAGAACCTGCTCGGCGACCGCGACCCCGCCTTCGCCGCCGAGGCGCTCGCCCTGCCTTCCGAGACGTTTCTCGCCGAGCAGATGGAGATCGTGGACCCCGAGCTTCTCCACCGGTCGCGCAACCGGCTGCGCCGCGCGCTCGCAGAGGGCTTGAAGGGCGAGCTGCTCGAAAAATACCAGAGCGAAAAGCCCTCCGGGCCGTACTCGCCGGACGCCGTGTCCGCCGGCAAGCGGGCGCTGCGCAACCTGTGCCTGTCGTACCTCTCGGAGCTCGGCATGAGCGCGCTCTGCTACGAGCAGTTCCGCGGCGCGGACAACATGACGGACGCGATGGCGGCGCTCGCGGCGCTCGCCAACCTCGACTGCCCGGAGCGCGAGAAAGCCCTGGACGAGTTCTATGGCAAGTGGAAGGACGAGCCTCTCGTCGTGGACAAGTGGCTCGCAGTACAGGCGAGCTCGCGCCTGCCCGGGACGCTCGCCCGCGTGACGCAGCTCCTCGAGCACCCGGCGTTCGACATCAAGGTGCCGAACAAGGTCTACGCGCTCATCCGCGCGTTCGCCGCCAACCACGTGCGCTTCCACGCCGCGGACGGCTCGGGCTATGCCTTCCTCGCCGACCAGGTGCTGCGCCTCAACGCCCTCAACCCCCAGGTCGCCGCGCGGATGGCGCGCGGCTTCGACCGCTGGAGGAAGTTCGACGAGGAAAGGAAGGCGCATGCGCGCGCCGCGCTTGAGCGCATCCGCGACCACGAGGGCCTGACGAAAGACGTGGCGGAGATCGTCACCAAGGCCCTGGCCGCATGACGGCGCTCGCTGCATGACCGCGCTCCTCCTCGCGAGCTTCGCGTTCCTCGCCACGCACTTCGTGACGAGCACCCCGCTGCGCCCGCGCCTCGCGGCCGCGATCGGCGAATGGCCCTGGCGCGGCCTGTACTCGATCGTCGCGTTCGCCACGCTCGGCTGGATGATCTGGGCCTACGCCGAGGCGCCGCGCGAGCCGCTCTGGCCCGGGCTGCGGCACGTGCCCTCGCTCGTGATGCCCTTCGCCTTTGTCCTGCTCGCCTGCGGCTACCGCCTCAACCCGACCGCGATCGGCGGCGAGCGGCTGCTGAAGAGCTCCGAACCCGCACGCGGCATGATCCGCATCACGCGCCATCCGATCATGTGGGCGATCGTGCTGTGGTCGGCCGCGCACGTCCTCGCGCGCGGCGACCTGAAGTCGCTCGTCTTCTTCGGCACCTTCTTCCTCGTCGCCGCGCTCGGCACGCTGACCATCGACCGGCGCAAGCAGGCCAACCCGGACTGGCCGCGCTTCGCGGCCGTGACCTCCAACGTCCCGCTCGTGGCGATCGCGCAGGGGCGCAACCGCATCGCCTGGGACGAGATCGGCTGGATGCGGCCGCTCACCGGGCTCGTGCTCTTCATCGGCTTCTTCCACCTCCACCCCTGGCTTTTCGGCGTCCGCCCCTACTAGCGGACGCGGGTCAGCCGCACTTCTCCAGCATCAGCTTGCGCGCGTCGGCGCACTGCGGCGTGTCCCAGAGCGGATCGCCCGAAGGGCGCGAGCAGTTGATCTGGTAGCTCGCCGTGGCGGCCTGGCAGGCCTGCTGCGCCCCGCTCGGCCGCGACGCCCCCTGGCTCGCCTGGTTCGCGCGCCGCTCGGCCTCCACCTCGCGCTTCTCGGCCTCCACCGCCCGGCGCTCCGCGTCGAGCGTGCGCCGCTCCGCGTCGAGACGGCGCTGCTCCTCGAGCGTGCTCTGGCCGAACGCCTGAGCGGCTGCGGCGAGGAGAAAACCGGCAAGGAGAGCGCGTCGCATGTTGCCCACCAATACAGCACTCGCCGTGCCCGGCCAATGCTCCGGGCGGAGGGCTACCCCAGTGCTATCAGGCGCTCGATCTGCTCGGGATCGACCGGCTTCAGCATGAAATCCTCGCAGCCCGCCTGCAGCGCGCGCCAGCGGTCCTCGGCCTTGCCGCGGCCGCTGATGGCGAAGATGCGCGCGCGCTCGAGGCCGGGCACCCCGCGCAGCACGCGGGCAAGCTGGAAGCCGTCGAAGTCCGGAAGCCCGATGTCGAGGAGCACCACGTCGGGCCGCAGGCGGCGCGCGGCCTCGATCGCGGCGTAGCCGTTCACGGCGAACTCCGCCTCGTGGCCCGCGCCGCGCAGCGCGACGTAGAACTGCCGCGCGACGTCGAAGTTGTCGTCCACCACCAGGATCCGGTGCATGACCGATTATTCGCACGGTTGCGTTACGGCATAGCCGGCGCGAGCGCTCCGCTGTGCACTCGGTCACGCGCATCCCGTGAAACAGTGCTCAATTCAAGCCTTTTACGGCGAATTGATCTTGCGCTGGACGCGCTGGTCGAATTTCTCCACGTTGACGACCACGCGCTCGTGCGTGCCGTCGCCGATCAGCTCCCTCTCGTCGCGCGCCTCGACCTGGAAGCGGATCGTGCGTCCGCTGACTTCCAGCACCACCGCGCGCGCCGTGATGCGCATGCCGACCGGCGTCGCGGCGATATGGCGCACGTTGAGCAGCGTGCCGAGGCTCTGGTGGCCGGCGGGCAGA
This sequence comes from Burkholderiales bacterium, assembly GCA_035651575.1. Lineage (GTDB taxonomy): Bacteria > Pseudomonadota > Gammaproteobacteria > Burkholderiales > SG8-39 > SCGC-AG-212-J23. The sequence goes on along the minus strand of DASRFM010000055.1, from coordinate 60,864 downwards.
AGGCGCTCCACCGCGGCGAGCGCCGCGGCCTCGATGACGTTGATCATCACCGGCGTGGCGAGGACGTGGATCGTGCCGCTGCCCACGCGCGGCGCGGTGTGCTCCTCGGCGACGACGAGCCCGGCCTCTCCCGAGAGGCCGGGCCGGATCGCCGAGAGGTCGATGCTCACCCCGCCATGTTACTTGGTCTGCTCGTCGTGCTTCTGGCGGTAGATGCGCCGGCTCTGCTTGTTCTCGTCCTTCTGGATGCGCGCCTGCTCCGCGGCGCCGACCTTGCCGTTGGCGGCGGCGCGGGCCTGGGCGCGCGTGTCGCGCGCCTGGCCGCGCTCGAGGCGCGCGGTCTCGCGGTTGGTGAGCTGGCCGGACTTCACGCCCTGCTCGATGCGGCTCTGCTGGTTGATGTCGCGCTGCACGTCCGCCTGCATGCGCTGCGAGGAGGCGGAATTCGGGTTGCCTTTCGCCGCGTTGCTCTCCATGCGGTTGATGTCGCGGCTCGCGCGGTTCTGCTCGCGCTGCAGGCGCGCCTTCTCGGCCGGGGACAGCGTGCCGTCCTTCATGGCGCGCGACTGGTCGCGCTGGATCTGGGACTCCTCGCGCTCGAGGCGCCCGGCCTCGCGCGTGTTGAGCGAGCCCGACTGCAGGCCCTGCTCGATCCTCTGCTGCTGGTTGACGTCGCGCTGCACCGTGCCGGCCTGCGCGAAGGCGGCGCCCGCGCCGAAAGTGCCGAGCGCGAGGGCGATGAGCTTGATGCGGAATCTCATGGTCGTTCCCTTTCCGTTCGTTGAAATGAGGCTTGCAGAGGGATTAACGCGCCTTTCCCGCGGCGAGACGACCGCGGCGGCGTAAAAAGCGTAACAGCTTGTATCATCGGCGCATGTCGCTCCCGAACGTCGTCATCGTGGGCTGCGGCTTCGGAGGACTGTGGGCCGCCCAGGCGCTGCGCCGGGCGCGGGCAAATGTCACGGTCGTCGACCGGACGAACCACCACCTGTTCTCGCCGCTTCTCTACCAGGTCGCGACCGCGGGCCTCTCCGCGCCGTCCATCACTGCGCCCATCCGCCACATCCTCGCCTCGCAGAAGAACGCGACCGTCCTCCTCGGCGAGGCCGTCGGCGTGGACCTCGCGCGCCGGCTCGTGCGCCTGGAGGACGGCGAGGCGCTGCCCTACGACCGGCTCATCGTGGCGACCGGCGCGACGCACAGCTATTTCGGCCACGACGCCTGGGCGCCCTTCGCGCCGGGGTTGAAGACGCTCGACGACGCCTTCGAGATCCGCTCGCGCATCCTGCTCGCCTTCGAGCGCGCGGAGCGCGAGACCGATGCCGCGCGGCGCGCAGCATGGCTCACCTTCGTCGTGATCGGCGCCGGCGCGACCGGCGTCGAGCTCGCCGGCACGCTCGCCGAGATCGCGCGTCACACGCTGAAGGACGAGTTCCGCCGCTTCGATCCGCGCACCTCGCGCATCGTGCTCATCGAGGCGGGCGAGCGCGTGCTGCCGCCCTACCCGCCGGACCTCTCGGAAAAGGCGCGCCTGCAGCTCGAGCGGCTCGGCGTCACGGTGTGGTCGGGCCGCAGGGTCACCGGCGTGGACGCGCGCGGCGTGACGCTCGGCGCGGATCGCATCGAGGCGAAGACCGTGATCTGGGCCGCCGGCGTGACGAGCTCGCCCCTCGGCCGCGCCCTCGGCGCGCCGCTCGACAAGGCGGGGCGCGTCGAGGTCGAGCCCGACCTCTCCATCCCGGGGCACCCGGAGATTTACGTGATCGGGGACCTCGCCGCGGTGAAGAGCGAGGGCAAGCCGGTCCCGGGCATTGCCCCGGCCGCCAAGCAAATGGGCGGCCATGCGGCGAGGAACGCGCTCCTTTCCCTGAACGGAAAACCGACGCGGGCCTTCCGCTATCGCGACTACGGCCAGCTCGCGACCATCGGGCGCGCCGCGGCGGTGGTCATGATCGGCAGGCTGAAGCTGTCGGGGTTCCCCGCGTGGCTGCTCTGGCTGGTCGCGCACATCTACTTCCTCATCAACTTCCGCAACCGCGTCATGGTGATGATCGACTGGGCTTCGTCGTACTGGACCTACAACCGGTATGCCCGTATCTTCACCGCCAGGTTTCCATAACTCCACGGGGAGGAAGGTGGGCGCGGCCGCGGCATTGCTCGCCGGAATGCTCGCCGTCTCGTGCGCCCTCGCGCAGGACCGGCCGGCCGCCGGCAAGCTCGATTTCGTCGAGGGCGACGCGCTCGTCGAGCCGCAGGGCGGCACTGCGCGGATCGCGAAGCCGGGCGACGCCGTCTACCAGTCGGACACGATCACGACGTTCGCCTCGGCGGAAGTCCATGTCTCGATGGCCGACGGCGCCGAGCTCGCGGTGCGCGAGAACAGCAAGGTCACCATCACCGTGTACGTCGCGAACGGCGACGACGACGACCAGAGCCTGCTCGACCTCGCGCGCGGCTCGCTGCGCGCCGTGACCGGCTGGATCGGCAAGTACCGGCGCTCGAACTACCAGGTGCGCACCCCCATGGTGACGATCGGCGTGCGCGGCACCGACCACGAGACGACGCACCTCCTGCCCGGCGATCCGCGCGGCGAGCCGGGCAGCTACGACAAGGTGAACGAAGGCAGCACCGTGATGCAGTCCGACCTCGGCACCGTCGAGGTGACGCCGAACCGCGCCGCGCACTTCGACGCCGCGCAGAAGGCGGCGCCGCGCCTGCTCCAGTCGGTGCCTGCCTTCTTCAAGCCCGGCCGGCACGAAGACCGCTTCGTGCAGCGCGCCCGCGAGAGCGTGCGCACGCTCGACACGCAGCGCGAGAGCCGGCGCCAGTTCATCCAGAAGCATCCGGAATCACGCCTTCGCCCCGCGGCCTCGCTCGATCGGCGCTTCCAGGAAAGACCTGCCCTGCAAGAGAAAGCGGCCCGCCCCGACCTTCGTTCCCCGACACCCTCCAAGACCGAGGCTGTGCAAAAGAGAGCAGAGCGCGCGGCGCCGCTGCGCGAGCGCGTCGAGAAGAAGCGCGAGGAACGCCGCGAGCGGCTGCAGAAGAAAGCGCCCGAGAGGAAAAGCGTGGAGAAGAAGGCGCTCGAGAGAAGGCGCTTCGAGAAGAAGCGCGAGTAGCTCAGGCCGGCCAGAGCCAGGCCGCGCCGCGCACGCCGCTCGAGTCGCCGTGCGCATTGCGCACGAGCCTCGTCGCCACGTGGTCCGAGAAAATGTACGGGCCCCAGAGCTTCGGCACTTCCGTGTAGAGGCGCTCCACGTTCGATACGCCGCCGCCCAGCACGACGACGTCCGGGTCGAGCACGTTGATCACCGTGGCGAGCGAGCGCGCGAGGCGCTGCTCGTAGAGCGCCTGGTTCGCGTCGCGCTCCCTCGCCGGGCCGCAGAGATACATCTCGATGCAGCCGCGCCGGCCGCAATAGCACTGCCGCAGAGGCAGGTCCTCCTCCTGCGGCAATGGAAGGGGGTTGTGGCCCCACTCGCCCGCGATGCCGTTCGGCCCGTCCACCACGCGCCCGTCCACGACGATGCCGCTGCCGACTCCGGTGCCGAGGATCGCGCCGAACACGATGCGCGCGCCCTTCCCGGCACCGTCCGCCGCCTCGGAGAGCGCGAAGCAGTTCGCGTCGTTGGAAAGCCGCAGCTCGCGCCCGAACGCCTTCTCGAGGTCCTCCTTCAGCGGCCGCCCGATGAGCCAGGTGGAATTCGAGTTCTTCACCAGCCCGGTCACCCGCGAGAGCGTGCCGGGAATGCCGATGCCTACGCGCGCCGTCGCCTTGATCTGCTTTTCCAGATCTAAGACGAGCGAAGAAACCGCCGAAACGGTGGCTCCGTAGTCGCCGCGCGGCGCGGCAATGCGCTTGCGCGCGAGCTCACGGCCCGACTCGTCGATGGCGAGCGCCTCGATCTTCGTGCCGCCCAGGTCAACGCCTATCCGGAGCATCGCGCGCTCCTCTGGTAACGTTGCCGTCGATGGGCCACGGCCTGAACCTGGTGAGCACGATCGCGGTGAGCTTCGGCCTCGCCATGGTGTTCGGCTACGCGGCGGCGCGGCTGCGCATGCCGCCGATGATCGGCTACCTGCTCGCCGGCATCGTGATCGGGCCGTTCACGCCCGGCTTCGTGGCCGACGTCGCGCTCGCGCGCGAGCTCGCGGACGTGGGCGTGATGCTGCTCATGTTCGGCGTGGGGCTGCATTTCTCGCTCGGCGACCTGCTGCAAGTGCGCAGGATAGCGGTTCCCGGCGCGCTCATTCAGATGGCGGCGGCCACGGCCCTCGGCGCCGGGACGGCGCTCCTCTGGGGCTGGAGCCCCGGGGCGGCGCTCGTGCTCGGCCTCGCGCTTTCGGTCGCGAGCACGGTGGTGCTGCTGCGCATGCTCGAGTCGCGCGGCGCGCTCAATTCGGGCAACGGCCACATCGCGGTGGGCTGGCTCGTGGTGCAGGACCTCGCCATGGTGCTGGTGCTCGTGCTCCTGCCGCCGTTCGCCCACATGCATTCGGAAGGCGTCGCGCTGGCGCTCGCGCTCACGATCGGCAAGGTCGCGGCCTTCTTCGTGCTGATGCTCGTCGCCGGGCGGCGGCTGCTGCCGCGCCTGCTGTGGTTCATGGCGCGCACCGGCTCGCGCGAGCTCTTCACGCTGTGCGTGGTCGCCGCCGCGGTGGGCGTCGCGTACGTCGCCGCGGCGCTCTTCGAGGTCTCGTTCGCCCTGGGCGCCTTCTTCGCCGGGATGATGATGCGCGAGTCGGAGCTCAGCCACCGCGCCGCGGAGCAGTCGCTGCCGCTGCGCGACGCGTTCGCGGTGCTCTTCTTCGTCTCGGTGGGCATGCTCTTCGACCCGCGCATCCTGCTGCAGGACCCGGGCAAGCTGCTCGCCACCGCCGCCATCGTGGTCGTCGGCACCCCGCTCGTCGCCATGGCGCTGGTACTCTCTTTCCGCTACCCGCTGAACAGCGCCCTCATGATCGGCGCGAGCCTCGCGCAGATCGGCGAGTTCTCCTTCATCCTCGCCGCGCTCGGCACCTCGCTCGGGCTGCTGCCGGCCGAAGGCCAGAGCCTCGTCATCGCCGCGGCCATCCTCAGCATCGCGCTCAATCCCCTGCTCTTCTCGGCGCTGCGGCCGGCGCACGCCTGGCTCACGGGGCGCTCGGCGCTGGCGCGCCGCCTGGAGACGAGCGACGACCCGCTCGCCGCCCTGCCGATGAGCACCGCCGAGCGCTACCTGTCGGGGCAGGTCGTCCTGGTGGGCTACGGCCGGGTCGGGCGGCGCATCGCCGAAGCGCTCGACCGGCACGAGGTGCCGTACGTCGTCGCGGAGGAGAACCGCGAGCGCGTCGAGGAGCTGCGCGGGCGCAACATCCCCGCCGTCTCCGGCGACGCGTCGCAGCCCTCGGTGCTGATCCAGGCGCACATCGCAAAGGCCGGGATGCTCATCATCGCGACGCCCGACACCGTTTCGGTGCGCCGCATGGCGGAGATCGCGCGCACGCTCAATCCCGGAATCGAGATCGTGGTGCGCACGCACGACGAGGAGGAAGCGGCGCTGCTCGCCCGCGATGCGGGCCTCACCGTGTTCTACGGCGAGAAGGAGCTCGCCTCCACGATGACCCGCCACGTGCTCGCCCGCCGAGGCATCGACGCCGCCTAGCGCTGCGGGGATTGCGGCGATTGCGGAGAGAGGGCGAGCCGCGTCACGTTGCCGAGCCGGCCGTCCGCCACGCTCTTCTGCTCGGGGGTCAGCAGCGCATAGAGCGCCTTCGCCGCGGTGGCGACCTCCTCGATGGCGGTGGCGCGGTTCTGCGCCGAGAAGACGAGCTGGTCGAGCTGCTGCGGCGCGGCCTGAGGCGCGGCGCTCGCGACGCCGGGCTGGTTGCGCGCCCGCTCGCGCGCCACGTCGGCCATCAGCGCGGCGAGCTTGTCTGCGTAAGAGTTCCAGGCCGCCTGCTGCGCGTTGTCGAGCTTCAGGTCGATGCGCAGCTCCTCGAGCGTGGTCTGGAGGACGTCGCGCCGCGGCTCGGCCTGCTCCTGGCGCTGCTGCGACTTGTCGCTGCGCGTGCCGCCGCGCCGGCCGCCGCCGGGAAACCCGCCCCCGCCCATGCCGCCGCCGAACTGCGCGCAGGCTTCGTTCGCGGCGAAGAGCGCCGCGAACGCGATCAGGCCCAGGCGCGCGGAGCGCTGCACGTCAGCGAGGCGGCGTGGCCGGGACCTGCTTCCAGCCTTCCTTGCACTCGGAGACATACGGGTAGTACGACTTGGACGACTGGCAGTAGTACCAGCTGCCGGCGCCCGCCTGCGGCGCGGGCGCGGCCTGCGGCGCCATCGGCCCGGGCGGCGGCGGCGCCTGCGGCGCGGGCGCCTCTGCCGGAGCCTGCGCGACGACGTAGCCGCCCGCGGGCTGCTGCACATAGTAGACGTCGTTCGCGTAGTAATAGGGAACGCCGCCCATCACCACCGTCGTGTATCCGGGCGGCAGCACGGGCACAACGGCGCCTACCGGCGCGCGTACGACGACGTAACCGGCCGGCGTGGGCTGATACCAGACGCCTGAATGGAAGAAGTAGCGGCCGCCGCGGAACGTGATCGCGACGTTCCCGGCAGGCAGCACGGTGAGCGCGTAGCCCACTTCCGGGTAGTAGTGGTTGTGGTGGAAGCGCGTATCGAACACCCAGTGCGGAGTGTGGAAGCGCTCGTGCTCGCGCTCGCGATGCGGCTGCGCCTGCGCGAGCGCCGGGACCAGGAGTAAAGCGGCAAGGAAGGTTTTTCTCATGCGGCCTACTCTACGCCGCGCGCGTTGCGGCGACCTGCGCAATCTGTATCGATTCGTAACTTACAATGCCGTAAGGGGAAGGGGCGCAGGAACTCGGTGCAGAACTTCGGCAGCTACGATTTCATCGTCGTCGGCGCGGGAAGCGCGGGCTGCCTGCTCGCGAACCGCCTGTCCCGCGATCCGGACACGCGCGTGCTGCTGCTGGAAGCAGGCGGCAAGGACGACTATTTCTGGATCCCGATCCCCGTCGGCTACCTCTACACCATCGCCAACCCGCGCACCGACTGGTGCTACCGGACCGCGCCCGACGAGCACCTCGCCGGGCGCTCGATCCACTACGCGCGCGGCCGGGTCCTCGGCGGCTGCTCCTCGATCAACGCGATGATCTACATGCGCGGCCAGAAGAGCGACTGGGACCACTGGGCCTCGCTCGGCAACCGCGGCTGGTCCTGGGAAGACGTGCTGCCGGTCTTCCGCTCGCTCGAGGACTACGAGCGCGGCGCCGCCGAGGGCTACGGCGCGGGAGGCGAAGTCCGGATCGAGAACCCGCGCGTGCGCTGGGAGGTGATCGACGCCTGGCAGCAGGCGGCCGCCGAGTGCGGCATCCCGGCGATCGGCCACTTCAACGGCGGCGACAACTTCGGCTGCGCCTACTTCCAGGTGAACCAGAAGCGCGGCCGGCGCTGGAGCGCGACCAACGCTTTCCTGCGGCCCGTGATGCACCGCAGGAATCTGACCGTGCTCACCGATGCGCATGCGTCGAAGCTATCCTTCGACGGGAGAGACTGCGTCGGCCTTCAGTTCGTGCAGCGCGGGACGGCGTTTACCGTAAAGGCGAAGAAGGAAACCATTCTCGCCGCGGGGGCGATCGGCTCGCCGCAGCTGCTGCAGCTCTCGGGCGTCGGCCCGCTCGATCTCCTGAGGAAGCACCAGATCCCGGCCGTGCACGAGCTGCCCGGGGTGGGCGAGAACCTGCACGACCACCTGCAGATCCGCCTGCAGTACAAGGTGAGGAACGTGAAGACGCTGAACGGCGTCGCGAACAGCTTGTGGGGCAAGGCGGGCATGGCGCTCGAGTATTTCCTCTTTCGCACCGGCCCGCTCACCATGCCGCCCTCGCAGTTCGGCGCCTTCGCGAAGAGCGACGCGGCGCAGCCGAGCGCGAACATCGAGTGGCACGTGCAGCCGCTCTCGCTCGACAAGTTCGGCGATCCGCTGCACAGCTTCCCGGCGATCACGCCGAGCGTGTGCAACCTGCGCCCGAGCTCGCGCGGCTGGGTGCGCATCCGCTCGCCGCGCCCGGCCGACCATCCGGAGATCAAGCTGAACTACCTCTCCACCGAGGAGGACCGCCGCGTCGCGGCCGAGTCGGTGCGCTTCACGCGCAGGATCATGGCGGCGAAAGCGCTGGCCAAGTACCAGCCGGAGGAATACCGGCCCGGCAGCGCTCTCCAGTCCGAAGAGGATCTCCAGAGAAGCGCGGCAGAGCTCGGCACCACGATCTTCCATCCGGTCGGCACCTGCAGGATGGGCCCCGACCCCATGGCGGTGGTGGACGACGAGCTCAGGGTCCACGGCCTCGGCCGGCTGCGCGTGATCGACGCCTCGGTGTTTCCCCGCATCACCTCCGGCAACACGAACGCGCCGACCTACGTCGTGGCCGAGAAAGGCGCCCGCGCGCTCTTGAAACTTCACGCCCCGGGCGCCATCTAACCGGGGACATAAGGAGAAAAAACCGATGAAAAGGGTCCTGCTCTTCCTCGCCACGAACCTCGCGGTGATGGTGCTGCTCTCCATCGTCGTGAGCGTGCTCGGCGTCGACCGCTGGCTGATGGCGAACGGCATCGACTACGGGTCGCTGCTCGTCTTCTCGCTCATCTTCGGCTTCGGCGGCTCGATCCTGTCGCTGCTGATGTCGAAGACCATGGCCAAGTGGTCCACGGGCGCGCAGACCATCGACGGCTCCGAAGGCAGCGAGCAGTACTGGCTCGTGCAGACGGTGCAGAAGCTCGCGCAGACCGCCGGCATCGGCATGCCGGAGGTCTGCGTCTACGAGGGGGCGCCCAACGCCTTCGCCACCGGCGCCTTCAAGAACGGCGCGCTCGTCGCCGTATCGAGCGGATTGCTCCAGTCCATGGACCGCAACGAGATCGAGGCGGTGCTGGGCCACGAGATGTCGCACGTGGCGAACGGCGACATGGTAACGCTCACGCTGATCCAAGGCGTGGTGAACACCTTCGTCGTCTTCCTCTCCCGCGTGGTGGGCTACATCGTCGACAAGGCCGTGTTCCGCACCGAGCGCGGCATCGGCCCCGGCTTCTACGTCACGGTGATCGTCTGCCAGATCGTGTTCGGCATCCTCGCCTCGCTCATCGTCGCCTGGTTCTCGCGCTACCGCGAGTTCCGCGCCGATGCCGGCTCGGCGCGCCTGCTCGGCACGCCGCAGCCGATGATCGCGGCGCTCAAGCGCCTCGCGAGCGTCGAGTCGGGCGGCCTGCCCGACTCGGTGAAGGCGTTCGGCATCAACAGCCAGAGCGGCCTGTTCCGGCTCTTCGCCACCCACCCGCCCATCGAGGCGCGGATCGCCGCGCTCCAGGCGCCCCGCTAGTCACACCCGCGGCAGGATCATCCCCGCCTCGCGCGCGTAGCGCTCGTACTCCTCGCCGTGGGAGCGGCGAAGGTCGCGCTCCTCCAGCCAGATGCCGATGAAGATGTAGCCGGTCGTCGCCGCGGCGAAGAGCAGGTGGCCGAACGTCATGTCGGGCGCCGCCCAGAACGCGATCAGCAGCCCGAGCATCAGCGGATGGCGGATGAAGCGGTAGAGCGCGACCTTCACGAAGGGCAGCGGCCGGTAGGGCTCGTTCTTCAGGCGCAGGTACACCTGGCGCAGCCCGAAGAGGTCGAAGTGGCTGGTCATGAACGTCGAGGAGAGCGCGATGGCCCAGCCCAGGCCGAAGAATGCGTAGAGCATCGCGCGCGCCACGCCCTGCGCAGACCACAGCACGTCGTCGATCGGCTGCCATTGCCAGAAGAGAAGCGCGAGCAGCAGGCTCGAGAGCAGCACGTAGGTGCTGCGCTCGACGGTCTTCGGCACGATGCGTGTCCACCATTGCTTGAAGCCTTGCCGCGCCATGACGCTGTGCTGCACGGCGAAGAGCCCGAGCAGCACGAGGTCGACGATCAGCGCCTGCGGCAGCGAGCCGGCGGGCGCCGTATCGATGGCCTTCGGGACCACGAGGTTGCCGACGAAACCGGCCGCGTACGCAAAGGTCGCGACGAATGCGACGTAGCACAGCACGCCGTACAGAAATGCCAGGACTCCCATGATCCCCCCGTTTCGCTGAGGCGCGGAGCATACGCCGTAGAATCGCCGCCTGACAATGAAGCGCACTCCGGCGCTCGACGCCGCCCTCGCGTGGTACTTCGTCGCCGTGTGGGGAGCCGGATACGTCGCGACGAAGATCGGCCTGCAGTACGCGCCGCCCTTCACTTTCCTCTCGCTGCGCTTCTCCTTCGGCCTCCTCTGCCTGCTGCCGGTGGTGCTGTTCTCGAGCATCCGCTGGCCCGGGAGCCGCGCCGAGCTCGGGCATCTGGTGGTCGCCGGGCTTCTCATGCACGCGGTGCAGCTCGGCGGCAGCCACTATGCGCAGTACCTCGGCATGTCGGCCGGCGTCTCGGCGCTGATCATCTCCTGCCAGCCGTTGCTCACGGCGATGGTGGCCTCGAGGTTCCTGCATGAAAAACTCGTACCCAGGCAGTGGACCGGCATCGCCGTCGGCCTCGCCGGCATCGTGCTCGTCGTCTGGCACAAGATCGACATCCGCGAAGTCGGCCTCGGCAGCCTGCTCGGCACGCTGATCGCGCTCGCGGGGGTAACCGTGGCGACGCTCTACCAGCGCCGCTTCGCCGCGCGCGCCGACCTGAAGGCCGGCGCGGTGATCCAGTTCGCCGCCTCGCTCCTCGTGCTGGCGCCGCTCGCCGTGGCGGTCGAGGGCTTCCGCGTGCACTGGGCCTGGCCGATGCTCGCCGCAATCGCGTTCCTCGTCGTCTTCGCCTCGTTCCTCGCGGTGAACGCGCTCCATGTCCTCATGCGCCACAACGAGGCGACCCGCGTCACCAGCATGATGTACCTTCCGCCGGTGTTCGCCGTCGCCCTCGAGATGGCGATCTTCGGCGTCGTGCCGAGCCCGCTGGCGTTCGCCGGGATGGCGGTCACGTGCGTCGGAGTCGCGCTGGCGGCATGGAAATAATCTATTTCGTGGCGCTGAACGTGCTCGGCCACCTGGCGTTCGTCGGCGCCCGGATGACCACGTCGCTCTTCGCCCTGAGCGTCGGCGCCTCGCCCTTCACCGTCGGCGTGCTGATGTGCCTCTTCGCCGCCCTGCCGATGCTGCTCTCGGTGAGCACCGGGCGGCTCATCGACCGCAGCGGGCCGCGCGCGCCGCTGCTCGCCGCCTTCGCCGCCATGGCGCTCGGCGCCTTCCTGCCCTTCGCCTTCCCGCGCCTCGAGACGCTGTTCGCGGCGAGCGTGCTCATGGGCCTCGCGTTCATGTTCATCCACATCGGCATGAACAGCGTCTTCGGCGCGCACGGCGGCCCGGAGAAGCGGGCGATGAACTTCGCCTGGCTCGCGCTCGGCTTCTCGATGTCGGGCTCGCTCGGCCCGCTGGTGGCCGGATTCGCGATCCAGGGCCTGGGGCACCCGGCCGCCTTCGGCCTGCTCGCCGTGTTCCCGGCGGCGGCGTTCTTCTCGCTGCTTTTGCGCAAGGCGCCGCTGCCCCGCCCCGAGCGCGCGCCGCGCGCCGGCGAGCACCGCGTCCTCGACCTTTTCCGGCTCGAGGGGCTGCGCCGCACGTTCCTCGTCTCCGGCGTGCTCGCCATGGGCTGGGACCTGTACGCGTTCCTGATGCCGATCTACGGCGCGCGCCTGCAGCTCGAGGCCGCCACCATCGGCATCATCATGGCGACGTTCGCGGTCGCGACCTTCGTCGTGCGCCTCGCCATGTCGGTGCTGATCCGGCGCGTGCGCCAGTGGGTGATCATCACCGGCGCCATGACGCTCGCCGGCGCCTGCTACCTCGGCTTCCCGTTCGTCGCCGGCGCGCCGCTCCTGATGGCGCTCTCCTTCGTGCTCGGCCTCGGGCTCGGCTGCGCGCAGCCGGTGATCATGGCGCTGCTCTACGAGGCGGCGCCGCCCGGCCGGCAGAGCGAGGCGGTCGGCGTGCGCACCACCATGATCAACGCGAGCCAGACGCTCATTCCGCTCACCTCGGGCGCGCTCTCCACGGCGCTCGGCATGGGGCCGGTCTTCTGGGCGCTCGGCATTTCGCTGCTCGCCGGGGCGTGGTTCGCGAGGCGCAAGGTGAAAAGCTAACCGACGGTAGAATGCCCTCATGGCGAAGCGCATCACATTGACGCAGTTTCTCGTCAGCAAGCAGCGCGAGAAGAACCTCATCAACGCCGACCTGCGCCTGCTGATCGAGACCATCGCGCGCGCCTGCAAGGGCATCAGCACGCGCGTCAACAAGGGCGCGCTCGCCGGCGGCCTCGGCACCGCGGCCACGCACAACGTGCACGGCGAGGCGCAGAAGACGCTCGACGTGCTCTCGAACGAGATCCTGCTCGAGGCGAACGAATGGGGCGGCAACCTCGCCGCGCTCGCCTCCGAGGAGATGGACGACCCGCGCCCCACGCCGACGCACTACCCGCGCGGCGAGTACCTGCTGCTCTTCGACCCGCTCGACGGCTCCTCGAACATCGACGTCAACATCTCGGTGGGCACGATCTTCTCGGTGCTGCGCTGCCCGAAGACGGACGCCGGCGGCTACTGCGAGCCGGACGAGAAGGCCTTCCTGCAGCCCGGCCGCAACCAGGTCGCGGCGGGCTTCGCGGTCTACGGGCCGACCACCGTCTTCGTCCTCACCGTGGGCGACGGCGTGCAGGGCTTCACGCTCGATCGCGAGACCTTCACCTTCGTCCTCACGCACCCGGACATCCGCATCCCGGAGGACACGCAGGAGTTCGCGATCAACGTCTCCAACATGCGGCGCTGGGAAGCGCCGGTGAAGCGCTACATCGACGAGTGCCTCGCCGGCACGCAGGGCCCGCGCGGCAAGGACTTCAACATGCGCTGGGTCGCCTCGATGGTCGCCGACGTCTTCCGCGTGCTCTCGCGCGGCGGCATCTTCATGTACCCGCGCGACGCCAAGAACAGGGAAGGGCGCCTGCGCCTCATGTACGAGGCGAATCCCATGGCGCTCATCGTCGAGCAGGCCGGCGGCGCGGCGACCGACGGGCGCACGCGCATCCTCGACCTCCAGCCGCAGAAGCTGCACCAGCGCATCGCGGTCGTCCTGGGATCCAGGAACGAAGTCGAGCGCGTCGCGCAGTACCACTCGGAAAAGCACGCCGGAAAATAAAAAAGGCCGCCGAAGCGGCCTTTTTCGTCAGCAAAGAGCGGGTTACTTCAGGTGCCGGCTGACCAGCTTGGTCATCTCGAACATCGAGACCTGGGACTTGCCGCCGAAAACGGACTTGAGCTTGTCGTCGGCGTTGATCATGCGCTTGTTTTTCTTGTCCTGCAGGCCGTTGCGCTTGATGTAACCCCAGATCTTCTTGGTGACCTCGGTGCGGGGCATCGCGCTCGAGCCGATGACCGCGGCGAGCGTGGAGCTCGGGGTCATCGCCTTCATGAATGCAGCATTCGGCTTGCGCTTCTTGCCCTTCGCCTTCTTCTTTGCCATCGTCGATTCTCCTCTGAACGATACGGAACAGCGTTTTGAAATCGGTTTGTTCGATCCCGGCTTTCGTGCCCGTGTTTCCCCGCCCTGCCGCAGCGCGGTGACGAGAAGATGCCGAATCCCGAGAGGCATGTCAACGCTTTTTAGAGTGAACGATGCGCGCTTTCCCTCGGAAGTGGGGGCCGCGCCACGCTCGAGCGACTAGAATCCGGCGCGTGGATCTGGCGAATCTCCGGCAGGAATACATGCGCTCGGGTCTCTCCGAAACCGACGCCGACGCCGATCCGCTGCGCCAGTTCGAGCGCTGGCTCGAGGACGCGGCGCGCGCCGGCTTGCCGCTGCCGAACGCGATGACGCTCGCCACCGCCGCCGCGGGAAAGCCCTCCGCGCGCGTCGTGCTCTTGAAGAACATCGAGCGCGAGGGCTTTGTTTTCTATACGAACTATCGCAGCCGCAAGGCGCTCGAGCTCGAGGCGAACGCAGCCGCGTGCCTGGTGTTCCTGTGGTCGGAGCTCGAGCGCCAGGTGCGCGTCGAAGGCCGCGTCGAGAAGGTGAGCCCGGCGGACTCCGACGCGTACTTCGCCACGCGCCCGCTCGGCGCCCGGCTCTCCGCCTGGGCGTCGGCGCAGAGCGAGCGCGTCGGGGACCGCACCGTCCTGGAGCAGGCGCTGGAGGAGGCCCGCCGCCGATACGGCGCCGAGCCGCCTCGGCCGCCCCACTGGGGCGGCTATCGGCTGATTCCTGACGAAATCGAGTTCTGGCAGGGACGCGCCGACCGGCTGCACGACCGGCTGCTCTATGCGCGCGGGGGCAGCAGCGCGGCCGGCGGCGCCGCGCAGGGCTGGAGGATCGAGCGGCTTGCGCCCTAGCGCCGGCCGCATTGCGACCAGCCGCGAGGCGATCTTTCTCCTCGCGCTCGCAAGCTTCAACGCCGGAATCTCGCTGCGCTGCGTCGAGGCGATGCTTCCCAAACTGGCGCAGGACTTCGATTCCAGCGTCCCCGCCGCCGCGAGCATCATCACCTCGTTCGGGCTCGGCTATACCGCCGCCGTGCTGCTGCAGGGGCCGCTCGGCGATCGCTTCGGCAAGCTGCGCGTGGTGACGTTCGCCACCGGCCTCGCGGGCCTCGCCGCGCTCGGCTGCGCGGCCGCCTGGGACGTCGGCTCGCTCGCCGCGCTGCGCTTCGTGACCGGCGTGTTCGCCTCCGCCGCAATGCCGCTCGGCATGGCATACATCGGCGACGTCGTGCCCGTTGCCGAGCGCCAGATCACCATCGCGCGCTTCGTCGCCGGCTCGCTCTTCGGGCAGACGCTCGGCCCGCTCTTCGGCGGCCTCTTCACCGACTGGATCGGCTGGCGCTCGTCGTTCCTCGCCATCGGCGCGGTGTTCGTCGCCGTCGCGGCAGTGCTCTTCGCGCGCACGCGCACCGAATGGCCGGCGGCCCGCCCCGGGCGCTTCGCGCCGCTCGCGGTGCACCGCTCGCTCCTCGCGCGGCGGGCGATGCGCTGGCTCGCGGCCATCGGCGCGGCGGAGACCTTCTTCTTCTTCGGCGCCTATTCGTTCCTCGGCGCCTACTTCCAGCTCAGGTTCGGCCTGTCGTTCACCGCCATCGGCGTGCTGCTCGCGGGCTACGGCGTGGGCGGATTGCTCTATTCCTGGAATGCCGGCTGGCTGGTGCGCAGGCTGGGCGAGCGCGGCCTGGTGGCCGCCGGCGGCCTCCTCGGCGGGGCGCTGTTTTCCGTGATGGCCTTCGCGCCGCACTGGGGCTACGCGGTTCCCTCGACGATTGGCGTCGGCATCGCCTTCTACCTCGTCCACAACACGGTGCAGACCAAGGCCACCGAGGTCGCGCCCGACGCGCGCGGCGCCGCGGTCGCGATGTACGCTTCGGCCTGGGCGCTCGGACAGGCGAGCGGCGTCGCGGCGATGGGCATGGCGGTGCGCCTGCTCGACTATCCGGTCATGATCTGCGCGTTCGGGCTCGCCTTCGGCGCGCTCGGGCTCTGGCTGCGGCACAACCTGTGGAGGCTGCGGCCTGAGCCAGCCGCTTGACTTCCTCCGCGCGGCCGGCCTCGCAGCCCCGCAAGAGGAGCCGCGCGTCGATGCGCTGGGCGGCGGCGTGTCCTCGGAGATCTGGCGCGTGGACCTCGCGCGCGGCCCGGTGTGCGTCAAGCGCGCGCTCGCGCGCCTGCGCGTCGCGCAGAAGTGGGAAGCGCCCGTCGAGCGCAACCGCTACGAGCACCGCTGGATGGAGAAGGCCGCGCGGGCGGTGCCCGGCGCCGCGCCGGCGGTGCTGGCGGCGGACGACGCGCAGGGCATTTTCGCCATGCAATATCTGGCGCCGGACGACCATCCGGTGTGGAAGGAGCAGTTGCGCGACGGCCGCGCAGACCGCGGTTTCGCCGCGCGCGTCGGCGCCGCGCTCGCGGCAATCCACGCCGCGACGACCGGCGCGGAAATCGCCGCGCTTTTCCCGACCGACGGGATCTTCCACGCCATCCGCCTCGAGCCTTACCTGGTGTCGACTTCCTTGAAGCATCCGGATCTCGCGTCGCGGTTGAAGGATCTGGTGAAAACGACGGCCACGACGAAGCGCGCGCTGGTCCACGGCGACGTCAGCCCGAAGAACATCCTCGCCGGCCCGCGCGGCCCCGTGTTCCTCGACGCGGAGTGCGCGTGGTATGGCGACCCCGCGTTCGACCTCGCGTTCTGCCTGAACCACCTGCTTCTCAAGTGCGTATGGGTGCCGCAGGCAAGCGCGCGCTACCTGGCGTGCTTCGACGCGCTCACCACGGCCTATCTTTCCGGCGTGAAGTGGGAGCCCGCCGCGGTGCTCGACGCGCGGGCGGCGTCGCTCCTGCCCGGCCTGCTGCTCGCCCGGGTCGACGGCAAGTCGCCGGTCGAATACCTTACGGAAGAGGCGCAGAAGGAGCGCGTGCGCCGCTTCGCGCGGGCCTGGCTCGCGCGGCCGCCGGAGTCGCTCCTCGCGCTGCGGGACGCATGGCAAAGATCATCGACGTAAAAGGCCGCCGGGTCTGGGACTCGCGCGGGCGTGCGACCGTCGAGGCCGAGGTGATCGTCGGCCGCGGCACGACGCCCCTCGCCTCGGGCCGCGCCATCGCCCCGTCGGGCGCCTCGACCGGATCCGGCGAGGCGAAGAGCATCGACGCCGCGAAAGCGGTCCAGAGCCTGAACGGGCGCATCCGCGACGCGCTGCGCGCGCTCCCGGTGTCCGACCAGGAGACGATCGACCGGCGCCTGATCGAGCTCGACGGCACGCCCGACAAGGGCCGGCTCGGCGCCAACGCCATGGTCGCCGCTTCGCTCGCGTGCGCCCAGGCCGACGCCGCGTCGCGCAAGATCCCGCTCTGGAAGAAATTCGCCGGCGAGCGCCGCGTCGCGCTGCCGGTGCCGCAGATCCAGATCTTCGGCGGCGGCGCGCACGCGCGCGGGCGCGTGGACCTGCAGGACTTCATGATCGTGTGCATCGGCGCGGGCAGCTTCGCGGAAGCCCTCGACTGGACCGCGCAGGTCTACGCCGCCGCGGGCGCTCGGCTCGCCAAGCGCAACGCGCTCGCCGGGGTCGCCGACGAAGGCGGCTACTGGCCGGTGTTCAAGTCCAACGAGGAAGCGCTGACGGAGCTTGTGGGCGCCATCTCCGATGCCCGGCTCGAGCCGGGCGTGGACGTCGCGATCGCCCTCGACGTGGCGGCGACGCAGCTCTACCGCGGCGGCAGCTACCACCTCGACCTGGAGAACCGCGCGCTCTCCGCCGGCCAGCTGCACGCCATGCTGATGCGCTGGATCGAGCGCTACCCGATCGTCTCGATCGAGGACCCGTTCGCCGAGACCGACGCCGCCGCGATGCAGGCCTTCACCCGGGACGCGGGCCAGAAGATCCAGGTCGTCGGCGACGATTTTTTCGTCACGCAGGTCGAGAAGCTGAAAATCGGCATCAATAGCGGGGCCTGCAACTGCGTCCTGCTCAAGCCCAACCAGGTCGGGACCGTCACCGAGACCTTGCAGTGCTGGGAGGCCGCGCGCGCGGCCGGCTATCGCGCCATCGTCTCGGCGCGCTCGGGCGAGTCGGAGGACACCTCGATCGTGCACCTCGCCGTCGGCTGGGGCGTGCCGCAGCTCAAGGTGGGCAGCTTCTCGCGCTCCGAGCGCATGGCGAAGTGGAACGAGGGCCTGCGCATCGAGGAAGCGCTGGGCGCGAAGGCGCTGCCGTTTCCCGCGAGGAAGCTTTTCAAGCCCTGAAGAGGCCCTCGGCCGTCAGGCGGTAGACGCGGTCGCAGCCGGCGGCGGCCGCCTCGGAGTGGGTGACGAGGAGCGCGCCGGCGCCGTGTTCCTTCACCTGCTCGCGAAAGAGCGCGAGCACCTGCCGCGCGTTCTCCGGGTCCAGGTTCCCGGTCGGCTCGTCCGCGAGCACGAGCCTCGGCTCGCCGACCAGCGCGCGCGCGATCGCCACGCGCTGCAGCTCGCCGCCGGAGAGCTCGCGCGGCATCGAGTGCTCGCGTCCCGCGAGCCCGACCGACGCCAGCATGGCCCTCGCCTTGTCCGGATCGCTTCTTTTCCGCAGAAGCAGGGGCAGATCGACGTTCTGGAGCACGTCGAGATGCGGCAGGATGTGGAACGCCTGGAACACGAAGCCGAGCTTGTCGCGGCGCAGAGCAGTCTGCGCGTCGTCGCTGAGCTGCGCTACGTCCCGCTCCTCGAAAAGCACCACCCCGGAATCCATGGGCTCGAGGCCGGCAATCACGTTGAGGAGCGTGGACTTGCCGATGCCCGACTCGCCGATCACCGCGGCGTACTCCCCCGCCGCGAGCTCGAGCGAGACGGCGTTCAGCACGCTGCGGCGGCCGAAGCGCTTGGTCACGGTGTCGAGCCTGAGCACCGTAAAATCCTACTATGAAGATCGCGGTCGTCGGCGGCGGCATCGGCGGCCTCACCGCCGCGCTCGCGCTCCTGAAGCGCGGCTTCGAGGTCGACGTCTACGAGCAGGCGCACGAGCTGCGCGAGGTCGGCGCCGGCATCCAGATCAGCGCCAACGGCAACCGGGTCCTCGCCGCGCTCGGCGTTCTCGAGCCCCTGAAGGAACTCTCGTGCGAGGCGAGCGGCAAGGAGATCCGCCTCTGGAGCACCGGCCAGACCTGGAAGCTCTTCGACCTCGGCCAGGAATCGATCGCGCGCTACGGCTTTCCCTACCTCACGGTCTACCGGCCGGACCTCATCGGCGTCCTCGCCGACGCGGTGCGGCGCGAGAAGCCGGACGCGATCCACCTCGATTCGAAGCTCTCCGCCCTGGACGCGCAGGCGCTGGTCCTGAAGCTTCAGAACGGGAAAGAGGCAAAAGCGGATCTCATCGTCGGCGCCGACGGCGTGCATTCGCGCGTGAGGCAGGCGCTCTTCGGCGAGGGCGAGGCGCGCTTCACGGGCATCGTCGCCTGGCGCGGCACGGTGCCGATGGAGCGGCTGCCGGCGCACATGCGCCGCAGGGTCGGCACGAACTGGATCGGGCCGGGCGGGCACGTGGTGCACTATCCGGTGCACCGCGGCGAGTACATGAACTTCGTCGGCGTGGTCGAGCGCGCGGACTGGAAGATCGAGTCGTGGACGGCGCTCGGCAGCGCCGAAGACTGCGCCGCCGACTACGCCGGCTGGCACGACGACATCCACCGCATGATCCGCGGCGCGCCGCAGCTCTACAAATGGGCGCTCGTCGGGCGCGCGCCGATGGAGCGCTGGACGCAAGGACGCGTCACGCTGCTCGGCGACGCCTGCCACCCGATGCTCCCCATGCTCGCGCAGGGCGCGGTGATGGCGATGGAGGACGGCCTCGTCCTGGCGCGCGCGCTCGCCGAAGTGAAAGATAGTGCAGCAGCGCTCGAGCGCTACGAGGCGGCGCGCAAGGAGCGCACGCGGCGCACGGTGCTCGGCTCGGCCGAGAACGCGAAGCGCTTCCACAATCCGCGCCTCGCCGACGCGCAAGGCGCGCAGGAGTACGTGGACCGCGAGTGGAGCGAGCCGCGGATCCGGGAGCGCTACGAATGGCTCTTCACCTATGATGCGACCGCGGCGCCCCTTGCCTAAGGCGTGCGGGGTCTAATAGACTGATTTCTTTGAGGAGGAGACCATGCGAAGAGAATTGATCGGCGCCGCGCTGGCGTGCGCGCTGGCGTTCGGCACCCAGGCCCAGGCGCAGCAGAAGCTGAAGATCGGCTTCATCAGCACGATGTCCGGCCCGCAGGGCATCATCGGCAAGCATATGAAGGACTCGGTCGAGCTCGCGCTCGATCACCTCAACCACAAGGTGGGCGGCCTCGACACCGAGGTCGTCTACGGCGACGACCAGTTCAAGCCCGACGTCGGCGTGCAGGTCGCCGAGCAGATGCTGAAGAAGGACCAGGTCGACATCATGGCCGGCATCATCTGGTCGAACGTCATGATGGCGACCGTGCCGGTCGTCACCGGCGCCGGCAAGATCATGGTCGGCGCCAACGCCGGCGCGAGCCCGCTCGCCGGCAAGGACTGCAACAAGCTCTACTTCTCCACGTCCTGGAACAACGACGAGTCGCCCGAGGCGATGGGCGAGTTCCTGCAGGAAAGCGGGATCAAGGACCTCTACGTGATGGCGCCGAACTACCAGGCCGGCAAGGACATGGTCGCCGGCCTGAAGCGCTACTACAAGGGCAACATCGTCGACGAGGTCTACACCAAGATGGGACAGCTCGACTACCAGGCCGAGCTCACCCAGATGCGCGCGAAGAACCCGAAGGCGGTCTTCATCTTCTACCCGGGCGGGATGGGCATCCAGTTCATCAAGCAGTACGTGCAGTCCGGCCTGCGCGAGCAGATCCCGCTCTACTCGGTGTTCACCGTCGACGAGACCACGCTGCCCGCGCTGAAGGACGCGGCGATCGGCCAGTACGAGGCGCGCTTCTGGAGCCCGGACCTGAACGTGCCGGCGAGCCTGAAGTACGTGGCCGATTTCCGCAAGAAGTTCGGCTACACGCCTTCCTTCTACGGCGCGCAGAGCTACGACGCGATCATGCTGATCGACTCCGCGGTGCGCGCGGTGAAGGGCAACGTCAAGGACACGAATGCGATGGTCGCCGCGATGGAGAAGGCGAACTACCAGTCGATCCGCGGGCCGTACAAGTTCAACGTCAACCACCATCCGATCCAGAACTTCTACCTGCTGAAGGCCGAGAAGGGCGGCCCGGACGGCGCCGAGATGAAGATCGTGAAGAAGGTGTTCGACCAGCACAAGGACGCCTACTACCAGGAATGCAAGATGAAGTAGCGGGCGCCGCCCGCAGAACGAAAAGGGCGCGGGCTGACCGCGCCCTTTCTTTTTCATGACCGTATCGCTTGTCCTCGAGCAACTGCTGAACGGCGTCCAGCTGGGCGTCATGCTGTTCCTGCTCGCCGCCGGCCTCACGCTCGTGCTCGGCATCATGAACATGGTGAACCTGGCGCACGGCTCGCTCTACATGGTGGGCGCCTACCTCGCGATCGCGGCGACGCAATGGAGCGGCTCCTACGCGCTCGGCGTGCTCGGCGGGCTCGCCGGGACGCTGCTCGTCGGCATGCTGATGGAAGTGGTGGCGCTGCGCACGCTCTACGACCGCGACCACCTCGACCAGGTGCTCGCCACCTTCGGCCTGATCCTCTTCTTCAACGAGGCGACGGCGATGATCTGGGGCCGCACCGCGCTTTTCTCCAGCCTGCCGTCGTGGCTGCAGGGCAGCGTGCAGCTCCTTCCCGGCTGGCACTACCCGGTCTATCGCGCCGCGGTCATCGCCGTCGGCCTCGCGGTGGGCGTCCTGCTCTGGTACGTGGTCACGCGCACGCGGCTCGGCATGCTGATCCGCGCCGGCGCCTCGAACCGCACCATGGTCTCCGCGCTCGGCGTGAACATCCGCCTGCTCTACACCGTGGTTTTCGGCTTCGGCGCCGCGCTCGCCGGGCTCGCCGGGCTCATGGCGGGGCCCATCTACACGGTGCAGCCGGGCATGGGCGAGCTCATCCTGATCCAGGTGTTCGTCGTCATCGTGATCGGCGGCATCGGCTCCATCCGCGGCGCGTTCGTCGGCGCGCTCATCGTCGGCACCGTCGACACGCTGGGGCGCGCGTTCCTGAAGCCGCTCCTCGCCCTCTTCCTCTCGCGACCCGCGGCGGAGACGGCCGGGCCCGCGCTCGCCTCCATGCTCGTGTACCTGCTGATGGCCGTCGTGCTCGCGCTGCGCCCGGCGGGCCTGTTCTCGGCGCGGAACGCCTGATGGTCTCCCGGCGCGCCCTGGCCTTCTGGGGGATCGTTTTCGTGGTTCTGCTCGCGCTGCCGCAGGCGGCGATCGCGCTGAACCAGGCGTTCTACGTGGACCTCGTGCGCCGCGCGATGATCCTCGCCATCGCCGCCGCCAGCCTGAACCTCATCCTCGGCTACGGCGGCCTGGTGTCCTTCGGCCACGCCGCCTACCTGGGGCTCGGCGGCTACGCGGTCGGCATCCTCGCCTTCCACGGCATCACGCTGGGCTGGGTGCAATGGCCGGTGGCGATCGCCGCCTCCGCGCTCGTGGCCGCGGCGATCGGCGCCATCTCGATCCGCACGAGCGGCGTGTACTTCATCATGATCACGCTCGCGTTCACGCAGATGCTCTACTACCTCGCCGTATCGCTCGACATGTACGGCGGCGACGACGGGCTGCGGCTGCGCACGCCGAGCGGCTTCTCCGGCCTGGTGGATCTCGGCAACGGCCTCGCGTTCTACTACCTCGTGCTCGGCGTCCTGCTCCTGAGCCTTTTCACGATCCATCGGATCGTGCACTCGCGTTTCGGGCTGGTCCTGCGCGCGGCGAAATCGAACGACGCCCGCACGCGCGCGATCGGCTTCTCGCCCTACCCCTATCGCCTGGCCGCGTTCGTGATCGCGGGAGCGATCTGCGGGCTCGCCGGCGCGCTCTATGCGAACCACACCCGCTACATCAGCCCCGACTTCATGAGCTGGGTGCAGTCCGGCGACCTCATGTTCATGGTGATCCTCGGCGGCATGGGCTCGACCGCGGGGCCGCTGCTCGGCGCCTTCGCGCTCATCCTCATCGAGGAAGTGCTGAAAGGCTGGACCGACCACTGGCAGGTGATCCTCGGCCCGCTGCTCGTCGTCTCGGTGATCTTCTTCAAGCGCGGCCTCGCCGGCCTCCTCGACAAGCCCGATGCTTGAGGTCCGCGCCCTGGTGAAAAGCTTCGGCGCGCTGCGCGCGACCGACGGCGTCGACCTCGAGGTGCGCGAAGGCGAAACGCACGCCATCATCGGCCCGAACGGCGCCGGCAAGACGACCTTCATCGGGCAGCTTGCCGGGACGCTGCGACCGGACGCCGGCAGCATCCGCTTCGCCGGCGAGGACGTGACCGCGCTGCCCGCGCCGAAGCGCGCCCGCAAGGGCCTGGCGCGCTCCTTCCAGATCACGAGCATCTACGCCGACTTCACCGCGCTGCAGAACGTCGCCCTCGCGGTACAGGCAGGCAGTGGCCACAGCTTCCGTTTTTGGAGCGCTGCTTCTTCAGACAGCGCGCTCACCGGGCCGGCGGCGCACTTCCTCGATGAGATCGGTCTCGCGAATCGCAAGAACGTCCTTGCGGCCAACCTTTCGCACGGCGAGCAGCGCCAGCTCGAGGTGGCGATGGTCCTCGCCACCCGCCCGCGCCTGATGCTGCTCGACGAGCCGATGGCGGGGATGGGCGCCGAGGAGTCGCAGCGCATGATCGAGCTGCTGTCGCGGCTCAAGCGCAAGCAGACCATCGTGCTGGTCGAGCACGACATGGACGCCGTGTTCCGCCTCGCCGACCGCATCTCGGTGCTCGTGTACGGGCGCATCATCGCGACGGACACGCCCGAGCGCATCCGCGCAAACGACGAAGTGCGCCGCGCCTACCTCGGCGAGGACGCCTGATGCTCGAGATCCGCGGCCTCGAGGCGGCGTACGGACGGAGCCAGGTGCTGTTCGGCGTTTCGCTCGACATCCGCGGCGGCGAGGTGGTGACGCTGCTCGGGCGCAACGGCATGGGCAAGACGACGACCGTGCGCGCCATCATGGGCATCGTGCGGCCGGGGGCCGGCTCGATTTCGTTCGAGGGCACTTCCTTGGAAAGGCTTCCTTCCTATCGCATCGCACAGGTCGGCGTCGGCCTCGTGCCGGAGGGCCGCCAGGTCTTCCCCAACCTCACGGTGAAGGAGAACCTCGTCGCGACGGCCGCGAACCGCTCGGGCGCGAGCGAGCCGTGGACGCTCGACAAGGTCTATGCCTTCTTCCCGCACCTGCGCGCGCGCCATTCGAACTACGGCAACGAGCTCTCGGGCGGCGAGCAGCAGATGCTCGCCATCGGCCGCGCCCTCATGACCAACCCGCGCCTGCTGATCCTCGACGAGGCGACCGAAGGCCTGGCGCCGCTGATCCGCGTGGAGATCTACGGCTCCATCCTGCGCCTCAAGCAGTCCGGGCTCGCCATCCTGCTCATCGACAAGGACGTCAGGGCCCTCGCCCGCATCGCCGACCGCCACTACGTCCTGGAGAAAGGCCGCGTCGTGTGGAGCGGCACCTCCGCGGAGCTGGAGGCAAATCCCGGCGTGCAGCATCGCCATCTCGGGGTCTAAACTAGGCGCGTGAAGCGCGAGAACGTCGTCGGCCGGGCCAACGTCGAGGACACGCCGGAACTCGAGGCGTACTACCGCTCGCTCGAGCGCGAGGCGCTCGGCGCGCTGTGGACGGTCGCGAACGAGATCGAGCCCTGGCATCCGCAGCCGAAGTCGGTGCCCATGCACTGGCCGTGGAAGAGGATCGAATCCCACGTCAGGAAAGCGGCCAGCCTCGTGTCGGCCGAGAAGGCCGCGCGCCGCGTCGTCATGCTCGTCAACCCCGGCCGCAAGGAATGGAGCGCCGCGGCGGGCCTCCTTTATACCGGCGTGCAGGTGATGAATCCCGGCGAGTTCACCTCGGCGCACCGCCATCAGGCGTCCGCGCTGCGCTTCATCATGGACGGGCGCGGCGCCTACACCGTCGTGGACGGCGAGCGCCTCATGCTCGGGCCGCGCGACCTCGTCCTGACGCCGAACGGCACCTGGCACGACCACGGCGTCGAGGCCGGCGGCACGCAGTGCATCTGGCAGGACGGCCTCGACATCCCGCTCATGAACTCCCTCGACGCCAATTTCTACGAGGTGCACCCCGAGATCGTGCAGAAACCGGCGCCGCTGTCCCGCGAAAACTGGGCGAAGCCCTACTCGCCGGTCTTCCACTACCCGTGGGACGCCGCCTACCGGGAGCTGAAGGCAAGCGGCGCCGAATCGCCGTTCGACGGCGTGGTGCTGGAGTACAGGAATCCGCTCACCGGCGGCCCGATCATGCCGACCATCGGCGCGCAGCTGCAGCGCCTCAAGCCGGGAGAAGAGACCCGGGCGCACCGCCACACCGGCAGCGTGGTCTACCAGGTGGCCTGCGGCCGCGGCCGCTCGCGCGTCGGCGGGCAGACGTTCGACTGGGAGGAGAAGGACATCTTCTCCATTCCGTCCTGGTGCGCGCATTCGCACGCGAACGCCTCGCGGAGCGAGGAAGCGGTGCTGTTCTCGTTCAACGACCTCCCCGCGATGCGCGCGCTCGCGCTCTACCGCGAAGAGCCGGCCTAGGTCCTCCTCAAGGCCCGCCGCGATAGACGGCGACGCCGCGCTCGCTGATGTCGAAGGTCATCAGGTCCTCGCCGAACACGAGCGGGCCTGAATAGGTCTCGCGCGTCTCGGCGAGCAGGTCGGCGAGGCTCGGCTCCGGAATGGTCGCGTTGCTCAGGCGCACGATGTGCGTGTACACGGCGAGCTTCGGCTTCGTCTGCTCGAAAACCCGCCCGGCGTCGCGCGGCGTCGTGTGATGGGCGATGATGCGCTGCACCGCCGGGATCTTCATGAGCTCCGGCCTCGCGGCACCGACCTCGTGGATCAGCAGGTCGGCTCCGGCGCCGTACTTGATCACGTTCGGGTTGTAGCGCGTATCACCGGAGATCACCGCCGAGCGGCCGTCGAAGTCCACGCGGTATCCGTAGGCGGGCTTGATCACGTCGCCGTGGTCGACCTCGAAGGCCGTGACGCGCACCCCGTCCTTCTCGTATACCACGCCGTCGGCGGCGAACTCGTCCACCTGCACCGCGATCCCTTCGGCAGGATTCTTCTCGTCCTCGAGGCGGATCTTCACGTCGGCCGCATACGCGCGCTGCAGGTTCGACATCAGATCCTTCGCGCCGGCGGGACCGATGACGTGGAACGGCGCCTTGCGCTGGCCGAACGGCGGCGAGAGCCAGCCGGTCAGCCAGACGTCCGGAATGCCGGAGGTGTGGTCGGAATGGTAATGCGTGATGAAGAGCGCGTTGATCTGCCCCATCGGCACGCGGAGCTGCCAGAGGCGCACGGGCACGCCGCGCCCCGCGTCGATGAGCAGCTTCTGGCTGCCCGCCTCGATCAGCGTGCTCGGCCCCATGCGATCGGGCCGCGGCGACGGCGATGCCGTGCCGAGCAGCGTGACGCGGAAATCGCTTCCGCTGCCAACGGCGCCGCCCGCAAAGATCGAGCAACCTGCGACTAGTGCTGCACACAATGCACGGCGCATGCTCCCTCCTATTCGACCGGCCACTGGACGCCCAGCCCCGCGCTGAGCTCCGACAACTCCTTCAGCACCGGCGCCGGCAACGCGATGCCGTCGCGGCGCTCCCTTGCGTTGCGCGCGCCCCGCTCGCCCGGCAGCAGGATCTCGGCGGTGGGCTGCGGCGAAAGGGCCTTGATCGCCCCCGCCAGCCTTTGTACTTCAACCTTGAAAGTAGCGGCAGAAATGAATCGCTCGACCTCGATCGCGACGACCAGCCCGTTCTGGTAGTGCCGCCGGCTCTTCGGCGTGCCCTCCAGCGCCTCGGCGAGGATCGGATTGCCGGCGAGCAGGCTGCACAGGCATTCGACGAGCAGCGCGAGTCCCGAGCCCTTGGGGCCGCCGAGCGGCAGCGGCAGCACCGCGGCGCGCGGGTCGGTGGTCTCATTGCCCTGCGGGTCGAGCGCCGAGCCGGGCGCGAGCGGCGTTCCTGCGCGGCGCGCCTGCATCAGCTTGCCGAGGGAAATGACGCCCGAAGCCATGTCGAGCGCGAGCGGCTCGCCGGGCCCCGGCACGGCGAGCGACACGGGCGCGGTGGACACTCCGGCGGAGCGCGCGCCGTGGTAGGCCATGTTCGGCGATGACGCGGCGAACGCAAGCGCCGCGAAACCTTCCCGCGCGAGGCGCTGCGTGTAGTACCCGAGCGCCGCCGTGTGCGTGGTGTTTCGCGCGAGCGCGAGGCCGATGCCCGCTTGGCGCGCTTTTGCCGCGGCCGCGTCGGCGGCGTGGATCATGGCGACCGGGCCGGGCGCTCGATCGGCATCGAAGAGGACCGCGGCCAGCGTCTCCGACACGGTGCGCATCGCCGGACGGGCGTTGAGATCGCCCTTGCGCAGCAGCTCGACGTAGCGCGGCACGCGCATGACGCCGTGGCTGCCCATGCCGCGCAGATCCGCCCAGACAAGCACTTCGGCGACCGCCTGCGCGTGCGCGGGCGCCATCCCCGCCGCGCCGAAGATGTCGGCGACCGCCTTCTTCAGGCGCTCGGGCTTCAACGGACGCGAAAGTGCTGCGCGAGCCAGTCGCGCACGAGGTCGAGCACCAGCGTGTTGCCCTCGCTGAAGAGGAAGTGATCCACGCCGGCGACGAGATGCAGATCGGCCGGCTGGCCGGCGTGCAGGAAGAGATCGATGGACTGCTCGGTCGGCGTGACGCTGTCGTCCGCCGGATGCAGGAGAAGCAGCGGCCGCGGCGCAATCCGGCCGACGACCTCGTTCGCCTTGAACGCCAGCATGCTCTCGACCACCTCGAAGGGAAATTCGAGGATCGAGCCGGGCGCGAGGTTCGCGCGCAGCTCCGGGCGCACCGGCACGATCTCGAAGCGCGGCACCTTCATCGAGCCGCCTTTCTTCCGCATCTCGCGTCCCCGCTCGAGCATTCCGGAAAAGCGCGCCCACGCCTCGGGCGATTCGTGCTGGCGGCGGAATTTCTTCTCGCCGTCGCCCCAGCCGCCCGAGGAGATGCAGGCCGCGATGCGCGGGTCGACGCCCGCCGCATAGACGGCCAC
Organism: Burkholderiales bacterium; assembly: GCA_035651575.1. Classification (GTDB taxonomy): domain Bacteria; phylum Pseudomonadota; class Gammaproteobacteria; order Burkholderiales; family SG8-39; genus SCGC-AG-212-J23. The sequence goes on along the minus strand of DASRFM010000055.1, from coordinate 33,170 downwards.
GGCGGCGCCGAAGCTGTGCCCGAAGACCGCGATGCGGCGCGGATCGACTTCGGCGCGGCCCTCGAGAAAAGTCGCGGCGGCGCGCGTGTCCTCCACCTGCTCCAGGCAGATGACGCGGCCGCGCTCGCCCTCGCTCTCGCCGCAGCCGCGCATGTCGAAGCGCAGCGCGACGTAGCCGAGCGAGCGGAAAAGCGCCGCGGCGGTCTGCATCGTGCCGCTGTCCTTGTTGCTGCCGAAGCCGTGCAGGACGAGGAACGCCGGCCGCCGCTCGCCCGCTCGCATCCCATCGGGCAGCTCGAGGATTCCGCTCAGCCGCAGGCCGGCCGAGGAAAACTGGACGCGCTCGCTCACACGGCGAGCATAAGCCAAGCCTCAGTAAGGCGTGCCGTCCTTGTGTTGAAACACCCATTTCCCGTCGACGAGAGCCGCCTTGATGTCGTCGTCCGGATAGCTTCCTTCGTCCCCCGGCGTGCGGTCGCCCACCTCGAGGATCACCACGTCCTGCGCCGTCTCGTTGACGAGGCGGTGGCCGTTCCCCGTGCCGGCCTTGAAGCCTGCGCACATGCCGGGCGACAGGCGCGTGCGGCCCTCGTCCGTATGCAGCGTGGGATGGCCCTGCAGCACGTAGACGAATTCGTCCTGCCTGCTGTGCGCATGGCGCAGCGCCGATGAGGCACCCGGCGCCAGCGTGGTGCGGTTGACGCCGAAGTTGCTCAGGCCGAAGAGATCGCCGAGCGGCTGCTTGCGCCGGCCGGCCATGCGCGATGCGAACGGTTCCGGATAGTTGGTCGGCCGGCTCCGGACGGGAGCGTCCTCGGCAGTCAGAGACACGGGGTACTTCGCGGAGGCCATGCGCCGGCTCCTCGCTGTTCGGTTCGCGAAAGGTTAGTCGAGCGCGGCGCGACTGTCAGATGAAAAAAATTTACGGTCTCGTATAAGATCGGCTCATGATAAGCGCCGAGCAGAACGAGCTGATGACGCGCGTCGGCCCCGGCAGCGCGGCCGGCAAGCTGCTGCGCAACTACTGGCAGCCGGTCGCGCTCGCGGACGAGATGCAGGGCGAGCGGCCGGTGAAGGCCGTGCGGCTTCTCGGCGAAGATCTGGTTTTGTTCAAAACGAATGCGGGTTACGGCCTGATGCAGCGCCAGTGCCCGCACCGGGGCGCCGACCTCGCCTATGGGCGGCCCGAGCCCGACGGCCTGCGCTGCTCGTTCCACGGCTGGAAGTTCGGCGCCGGCGGCAAATGCATCGACACGCCGGCAGAGCCGTCCGGCAGCCGGCTCTGCGAGCACATCAGGACCATCGCCTATCCGGTGGTCGAGAAAAGCGGGATCCTCTTCGCCTATCTCGGCGCCGGCGCGCCGCCCGCGTTCCCGCGCTTCGACTGCTTCGTCGCCCCGGACGCCTACACGTTCGCCTTCAAGGGCTACTGGGACTGCAACTGGCTGCAGGCGCTGGAAGTCGGCATCGACCCCGCGCACGCCTCGTGGCTCCACAAGTTCTTCGAGGACGAGGACCCGGCGGCGAGCTACGGCCGCCAGTTCCGCGGCACGCCGTCGGACTCGGACATGCCCATCAGCAAGGTGCTGCGCGAATTCGACCGGCCCGAGATCCGCGTCGAGCGCACCGAGTACGGCATGCGCCTGCAGACGCTCCGGCGCATCAGCGACGCGCACACGCACATCCGCGTGACGAACGTGCTCTTCCCGCAGGCCTTCGTCATCCCGATGAACGCGGAGATGACCATCTCGCAGTGGCACGTGCCGGTCGACGACACCGGCTGCTACTGGTATTCGATCTTCACGAGCTTCGGCGCCCCGGTGGACAAGGCGACGATGCGCGCGCAGCGCCTGAAGACCTATCCCGCGCCCGACTACAAGCCGGTTTTTTCCAGGGAGAATTCCTGGGGATTCAGCGCCGACGAGCAGAAATCGAAGACCTTCACCGGCATGGGCTTCGACATCAACATCCACGACCAGTGGGCCTGCGAGTCGCAGGGCCGCATCGCCGACCGCACGCGCGAGAACCTCGGCACGACGGACAAGGGCATCGTGCTCTACCGCCGGCTGCTGCTCGACGCCATCCGGAAGAACGAGGCGGGCGAGACGCCGCTCATGGTGCTCGATTCCGAGACCGCCAAGGGCCTGAAAGGCCCGCCGGCGATCGACGGCATCGGCCCGACCGGCCGGATGGACGAATACTGGAAGGAATGCGAAGCGGCGCGCCGCAGCAAGGCGGCCTGGGCGGCATGAACGCCGGCGAGGTGCTGAAGGAGATCGACGCGCATTGCCTGCAGGCGGTGCGCTTCTCCTTCGCCGACCAGCACGGCGTGCTGCGCGGCAAGACGCTCGCCGTGCCGGAAGTGAAGGCGGCGCTCGAGCGCGGCGTGACCGTGACCAGCACGCTGCTTCTCAAGGACACCTCGCATCGCACCGTGTTTCCGGCGTTCACCGCCGGCGGCGGCTTCGGCATGCCGGAGCTGCAGGGCGCGGCCGACATCCTCATGAAGCCGCTCCTGCCGAGCTTCCGCATCCTGCCGTGGGCGCCGGACACCGGCTGGTTTCTCTGCGAGCTCGCCTTCCAGGACGGCAGGCCGGTGCCCTTCGACACGCGCGCGGTGCTCGCAAGGGCGCTCGAGAAGCTCGCGCCCTTCGAGCTCGTGTGCGGGCTCGAGATCGAGTTCCATGTCTTCAAGATCGTGGACGAGAACCTGCGTCCCGCCGATGCCGGCCAGCCCGGCACGCCGCCTTCCGTGGAGCTGCTTTCCACCGGATACCAGTACCTCACCGAGCAGCGCTACGACCTCGTGGACCCGGTGGTCGAGCTGCTGCGCAAGGACCTCGCCAGGCTCGGGCTGCCGCTGCGCTCCTTCGAGGTCGAGTTCGGCCCGAGCCAGCTCGAGTTCACCCTCGCGCCGCAGGACGCGATGCAGGCGGCCGAATCGATGCTGCTCCTGAGGAGCGCGGTGAAGCAGATCGCGCGGCGCCACGGCTACCACGCCACCTTCATGTGCCGGCCGAAGCTGCCGAACGTCATGTCGAGCGGCTGGCACCTGCACCAGTCCCTGCGCAAGGCCGGGCGCAACGCCTTCGTCTCGGAGAAGGAAGACCTGTCCGAGACCGGCAGGCACTACCTCGCCGGCCTGCTCGAGCACGCCGCCGGGGCGTGCGTGTTCTCGACGCCAACCGTCAACGGCTACAAGCGCTATCGCCCCTACTCCCTCGCCCCCGACCGCGCGGTGTGGGGCAAGGAGAACCGCGGCGCGCTGCTGCGCGTGGTCGGCGGGCCCGGCAATCCGGCGACGCGGATCGAGAACCGCATCGGCGAGCCGGCGGCCAATCCTTACCTGTATTTCGCCTCGCAAATCCACTCCGGCCTCGACGGCATCGCGCGGAAAAAAGCGCTGCCGCCTTCGGCCGATGCGCCGTACGAGGCGGCGGCGCCGCTCCTGCCGCGCTCGCTCGGCCAGGCGATCGCCGCGCTCCGGAGCGACCGCGTCCTGTGCGAGGCCTTCGGCGAAACGTTCGTCGAGTACTACTGCAGGATAAAAGAGGCGGAGATCGCGCGCTTCGAGCTCGAGGTGAGCGAATGGGAGCAGCGCGAGTACTTCGACCTCTTTTAGGAAGTAGTTCACAGCGCCGCCGGGAGCGGCGTGCTACAAAAGGCCGTCGCCCCACGAGTCCTCCTCCGGGGCGGCAGAGCCCCGGAAGAGCTCCCCCCTACTCCGGGGCTTTTTTTCTGCCTGCCGGCCAGCGCGCCGCGCGCTTCTCCGCGAAAGACGCGAGGCCTTCGGCGGCCTCGGCGCTGCGCCGCTTCGCCGCATGCTGGCGCACCAGGCGCGCGAAGGTCGCCTCATCGATGGATCCCCAGGCGAACTCCAGCGCGAGCGCCTTGGTCTGCGCATTCGCCTCCGGCGCATTCTGCAGCAGCTGGCTCACGATCCGCTCGCCAGCGGCATCGAGCTGCGCCGCGGCGACGACCTCGTGCACGAGGCCGATGCGCCGCGCCTCTTCCGCGCCGAAACGCTCCCCGGTGAGCGCGTAGCGGCGCACCTGGCGCGCGCCGATCGCGTCGGCGAGCTGCGGCAGGATGATCCCGGCCATCAGGCCCCAGCGGGTTTCGGCGATCGAGAACACCGCGTCCTGCGCCGCGATCACGACGTCGCAGGCGGCGAGGATCCCCGTGCCGCCGCCGAAGCATGCGCCCTGCACCAGCGCCACCGTCGGCACCGCGAGCGCGTTCAGGCGGCGCACGGCTTCGGCGGTCGCGCGCGACGCCTCCTCGTTTTCCTTCTCCGGCTGCGCCGCGACCGAGCGGATCCACTTGAGGTCCGCGCCCGCCTGGAAATGCTTTCCCGCGCCGCGCAGCAGGACCGCCCGCACCGTCGCTGGCAGGGAGGAAAGCGCGTCGAGAAGGCCCTGGACCAGCGCCGCGTCGTACGCATTGTTCACTTCCGGGCGATTCAGCGTGACGGTCACGACGCCGCGGGCGTCGATGGCGTGCAGCACGGGCTCGTTCGTCATGGCGGTCCTGCCTCCGAAAAGCAACCCCGGGCTGCTACGCTACGCACTTTTTCGCACGACTTCAAAGAGGAGCTCGCATGGAAAAGCGCAAGTGCGGCCCGTTCCAGGTTTCCGCCATCGGCCTCGGCCTCATGTCCATGTCCGGCGTATACGGCAACGCCGACGACGAGCAGTCGATCGCGGTCATCCACCACGCCATCGACCGGGGGATCAACTTGCTCGATTCCGCCGACATGTACGGCTGGGGGCACAACGAGCAGCTCTTCGGGCGCGCGCTGCGCGGGCGGCGCGACAAGGTCGTGGTCGCCACGAAGTTCGGCCAGGTCAAGGACGCCTCGGGCAAGCAGGCCGTGGACGGCCGCCCCGAATACGTGATGCAGGCGTGCGACGCGAGCCTGAAGCGCCTGGGGATCGAGGTCATCGACCTCTACTACCAGCATCGCGTCGACCCGAACACTCCGATCGAGGACACCGTGGGCGCGATGAAGCGCCTGGTCGAGCAGGGCAAGGTGCACGCCCTCGGCCTGTCCGAGGCGCGCCCGGAGACGATCCGCCGCGCGCACAAGGTGCACCCGATCGCCGCCGTGCAGAACGAGTACTCGCTCCTCTACCGCGGCGAAGGAGAGGAGACGCTGAAAACCTGCCGCGAGCTCGGCATCACGCTCGTCGCGTACGCGCCGCTCGGGCGCAGCATGCTGACGGGCGCGGTGCACGGCAAGAGCGACCTGCCGGAGGGCGACCGCCGCCTGCAGCACCCGCGCTTCCAGGGCGAGGCGCTCGACAAGAACGTCCAGATCGTGGCCCGCCTCGAGGCGATCGCGAAGGAGAAGAAATGCAAGCCCGCGCAGCTGGTGCTCGCCTGGCTCCTCGCACAGGGCAAGGACATCGTGCCGATCCCGGGCACCAAGCGCAAGGAGCGTGTGGACGAGAACCTCGCCGCCCTCGACGTCAGGCTCTCCCCGGAGGACGTGAAGCGCATCTCCGATGCCGCGCCGGTCGGCGCGGGCGCCGGCCCGCGCTATCCCGCGGACGGAATGAAACGGGTATATCTCTAGGCCAAGACGGCAACGCCCTGGATCTCGATCAGGATGCCGGGGCGCGCGAAGTTCGACACCGTGATGAGCGCGCTCGCCGGGTAGCGGCCCTCCGGGAAGAGCTCGCGACGGATCTCCACGAAGCGGTCGCCCATCCGCGGATCGGTGATGAAGACGGTCATGGTCACCATGTCGGCGAGCGTGCCGCCGGCGCGCTCGAGCGTCCTGCCGAGCAGGCCGAAGACCGCGCGCGCCTGGGCGTCGAAGTCCCTCGAGATGTCCCTGCCGTCGAGGTCCACCGTGGCGGTCTGCCCCGCCAGCCAGACGGTGCGGCCGCCCTCGGTGATGACCGCGGGGGAGAATGCGCGCGCCTTCTGCGCGGCGCTCGGTTCGAGATGCTGAATTTTCACGGGGCCTCCTCGCCGGTATGATCGAACGATGATGCAACTTTACTTCGCTCCGGGCGCCTGCTCCTTCGTCCCGCACGTGGCGCTGCAGCGCATCCAGGCGGTCACAGGCACGCAGTTCGAGCCGAAGCTCGTGAAGCTGCACAAGGGCGAGCAGAAGAGCCCGGAATACCTGGCGCTCAACCCGAACGGCCAGGTGCCGACCCTGCTGGCCGACGGCCGGCCGCTCACCCAGATCGTCGCGATCTGCGACTGCCTCGATCGCCGGTTCCCCGGCGCCGGGCTGCTGCCGCAGGAGTCGTGGGCCCGCGCGCAGGCGCTCTCCCAGCTCGCGTGGATGAACAACACGGTACATCCGACGTTCACGCGCATCTTCCGCAGCGAATACTTCGCGCAGGACGAGGCCGCCCGGGCCGACGTGAAGAAGACCGCGGCGAAGGAATTCCGCTCGCACCTCGAGCGGATCCAGGGGTGGGTCGCCTCGGCATCGCCCTACTGGTTCGGGGACGGCATCGCCTGCCACGACGCCTACGCCTTCACCTTCCTGCGCTGGGGCGGCTACGCGGGCATCGATCCGCGCTCGCTGCCGGCGTATTTCGCGTATATCGAGCGTGTGTGCGCCGAGCCCTCCGTCGCGGCGGTGCTCGAGCGCGAGCGCATCAAGCTCGACACCTTCAAGGGTTGAATGAAAAGAGCTATTGAAATTGTTTTGTGCGCCCTGGTGCTCGCTTCGAGCGGGGCGCTTGCACAATCCTACCCCTCCCGCGCGGTGCGCATCGTGGTGCCCTTCCCGCCCGGCGGCACGTCGGACATCCTCGCGCGCACGATCGGCGCCCGGCTGCAGGAACCGCTCGGCCAGCCGGTGGTGATCGAGAACCGGCCCGGCGCCGGCGGCAACATCGCCGCCGACGCGGTGGCGAAGTCCGCGCCCGACGGCTACACGCTCCTCATGGGCACGAGCTCGCTCGCGATCAGCAAGAGCCTGTACAAGAAGCTGAACTACGATCTCCTGACCGATTTCTCGCCGATCACGCAGGCGGTGAACTACACCAACCTGCTCGTGGTGCACCCGTCGACCGGCTTCAACAGCGTGGCCGACCTGCTCGCCGCGGCGCGCGCGAAGCCCGGCACGCTCGTCTACGGCACCGCCGGCAACGGCACGCCGCCGCACATGACGGGCGAGCTCTTCAAGGCGTATACCGGCGTCGACATCACCCATGTCCCCTACAAGGGCGGCGCGCCCGCGATCGCCGACCTGATCGCCGGCCAGATCCCGATCATGTTCGACAACGTGCCGCCGCTCCTGCCCCATGTGCGCTCGGGGCGCATCAAGGCGATCGCCGTGACGAGCCTCGCGCGCATCGCCGTGCTTCCCGACGTGCCGACGCTGCACGAGCTCGGCCTCAAGGACTTCGACGCCGTCGGCTGGAACGGCCTGCTCGCGCCGGCCGGCACGCCGCGCCCCATCGTGAACCGCGTGCACGACGAGGTGGTGCGCGTCCTCGCGATCCCGGAAGTGCGCGACGGCCTCACCTCGCAGGGCGCGGACATCGTCGGCAACTCCCCCGACCAGTTCGCCGCATGGATCCGCGCCGAAGTGAAGAAGTGGGCCGGCGTCGTGCAGCAGTCCGGGGCCAAGGTCGACTGAGCTATCTCCGCGAGCTCGCCGGCTTCGCGTGTCGCGCGCGCCTCGCGGACCTCGACGCGCGCGCGCTGGAGCGCACGCGCTGGGTAATCGCCGACAGCCTGCCGGTGATCGCAGCCGGCATGCAGCAACCCGAGATGCGGGCGTTTTTCCGCAGCCAGTCGCCCGCGACGGGGCAGGCCTGGGTCCTCGGCACGAAGAAGCGGGCGCGCTCGCTCGACGCCGCCCTGCTGAACGGCACGGCGGGGACCTGGCTCGAGCTCGACGAGGGCAATCTCTTTGCGAAGGGCCATCCGGGCATCCAGGTGGTGCCCGCCGCCGTGGCGCTCGCCCAGGAAACCGGCGCGAGCGGCGAGGAACTGCTCCTCGCGGTCGCGCTCGGCTACGAGCTCAGCTCGCGCATCAGCCGCGCAGCGAATGTGCGCATCGAAGTGCATCCGCACGGCACCTGGGGCACGCTCGGCGCGGCGATCGCCGCGGGGCGGCTGGGCCGCTTCGATGAAGCGGGCATGCTGACCCTCCTCAACGTCGCAGCGACCATGGGGCTGGCGGCGAGCCGCCAGACGCTCCTCGACGGCGCCACGGTGCGCAACATCTTCACCGGCCACGCCGGCTACATGGGCCTCACTGCGGCGCGCCTCGTGCAATGCGGCTTCACCGGCGAGAAGGACGGGCCGTCGGCCGTGTTCGGCAGGATCCTTTCCGACGGCTTCGACCCGGGGAAGGCGGTGGCGAACCTCGGCCGCGAGTGGCTGCTCGCGGACGGCTATTTCAAGCTGCATCCCACGGGGCGCTACGTCCACTCCGCGCTTGATGCGCTGGAGGATCTGCTCCTGAGGAATCCGTTGCGGCCGGAAAAGATCCGCGCCATCCACGTCAGGACCTACCGGCTGGCGGCCATGCTCGCGGAAAAGCGCGTTACGTCGAGCTTCGGCGCGCGCTTCTCGGTGCCGTTCGCGCTCGCCACGGTCCTGCATCACGGCCGCTCCGGGCTCGAGCCCTTCGAGCAGGAAGCCGTGGACGATCCGGCGGTGCAGGCGCTCGCCGCGCGCGTGGACCTGCGCGAGGATCCGCAGCTCACCGCGCGCTATCCGAAGGAGCAGGTGTGCGAGCTGCGCATCGTGCTGGACGACGGCCGCGCGCTCGAGGGCCGCTGCGCCGTGATGAAGGGCGAGCCCGCGAATCCGCATCCGCCGCAGGCGCTGGAGAAGAAATTCCTCGCGCTCGGCACGCCGCTCTGGGGGCGCGAGGCGGCCGAGCGCCTGCTCGCCGGCTGCCTGCGCATCGAGAACCTGCCCGACTTCGCGCGCTTCGCGGCGCAATTCGAACTCTGAGGAGCCTCGCATGCTGAAGACGCACGGGCGCTACGACTACTCGGCGATCACCGAGCGCCGGGACTACAGCTGGCCCGAGGGCAGGCGGCTGGCGGTGCATTTCTGCCTGAACGTCGAGCACTTCGCCTTCGGCGAGGGGCTGGGAAACGACTACAGCGTGCCGCACCCGCAGCCCAACTCCCGCAGCTACGCGTGGCGCGACTACGGCAACCGGGTCGGCGCCTGGCGGCTGCTCGAGCTCGCGCAGGCCTACGACCTGCCCTATGCCCTTCTCATGAACACGGAGCTCTACGACTACTGCCCGCAGATGATCGCCGCGTTCAGCCGCCGCGGCGACGAGATCGTCGGGCACGGGCGCACCAACGCCGAGCGCCAGGCGGACATGCCCTACGAGCAGGAGAAGAAGCTGATCGAGGAAGCCGCGGCGGCGATCGAGAGGCACGAGGGCAAGCGCCCGCTCGGCTGGCTCGCCCCGTACATCTCGCAGAGCCACGACTCGCTCGACCTGCTGCGCGCAGCGGGCTTCCGCTACATGATGGACTGGCCGCTCGACGACCAGCCGGTGTGGTTCCGCACGAAGCACGGCCCGATCCTCTCGATCCCCTATGCGCACGACCTCAACGACTCCTTCGAGGCCGTGACGCGGCGCACCCCGTCGCAGCTCTACTGCGAGAACCTGGTCGACCAGTTCGACGAGATGCTGGAGGAATCGGCGCGCCGCCCGCTCGTCATGAGCGTGGTGCTGCACAGCTTCATCCTCGGCGTGCCGCACCGGCTGCGGCGCTTCCGGCGCGTGATCGAGCACATCGTCGGGCACCGCGACCGGGTCTGGCTCACGCGCCCGGGCGACATCTACCGGTATATTTGCGCTCTTCCGGAGGGGACCGTGCCATGACGACAAAAAGACTCTTTCTTGCTGCCGCGCTCGCGTGGGACGCGGCAACGGCAGCGGCGCAGGACTATCCCGCCAAGCCGCTGCTCTTCGTCATGCCGCTGCAGGCGGGCAGCGCGGTCGACGTCATGGTGCGCATCGTCGCCAACAGGATGAGCGACAACCTCGGCAAATCGATCGTGATCGAGAACCAGCCCGGCGCGGCGGGTAGCATCGGTGCCGAGCGCGTGAAGCGGGCGCCGCCCGACGGCTACACCATCGGCGTGCTGAACGACAGCATCCTCACCATGATCCCCAACATCCGGCACGTGAACTACGATCCGGTGAAGGACTACGTTCCGGTCGGGATCGTCGCCGGGATCACCTGGGTGCTCGTGGTCAGCAACAACGTGCCGGCGAAGTCGGTGAAGGAGTTCATCGCGCTCGCGAAGAGCCAGCCCGGGAAGCTCGACTACTCCTCGGGTGGCCAGGGCAGCCCGCAGCACGTGGCGATGGAAGCGTTCAAGGCGGCGACCGGCGTCTACCTGACGCATATCCCCTACCGCGGCGCGACGCAGGCCGCGCTCGACGTCATCCCGAACCAGGTGCAGGCGCACTTCAGCGCGGTGTCCATCGTGCTGCCGCACATCAAGGCCGGGCGCATGCGCGCGCTCGGCGTGCCGAGCGAGAAGCGCTCTCCCCTGCTGCCCGAGGTCCCGACCATGGCGGAGGCGGGGGTGCCCGGTTTCGAATGGCGCACCTGGGCTTCGCTCGTCGCGCCGCTCGGCACGCCGAAGCCGGTGGTGGACCGGCTGCACGCCGAGCTCGAGAAGGCGCTCGCCTCCCCCGACGTGCGCGAGAAGCTGATCTCGCAGGGCCTCGAGCCCGTCGAAGGGCCGCCGGAGCAGGTCACGCAATGGACGCAGGCGGGCCTGAAGCGGATGGCCGCCATCGTGAAGCGCGCGGGAATTACCGCGGAGTGAGCTTCTCGATTCCCAGCTTCGCCGCGAGCTGATCCAGCGTTTCGGCGAGGGCAGGCGGAACCGGCACGCCGGCCTGGGTCCGCTCGAGGAATTTGAGGCGGCTCTGCTCGCCCGGCAGCCAGATGCGCTCGAACCCCTTCATCCGCTTCGAGCCGCGCAGGTCGCGCGCCAGCGCATCCACGCGCCGCTTGAACTGCGCGACGTCGCCGAAAGCCGCGACGTCGATCGCGAGAATCGCCTGGCCGGTGTTGGTCGGCGTGCCGTCGTCGGCGTTGAAGTCCACAACGTCCCGCCCCATCGCGGCGCCGTTCAGCGTGCCCGCGAGCAGGCCGAACACGAGCGCGAGCCCGTAGCCCTTGTAGCCTCCGATGGGAAGCAGAAATCCGTCGTTCGCGCGCTTCGGATCGGTGAGCGGCTGCCCGTCGCGGTCCACCATCCAGCCTTCGGGCATCTTCTCGCCGCGCTGCGCCCTGGTTTTCACCTTGCCATAGGCCGCGACCGTCGTCGCCATGTCGAGCACGATCGGCGGCTCCTCGCCCGCCGGCACGGCGACGGCGATCGGATTCGTGGAGAGCAGCATCTCGATTCCGCCCCAAGGCGGAAGATGGTTCGCGTTGCCCACCGCGAGGTAAAGGCCCACCATGTCTGCGGCGAGCGGCATGCGCGCGTAGAGCGACGCCGGGCCCGCGTGGTTCCCCCGGCGCACGCCGACCCACGCCGCGCCGGCGCCGCGCGCCTTCGCGATCGCGGTCTGCGCGGCGAACTTCATGACGAGGTGGCCCTGCCCGTTGTCGCCGTCGACCAGCGCAGAGCCAGCCCTCTCTTTCTCGATTTTTATCCCGGGGCGGAGATTGACCCCGCCCGCTTCGATGCGCCGGATGTATTGCGGCAGGCGGAACACGCCGTGCCCGTCCGCGCCGTGCAGATCGGCCTCCGCCATGAGCTGCGCCACCGAGCGCGCGTCCGCGGCCGGCATTCCGACCTTCTCGAACGCGGCGGCGATGAAGCTTCGCAGCCGCTCCGCGGGGACGTTCACTAGCCCTCGACCGGCAGCACCCGGATCGCATACTCGTGCGCGATCCTGCGCTTGAGGACCGGGTCCTCGAGCTCCATGATGAAGCGCTCCGCGGGACGGATGCCGCCCTTCGCGGCGAAGGTGCCGCCGAACATCGCGAAGCCGGGCCTCAGGTTGCCACTTGAGCCGCCGTACCTCTGCATCAGGTCCTCGGGCGAGCGCATGGCGCTCACCTGGCCTTCCTGGTACAGCGTGCGCTTGCTGTTCTCAATGATGAAAGATCTCAACGTGAGCTTTTCCCAGTGCGCCTTGACCTCGTCGTAGCGCCACGCGTCGCGGGCGATCGGCTTCGCGCAAAGCTGCTTGGAGAGCGAGACGTTGATGGTTTCGGCCTTGCGGTCGGTGTGGTCGGAACCGACCGTGACGAACAGCCCGGATTCTCTCTGCAGCAGGACGAATTCGACCTCGCCGCTCGTATCCGGCCCCGAAACCTGCACCTCGTCCGCGTTCGTGAGCAGGCTCGCGGCCACGCGGTAGAAGATGGGCGTCGTCTTCGGCGGCTTGACGCCCACCTCTTCCAGCTCCTTGATGTGCTTGCGCAGCGCCTGCTCGTCGCGCCCGGTCCAGCCGGCGATGACCAGCTCGCGGATGCCTAGGTCAGCCATGGAATGGCGGAAACATCGCTGTTGAAGTCCTTTTCCGTTGTGGAGACATCCTTGAACCGGACGCGCGCAAAGCGCGAGCGCTGCTCGAAGGGCACGGTGGCGTCGATGCCCATCTTTGCCACGATCCCGCCGTCGCCGGCGCGCACGTACTCGTGCCCGCGGGCCTGCGGAATGACGAAGACGTCGCGCGAGGCCTCCATGCGTGTCGCGAGCGCGTACTCCACGTCCACCGGGTCGCGGATGTCGATGTCGTCGTCCACGGCAATGACGAGGTCGAGGTCCTTGAGCGTCGCGAAGGCGGCGAGGATGGCATTGCGCTGCAGGCCGTCGTGCTGGGGACTCGTCTTCTTCACGCCCAGCACCGCGATGAAGCGATGCAGCCCGCCGGCGGTCATCTCGGCGTCCTGGATGATGGGCACGGAGGCCTGCAGCGCCTTGAGGGGGCTCGCCTCCATCACGTACTTGCGCAGCATCACCGTCTCGCGGCCGTAGCCGTTGATCGCCGGGTATACGGGATGCTCGCGGTGCGTCACCGCGCTGATCTCGAACACCGGCGCGTCGCCCTGCGGAGAGAGGTAGCCGATGAACTCGCCGAACGGCCCTTCGCGCACCGTGCCGGCGTGGCGCATGACGCCTTCCAGCACGATCTCGCTCTCGGCCGGAATCCACAGATCCTGGGTCACGCACCTTGCCACGGGAAGCGGGCTGCCGCGCACCCCGCCCGCAACGGCGAGCTCGTCCGCGCTTTCGGGCATCTGCGCGCCCATCGTCGCCGCGGTGTACTGCACGGCGAGGTCCGTGCCGAGCACGAATGCGACCGGGAGGTCCTTCTTCATGCGCTGCGCGCGCTCGAACGCGGCGCGCAGGTGGCGGCCATAGTCGAGCTTCACCGCAGTGCGGTTCGGCCCGAGGAGCTGCAGCCGGTGGTAGGACGCGTTGTACACGCCGGTCTCGGGGTCCTGGACGATCGCGATTCCGGCGGTGATGAAGCGCCCGCTGTCCGCCTCGGTGTGCCGCAGCACCGGGAACATCTTTCCGATATCGAATCCCTGGCGGTGCACGCGCGCCTGGCACGGCGCCTGGCTCACGCGCTCGGGCGGAATCGGGTTGCCGAGCCCGCGCGCGACGAAGCCGCGGATTTCCCGGAACCCGGCGCCGAACGCCGCCTCGCAGTTCGCCTGGCTGCCGAGGAGGTTTCCGATCACCGGAACGCCATGCCCCCTGACGCTCGGGAAGACGAGCGCGTGCGCGCCATCGAGCTTCTTCATGATCGAGGCGATCTCGAGGTCCGGATCGGCTTCGCGCCCGAGCGTACGGAGCCGGCCGGCAGCGCGCATGCGCGCCAGCGCCGCGCGAAAGCTTGTGTCGAGCGCGGGCGGCGTCTCGGGCTTCATTGCTCGATCCGGATGCCCGAATGCTTCACGAAGCTCGACCACTTCTCCATCTCGGCCTCCACGAAGGCGCGGAACTGCACCGGCGAGTCGCCCACCGGCTCGGCGCCCATGTCCTGCATGCGCTTGCGCAGCACGCCATCGCGGTACCCCGCCTGGACCGCCGCCGCGAGGCGCGCGACGATGTCGGGCGGCGTCCCGGCCGGCGAGAAAAGGCCGTTCCAGGACTCGACCTGGTAGCCCGGCACCGCCGCCTCCGCGATGGTAGGCACTTCCGGCGATTGCGGGAACCGCTTCGCCGAAGTCATGCCGAGCGGCCTGAGCTTGCCGCTTTTCATGAACGAAAGCGCGTCCGAATAGTTGGCGAAGGTGACCTGTACGTCGCCGGCCGCGGCCGCGGCGGCCGCCGGCGCGCCGCCCTTGTAGGGCACGTAGAGCATGTCGATGCCTGCCATGTACTTGAAGATCTCGCCCGCGAACTGCGTGAGGCCCCCGGCCCCCGCGAAGCTCAGCTTGCCGGGCTGCGCTCTCGCGAGCGCGATCAGCTCCTTCGCATCGCGCGCAGGCACCGACGGGTTCACCATCAGGACGATCGGGAACGTGTTGATGTTCGTGACCGGCGAGAAGTCCTTGAGGCCGTCATAGGACAGCTTCTGCACGAACTGCAGCAGCGTCTGCGGCGCGGCCGAGCCCATGAGCAGCGTGTAGCCGTCGGGCGGCGACTTCGCCACGTAGTCGGTGGCGATGGTGCCGCCCGCCCCGAGCTTGTTCTCCACCAGCACCGGCTGCCCGATCGCCTCCTGGATCTTCGGCGCGACGAGCCGCGCCGAAGAATCGGTGATGCCGCCCGGCGCGTAGGGAACGATGATGCGCACGGGCTTGGAAGGCCAGCTCTGCCCGAAGGAAGCCACGGGAAGCAAAAGCAGCAGAAGGGCAAACCTACGCAACTTTGCGCTCCTTCGCGGGAATGTCGTAGGTGGCGAGCAGCTGGTCCACGAGGCCGTCGAAGTGCTTCCACGGCGTCTCGCGGTAGGCGTGGTTGCGCACGATGAACGGCGCGCCGGCGTAGAACTTCTCGTACTGCAGGTGCCGGCCGGCGAACTCGGAGCCCACCAGCTCCCAGGCGAGCTTGAAGAGCTTCATGCGCTCCACCGCCGAGCTGGTCGGCGTCTGGAAGAACGCGGTGAACTGCTGCGCGAGAGCGGCGTCCTGCATCACCGAGATGTCGGCGGGCATCTGGAAGACGCCGCCGCCGCAGAGCTCGCGCAGCTTGTCGACGAAGCCGGCATAGTTCTGCGTGCACCACTCCAGCGCCGCGTACATCATGCGGCGGTTGAAGCAGACGTAGCCCTCCGGCCAGCGCTCGTGCGCCTCGATCTGGCCGTGGACCATGCCCGCGATCATGCCCTCCACCGCGGACATGTGGCCGAGCACCTCGCGCACCGCGGGCACCTCGGCGGCGCCGGTGGACTGCGCGACCTTGCTGCACAGGCCGAGCAGCAGCCCCATCTTCGCCCAGTAGCGCACGTTCGACTGGTGGTTGCCGAAGCAGTGGCTCGGCGTCTTCACGTAGATGTCGCGCGACAGGAGCGCGTCGTCGTGGACGAAGACGCGTTCCCAGGGCACCTTGACCTCGTCGCACATCACCATGCTGTCGCTCTCGTCGTAGCGGTAGGCGAGCGGCGAGTCGAACTCCGAGGTGCAGTGGCGCTCGAAAGGCTTCCTCGACCAGAGCGTGAGCCCCTTCACGTTCGCCGGGATGGCGCAGGTGATCGCCTGCTTCTTCTGGTCCGCGGCGAGCGGCAGGACGTTGCCGATCCAGATGTCGTTGGCGAACACCGCGCCGGTCGCGAGCATCTTCATGCCCGAGAGGACGACGCCGTCGTCGTCTTCGCGCACCACCGAGAGCGTCGGGATCGGCAGGTTCTGCCGCTGGTAGAAGTCGGGATTGCGCGCCGCCTGCGGCGGCAGGACCGCGTAGACGACGTAGGCGTCGCGCGCTTTTATGTCGGAATAGTAGTTCAGCAGATGCTGCGGGAAGCCGAACGGCGCCTTGAGCTCCTCGGGCTTCATCGCCATCCCGGTGACGAAGCTCGCGACGTGGTCGGGCGAGCGGCCGAACATGCCGTAGGTCACGTCCGCGATCATCTTGTGGCCGCGCGTGCGCCGCGCGAGGTCCTCGCGCGTCCTGGGCTGCAGGAAGTAGATGGAGTGGCGCTCGCCCTTCTCCTCGAAGCTCATCGCCTCCTTGTTCGCGAGCTTCATGTCGTACATGGCCGCCACGGTGCGCGCGGCGTTGCGGAACGCGGGATGCGTCGTGACGTCGTCGATGCGCTCCGCGCCGATGTAGACCACGCGGCCGTCGCGGATCTGCTTGAGGTGCTCGGCTCCGCTTTTCAGCATGGCCGTCTCCTATTTTTTGCCGCTGGTCTCGTAGTAGTGGATCTCGTACAGAACGCAGCCGCCCCTGGACGTGAACGGCCCATGATGCACGCCCGGCGGCCGGCACGCGTACGTGTCGGCGTGGCACTGCTCTCCGCCCTTGCCCTGCTTGTCGTTGCCCACGACGAGATCGCCCTTCACCACGTAGACCTCTTCCCAGTGGTCATGCACGAACGGCTCGGTCGAGAACGCGCCCGGCTCGATGCGCAGGAGCCGCGTGCGGGAGCCGCGCTTTTTCACCTCGTCGAGGTCCGAGGCGAGCACCTTCTGGAAGAAGCCCGGCGGATAGCCCGGCGGGCGCTCCCAGCCGTCCTTCATGTCGACCTTGACGAACTCCAGGTGGGATTTCGGTTTCACGACGGCCTCCTCCACGCTTCGGTGGTCTGCATGGCTTGGTGGGTGACGCTGCCTTCGAACGGCGGGAAGCGCTCGAAGTCGCGCCGCGCCGCGGCGCGCTCGGGCGACGCGAGCGCGTGGTCGAGCGCCGCGACGGAATCGAATTCGAGCTGGGCGAGGAGCACGGCCTTGCCGCGGCTCACCGGCGACGGGTCGCGCCATTCGACCGGCGTGTGCAGCGTGACGCGCTGCAGCCCCGGCCAGCCCGCGAGCACGGCGACGTGGCGCGTGCGGTAGTACTCGAGGAAGGCGCCGAGGTCGCGCGCGGCGATGTCGTAGCGCACGAAATAGGAGACGCTCATGCGGCCTGCGCCTCGTGCAGCAGGAACTCCAGCATGGACACGGCCCGATCGCCGCTCGCGAGGAGCTCGCCCGCGAGCCCGCGCAGCTGGCGGAAGCGCCGCGCGTCGAGCGACTCGAACAGCACGTCGTTGATGCGCTGCTGGTAGGGCGCGAGGCGCCGCAGCAGCTCGCCGCTCTTCGCCGTGCAGCGCAGCAGGACGCGCCGGCCGTCGCCCGGGTCGGACGCCTTCTCCAGGATGCCGCGCTCGACGAGCTTGTTCGCCTCCACCGTGATGAAGGCGCCGGAGCGGTGCAGCCGCGCCGCCACCTCGCCCACCGACAGGCCCTCGGTGCGGCTGAGGAGCATCACGATCTCGTACTGCGCGCCGGACACCCCGGCGATCGCGGCAAAGGCGTCGCGGCAGGCGTCGAGGCGATGGCCGTAGGCGATGAGGTCGTGGATCAGGCTGCGGAACTCGGCGTCGGTCCCGCCGGCGAGCAGCGCGGCGCGCGAAACGGTGAGCGGCACGGCGGGCCGCTTGCGGGGCTTGGCCATTGACGGCGAAAATTCTCGGCCGGAGAATTATCTTTGTCAATTAGCTTTCCTCCAAAGGAATGAAGCCCGAGGTGCTGATCGCCGGCGCGGGGCCGGTGGGCCTGTCGGCCGCCGCCGTGCTGGCGCAGGCCGGGATCGCGGTCGCGGTGCTCGAGGCCGAGCCCGCGCTGCCGGAGAACCTGCGCGCCTCGACCTTCCAGCCGCCGACGCTCGACCTGCTCGCGCGCTTCGGCGCCAGCGCGCGGCTGATCGAGATGGGCCGCATCGCGCCGCGCCTGCAGTACCGCGACCGCGCCGGCTGGAGGGCGGAATTCGACTTCGGCGCGATCGCCGCCGACACGCGCCATCCCTACCGCCTGCAATGCGAGCAGTTCAAGCTGAACCGCGTGCTGGCCGAGTGGCTGCCGCCGGGGACCGTGCGCTTCTCCTCGGCAGTGACGGACGTCGCGCAGGACGGCGACGGCGTCACGGTGACGGTCAACGGCAGCGAGAAGCTGCGCGCCGGGTGGCTGATCGGCGCCGACGGCGGCCGCAGCCGCGTGCGCGAGGCGCTCGGCATCGCGCTCGAGGGCTTCACCTGGCCCGAGCGCTTCCTCGTCGCGAGCACCGAGTTCGACTTCGCGCGGGTCCTGCCCGACCTCTGCGACGTCAGCTATTTCGCCGACCCGCAGGAGTGGTTCTTCCTCCTGCGCGTGCCGCAGGTCTGGCGGGTGATGTTCCCGACGCGCCCGGAGGAGAAGGACGCCGAGATCCTGTCGGACGACTCCATCGAAGCGCGCCTGCAGCGCGTCTACGCGAAGCGGGAGCGCTACGAAATCCGCCACCGCACCCTCTATCCGGTGCACCAGCGCGTCGCCAAGGCCTATCGCGAGGGGCGCTGCTTCCTCGCCGGCGATGCGGCGCACCTCAACAATCCGCTCGGCGGCATGGGCATGAACGGCGGCATCCACGACGCGTTCAACCTGGCGGAGAAACTCGTTCAGGTCCTGCGCGCCGGCGCCTCGCCGGAAATTCTCGAGGACTATGAGCGGGAAAGGCGCCCCGTGGCGCTGGAGTACGTCAACAGCATTTCCACGGCCAACAAGCGCAACCTGGAGACGCGCGACCCCGAGGAGCAGCGGCGCTGGCGCGAAACCATGACGCGCATCGCTGCCGACCCCGCGCTCGCGCGAGAATACCTGCTGAAAATATCCATGATCGCCAGCCTGAGGAGGACTGCATGCGACTGAAAGCCTTGCTGACATTTCTCGCGCTCGTGCCGGGCCTCGCGCTCGCGCAGGCGTTCCCGTCCCGCCAGATCACCATCGTCGTTCCCTATCCTCCCGGCAGCACCTCCGACCTGCTGCCGCGCGCGCTCGCGCCGCTGATGTCGCAATCCATGGGTGTTCCGGTCGTCGTCGAGAACCGCCCCGGCGCCGCCGGCAACGTCGGCGCCGCCTACGTCGCGAAAGGGGAGACGAGCGGCCACACGCTCCTCAGCGCGCCGACGCCCGTGCTGTCGACGAACAAATGGCTCTACAAGGAGATGACCTTCGATCCGCAAAAGGACCTCACCCCGGTCATCGACGCGGCGATCACGCCGAACATCATGGCCGTGAACCCGAGCCTTCAGGTCTCCAGCCTCGCCGAGCTCATCGCGCTCGCGAAGTCGAAGCCCGAGGCGCTGAGCTTCGCTTCGGGCGGCAGCGGCACGAGCAGCCACCTGTGCGGCGAGATGCTCAATTCCATCGCCGGCATCCACTTGCTGCACGTGCCCTACAAGGGCCCGGCGCCGGCGATGCAGGACGTCCTCGCCGGGCGAGTCCCGTTCATGTGCGACAACTTTCCGAACGCCATCACCTACGTGCGGGCCGGCCGGCTGCGCGCCCTCGCGGTCACGGCGAAGAGCCGCCACCCGCAGGCGCCCGAGATCCCGACCGCGGCGGAAGCCGGGCTGCCCGGGTTCGAGATCGGCGTCTACTTCGGGTTCGCGGTGGCAGCGGGCGTGCCGGGCGCCGTGGTCCACAAGCTGAACTCCGAGATCGCCCGCGCGCTGCGCACCCCTGCGATCGCGGCGCGCCTCGAGAGCCTCGGCCTGACCGCGGTGGCGGACTCGCCCGAGGAGTTTGCGCGCTACGTCGCGGCGGAGTCGGAGAAGATGCACAAGCTGATCGAGCTCTCCGGGGCGCGGGCGGACTGAGGTGATCAAGCTCTACGCCTGGCACACGCCGAACGGGCGGAAGGTGTCCGTGATGCTCGAGGAGGCCGGCCTTCCCTACGAGGTGGTGAAGGTCGACATCGCGAAGGGCGAGCAGTTCACGCCGCAGTTCACCGCGATCAGCCCCAACCAGAAGATTCCCGCGATCGTCGACGGCGGCCTCGCGCTCGCCGAGTCCGGCGCGATCCTCATCTACCTCGCGGAGAAGAGCGGCAAGCTCCTCCCGGCGGAGCGGCGCTACCCGGTGCTGCAGTGGCTCATGTTCCAGATGTCGCACGTCGGGCCGATGCTCGGCCAGGCGCATCACTTCCGCCTGCTTGCGAAGGAAAAGCTGCCCTATGCCATCGAGCGGTATGAGAAGGAGGCGGCACGCCTTTTCACGGTCATGGAAAACGAGTTGAAGCGAAGCGAGTTCCTGGCCGGCCCCTACTCCATCGCCGACATCGCCACCTACCCCTGGGTGATGCGCCATTTCAATTTCGGCATCGCGCTCGAGGACTATCCGGCCGTGAAGCGCTGGACCGACACGATTGCCGCGCGGCCGGCGGTGCAGCGCGGCATGGAGATCCTGAAACCGCTCAACTGAGGGAGGCGCATGCTGAAGCTCTACGGCCAGTACCGCTCGCGGGCGTTCCGCGTGGCGTGGCTCTGCAAGGAATCGAACATTCCCTACGAGCATGTCAACGTCACGATCAACGTCGAGGGCGCGCAGTGCAAGGAGCCGTGGTTCCAGGAGATCAACCCGAACGCCCGGATCCCGGCGATCGACGACGACGGCTTCTGCCTGTGGGAGTCGGCGGCGATCAACCTGTACCTCGCGGAGAAGTACAGGAGCCCGCTCTGGCCGGCGGACGCGAAGGGCCGCGGGCGGGTGCTGCAATGGGCCTTCTACATCGCGAACGACGTCGAGCCGAACATGATCACCGTGATGCAGAACCGCGTGATGTTCCCGCCGGAGAAGAGGAACGCCGCGCTCGCCGAGGAGGCCGACGCGAAGCTGCAGCCCCGCCTGAAGGTTCTCGACGACCATCTTTCCAGGAACCGGTTCTTCGGCGGCGAGTCCTGGAACATGGCCGATTTCATGGTCGCGAGCGTGTGCTACACGTTCTTCGCGATCAAATACGACCTCTCCAGGTATCCGCATCTCCAGAAATGGCTCGCGGCGAGCGTCGAGCGGCCCAAGGCGAAGGAAGCACGCGCCCTGCGCGAGTAGCCGCCGCTACCCGCTTTTTGCGAGCAGCGCGCGATAGTCCGCCGAGGATAGCGGCCTCGCGAAGAGAAAGCCCTGGGCCTGCTCGCAGCCCAGGCGGCGCAGCGCCTCCGCCTGCTCCTGCGTTTCGACGCCTTCGGCCACGACCGTGAAGCGCAGGCTGTGCGCCATGTCGATGATGGTCTTCACGATGGTGGCATCGCCGCCCTCTTTCATCAGGCCGGCGACGAAGGAGCGGTCCACCTTCAGCGAGCTCACCGGGAATCGGCTCAGGTAAGCGAGGCTGGAATACCCCGTGCCGAAATCGTCGATAGCCACGCGGATTCCGGCTTCTGCGAGAGCGCGCATGATGCGGATGGCGTGCGCCGGATCGTGCATCAGCTGGCTCTCCGTGATCTCGAGCTCGACGAGCGAAGAATCGACGCCGTTTGCCTGCACGATGGCGCGCAGGCGCTTGTCCAGGTCCTGCTGCCTGAACTGGCGCGCGGAGATGTTGACTGCGATCGGCATCGCGGCGCAGCCGGCGGCGACGGCATCCTTGATCTCCTGGCAGGCACGCTGCAGCACCCACTCGCCGACCTCGACGATGAGGCCCGTCTCCTCGAGCACCGGGATGAACTCCGCCGGCGAGACGATGCCGCGTTCGGGATGCTTCCAGCGCAGCAGCGCCTCCGCCGCGCACGGCTTGCCGGAAGCGAGGTCGAACTTGGGCTGGAAGAGCAGCAGGAACTCGCGCCGCTCCAGCGCATGGCGCAGCTCCACGCCCATCTGCGCCCTGGCGCGCGAGCGCGCGTTGATCTCGGCGGTGAAGAACTGGAAGGCGTTGCGGCCGGCCTGCTTCGCACGGTACATGGCGGCGTCGGCAGCGCCGATCAGGGTTTCGGCGTCCTCGCCATCGCCTGGGAACGTGGCGACACCGATGCTCGCCGTGACGAATACCTCCTGGCCGTGCACCGCCACGGGGGCGGCGAGGCGGTCGATGACTTTCTGGGCCACCAGCGCCGCGTCCTCCTGGCGCGCCAGGTCGGCGAGCACCACGGCGAATTCGTCGCCGCTGATGCGCGCGACGGTATCGCCCGGCCGGACGACCGATTGCAGCCGCACCGCGGCTTCCTTCAGCAGCTCGTCGCCGCCGGCGTGGCCCAGCGTGTCGTTGACGAGCTTGAATCCGTCCAGGTCGACGAACAGCACCCCGAGGCGCGATCCGTGCCGGCGCGCCTGCACGATCATCTGCGAAAAGCGGTCCGAGAGCAGCGCGCGGTTCGGCAGCCCGGTCAACGGGTCGAATTGCGCGAGGAACGCAAGCCGACTCTCGCTCTCGATGCGCTGCAGCCCGGTCGACAGCACGCCGGCCGCGGCTTCGATGAAGTTGATGTCCTCGGGCGCGATGGAGTCGGCGCGTCGATATCCGGTCAGGAGCAGTCCTCGCGCACCATCCACGCCGTGGACGGGAATCAGGGCCGCGCAGCGCAGCGCCTCGGCCCATGGAGCCGAGAGCGCGGCCGAGCCCTTCCCGATCGAGCGCGACTCCGACCGGATGACCTGCAGCGCGGCGTCGCCCTCGGCGCAGTCGACGACATCGCCCGCCTGCGCGCGGGACACGCCCTCGATCGCCCGTACTGCGAGCTGCGAACCGTCCTGCCCGGCCTCGAGGTAGGCGACCGCATCGGCATCGAGCGTGATGTGCAGCATCCGGACCGCCTGGTGCAGGAGGTCCGCGGCATCGCCCTTGCCGAGCGCCGACTGGCCGAGGCGCGCAATGCGCTCCTGATACCGCAAGTGGGTGGCCTGGCGCTCGGCGGCTTCCTGCTGGAACGTGATGTCGTCCAGAACCGCGATCTCGTATTGGGTCGCGCCGTTCGCGTCGCGCACCGGCGAAATGGTCATGTCCACCCACACCACGCTGCCCTGCTTGCGCAGATAGCGCTTTCTGAAACGCATGGAATCCGCCTCGCCGGTGTGCAGGCGCATGCGGCCGGCGTCGGTGAGGTCCCGATCTTCGGGATGGGACACCTGCTTCACGGTGAGCCCCATGAGCTCGCGCTCGGAATAGCCCAGGATGTCGCACAGTTTGCGGTTCACGCGCAGGAACCGTCCGTCCATCGCCACATGCGCGATGCCCGAACCGGCCAGCTCGAAGGTCTGCCGGAACGAGGCCTCGCTTCGCAGCACCTCGGACTCCGCCTGTTTGCGCTGCAGGAACTGCCCGACCTGGCTGCCAATGACACTGAACATGCGCAGCAGCCGCTCGTCCGGGTCGCGCACCTTGCCGCTCGAGAAGCTCAGCACGCCGATCGTCCTGCCGCCGGCCGTCACCGGCCAGATCATGCTGCCGCCCTGCGTCCCGGGCCCGGTGGACCCGGACGCGCGGGAATCGCTGCTCGCATCGCGCACCCACAGCGGCTCGCCGGTCTGCCAGGCATGCCCGGAAAGCCCCTGACCCTTGCGATACACCACCGAGCTCGACTTGGCGACGAAGCGCTCGACGTCCGGGTCTTTGATCGCCCAGGCTTCCGCGAAGCGCAGAAGCTGGGCCTCCTCGTCGACATAGAAGTAGCGCCCGCAGCCGAACCCTTCGCTCTCGCAAACCGTCTGCATCACCGTGCGGATTGCCGCCGAGCTGGTGCTCGCCTCTGCGAGCGCGCGGGTGACTGCGTGCTCCAGCGCCACGAGGCGCTCTTCGCGCTTGCGCTCGCTGATGTCCCGGCCCACGCCGCGATAGCCGGTGAAGCGGCCCTCCACGTCGAATACCGGCTCGCCGCTCACCGAGAACCAGCGCTCCGAGCCGTCGTCATCGACCCGCGCCAGCTCGAAATCCCGAAACGGCCGACGCTCCTCGAGCAGCGCGCGATGCGCCTGCCATCCCGCAGGATCCGGGTACACCGAAGGCAGCTCCCAGCGCCGCTTGCCCACCTGGGACTGCGTTCTGAGGGTCCGGGCGTGCTTGTCCTCGTAGGTGGTGCGCGTAATCCTGTGCTCGGCGTCCGCTTCCCAGTAGAAATCGGCGGACAGGTTGGTGAGACCGCGGAAACGCGCCTCGCTCGAACGCAGGGCGGCCTGCGCCTGCGTGCGCTGGATCGAGCTTCCCGCGATGCCGGCGAGCACCTGGAGCACGTGCACATGGTCTTCCGTGAAGATTCCGGCCGTAGGCGCCATGAGCTTCAGCACGCCGATGACCTTTCCCTCGTGCTGCAGGGGCGCGCCGATCAGCGCCCTCGCACCCGAACGCCGGGCGGCGGCCGGGTCGATGCGCGGGTCGTTTTCGGCATCGTCGCACTTCACCGGCTGGCCACTGGAGACCACCGCCGCGGAGAAATTGCCCCGCATGGGCGTGCGCATGCCGATCAGGTGACGGGCGCCGTCGGTAGCGGCGCGGTAGACGAACTGGCCGTCGTCGACGAACTGGATGGCTGCTGCGCCGACGCCGATGACCTTCAGCGCCGCAGCGACCAACAGATCGCAGACCGCGTCGAGGTCGAGCTGCGCGTCGGCGAGCCGCGCCTGGACGGCGATGATCTCGGCCAGGCGGGCGCTGTTGCGCCGCAGCGCCTCCTCGCTTGCGATGCGTTCGCGGATGTCGCGGGAAATCGCGGCGATGATCCAGGAATCGCCGGAGCGCAGCACCCGGCGCGTCGATTCGAATGGCAGCAGGCTGCCGTCCTTGCAGCGGTAGTGGCTGTTCATCCCGCTGACGGCGCTCGGGTCCGCGATCAGGCCGTCGTAGGTGGCCTCGAGCTGTTCCCGGCTCACCGGCAACACGTCCTGCGGACCGAGCGCCAGCAACTCGTCGCGCGAATAGCCGAGGAGCCTGCAGGCGGTCCGGTTCACGTCGACGAAGCGCATGCTCGCGCGGTCGATCAGCACGATCATGTCTGCCGAGCTGTCCATGGCGAGGCGGAATCGCTTCAGCTCGTCTTCCGCCTTCTTCCGCGCCGTGATGTTCTTGCCCACGCCCCGGTAGCCGATGAAGCTTCCCGAGCGATCAAGGACCGGCTCGCCGGAGGTGCTGATCCAGAACGCCTCGCCGTTCTCGATGCTGCAGAGCTCGAGGTCGTGGAACGGCTGGTGCGCCTCGAGCACCGCCCGGTGCTGGCGCCATTCCTCCTGCGTAAGGTTGACGTATCCCGCGTCCCAGCGATGCTTGCCGAGGAGCCCCTTGCCGCGCAGGCCTTCGCCTTCGCCGCCGCTGCGCGTGAAGCGGGTGAAGCGGAACTCGTCGTCCTGCTCCCAGTACACGTCGGCGGAAAGCTTGGAAAGGCTGCGGAAGCGCTCCTCGCTCTCGCGCAGCGAGCGGTAGGTGCTCGCCTGGATGGCCGCGAGGCGGACAAGCTGCCCGAGCCGGTGCGAGCTCATCTGATCCTTGGAGACGAAATCGTAGGCGCCCGCCTCGAGCGTCGCGGCGCGCAGCCGCGGTTCTTCCCCGCCCGTAAGCACGATGATCGGCTGCTCGCATTTGCGCGACAGCGCGTCCACCGTTGCCGGCCCGGAGGAATCGGGCAGGTTGAGATCGGTGATCACCAGGCCATAGTTGCTGGCGCCGAGCTTCTTCAGGGCGTCCTGCAGCGTCCCGGCGACCTCCAGGCGGCCGTCGATCCACGGCATGCGGCGCAGCTGTACGCGCACCAGCTCGGCGAAAGCCGCGTCGTCCTCGACCAGCAGGATGCTGACGGGCTCGGACAGCGCACCCTCTCTTTTCCCAGCCTCGGACAGGAACATGCGTTCTCCTCGGCGTCGAGAATGGACTACCGCGCTATGATGCGCCTAGTCCCTGGGAGCTTTTGCGGCGTCACAAATTCTCTTTTCTGACAAGCTTTTACGTATGCCCGGCGGTGCGCAGAACCCGATGAGCGATGTCCTTTCTCTGCTCGAGAAAGGCGACTGGCAGGCCGCGCATGCCCTCGTGCAGCAGGACGAGGAATCGAAGCTCGCGTGCTGGGCGCACGGCATCGTGCACGTCATGGAAGGCGACCTCGCCAACGCGCGGTACTGGTACCGCGCCGCGGACCGCCCCTTTCCCGCTCCCTACTCCGCGGACCGGGAGATCGCTGCGCTGCGAAAGGCGCTCAGGAACCCGGGATGATGCCGGGCTTCATCGCGTAGCAGGACTGCGCGACCTCTCCCGGGCGCGTCCACCACACGCGCGCCGCATCGCGGTGCTCCATGCAATGGCGCAGCGCAAGGCGCAGCCGCCGCAGGCGGAAGGG
The DNA here is from genome assembly GCA_035651575.1 of Burkholderiales bacterium. GTDB lineage: Bacteria > Pseudomonadota > Gammaproteobacteria > Burkholderiales > SG8-39 > SCGC-AG-212-J23. The sequence goes on along the minus strand of DASRFM010000055.1, from coordinate 7,015 downwards.
CTGCCCGAAGACGTAGGGGTGCACCGAGACGTTCATCACGAGCGGGTGGCGGGCGCACTGCTCGATCATCTCGTCGAACTGGTCCACGATCATGTCGCAGAACTCCGCCGCGCCCTGCTTGCGGTGGATGACGTGCTGCGAGTCGTTGAGCTCGATCGGATAGGGCACGGAGAGGATCGGGCCCGATCGCGTGCGCATCCACACCGGCTGGTCGTCCATCGGCCAGTCCATCACGTAGCGGTAGCCGAGCTCCTTCAGGAGATCGAGCGTGTGCGGCGTCTCGTAGGCGCCCGAGCCCATCCAGCCGGAGGGCGGCTTGCCTTCGTGCCGCGCGATCGTCTCGCTGACCTCGCGGATGAGGCGCTCCTCGTCGGGCTGCCAGAGGCCGCGCAGGTTCTCGGCATTGGTGCGGCCGTGCGCCACCACCTCGTCGCCCCGCTTGCGGAAGGCGTCCGCGATCTGCGGCGCGTATTCGTAGATCAGGCTGTTCATGTTGTGCGCGGCCGGCAGCTTCAGCTCGTCGAAGAGCTCGAGCAGGCGCCAGATGCCGATGCGGTTGCCGTAGTCGCGCCATGAGTAGTTGCGGTGGGTCTGCGGCTCGCCGGTCTTGGCCGGGTCGTGGCCGAGTCCCGCGCCGAAGGCGAACCACTCGACGTTCGTCGTCAGCACGAACGCGAGCCGCTTGCCTCCCGGCCAGGAGTAGTCTTTTCTTTCGCCGAGCGGGACGAAGTCGTAGCGCGAGTGCTGGGGCAGCAGGGGCTTCGCGCGCTCGCTCAAAGCTTCATCTCCAGCGAGTACAGCCCGCCGGCATGGCGGTCCACGGCGAATACCACGCCGCGGTCGTCCACGAACACGTCGTTGATCTGCGCCGCGCCCGCGGACGAGCCCTGCGGCGCGGGCGGAATGAACGACGCGACCTCGCGCGGCGCATACGGATCGCGCACGTCATAGGCGCGCACGCCGGCGTTGAAGAACGTGCCGAGCACGATGTCCTCCGAGCGCCAGGCGCCCTCGCCCGGCGGATTCTCGTGCAAGTTGTGCGCCCCGCAGCGTCCGCCCCCGCGCAGCAGCGGCTTGACGCCGGTGACCGGCAGCGTGCCGATGCTGACGAGGCGCTTTTCGTCGCGCGCATCGAGCAGCCACACGAGCTTCGGCCAGTCGGCGCCGTCGTCCTGCACCGACTCGTCGGTCACCACGAGCAGGCCCTTGCCGAAAAGCGGCAGCACGGTGTGGCTGAAGCCGTTGTAGGGCGGCGAGTTGCTCCAGCTCGAGACGACCTTCGGCCGCGTGCGGTCCGAGATGTCGAGGACGAAGATTCCGCCGTCCAGGTAGCCGAGGTAGCAGCGGTCCGGCCGCTCGGGATAGACGTTGGTGTTGTGCGCGCGGAACCCCGAGTCGAACTGCACGGGCAGGCGCGCCGGCGGCGGCGCGTCGTCGCCGTCCATGGTGCCCGGCAGGTGCCAGCGGCCGACCGGGACCGGCTTCGACGGGTTGCTGACGTCGACGATGCGGTAGACCTGGTCGTCCTTGGGATGGCGCGGCTTCAGCTCCGGGTCGCCGCATGCCATGTGCACCGTCTTGCCGTCCACGAACCAGAGCGCGTGGCAGCCGCGCGAGTGCGGCCCCGAGGCGTCGAACATCGCGATCGAGCGCGGCTTCTCGGGAACGCTGATGTCGAAGAGCTCGAAGCCCGCGGGCTTGAGCCCGAGCTGGCTCACCTGGTAGGCGACCGCCATCAGGTCGCCCGAGACCTCGAGGGAATTCGAGCGCATCTTCGCGTGCGGCAGCTCGGTCTGCACCACGACCTTCGGCGCGCGCGGCTCGCTCACGTCCACCGCGGTGAAGTTCTTCGGCGCGCTCTCGTGCGCAAGCCAGAGGATGCGCCGCCCGTCGCGCGCGCGCTGCATCGCCATGCCCTCGCCCATGCCGCCGTGGCCGTTCAGCGTGTGCTGCGCGAGCAGCTTGAAGTTGCGAGACTCGGTGTCGAGGGCCATTTCCCTAAGATATCATCGGCGGCGATGAGAATTGTCCTCGCCGCCGTCGCTTCGCTCCTCTGTTTCGCCGCCCACGCGCAGAGCTGGCCGGCGAAGCCGGTCCGCATGGTGGTCGCGTATCCGCCGGGCGGCGGCATCGACATCCTCGCGCGCCAGCTCGCCGAGCGGCTCACCGCGCAATGGGGCCAGCCGGTCGTGGTGGAGGACAAGCCCGGCGCGAACACCATCGTCGCCGCGGAAGCGGTCGCGAAGTCGCCCGCCGACGGCTACACCGTGCTGATGACGACCGACGCCACCTTCTCCATCAATCCGCATCTCTACGCGAAGCTGCCCTACGACGCGCATCGCGACTTCGTTCCGGTGACGATGCTCGTGCTCCTGCAGCAGCTCCTGGTCGCGAACCCGGCCCTGCCCGCGAATTCCCTTTCCGAGCTCATTTCCCTCGCGAAGAAAAATCCGGGGACGATCAACTATGCCTCGTACGGCAGCGGCAGCCAGCCGCACCTCTCGGGCGAAATGCTGAAGTACAAGGCCGGCATCGACCTCGTGCACGTGCCCTACAAGGGCATCTCGCTCGCCGTGCCGGCGGTGATCGCCGGTGAAGTGCAGCTCACGTTCGCCGGCATCGCCACCTCGATGGGCCCGCTCAAGGCCGGGCGCATCAAGGCGCTCGCGATCGGCGGCGCGAAGCGCTCGCCGCTCCTGCCGCAGGTGCCGACCTTCGCCGAGCTCGGCTATCCCGAAGTCGAGACGCACGCCTGGTTCGGGCTTTTCTTTCCGGCCGGGTCTCCTCCGGGAGCCGTAGCGCGGTTGTATGCCGGCACGAAGCAGATCCTCGAAGATCCGGAATTCCGCGAGAAGCAGCTGGTCGAGAAGGGTTACGAGGTGGTCGGCAGCCCGCCCGCCGAGTTCGCCGCCTACATCGAGAAGGACAGCGCGAGCCGCGCCCGCGCGGTGAGAATCTCGGGCGCGAAGGCCGAATAAACCAAGGAGAAGACCCATGCAGAAAGTGGCACTCATCACGGGCGCGGGGACCGGCATCGGCAAGTCCGCCGCGCTCGCGCTGCACAAGGACGGCTTCTGCGTCGGCCTCGTCGGCCGGCGCAAGGAGCTGCTCGAGAAGACCGCGGCCGACTCGGGCGCGAAGGACCGCTGCCTCGTGCTCGCCGCGGACATCACCAAGCCCGAGGAGGTGAAGCGCATCTTCGCCGAGCTGAAGGCCAAGTGGGGCCGGCTCGACGTGCTCTTCAACAACGCCGGCATGGGGCTGCCGGCGGTGCCGATGGAGGATCTGACGGTGGAGCAGTGGCGCTCGGTCGTCGACATCAACCTGAACGCGATGTTCTGGTGCTCGCAGGAGGCGATCCGCATCATGAAGGCGCAGAGCCCGAAGGGCGGCCGCATCATCAACAACGGCTCGATCTCGGCGCACGCGCCCCGCCCCATGTCGGTCGGCTATACCTCCACCAAGCACGCGGTCACCGGCCTCACGAAGTGCATCTCGCTCGATTGCCGCAAGCACGACATCGCCTGCGGACAGATCGACGTCGGCAACGCCGCGACCGAGATGACCGAGCGCATGACGAAGGGCGTGCCGCAGGCGAACGGCACGATGATGGTCGAGCCGCGGATGGACGTGGCGCACGTCGGCCGCGCGGTCTCCTACATGGCGAGCCTGCCGCTCGACGCGAACGTGCAGTTCATCACCGTGATGGCGACCAATATGCCCTTCGTCGGCCGGGGATGAGATTTTTCGCCTTCGTCCTCCTCGCCCCGCTCGCGGCGGCGGCGGGCGACGCGGCGAAGGGAAAGGAGCTCGCGCTGGCGCGCATCGACGGCGGCTGCCTGCTCTGCCATGCGATCCCCGGCGCCGACCGGCCCGCGGGAAACATCGGCCCGTCGCTCGCCGGGATCGGCTCGCGCCTCGATGCGGCGCAGCTCGCGCAAAGGATCGAGGACGCGGCGCGCTTCAACCCGGACACCGTCATGCCGCCGTACGGGCGCAGCTCGGGCCTCTACGGCGTCGCGCCGCGCTACCGCGGCAAGCCGCTCCTCACGCCGCAGCAGATCGACGATCTCGCGGCGTTCCTCGCCACGCTCAAGTGATGCGGGGCCTCCTTCTCGCGCTCGTCGCGTCGTCGGCGCTCGCGCAGCCGCATTCCGGCAGCGAGTTCGCGAGCGCCGAGATCCGCCGCCTCCAGGCGAGCGACATCGAGAACCCGGGGATGCTGTGGGTGGACCGCGGCGCGAAGCTCTGGCGCGAGCAGTGCGCCGGATGCCACGGCGACGCGTCCTCGATGCGCGGCGCCGCAGTGCGCTACCCGCGGGTAATGGACGGAAAGGTGATCGGGCTGGAGGAGAAGATCCGGCACAAGATCGCGTTCGACTACGAGTCGGACGACCTGCTCGGCCTGACCGCGTATGTCGCGATGCAATCGCGCGGCATGCCGATCGTCAGCGAGGCCACGGACGAGCAGCTTTCCAGAGGGAAAAGCGAGTATTACCGCCGCCGCGGGCAGATGAACCTCGCCTGCGCCCATTGCCACGAGAGGAACTGGGGCAAGCACCTCGGCGGAGAGACGCTCACGCAGGGCCAGGGCAACGGCTATCCCGCGTACCGCCTCGAATGGCAGAAGATGGGCTCGCTGCAGCGGCGCCTGCGCGCCTGCTTCTTCGGCGTGCACGCGGAACCGCCGCCGTTCGGCTCGCCGGTGCTGCTGGACCTGGAGCTCTACCTCCAGAAGCGCGCGAGCGGTCTCGAGGTGGAGACGCCGGCAGTCCGGCGCTAGGCGGCTAGCAGGCCGCGCATCCAGGCCGCGGTGCGCAGCGTGCCGCCGAAGCTGTAGAGATGCAGGCCCACGACGTTGCTCGCCGCGCGCGCGGCGTTGTAGCGGGCCAGCGCCTGCACCTGCTCCAGCGGCTCCCTGTGGTCCACGAGCTTCGCGATGCCGGTTCCCAGAGTCCGCAGCGCGCGCAGGGAGACGCTCACGCCGCAGCGCTGCGCGTAGCGCGCCAGCGCCACGGGATCCGCGGGGCCTGCGATGCCGACGTAGATGCCGATCGCCGGGCAGGTGCGCGCCAGGGTTGCGCAGTACTCCACCACGCGCGCGGGCGAGAAGGAGAACTGCGTCACGAGGTACAGCCCGAGGTCCTGCTCGCGCGCGAGCGCGAGCTTGCGCTTGAGCGCGTTGTCGAGCGCATTGAGAGGTATTCTCGGATGCCCCTCCGGATAGCCGCCGACGCCGATCTCGCGGACGCCGCAATCGCGCAGCACGCCGCTCTCCAGCAGCTGCAGGCTGTCCACGTAGGGCCCCTTGGGCCGCGGCTCGTCGCCGCCGATGAGCAGGACGCGGTGCACGCCATGCCTGGCGGTCGCTTCCTTGAGGAAGAACTTGAATTCGGCGGCGTCGAGGATCCGGCGCGCCGAGACGTGCGGCACCGGGTCGAGCCCAGCGGCGCGCAGCGCGCCGACCGCCTCGAGCGTGCGGCTGAGCGGCAGGCCGGGCAGCGACGGTATGTAGACGCAGGTGCCGGCGGGCAGCAGCGCCGCGATCTCGCCCGCGCGATGCAGGTCGCGCGGCGAGACCTCGAGCGAGCCGGCCGCCACGAGCTCGGTCAGCGCCACTTGCTGCAGCGAAGGCTCAGTCGCGCTTGCGGGAGACGACATAGGACTCGTCCAGGAACCAGAGGCTGCCATGCTTCTGCAGCACCTCGCGCGTCGCGTCGAGGTATTGCCGCCCGCCGAGCACCTCGCCGAGGCGCTGGTCGTCCATCTGCGCGACGTAGATGGCGGCGTTCCACGCGGCGAAGAGCGTCGAGGTGCCGATGCTGCTCGAGATCTCGGAGGGCAGCGTGTGCATGTCGTAGCGGAAGAGCGCGCGCGCGTCCGCATACGCGTTGAAGTTGTAGCGCCGCGCCTCCTTGCCGAGCTCGGCCTTGGTGGCGCGCAGCAGGTCATGCCGGCTGTGCGCGAACGGGCTCTCGCCGGGCCACACCTTCTGGATGATCTCGAGGCCCGGATCGTGTCCATAGGAATGGATGCCGAGCAGCCGCCCGCCCTTGCCGAGCGCGCGCACGAGCGGCGCGATGACCTTCTGCGCCTTGAACTCGAGCGGCGCGCGCGCGCGGTAGGGTTGCGAGGCGATCACCATGTCGTAGTCGGCCCGGCCCTCGCCCCGCTTCGGGATGACGTCGTCGAGGAGGAAGCGGTAGTCGTCGCGGTAGAGCACGAGCGCGGTCGGATGCTCGTAGACCGGATTGCCGGTCCTGGGATTGAGCCCGGCCTGCCAGTTCTTCGCGAGGAAAGGCTCGAGCGCGGCGATCTGCTCGCTGAACTCGTGCGACGTCGTCCCGGTGAGCGCGACCTCGTGCCACACCATCGAGGTGGCCGCCGCGACGGCACGCGGGGTGAGCCAAGGCGCCTCGGTGTAATACATGTTGGTCACTACCAGCACCGTGGCGGGATGCTCGTAGAAGCGGTCCGCCATCCTGCGCAGCGAAAGACGCACGTCCTCGAGGCTGATTTCCTTGCCGACGATATAGAGCGGCACCGTGGAGAAGCGCCGGTGCATCTCGCGCATCACGCTCGCGAGCACGGTGCCGTCGCCCATGCCGGCATCGAACAGGCGGATCGCGGGCGGCTGCGGATGGATGTGGCCGAGCTCCAGGCCGACGCGCCGCGCGACGACCTCCTTCTCGCTGCAGGTATTGACGAACAGCAGGTATTTCTGCCGGTTGTCGAAGAAGCGGAAGTTCTTCTCCGGCTTCGCGGTTTCATGAGCTTCCGTCTTTCTGGAAACCATGCCGCCGGAGATGAGCGCCATCAGCTCGGGCGGCGACTCGCCGCTGCCGGCGTGGCCGTGCCGGGTGATGAAGAGATTGACGCGCTCGAGCGTCTCGGGCGTGACGCGCGCGCCGTCGCGCAGCCGCGCGACGAATTTGCCGTCGTTCACCGCGCGCCGGCCGAACGTCGACTCGGCCATGCCGGTGCGGCGGCAGAACTCGGAGATGCTGCCCAGCAG